>CBIHRW010000007.1:0-88349 GCA_966212545.1 uncultured Noviherbaspirillum sp.
TCCATGTTCTGTTCTCCTTAGAAACCGAGCCAGGGCCCGAACATGGGCATCGGCAAGCCGAGCGCCTTGACGAAAATCAGCACGCAGAACACCGCCATGCCCACTCCCAGCAACAAGTAGGGCCCGACCTTGAACTTGATGCTGGCGTAACCGGACACCATGACGACCAGAATCACACTGATGGCCAGGCCGGCGCCGCGCACCAGCAGGCCGAACACGGCCACCGACAGCATGACCAGGAAGATTTCGCGGATGGCGAAGCGGCCGACCGGACTGCCGGACTTGATCATGGAGCGCACCACACCAATCAGGCCGATCAAGGTCAGGATGGCACCGAGCACAGTGGGGAAATAGGCCGGCCCCATACGGCCGGCAGAGCCCATTGAGTAATCGCGCCCGATGACGACGGCAGCAAGGCCGAAAACGACGAAGATGACCCCGGACCAGAAATCCTTGGGGTCGCGAATGAACGATGGCAAAGCGAATCTCCTTCTACCTATTTGAATCGATGGGAGGAATGCCTTCCTGCTCGCCGCCGCAACGCCAAGGCGGTGACGGCATCTTATCCCATTTTGCAGCCGCCAGACTTGTGCCGGATCGACTGTGACGCACCGGCGGGCTTCCTGCTACCCGTCCGGTGCGCCGGTTAAAGCATGAGGGAGACCGAGGATCAGTCAGCGAAGACGCCAGCCTTCTTGATGATCGGACTCCACTTGTCGATTTCGGCCTTCAGGAATGCACGATGGGCGTCCGGCGTCGCGCGCGATTCCGCGACCGGCTCGGTGCCGAGTTCGCCGAAGCGCTGCTTGACGGTCGGATCCTTCAGCGCAGTCTGCAGTGCCTTCGACAGCGAATCAACCACCGGCTTCGGTGTGCCCTTCGGTGCATACAGGCCATGCCACACTGCCACTTCAAAGTTGGGCAGGCCGGCTTCGTGCAGGGTCGGGATGTCGCTCAGCGACGGCACGCGCGACTTGGTGGTAACGCCGTAGGCCTTGATCTTGCCGCTCTTGATCTGGCTTGTGGTGTTGGTGGTCTGGTCGCACATGAAGTCCACCTGGCCGCCCAGCAGGTCATTCATCGCCGGGCCGGTGCCCTTGTACGGAACCGTGGTCAGGTCAGTATCGATGGCGCTCATGAACAGCATGCCGCAAAGATGCGATGCGGAGCCAACACCGGCGTTGGCATAGGTCACCTTTTCCTTGTTGGCCTTGACATACGCGAGCAGTTCCTTGAAGTCCTTGGCGGGGAAATCCTTGCGCGCAACGAAGACCATCGGTACGTCAGTGATCAGGCCGACCGGCTCGAAGCTGTCCAGCGCGTTATAAGACAGCTTGCGGTACAGCGCGGGTGCGGTGGATTGACCAATATGATGCAGCAGCAGGGTGTAGCCGTCCGGGTCGGCCTTGGCGACGCGCGCTGCGCCGATAGTGCCGCCGGCGCCGCCGACGTTCTCGATGATCACTTGCTGACCGAGCGTCTTGCTCATCGACTGGCCGACCAGGCGAGCCACCGTGTCAGTCGGGCCGCCTGCAGCAAACGGTACGATCACGGTAATCGTCTTGGCCGGGTAGGACTGTGCATACGCCGCAGTGCTGGCGACCAGGGCGAGACCGGCAACAAAACGCAAAGACTTGATGTTCATGGGCGTCACTCCTCCAATAATTGATATTTGATACACAAAGAACAACTGAATTGAATCGCTTGCCGTTGAATTCATTGCATGCGCAAGAAACTGCACCGGCTAGCGTCTCTCCATGCACCATTATTACGAGTGGCTATATCGTTCTCAATTGTGGAAAGCCGCAGTGGAAGTGCTTGTTCTATCTGAAAAACGATGCGAAGAATGCATGTCCTTCACGCATTCGTTACCAAATCAGCAAGGAAGGGTGAGCCAGGATGGCAATGCCTGCCGGCGAACAGCGCATGCGCGGCAACTGTCCAGCCGCGGTAGGGCTGCCGCATGGAAAGCGGCAGCCGGAGGTTTCTTACTTGACGAGCAACACCGGCACTTCGGCCAGGTGGATGATCTTGGTGGCGACCGAGCCGACCAGCAGGCTCGAGATGCCGGAGAGTCCGCGCGTGCCAATTACGATTTCGTCGCAGTTATGCTCTTTGGCGAAACGCGTAATGACTTCTGCCGGCTCCCCAACAAACAAGTGGGCCTGGTAGGGCACCCCAGCCGCATCGAGCTTCTCCTTGGCTGGGGCTAGCACCTTCATTCCTTCATCATGGTGGTATTGCTTTATTTGTGATGCATCCACAAATGTCGCGACACTTCCATGCAGCGGGTACTGCACATTGACCAGGTGAACCTGATAAGCATCTTTCAATGTGCTCGCACGCTTGACCATATGCGCGACCGCATGCAACGAGCTTTCGGAACCGTCAACGGCCAACAAGACTTTCAGCATCGCTATTCTCCGACAGTAGGTTTGTGATTTCGACAACAACGCGCTTACTTGGCGCTGCTTTCCGATTTGTCCGTTGCCAGGTCTTCCAGCGGCCCGCTTTCCCTGGCTTCCGCTCGCGCCGCCAGCAGCTTGCCCACAATCACGACAATGAGCGCTCCAAGCAGCGGGCCCGCCCACTTCGAAGCCGGAAGCACAGTTTCGAACCAGCTGCCCACGGCGACGTCGGTCACCACCATGCCGCCGGCAATCCAGCCGAGGAGGGCACCACCAGCCACGATCACGATCGGGAAGCGATCCATCAGCTTGATAACCAACTGGCTGCCGAGCATGATGATCGGGATGCTGAGCAGCAGGCCGAAGACGATCAGGAACTTGCTGTCCTTCGCCGCGCCGGCGATCGCGATCACGTTATCGAGACTCATGACTGCGTCAGCGATAATGATTGTCTTGATGGCGGCGGCAAGCGTTGCGCCCGCCTCGATCTTATGACCGCCTTCGTCGTCTTCCGGCAAAAGCAGCTTGATGCCAATCCACAACAACAACGCGGCGCCAACCAGCTTCAGGTAGGGAACGGCCAGCAGCGTGACGGCAAACAGGATCAGTACGACGCGCAAGCCGATTGCGCCGGCCATGCCCCACAAAATGCCGAGTCGGCGCTGATGCTCCGGAAGGCGGCGGCAGGCCAGCCCGATTACCACTGCGTTGTCACCGCCGAGCACAATGTCGATCGCGACGATCTGCATCAGTGCCACCCAGAATTGTGGATTAGAGAAGTCCATAATGATCCCAATAAGCTAAAACGTTGAACTTGGATGAGCAGGCAGCCGGTCGCGGGTTGAAGACATGATATGCCGGGAGTGCCTGCGTATTGATTGGCAAGGGCCGGAAAGGCAAAGCGGCATATTGCCAACCGAACAAGCAGTTATCAATCGAAAAAAGCGAAGGAACACTGCGGCTCAACCTTGAATTTGTTGTTTCGTTATACACGATACATAAACAGATCACCACCATCACCGAAAACAAAATGGGCCGCCGCTCCGCATCCGGATCGCGGCGGCCCGCAGTGCGGCCGTAATGGCACCTTATGGCATGTTATGACTCGAATCAGGTGCCGTCGAACTTGATGCCCTGCTTGGTCACCACGTTCTTCATTTTTTCAAGCTCGGTCTTGATTTCAGCGGCGTGCTCGGCCGGCGTATTGCCAACCGGTTCTGCGCCCTGCTGCTTCAACCGTTCCTTGACCTCAGGCATGTTCAGCACCTTGACCGCTGCCGCGTTCAGCTTCTTGATGACGTCTTCCGGGGTCTTCGGCGGCGCGATGAGGCCGTACCAGGCTGGATCGTTCACTTGTTTCAGTCCCAGCTCCGCGAAGGTCGGGACGTTCGGCAAGGCATCCAGGCGCTTGTTCCAGGCGATGGCCAGCGGACGCAGCTTGCCTGTCTGGATATGCGACATCGAGGAGGGCAGGTTATCAAACATCATGTCCACCTGACCGCCCAGCAGATCGTTCAGGGCCGGGCCGGCACCGCGGTACGGAATGTGCAGGATGAATGTCCCGGTGGATGCCTTGAACTGTTCGCCGACCATATGCTGGATGCTGCAGGTGCCCGAAGTCGCGTAGTTCAGCTTGCCCGGATTCTTTTTTACCTGTTCGAGGAACTGTTTGAAATCCTGCGCGGGGAACTTGGAGTTGACCGTCAGCACGTTGGGCGTACGTGCCATATTGGTAATCGGCGCAAAGCCGGAAATCGGGTCATAGCCGAGCCTGGGATTGCACGCGGGGTTCACGGCATGCGTGGACACGGTGGACACGCCGATGGTGTATCCGTCCGGCGCGGCCTTGGAAATGGCAGCAGCGCCAATGCTGCCGCCGCCGCCGCCGCGATTTTCCACCACGACCGTCTGGCCGAGCTCCTTGCCCAGCTTGTCGGCAACAATGCGCGCGACGATGTCAGTGGTGCCGCCAGGGGCGAACGGAACGATCAGGGTGATCGGCTTGCTCGGGTAATTGTCCGCGTGAGCGGACGCTGCGAACGCAAGGCCGGACACAAGTGCAAGCAACAGCTTATTCAATTTCATTTCTCCTCTCCTCTAATTGGATTCAATTGCATTGGGATACAACTACGGTAGGCATACCGCACAAAAAACAATGACGCCGGGATTGATTTGCATTCTTCGTGCCATCCTTTGCAATACGTACAACCCATTGATTTTCCTAGAGATCCTCCTGTAAAACGGTGCCACTCCATGTGAAAAGCCGGAATCCCCACGTAAGGCTTTCCGGATTTTCGCGTGTCATCGGGCCGCATAGACCGCTGCTTCGCGGTACACCTCGGCAAGCAGGTCCTTGCCGATGCGCGGCTCCATTTCCTTGTGCACGGAGAGGAGCGTCCTGCGCCACTCTTCCCTCTCCTTATCGGACAGGACGTAAACCGTCGTCTTGCCGGAACGGCGGATTGCTTCCATCGCTGCCTCGTTTTCCTGTTGCGCGATCGCATTGGCGTACTTGGTCGCTTCTTTCATCGCGCCCTCGAGTGCCGAGCGGATGCCTGACGGCAGGCCATCCCAGAACTTCTTGTTGACGATGACCGCGTAGCCGAGGTAACCGTGGTTGGACACCGTCAGGTGGCGCTGCATCTCGTGCATCCGCTGCGTATAGAAATTTGACGGCGGATTTTCGGTGCCGTCGACCACGCCGCTTTGCAAGGCCTGGTAGACCTCGTTGAAGGACAAGGCCTGCGGACTGGCGCCGAGGGCCCGCATCTGCGCGTCGAGCACCTTGGACGGCTGGATGCGCATCTTCAATCCCTTGAAGTCGGCGGGCGTCCTGATCGGCTTGTTGGCCGACATGACCTTGAAACCGTTGTCCCAGAATGCCAGGCCGGTGATGCCCTTCGATTCCAGCTTTTTCAGCAGACCCTGCCCGATCTCTCCCTCCGTCACCCGGTAGAGAACCTCCTTGGTCGGGAAAATGTAGGGAAGATCGAACACTTCAAACTCGCGCACGCCCAGCGGCCCGAACTTGGCCAGGGAGGGAGCGAGCATCTGCACTGCACCGAGCTGCAGGGCTTCCAGCTCCTCCTTGTCCTTGTACAGCTGGTTGTTGGGATAGACGTCGACGCGCACGCGTCCGCCGGTTGCCTTCTCGGCAAGTTGCTTGAAGCGTTCGGCCGCCTTGCCCTTGGGCGTATCGGCAGCCACCACGTGGCTGAACTTGATGACGATCGGCGACTGGGCTTGCGCCTGGGTTCCGGCGTTTGCCAAGGCCGCAGCAAGTACGAGAAACCATGCAACAAGTTTCATGGGGAATCTGCGCTCCGGGGTATGGGTAGACTTCTGGTTGAACCATTGTCATCGGGCCGAAAGAGCACAACAACTGTGGATAACCACAATCGTTCCCCGTCATCGGCGCTTGTCGGTCGGCTACACTGGAGCCTGTCATGAATAATCCTGCCCGCGCGCCCCTGCCCGATCATGCTTAACAAACAACTCGCTACCCTGTTGAGTCTCGGCTTCCCCGGGCGCAAGCGGATCTGGCACTGGCTGGTGCCGATGCTGCTGGTGCTGCTGTTCCTGTCGACGATGCTGTGGCTGCCCTGGCAGGCACAGCAAATGGAAGCGAACGAACGCCAGGAACAGCTGATCGCGGACACGCTGTGGGTGGAGCAGACCATCCGCTTCCAGCTCGACCGCAACGAGGACAGCATCCGTCTGATTGGCAATGAAATCAGCACCGGCTACCTTTCCGGCAAGCGCCTGCAGGACCGGATGGCAGTCCTGATCCGCAATAACCGCGAATTGAACCGCATCGTCTGGCTCGACGCGCAGGGAAAGACTGTTGCGTCTACCGACGATTCCTCGATTACGCTGACCGATTTGTCCGCCAGTTCCCGCATCACCGCCGAACGCGCGCGAGCGACCAGGACGCCTCAGTACAGCCAGCCGGCGCCGCCGCCCGGGCTGAGCGGCCCGATGCTGATGGACTACCACGTGCCGCTCTACCTGGGCGACCAGTACCTCGGCAATCTCGTCGCCAGCTACTCGGTGAACAGCATCCTGGATGAAATGGTGCCGTGGTGGTTTGCCCAGGACAATGAAATCGTGCTGACCGACGGCGATGACAACATCGTCGCCAAGCGTGCGGCCGGCGGCCCCGGCCGCGGTGTCTATACCCACAGCCGCGCGCTTGACGTGCCGTATGCAAATCTCACGCTGCGCACCAACAGCGTCAAGAGCGCACCCAAGCTCCTGCCCAACCTGCTGGTCGGTTCAGTCATCGCCCTGTCGGTCGGCTTGATCTGGAGCCTGATTGCGCTGTGGCGCGACATCAACCGCCGGCTGGCGGCGGAAGGCGCGCTGCGGCAACAGGTTGCCTTCCGTACCGCGATGGAGAACTCGCTGATGACCGGCCTGCGTGCGCGCGACCTGGAGGGACGCATCACCTACGTCAATCCGGCCTTCTGCGAGATGGTCGGCATCGCGGCCGAAGACCTGGTCGGCAAGGCGCCGCCCATGCCCTACTGGGCTCCGGAACAAATGGACGAGTACCAGCAGCGCTTCACCCGCGTGCTCGCCGGCCTGGCCACGCCGCAGTTCGAAACCATTTTCCAGCGCTCCAACGGGGAGCGATTTCCGGTCCTGATTTTCGAATCGCCGCTGGTTGACGATACGGGCAAGCAGACGGGCTGGATGGGATCGATCCTCGATATTTCCGATCGCAAGAAGGTGGAAGACCTGAACCGGCGCCAGCAGGAGAAACTGCAGGCGAGCGCCCGCCTGGCGACCATGGGCGAAATCGCGTCCACCCTCGCCCACGAACTCAACCAGCCGTTGGCCGCCATTTCAAGCTACACGACCGGCGCGTTGAACCTGATCGAGAACAGCGCCGCAAAAGGCATGCACCTCGATCCCGGCGTACTCAAGCCGGCCCTCGAAAAAGCAAGCACGCAGGCGCAGCGGGCGGGGCACATCATCCGCAGCGTGCACACCTTTGTGAAACGACGCGAACCAAGCCGAGAGCCGATCACGGTGCAGTCCCTGATCGACAGCGTGATTCCGCTGGTCGAACTGCAAGCGCGCCAGTTTTTCGTGACGATCCAGGTTCATGTCGCCCCGCAACTGCCGAACGTCCTGGCCGACCGCGTGATGCTGGAACAAGTGTTGCTCAATCTCACCCGCAATGCCATCGAGGCGATGCAGGAAGTCGCCCCTGAGCGGCGCATCCTGCGCATTGTCGCGGAACAGGGGGCCGAATCGGTGTCGGCATCGGCGCCGCAACGCAACGTCATTATTTCCGTCATCGACCAGGGGCACGGCATTCCGGAGGAGGTCGCGGCGCGCCTGTTCTCGCCATTCTTCTCGACCAAGGCCGAAGGCATGGGCATGGGCCTGAACATCTGCCGCACCACGGTCGAATTCCACGGCGGCACCCTGGTACATGCAAATAATCCGGCAGGCGGGACGATTTTCCGGTTCACCCTTCCGGTTCAGATGGATGTTCTGGCGGAATCGGTCTCAACCGAACAAAAATGAGCATTTGCGCCCATGCCGGACACGCATGAAACGGTCCGTCCCAGGACAACTCACTATAATTGGGAAAAACGGACGTCTGCGCGCGTTCGCAATCGAGGAGACAGCATGCTGCACATCGTAGATGACGAAGAGGTAATTCGCGACTCGCTGACTTGGCTCGCCCGTTCGCGCGCCATCGAGACCGGTGCATACGACAGCGGAACCGCCTTTCTCGCCGCACTCGACGGGCGCAAGGCTTTCGACCCGCAGGGCGAATGCATCCTGCTCGACGTGCGCATGCCGGACATGAGCGGCGCCGCGTTGTTCGACACCCTCGCCACGCGCGGCCTGACGCAGCGCATGCCCGTCATCTTCCTTACCGGACACGGCGACGTGCCGATGGCGGTCGACACGCTCAAGCGCGGGGCGTTCGACTTCTTCGAGAAGCCGTTCAACGACAACAAACTGATGGACCGCGTCGAGGAAGCGCTTGCCGCTTCGCGCGAGGCAGGCGCCACCGCCGAGGTGCATACCCGGCTTGCCACCCTCTCCATCCGCGAGCGGGAAGTCCTCGACCTCATTCTTGCAGGCAAAATGAACAAGGTGATCGCTGATGAACTCGGCATCAGCATGCGCACGGTGGAAGTACACCGGGCACACATCTTCGACAAGATGAATGTGAAGACCGCCGTTGAGCTGGCCAGGCTGCTGAAGTAAGCGGCATAGCGGGCTGCCGCACTACGCATTATCCCCGACGGCGGGAACAGGGAATACTCGGTAAGATTGACGGTCCCTCACCGCAATCCAGCCCCGTTCCATGTCGATCGCCACCATCCTCTTCCCCGACTTCGCGCTGATCCTGCTCGGCTTCCTGCTGATGCGGTTTACCGACTGGGGCACGCAGTTCTGGAGCGGGCTGGAAAAGCTGATCTATTACTTCCTCTTCCCCGCACTGCTGTTCTATACCACCTCACGCACCGAATTCGATTTCGACACGACGGGGAAGATGCTGCAGGTCGCGTTGATCGTGGTCGTCTCCGGCATTGCGCTCGGCTGGCTGGCAAAGGCACTGTTCAAAAGCCCGCCCATGATGTTCGAGTCGGGCGTCCAGACCGCCTTCCGCTTCAATTCCTATATTGCACTCGCCATTGCCTCGCGGCTGGCTGGCGAACAGGGGACGACGCTGATGGCATTGATCATCGGTTTCGCCGTCCCGATCTGCAACATGGCGGCGGTGCACGCGCTGGTGCACCGGGGTGGCGGGCTGCTGCAGGAACTGGCGAAGAATCCGTTGCTGATGGCAACTGCAGGAGGCATGGCATTCAACCTCCTGGGATTGCAGCTGCCGGAGGTGATTGGCGCCACGCTGTCACGCATGTCGAACGCATCGATTGCGGTCGGGCTGCTGACAGTCGGGGCCGGCCTGAGGCTTTCCGGACTACACGAAGCGAAAGGGCTGGCCGTGTATTTCCTCGCAGTCAAACTGCTTGCGCTGCCGGCAATCGGCTATTTCCTTGGGCGCTGGATGAACCTGCCGCCGCTGCAGCTGCAGATTGCCGTCGCGTTCTGCGCCTTGCCGACGGCGTCGAGTGCTTACGTGCTGGCTGCGCGGATGGGCGGCAACGGGCCGTTCGTCGCATTCCTGATTTCGGCCGGCACGGTGCTCTCCGCGTTCACCATCCCGGTCTGGCTGGCATTGGCGAGCTGATCAACGATGCTGGGCCAGCGCCCAGGCAACATGTTCGCGGACCATTTCCGAAGGATCATCCTGGCGTGCCACGAGTGCGGCAATGATGTCGGGCACGCCGCGCAGTGCGCGCGCCGCGTTGCCGAGGCCAACCGCCAGATTCCGCAGCCAGCGTTCGTGGCCGATGCGCCGGATCGGGCTGCCTTCCAATCGCCGGTTGAACTCCTCCTCGGTCCAGGCAAACAGTTCGATCATGGCTGCATTGTCCAGTCCGTTGCGCGCGTCGAAATCGGGCAATGCGGAAATCTGCGCAAACTTGTTCCACGGGCAGGCCAGCTGGCAATCGTCGCAGCCGTACACCCGATTGCCGATCAATGGACGCAAATCGACCGGGATACTGCCCTTCAGCTCGATCGTGAGATAGGAAATGCACCGCCGCGCATCCAGCTTGTAGGGCGCGAGGATCGCCTGCGTCGGACAGATATCGATGCAGGCGCGGCACTGGCCGCAATAGGCGCCGCCGGGTTCGTCGACCGGCAGCGGCAAGTCGGTGAACAGCTCGCCGAGGAAGAACATCGACCCTGCCTCGCGGTTGAGCAGCAGCGTGTGCTTGCCGCGCCAGCCGATGCCGGACTTTTCCGCCAGCGCCACCTCCATCACCGGCGCGGAATCGGTGAAGACGCGGTAGCCGAATTCGCCCACCTCGGCGCGAATGCGGTCGGCCAGTTGCTGCAGCCGCGCGCGCAGAACCTTGTGGTAATCCCGGCCACGGGCATAGACGGAAATGACCGCCTGCTGCGGGTCGCCGGCGCGCCGCTCCTCCGCGTCGCGCCATCCCGGCTGGGTATCGCGCGGAAGATAGTTCATGCGGGCGGTGATGACACGCACCGTACCCGGCACCAGTTCCGCCGGCCGCGCGCGCTTCATTCCGTGTGCTGCCATATAATCCATCTCGCCGTGGAATCCGGCATCCAGCCATGCCTGAAAGCCGGCCTCCGCCTGGTTCAGGTCGACATCGGTAATGCCGATTTCCGCAAAGCCGAGTTCGCGGCCCCACGCCTTGATCGCCAGCGCGAGGGTGGTTAGATTGCTATCGGGAGAGGTCATGTTGCGGGTTTCCCGAATACACGAGAATCGATCGCGAAAAACGCCAAAGAAGCCATTTTACGAGATGCAGCACTTCCAGACCCACTTGCATGACGAAGCCGGCACGGCCGCCCTCGGCGCCTCGCTGGCGCGCGCGCTGGCGCCCGGCCTGACGATCTACCTGCATGGCGACCTCGGCGCCGGAAAAACCGCGCTGACCCGGGCCATGCTGCATGCCGCCGGCCACGAAGGCCATGTGAAAAGCCCGACCTACACCCTGGCGGAGCCCTATATGGTCCAGGTGGACGGCCGCCCGACGGAAATCGTCCATTTCGACCTGTACCGCCTCGCCAGTCCCGAAGAATTCCTCGACGCCGGCTTCCGCGAGCACTTCAACGAAAACACCGTTTGCATCATCGAATGGCCCGAAAAGGCCGCCGGCGTGTTGCCCGCGCCAGACATAAAGGTGCATTTGAGCATCAAAGGGCACGGTCGTGATATAGAATTACACGGGTTGACCGACCAGGGTAGTCAATGCCTCGACCGTCTGAAATTCGCACCAAATCTGTGACAACAGGAATCCGCCGCACCGTGATCAAAGCCGGCGGCACCCTCCTTCTCTCCGTTTTTGCTTCCCTGCCCTCGCGCGCGGCCCAGATCATGGCGGTGCGCGTGTGGCCGGCCGAAGACTACACCCGCGTCACGCTTGAGAACGATACCAACCTGAAGACCAGCCACTTCATCGTGAAGGATCCGGAACGGCTGGTGGTTGACATCGAAGGCCTGGAGCTCAATCCGACCCTGAAGGAACTGGTCGCCAAGATCCAACCGAACGACCCCTACATCAAGCAAGTGCGCGTCGGCCAGAACCGGCCGAACGTCGTGCGCCTGGTCTTCGACCTGAAGGAAGAAGTCAATCCGCAGGTGTTCACGCTCGCCCCGATCGGCGAGTACCGTCACCGCCTGATCTTCGACCTGTACCCGGTCAATCCGCCCGACCCGATCCTGGCCCTGATCCAGAAGGGCGAATGGAACAAGCCGGCGGAGATCAAGCCACCGGTCGCCGAAGCAAAGCCCGAACCGCAACCCGTGCCCGCGGAAGTGCAGACAGCGAAGGCCGAGATCAAGGAAGACAAGTCGCAAACGCTGACGCGCATGATCACCATCGCGCTCGATCCCGGCCATGGCGGCGAAGACCCCGGCGCCATCGGCCGCGCCGGCAGCCGGGAGAAGGACGTCGTACTGGCAATCGCGAAGCGCCTCAAAAACAAAATCGAGAACCAGCCCAACATGCGCGTCATGCTCACGCGCGACGGCGACTATTTCGTCCCGCTGCACACCCGCGTGCAGAAGGCGCGCAAGGTGCAGGCCGATCTGTTCGTCTCCATCCACGCAGACGCATGGATCGAAGCCACCGCACGCGGCTCCTCGGTGTTCGTGCTGTCCGAGAAAGGTGCGTCGTCGACCGCTGCCCGCTGGCTCGCGAACAAGGAAAACGCGGCCGACCTGATCGGCGGCGTCAACATCAAATCACACGACCGGCAGCTCGCCCACGTGCTGCTGGACCTGTCCACGACCGCCCAGATCAACGACAGCCTGAAGGTCGGCAAAGCGGTGCTCAATGAAATCGGCGGCATCAACCGCCTGCACAAGAACGCCGTCGAGCAGGCCGGTTTTGCGGTCCTGAAGGCGCCTGACATTCCGAGCATCCTGATCGAAACCGCCTTCATCTCCAATCCGGAAGAAGAGGCGAAGCTGACCGACGACGCCTACCAGGACCAGATGGCCGACGCCGTCCTCAAGGGCATCAAGAAATACTTTGCGAAGAATCCGCCTCTGGCCAAGAACCGCATGACCTGAGTCTGCATCCGGATCGTGGCGAACGCGCCACACTTTCCTGCAGCTGCCAGTACGAGTGGGAGAATATCGCGCACTCTACACTGCATTCGAACAAAGCTACCCCGCAAGCGCAGTCACGCGCCAGATCGGAGATCTTCCATGCCACTTCAATAAGTATAAATACGAAGGTGACCGTCACGTGAACTGCGTTTTAATATAGGCTAGAACAATTGACGTACCATCAGAGTACGAGACTGCGCAGCGAATTCGATGCCTGCGCAACTGTTGGGGGCTTTTGCACTGCACAAGCCTTTTCGGGCGCACCGGCATCCACGCCGGACACTTGTTCCGCCCCATCCATCAACGTCATGACAGAGGCATCGCTACCCTCCGCTGTCAATCGGGAAGACAAATGAAAATTCGCAATCTTCACATCGGCACCCGTCTCGGCCTGGGCTTCGGCCTGGTCCTGCTGCTCCTCGTTGTACTGGCACTGGCAAGTCTTTCGCGCATGTCCAACATCCACAACAGCCTGGACAAGGTGATCAACGAGAGCAACGTCATCATCAAGGAACTGACGGACATGCGCCAGGCCGTCATGCTGGCCGCGGTCGGCGTACGTAATGTCTCCGTGATGACGGACGAAGATGCCGTCAATAACGAGATCAAGCAAATGAGCGCGGCCGACGCCGAATATCAGGGCAGCATGGCCGCCCTCGGCAAGCTGATCACCGACACGACCGGCAAGGCCCTGCTGGCGAAGATCGAAGCCGGGCAGGCGGCCACGAAACCCGGCGTCGAAAAGGCGACCCAGTTGGCAAAGAAGCAAGGTGACGTGATTCCGGTCCTGCTGAGCAGCGTGGTCCCCCACCAGCGGACCTGGCTGGCAGCCATCGACGAAATGATCACCCATCAGCAGAAGCTGGCCAAGGCGACTGCCGTCGAAGCAACTGATGCTTATACCAACGCCCGCCTGTTGACGCTGCTCCTGGCTGCGGCGGCCCTCGCCGTCGGTGCATTCATTGCATGGTATGTCACGCGCAGCATTACCACTCCCCTGCGCGGCGCCGTCCATGTCGCCCGCCGTGTCGCCAACGGCGACCTGAGCACCAAGGTGATAGTCGAATCGGAAGACGAGACTGGCCAATTGCTCGCGGCACTACGCGACATGAACGAGAGCCTGGTTCGCATCGTCGGCGAGGTGCGGGCCGGGACCAATACCATTACGACCGCTTCGAGCGAAATCGCACAAGGCAACATGGACCTGTCGTCGCGCACCGAAGACCAGGCCAGTTCGCTCCAGATGACCGCCTCGTCGATGGAAGAACTGACCTCGACCGTCAAGCACAATGCCGACAACGCGGCGCAAGCCAACAAGCTGGCCGCAACCGCATCGGAGGTGGCAGTCCGAGGCGGAACCGTGGTTTCGCAGGTAGTGGAAACGATGGGTTCGATCAATGAATCGGCCAAGAAGATCGTCGACATCATCGGCGTCATCGACGGTATTGCCTTCCAGACCAACATCCTGGCCTTGAACGCCGCCGTGGAAGCCGCTCGCGCAGGTGAACAGGGCCGCGGCTTCGCGGTCGTCGCCTCGGAGGTCCGCAACCTGGCACAGCGCTCGGCGGCCGCGGCCAAGGAAATCAAGGCCCTGATCAGCGACTCGGTGGAAAAGGTAGGCACCGGCGCCAAGCTGGTCGACCAGGCCGGCGCCACCATGGACGAGGTGGTGTCGAGCGTACGTCACGTGACGGACATCATCAGCGAAATTGCCGCCGCCAGCAACGAACAGACCGCCGGGATCGAACAGATCAACCAGGCGATCATCCAGATGGACAACGTTACGCAACAGAACGCCGCGCTGGTCGAAGAGGCGGCCTCCGCTGCAACCTCCCTGCAGGAGCAGGCGCGCAACCTGTCGACGGTGGTGAGCGTGTTCAAACTCAAGGAAGGCGAGACCTCGCTGATGCAAACGATTTCGGCGACGGCCGTGCAGGCGAAACCGGTGATCGCGCCGAAAGCCAAGGGTCCGGCTGTCCCCGCCCGTCCGGCACGTCCCCGGCCCGCGCTCCCGCCGACCGCGAAAACGGGTCCCGGCGACGCCGACTGGGAAGAGTTTTAAGAAAGCGCTGCAACTGAGATGCCGGCGTAGTGCGCACGCCGGCAGTCTCCGGATTCACCTGCCACGCAGCATTGTCACTTCGTCATCCCGCACGATTGCCGGCTGCCCCCGACCGGTCGCCCTATTCTTCTCCGCGCTCCGTTTCATTTGCCGCCCGTTTACAACGTCGCGGTATCGCAAACTGCTTGAGAGTCTGCTACTCTTAATTGCGGGATAGAAATATTCACCCAGTTCCATGCCGCGCCTGCCGTTCCGGGCGCCCGGCATTGTGCGTCTTCCTTAAAAGGACAAGGATCATGATGCAGACAACGACAGCCGCAACAGCCGATTCCGCCGACGATATCGCAGCCCGCGAATTTCTGGCCTTCACGCTGGGTAAGGAGGAATACGGCATTCACATCCTCAAGGTGCAGGAACTGCGTGGCTACGAAGAGCCGACACGCATTGCGAACGCGCCCGACTTCATCAAGGGTGTGGTCAACCTGCGCGGCATCATCGTCCCGATCGTGGACATGCGCATCAAATTCAACCTCGGCACGCCGACCTACGACCAGTTCACGGTCGTCATCATCCTCAACATCAACGGCCGGGTCGTCGGCATGGTGGTCGACAGCGTGTCCGATGTGATCACCCTGGCCGCCGATCAAATCAAACCTGCGCCGGAAATGGGCACCGCGCTCAATACCGATTATCTGGTCGGCTTGGGCACCGTCGACCAGCGCATGCTGATCCTGGTCGACATCGACAAGCTCATGTCGAGCGCCGAAATGGGCTTGATCGAAAGCATTGCCGCGTAAGTAACCGCCTCTGCGGCGACAAACAAACTGACAATCATTCATGACCGCTCGCCGCTGGCAGCGGCCACAGGGCGGCTTTTTCCCTCAACGGATGCGAATTACAACGCGGAGACAAGAATGCATTTCGCAAACCTCAAGATCAGCGTGCGCCTCGGCGCCGGCTTCGCCGTGCTGATCGCGCTGATGCTGACCTCGATCCTGATCAGCATCACGCGCTTCGCATCGATCGAGGCGCTGAACGAAAAAATCATCCGCGAAGACCTGGTTAGCTCCAATGCGGCGCACTCCATCGATGAAGCGGCGCGCGAAGACGCAAGGCGGACGCTCGCGCTGTTCATCCTCGAGAAATCCGAGCGGGCCACGAGCTACGAGCGCATCGACCGCAACAAGAAGGAGATCGATGCGGCTCTCGACACCCTGAACAAGCTCGTCCACAGCGACGCCGACAAGGCGATCGTTGCCAAGGTTCAGGCAGCACGCGCGGCCTATGCGGTTTCTTTCCTCAAGGTAGCCGAGCTGATCGAGGAAGACAGACGCGACGACGCGGCGAAGATGATGAAGACCGAGACCTTCCCCGCCCTTGATACGCTGCTGTCGACGATCCAGGAACTGGTCCAGTTGCACAAGAAAGAAGCCGAAGCCAGCGGCATGGAGGCTCACGCCGTTGTCGAAAAATCGCGCTACCTGATGATTGGACTTGGCGTGGTGGCGACACTGGCCGGCATCGGTTTTGCCATCTGGATCACCGGTTCGATCGCGCGTCCGCTGAATGAAGCCGTCGACGCCGCGCGCCGAGTTGCCGGCGGCGACCTGACCACGCATATCGACGTGAAAACCAGGGACGAAACCGGCCAGTTGCTGCAAGCGCTGAAAGACATGATCACCAGCCTCGCTGGCACGGTCGGCCAGGTCCGCTCAGGGACGCAAATGATTGCGACCGCCTCGGGCCAGATCGCTTCCGGCAATGCCGACCTGTCGGCTCGCACCGAGGCGCAAGCGAGCTCGCTCGAGGAAACGGCCTCTTCCATGGAAGAGCTGACGTCGACGGTCAAGCAGAATGCCGAGAATGCCAAGCAGGCCAACCAACTGGTCGTATCTGCTTCCGACGTGGCGATGCGCGGCGGCCAGGTCGTCGGCCAAGTGGTCGAAACCATGAACTCCATCAAGGAAAGCTCGCGCAAGATCGTCGACATCATCGGCGTCATTGACGGCATCGCCTTCCAGAC
This sequence comes from uncultured Noviherbaspirillum sp., assembly GCA_966212545.1. Taxonomy (GTDB): domain Bacteria; phylum Pseudomonadota; class Gammaproteobacteria; order Burkholderiales; family Burkholderiaceae_D; genus Noviherbaspirillum. The sequence goes on from CBIHRW010000007.1 coordinate 16,683, forward strand.
CAACATCCTGGCGCTCAACGCCGCGGTCGAGGCGGCACGCGCCGGGGAACAGGGCCGCGGATTCGCCGTGGTGGCAACCGAGGTGCGCAACCTGGCGCAGCGGTCCGCTGCCGCGGCGAAGGAAATCAAGGCGCTGATCAGCGATTCAGTAGAGAAGGTCGACGCCGGCTCCCAGCTCGTCGACAACGCCGGCAAGACCATGGACGAGATCGTCACCTCGGTCAAGCACGTGGCCGACATCATGTCCGAAATCACCGCCGCCAGCCAGGAACAGAGCGCCGGCATCGAACAGGTGAACCAGGCGATCACGCAGATGGATGAAATGACCCAGCAGAACTCCGCGCTGGTGGAACAGGCGGCTGCAGCCGCGCAGAGCATGCAGGACCAGGCAGGCACACTGTCGCGCGCGGTCAGCGTCTTCAAGGTCGACCAGCAGGCGGAGCAACTGGCAGTAGTTGTGCAACGCAAGGCAAGCCGAGCAGCGGCAAAGACGGAACCAAGGGCGGGGGTAGTAAAAAAGGCTCCTGCCAAGGCACCGGCGAGATTGACTACCGGGAGTTCTGCGTCTGACGAATGGAAAGAGTTTTAGCCGTAAATCAGCGTCGCTCAAAAAAGAAGCCGCTTGCACGGCTTCTTTTTTATAGCGGTTTGATGGTCACCGTACCGCTATAGGGTATCCCGGGCTGGATTTCCTATCTGCGGACTCCAGCAAGCTTTCTGTACACTTTCCACATGCCGCCGAGCGCCACCGGAATCACAGCCGCTCCAACGCCGACAATGACAATCGTGTTGAGATGGTTGCGGATGAATGGAATGTTGCCGAAGAAATAGCCGGCCACAACCAGCCCCACCACCCAGATAAGCGCGCCGACGATATTGAAAAACTGGAACTTGGCGAAGGTCATTGCCGAGACGCCTGCCACGAAAGGTGCAAAGGTGCGTACGACCGGGACAAAGCGCGCAAGGATGATCGTCTTGCCGCCGTGGTTCTCGTAGAACGCATGCGTCTTGCGCAGTGCGTCTTTGTCCAGCCAGCGGTAATCATGGGTAAACACCTTCTGCCCGATCGCGCGCCCGATCCAGTAGTTGACGGTGTTGCCGGTTACTGCGGCGATGATGAGCAATCCCATCAGCAGCCACTCGTTCATCGCCCCCGTTGCGCAGAATGCGCCGGCAATGAACAGCAGCGAGTCTCCCGGCAGGAACGGCAGCACAACAAGACCGGTTTCACAAAAAACAATCGCGAACAGGACTACATACACCATCGTGCCGTATTGCTCGATAAAGGTACCGAGGTATTTGTCGACATGGATGATCATGTCGAAGAATTGCAGGAAATCCATAGGCGCTCCAGTAACTGACCGCCGAATCATACACTACGGTTTTTCCGCAAATTAAGACGTGGAACAAACATTTACTCGGTTCTCCTCACAGGTGAGTCGCCGCGACCCGGCGTTATAATTCCCGCATGAACGCTCCGCATATTCCGCCTCGCCCGATCCAGGCCCTCCCCGACCACCTGATTTCCCAGATCGCCGCCGGCGAAGTGGTCGACCGGCCGTCGGCTGTCGTCAAGGAATTGCTGGAGAATGCACTCGATGCCGGCGCGACCCAGGTCACGATCCGGCTCGAAGAAGGCGGCGTCAAGCGGATCGCAATCACCGACAACGGGCGCGGCATTCCACCGGCGCAGATGCAGCTTGCGCTGGCGCGGCATGCCACGTCCAAGATTGCTTCCCTCGACGACCTGGAAAACGTCGGCACGCTTGGCTTTCGTGGGGAAGCACTTGCTTCCATTGCATCGGTCGCCCAGCTCACACTCACCTCGCGTACCGCGCAGGAGCCGCACGCCTGGGAAATATCCGGCAGCCATGAGTCGCAGGTGGTGCCGTCATCTGGCGCGCAAGGCACTACGATCGACGTGCGCGACCTGTACTTCAATACGCCGGCACGGCGCAAGTTCCTGAAATCCGAACAGACCGAATTCGGCCATTGCGCCGAGGTGGTACGGCGCATCGCCTTGTCACGCCCGGATGTCACGTTCTCCCTGTCGCACAACGGCAAGACGGTCGACCATTGGAACGTCAGCGGCGTCGACAAGCGCAGCGCGCACATCCTCGGCGCTGAATTCGCCGGGGCCCGCCTGTCCCTGGACGAAAGCACAGGCCCGCTGCGGCTGCACGGTTTCATCGGCTTGCCGACGGCGTCGCGTGCGCGTGCCGACGCCCAGTACTTTTACGTCAACGGCCGTTTCGTTCGTGACAAACTGCTCACGCATGCGGTGCGCGCCGCGTACCAGGATGTGTTGCACGGCGACCGCTATCCATCCTATGTGCTGGGACTGGATCTCGATCCCGCTCTGGTCGACGTCAATGTCCATCCGTCGAAGATCGAGGTTCGCTTCCGCGACAGCCGCGCGGTGCACCAGTTTGTATTCCATGCGATCAGCCGTACGCTGGCGCAGACGGCGCCGACGACAGCGGACGAACAGACCGCACCCGTGATGTCGTCTTCCGCGGCGCTGCCCTGGATCCGTGAACAGCGCCAAGCTTCGCTGGGCATGCCGTTCTCCTCGGGCATCGGCGTTGCACAAACGACAGCGGATTACGGTGCACTGTTCACCTCGGCCACGACTGCGGCAAACGTCGACAATCTCAACGCCCCGGTGCCCCAGCCATTTGCAGGGCAGCCCGGCGCCCAGCCTTTGCCGGACGAAGAATTTCCGCTCGGCTTTGCACTCGCACAACTGCACGGTATCTACGTGCTGGCGCAGAACAAGAAGGGCTTGGTGCTGGTCGACATGCACGCGGCGCATGAACGCATCCTGTACGAGCAGTTGAAAAACGCGCTCGACGCCGATTCGCTGCAGGTGCAGCCGTTGCTGATCCCGGTCACCTTTTACGCGGACCCGGTGGAAGTCGGCACGGTGGAAGAGAACCAGGCGGCGTTGCAATCGCTTGGCTTCGACATCAGTGCGCTGTCGCCGACGACGCTTGCGGTACGCGCCATTCCGGCACTGCTGAAGAATGCCGACGCGCAAAGCCTGGCGCGCGACGTGCTGCGTGACCTGCGGGAATTCGGCGGCTCGCGCGTCCTGGTGGAACGTCGCAACGAGATGCTGGGCACGCTGGCCTGTCACACCGCCGTCCGCGCCAACCGTGCGCTGACCCTGCCGGAAATGAATGCCCTGCTGCGCCAGATGGAAGCCACCGAGCGCGCCGACCAATGCAACCACGGCCGCCCGACATGGGTACAACTCGTGCTGTCCGACCTGGACAAGCTGTTCCTGCGCGGGCAATAGGCAACGTGAGCACAACTGCAAAGCCGCTCGCCGTCGCCATCATGGGGCCGACGGCTTCGGGGAAAACAGCCGCTGCACTGGAGATCGCGCGCCGCATTCCCTCGGAGATCATTTCTGTCGATTCCGCGCTCGTCTATCGCGGCATGGACATCGGCACCGCCAAACCGACGGCGGAAGAACGTGCAGTCGCACCGCATCATCTGATCGACATCCTCGATCCTCTTGAAGCGTACTCGGCGATGCAGTTCCGGCAGGATGCGCTGCGGCTTGTCTCCGATATCGCGAGCCGCGGCAAGCTGCCCTTGCTGGTAGGCGGCACGATGCTGTATTTCAAGGCGCTACGCGACGGCCTGGACGAATTGCCGCAGGCCGATCCCGAAGTGCGCGCGCGGCTCGATGCAGAAGCCGCGGCCACAGGCGTACCGGCATTGCATGCGCGGCTGGCCGACATCGATCCGGAAACCGCGTCCCGACTCAAACCGAACGATTCGCAGCGTATCCAGCGTGCGCTGGAAATCTTCGAACTCACTGGCCGCCCGATGTCGCAACTGCTGTCCGGCGCCGGCAACGTGGAGCTGCCTTTCGACATACTTCCGTTGTCGCTGGAGCCGTCGGATCGGAGCGTGCTACATGCTCGCATCGCGAACCGTTTCGATGCGATGCTTTCGGAGGAGAACGGCGGCCTGCTGGAGGAAGTGTCGGCATTGCGGGCACGCGGTGATTTGCACCTTGGCCTGCCGTCCATGCGTTGCGTCGGCTACCGGCAAGCGTGGGAACACCTGGATGGCGCGTACGACTTCGCGGCCATGCGCGACAAAGGGATCGCGGCAACCCGTCAGCTTGCGAAACGCCAGCTGACCTGGCTGCGCTCGATGCCCGACCGCGTCGTGGTCGACTGCCTTGCTCCGGATGCCGCTGCTCAAGTCTTGTACCATGCACAAGAAGCGCTCGCGCAACGCTCTTCGCTTCTTACAAGCAACACTTCTGGATGTTGACAGTTGTTACGGGTTCCAGCATAATTGAGGGCTATCTTGGTGATATAGCTCAGCTGGTTAGAGCACAGCACTCATAATGCTGGGGTCGGTGGTTCAAGTCCACCTATCACCACCAAATACATGTTTTTGGGAATCCAAGGACATTCAAAAACCCGCATCTCTCCCAGTGAGAATGCGGGTTTTTCGTTTTCTGATGTCTCTTGGCATCCGTTGGTATCCGCTTCTTTTGACAGTATCAATATCAGTATCCACCGACACGGCCAAAGCGGATACCGTCAAAATGCCGAAGCTCGCAACGCCCCTGACCGACATCCAGCCTCGCAACGCCAAGCGGAAAGATAATCCGTACAAGCTGTCCGACGGCGTAGGGCTCTACCTGCCGGTCAAGCCCGACGGCGCAAAATACTGGCGCATGGATTACCGGCACGCCGGCACGCGCAAGACGCTCGCGTTCGGGCGCTACTCGCAGCCGTCGCTCGCGCAGGCACGGGAAAAGCGCGCGGCGGCAGCGCAAGCTACTCGACGAAGGCACTGATCCCAGCCTGGCCAGACACATCGAGAAGCGGCAAAAGGTAGACTCTTTGCTGTTCCGGTCATCCAATAATGTCCTGCACCGGCTGGAAAAGGATGTGCCCCCCGCCCTGATAGGGAAGTACCCCATCAAGGAACTCAAGGCCCCGTCATTCTCGATATGCTCCGGCAAATCGAACGGCGCGGCGCGGTCGAGATGGCGCGGCGGCAGGCGCAAGTATGCGGACAGATATTCCGCTATGACGTCGCAACGGGTGTAACCGAACACGCCCCGGTGCCCAGGCTGCGCGGCGCGCTGCGGGCAACGCCAAGAGGACTTCACGCTGCGATCACGCCGTCGAACGTTCCCTGCGCGCCGTGGCCCTTGGGCCGAAGAACTTCCTGTTCGCCGGCGCCGACAGCGGTGGCGAGCGGGCAGCCACCATGTCCGCGCTGATCGGCACAGCCAATCCGGGCATCCGGCACTCACGTTCGCCACAGTGCGCGACAAGAATTACCGGGACGCCGATGAGAAAGGCGTTGTCCGGCACTGCCGCCAGCGCGTTAGGCTGTTCGAGGACTCCCATCGTATCTGCAAAAAGCCGGGAAAATTGGTCGGTCGATTTTTGTTGAACCGATCAAGGCCATGATTGCGAGAATCCGTCATTTGGTTATCGCAAGGTGGCGCATTTGCTGGACTTCAGCAAGAACATGGTGCAGCCGGTCTTCCAGCTCATCGACTGGCATCTGTCCCATTCCGGCTAACCACAGCAAATTTCTATCCACTCAAACGGGCCGCTTTTGGATGCATACCGCCGAGAATGGGTGGACGAGGCATCGATCGCAAAACAGTGCTGCACGCTCGCTTCACGACGTCACTCCGATGCCAGTCCGATTCCTGTTAAGTTCCAACCGCCGGGACGGCTGCTTCGGCAAGCACGTGGACCTGTGACATTGCGTCGATTCCCCACGCAAGATCGATCAGGCGTCGCGTTGCCGCTTCCCCTAGCACTGGCACGGATTGATCGTGGAATTTCTCGGTCAGCTCCTCGTCCGACAGCGGCCGCTCCATACTGCCGATTGCTCGTTCAACAAATCGCTCGATCCGGCTTCCATCCTCAAGCGTCACGATGATGTGCGCCGCTGCTTCATGCATCTTGGGCACGACCACCACGTTGACTTTGCGGCGCAGCGCAATGACCGCCGGGTCGAGTACCGCTTCATCGGTGAACGCATTGGGCGATCCGTCTCCTCTCAGCAATGCAAACGCTGCGGCATGATAAACGCTGAATTTGCTTTCGAGACCAGTCTTTGGCTCTTTCTTCCCTGTCAGTTCCAGCACCAACGGGTGTGCATGCAACTCAACCGATTGAACCTTCGACGCCGACGAACCCAGTTCATTGCGGATCTGGCGGCAGCCGTCGATGGTTGGGTGAATCACGATGCCGCAGGCGAACGGCTTGTAGCTGTTGAGCGCCGATTCCCAGCGCTCGCCCAAACCTTCGGTAATCTCGCTATAGTCCTGCTTGGTCGACAACACGTTGGCAAAGCCGCGCGGCGCTTCGATGGCGCGCTCGGAGCTGTCGAAACCGGCGTTCGCAAGAAATGCCGCCATCGCACCGTTCTGAGCTGCACGACCGGGATGAAAACTCTTGGTCATGGTGCCAAACATTTCGCGCAAGCCGGAGGCTTGCGACGCCGCAATGCCCATGGCCCATGTCATTTGCTGCGGCGACAAGCCGAGCAGCCAGCCGGTTGCTGCCGCAGCGCCGAATACGCCCGCGGTTCCGGTGATATGCCAGCCACGATCGTAATGATCAGGATAGACGGCATTGCCGATCCGGCATTCGACTTCGATACCGATGATAAAGGCAGTGATGAGATCGCGACCGCTGACTTCGCGGGATTGTGCCACCGCGAGAATCGCGGACGCGACCGGACCAGCCGGATGGATAATGGTCTTCAGGTGGGTATCGTCGTAATCGAGTACATGCGAGGAAATCCCGTTAATCAGCGCGGCGTGCAGTTCATCCATGCGCTCGCGCCGCCCGAGGACATTGGCGCGCGCCGGACCGCTGAACGGCATCGCCGCGGCGAGGGCGCGATCGACCGTGTCATGAGTCGCACCGCCCACCGCGCAGCCAAGCCAGTTGACGAAACTCCTGACGCCTTCCCGGCGGACCGCTGCGGGGATAGCTTCAGGTTTAAGCGTTGATGCCCATGTAGCAAGGATGCGTGTGATGTCGCTGGTGCTCATAAATGCTTTCGATTGGTTGTGTTAAGGAAGGCGATTGAAATGCGGCGCGGTCCAAGAGAGCCGTTGAGTCGCCTCGCGATGCGACGCGGGACAACGCGGATATGAGACAAGGCGAATTCCAATCCATCGCGCGCATCTCCGGCATTGCCGGGCGCTGCTTACCCGATATGCCGACGCAGTAAATCGAGAGTCCTGGCACGGGCCAAGGCCGCGCTTTCGGCGTGATAGCTGCCGCGTTCGTCGCAATTGAAGCCATGGCCTGCCGGGTAAACATGCACTTCAACATTTTTCGGATGTGCCTGCTTTAGTTTCTCGACATCGGCAAGCGGAATCACATGGTCGGTCTCGCCGAAATGGCATAGCACCGGACAGCGCGGAGTTTCACCGACAAAGTTGCCGATGCCGCCGCCGTAATAGGAAACCGCGGCGTTCAAGCCGTCGAGCCTGCCGGCAGCAAGCCAGGCGATCGCGCCACCCCAGCAATAGCCAAGCACGGCGACCTTGTCCGCGTCGGCGAATAGCTTGCGTGTGGCGGCGACGTCTTGCAGCGCCTGATCCCAGCTCACAGTCGCGCGCAATTCGCGAGCCTTGGCCATATCGGCCTCCTGGTAACCGAGCTGGACGTTTTTCTCGGCACGATCGAACAACGCCGGCGCGATGACATGGTATCCATCTGCTGCGTAACCATCGGCGACGCGACGAATGTGATTATTTACACCGAACAGCTCCTGCAACAGGATCAGGCCGCCGCGTGGTGTACCGTGCGGCTTGGCCTGATAGGCGGAAATGGATCCGTTTCCGGTCTGGATGGTGATGTCTTCTTGTTGCATGACGATAGTCCCCTTGGTGATGGCAAAGACAAAATGATTGTTCTCGGCAATGCATCGCTGTTACTGGCTCTGAAGCATTCGGTGCTCCAGCATGTCAATCGGCGATACTGTCCGCTAGACGCAGACGAGCAATCCCGGCGGTCAACGCCGGGATCTTCCACGGCCTGCCTTTCCCGTTACGCGGTCATGCGAACAGGTGATTTGCTTGTCGTGGTGGTAATTTCCTGCGCTTCCAGCAGGCGCCGGTATCCGGCAGCTCCATGCTCGCCCATTACACTCGCTGCCTTCTCGCCGTCACGCGTTGCGAGTGCGTCGACAATGGCCTGATGCTCATCGTTCGAGATGAGTTTCCCTCCGCCGTTGACGATGCTGCGGCGGCGCATGAGGTGCATTTCATTGGTAATGCGGCGATACAGGCCAAGCAGTTTCTGGTTGCCCGTCATTTCGACGATGCGATCGTGGAAACGAATGTTTTGGGGAAAGTATTTGACGAAGTCCTCATTCACCAGGCTTTCTTCCATTTGCGCGATCAGCGATTGCAGCTCCTGCAAATTTTCATCCGTGATGCGCGGCGCCAGAATCCTGCCGACCATTTGGTCCAGGCCGATGCGTACCTCATAGAGCTCGCGTACGTCATCGGCCGCAAATTCCCTAACAAAAACGCCGCGGTTTTTCGACAACGTTACCAGCCCCGCCTCCTCCAGCGCGCGAAATGCCTCTCGGACCGGCCCGCGGCTGACGCCCAGTCGCGTCGCCAGCGCCGCTTCGGAGAGTTTCTCGCCGACTTCGAACTCGCCCTGCAGGATGAGATTGAAAATCTCGTTCTGCACCGCCATGGACAACGATTTCGACTGGAGAATTTCGAGGGTTGTTGGAGTAGTAGCCATGATGCTTATAGGTTCTATAAAAGTAGGTGCATTAGGGTTGTGATGCATTCACGCAGTTCGGCGACCGGGTGGGCCGACGTTGCGGCACTCCAGACCATCCGATTCTTGCATACCAGTTTTCTCGCCGGAGGCTTGCCATCATTGCAATGACTGCTTCGTTTATCAAGCACCCAATCGCAGAGCAGCCAGCTGATGAGCTTTACGGCATTAGAAACACTACGTTGCCGCTCCCATCACCGACCTCACGCTAGTGAAGCATAACCGAACAGACGTAGTATAGCATTTGTTCGGATTGTTTACAATCTTATTGCATAATGATGACACGTGAGAATATAATTGTTTTACCGAATCGTCGTTCTCATGTCAGTGATTGCTCCAGCTTCCGTCAAAACCGAAGTCTGGATGAGTGCTGCGTTTTCTAGAGTTGCTTTTTAAGAGGGTTGCTATGACATCTGAAAAGTCAGAGGTCCGATCGGAGATGAACAGCTTTATCGGAAGACATCTCCATAAGGAATTTGATTGGAACGCATTCCCGCGCAGCAAGGGCTACCCCGAACTGCAGCGCGGTCAGATGCGTTATATCGGCGCAGGCGGTTCACCCAAGATCGACGATCCAAACACGCTCAAGCCGGAGCATTTCACCCTTTCCATGATCAATTTGCCGCCTGGACACTTCGGCGCATCGCACTATCACGACGACTGCGAGGAAGTCTTTCTCATGTTGGAGGGGCAAATCACCGTAGGCTTTGCCTGGGGCGACGAAGTTATTGAAGCCGCGCTCGGCCCGAAGGATATGGTGATGCTGCCGGTCGACCTTCCGCATGCGTATCGCAATGACTCCCTGGAAGCGGCACGGTTTTCCATCATGGTCGGCAGCAACAGGCCGAACCTGCCGATCTATGTTGCGCACCCAACGCAATCCGATCGGGCGGCCTACTTCGGTGCCGCGCCCGGCAAGACCTACAAGTATTCGCCGACCAGCTCCGATCCTCGGCACCTGACGGTCGGCAGGAACCTGATTCGTTACTCGCAGCTGCCGGCGCATTGGCATCCGGCCGGCTTCGGTTGGAAAGTGTACGTGGGCGAAGGCAGCGTCGCGGGCGGTAACTTCCGTGAAGATCTGATCCACCTGCCTAGAGGCAAGGGCGTGCGTCCGTACCAGCGCGACGTGGAAGACGCGTATCTGGTGATCGAAGGCGTGGTCACCGTCGGCTGGGAGATTGACGGCCGCGTGGTCGAAGAGCGGCTCGGCCCGAAAGACGTGATCTTCAATCCTGCCGGCCGCCTGCACTATTTCCGCAACGACGGCTTCATTGACGCCCAGTTCATGATGGTCGTCGGCACCTCGGAGAAAGAGAACGTCGCCTTCAAGGCGGCCGACTAACGCATCGCGGGTTGCTGCCGGCGCACGCAACCGCCAGTCGGACCCGCCTGCATCGTTCAATCATCAGAGGAGACAAGCGTTATGGGAAAGAATAACAAGCAAACTTTCCAGCCCCCCCGGCGCCGCGGCCTGATCCGCTGCGCAGCCGCGCTCGCTGCGGCGACATTCATGCTGGTCGGCATCGGCGCAGCCGCCCAGAGTTATCCATCGAAGCCGATTCGCATCGTCGTTCCGTATCCCCCCGGCGGTGCCGCCGACGTCATCGCGCGCGTGATTGGCAAGCGCCTGACGGAAGAATTGGGACAACCCGTCATCGTCGACAACCGCGCAGGCGCGGGCGGCAGCATCGGCACGCAATTCGTGGCCAAGTCTGCTCCCGATGGCTATACGCTACTGCTTGGCAATCCGGGGCCCAATGCGATCAATCCCAGCATATATCAACATCTCGGCTACCATCCCGAAAGCGATTTCGCACCAGTTGGCGTGGTTGTCACCGCACCGTTTTACGTTGTCGTCCCCTCTGCCTCCTCGATCCAGTCGGTGCGCGATCTTGTCGCGCTTGGTACGTCCAAAAGCGGCCGGGCAACGAACTTCGGCTCGGCCGGCAACGGCTCGCTGTCCCACTTGGGCGGAGAAATGTTTAACCTTGCCAGCGGCTCCGCTTTCACACATGTCCCATACAAGGGCACGGCACCGTTGACTACGGCATTGATCAGCAACGAAGTCCAATGGTCCTTTTTGCCGGGAATCGATGCGGCATCGCAAGTCAAATCCGGCAAGTTACGGCTGCTTGCCGTTGCCAGCCCCACCCGCTCGCCACTCTCGCCCGATATCCCGACCCTCAACGAGTCGGGGCTGTCCGGATTCGATATCACGCTCTGGTATGGCTTGCTTGCTCCCGCGAAGACGCCTCGACCCATTGTCGACCTGCTGCACCAGAAGCTGGCGAAGATCCTGGCAGAACCTGGGATCAAGGCAAAATTCAATGACCTCAGCTCGGTCGCGAGCCTGAATACGCCGGAAGAATTCACTTCGTTGATCAAAGGCGACGTTGCCAAGTATGCGAAAGCCGTAAAGGCCTCCGGCGCCAAGGTCGAATAGACCGCTGGCGGCGGCAACTTGACATGTCAGGGCCTGCTTCACCGTCAACTGAACGCAGTACCCGGCGCCCATGTTGCCGCCGAATATGCCGTGATCACCACAGCCCGCCTCGCAAACCATGCGGGAGCTTTCAAGGCATCCGGCGCCTGCGACGACCATCACCGGGGCCGGCGGGAGGACGCCAAATACGGACTGCTCTCTTGCCGGCAGCCGGTAACCGTATGGCATTCATGCCATAACCTCTGAACCGCGGCGCGCATCCAAGTCAGTCAATTACAAAAGGAGACAAGCATCATGGAAAAAAAGAATCATCACCATCCCCAGAGTACACTGCGCCGCAGCCTGCTGCTTGGCGCTGCGGCGTTAGGCGCATCCGGCATGTCCGGCATCGCTTTCGCACAGAACAAGCCGTTGAAGAAGGTTGTCTATGTCCCGCCCTTTAGCGGCCTTATTTCGTTTGCCCCCGACTACGTGGCAAAGGCCGGCGGATTTTTCGAGCGCGAGGGACTCGATGTGGCGATCGAGGGCACCAAGGGTGCGTCCCAAAGCCTGCAGCAAGTGCTTGCCGGGCAAGCCCTGATCAGCCGCGCCGGCAGTCCGGAAATCATGAAGGCAATCATCAACCAGGGTGCGCCGCTGGTCGTCGTCGGCACGATTTGCCAGGGTTCGCCGTTCTGCGTGATGAGCGCAAAATCGGCACCGATCCGCACGCCTGCGGACATGAAGGGCAAGACCATCGGCGTGACATCGAAAGGCGGTACTGCCGAGAATCTGCTCGACACCATGCTGATCCAGCATAACATCGACCCGGTGTCCGTCAAGCGCGAAGTCATCGGTGAATCGCCGGGTTCGTTCGCCCTGATCGAGGCGGGGCGGATCAACGCATTCATTGCCGGCACCAGCACCCGTGTCGGCTTGGAAGGCCTGAAGGCGCCGATGGAGTGGTTCAGCGTCGACGAGTTCGCGCCGCTGCCCGGCCAGGTATACAGCGTGACACGTGACACCCTGCGTTCGGATCCGGATACGGTGGTGCGCTACCTGCGCGCGATAAAGAAGGCGGTCGACTTCATTATCGCCGACGAGTCGAAGGACAAGACGCTCGACTTGCTCGCACAGTTCAATTTGCCGGCTTTGAAGAACCGCGAAGCGGCCCGCGCGGATATCAAGGCCAACACCGAGCTATGGCTGGATGCGGGCCGCGAGCAGGTGTTGCGCAACGTGCCGGAGCGCTGGCAGAAAGGACGCGACCTGTTTGCGAAAAGCGGTGCAGTCAAGCCCGGCCCGGCGACCGAGCTGTATACCAATGACTTGGTCAATAAAGCGCTCGCCTGACCGGCCTTCGGTCCCAACATTTGCATATCGCATGAGAGACATCGAATGAATTCCGCCATACTTCAACACCCGCGTCCCGCCGCACCGACGGCTTCGACGTCCGCGGCTAGCTTGTCCGATTCGAAGATCGAAATTGCCGGCGTGACCAAAACCTATGGCCAAGGTGATACCGGCGTGCTGGCGCTGGCACCGGTCGATTTGACCATACGTCCGCGCGAGTTCGTCGTGCTGCTTGGGCCTTCCGGCTGCGGCAAGACGACGTTGCTGCGAATGTTGGGCGGCCTGATCCGCCCGACCGGCGGTATGCTGCGCATCGGCAGCCGCTCGCTGTGGAACGACAACGAGCGCGACAAGGCTGCACTCGCTGAACTGGGCATGGTGTTCCAGGACGCAAATCTCTTCCCGTGGCTTACCATTGAGGACAATATCGCATTGCCGCTGCGGTTGCGCGGCATGTCCAAGGATGAACGCCGCGCCAAGGCTGCCAATCTTTGCAAGCTGGTTGGCATTTCAGGATTCGAGCGGCGCCTGCCGCGGCAGCTCTCCGGCGGCATGCGCCAGCGCGCCGCAATCGCGCGGGCGCTCAGTTGCGATCCACACATCCTGTTAATGGATGAACCGTTCGGCGCGCTCGATGCAATGACGCGCGACCAGATGAACCTTGAGCTGCAGCGGATTCAGCAGGCGAGCGGTTGCACCGTCGTGCTGGTCACGCATTCGATCACCGAGGCAGTTTTTCTCGCCGACCGCATCGTGCTCCTGTCACCGCGGCCGGGGCGGATCGAAAGCGTCATCGAAACGCCCTTCGCGCGTCCGCGCGGGATTGATTTGCAATCCACGCCGGAATTCCAGTCGATTGCGCAACACTTGCGCCAACAGTTGAAGAGGATGTCATGAAGAACCTGCGCTGGTCGACCTGGGTCACCACCCCGCTGATTATTATCGCTTTCCTGCTCTGTTGGGAACTGTATATTTCGGCCTTCAAGGTCTCGCCATTCATCCTGCCCCGTCCCGGGCAGGTATGGCAGGCCCTGGTCGAGCTACTGGGCGACAAGACCACGCTCACCCACACCTGGATCACGCTGTATGAAACGCTGATCGGCTTCCTGCTCGCGCTCGCTTTCGGCCTGGTGTTCGGCGCCGTGCTCGGCAAGATGCCCCGGCTTGAGGAAGCGCTGATGCCGTTCGTGGTTGCGCTGCAAGTGGTGCCGAAAGTGGCGCTGGTACCGCTGTTCATACTCTGGTTCGGCTTCGGCGCGGGGTCGAAGATCGTCATCGCCGCCGTGCTCGCATTCTTCCCGATTTTCACCAACACCCTTCTCGGGGTGAAGTCGGTCGACCGCGGCCATCGCGATGTGATGGCCAGCCTCAACGCCGGCCGCTTGCGCACGTTCTATCTGCTCGAGTTTCCGAGTGCACTGCCTTATGTGCTGGCGGGAATGGAAGTTGGCATTATCCTCGCGGTGATCGGCGCGGTCGTCGGCGAATACCTTGGCGGCAGTTTCGGCCTCGGCTATCTCGCAGTCGCATCGTTAAACGCACTGCAAGTCAACGCCTTGTTTGCGGTGATCCTGATGCTGACCGTGATGGGCTTCTGCTTATGGTTGCTGATCGTGCTGCTGCGGCGCCTCGTGATTCCATGGCATGAGTCGGTCGCTTATGGCAAGGCGGAAGTCTGACGGAGAAATAATGATTATTGAACTGAAGTTTGACCAGTTAAAGCCGCGTTGCGTACCGACTTTCGAGGCGGCGCTTGAAAAGGCATTGCCTGAACGGGCGGCGCTCTCGCCGCTCGGCGGATGCTGGCGCGTCGAAGTCGGCAATATCGACTCGGTAGTCCAACTGTGGACTTACGAAAGTCATGCGCATCGCAGACAGGTGTTGGCGGATGAAGCAAAATTGCCGGCATGGCCACCTGAGGGTGCCAATGCAATGACCATGGAGCAGGAGAGCATGATCGTGGTGCCGGCGCCCTTCTCGCCTCCAATCAGGGAGCAGCAGTTTGGCAACATCTATGAGCTGCGCATCTATAGTTATGAGCCGGGCACGATCCCCAGGGTCATCGAACGCTGGCAGGACATGGTCGAGGCACGCATGCGCCTGTCGCCCCTGGTCATGTGCGGCCACGCGGAAAACGGCGGGCTGCATCAATGGGTACATCTGTGGGCATACGAGAATGCAGTCGAACGTCAGCGCATCCGCGCGGAATCGATCAAGCAGAAAATCTGGCCGCCGGAGACACGCGAGTGGTTGATCAGGCAGAAGAACATGCTGCTTGTGCCGTCAACGTTTTCACCGCTGCGCTGAAGCAGCCAAGCGCCGGGGGCAATGCCGCACGACACGCGGCCGGCATCTGCCGTTCCGCGCCCCCTCCCCCTGGCTCCGCGTACGCCGCAATCGCATCAAACTGCAAGCGGCTTGAAAGGAAGCAAATCGAATGTCCAACGAGTTAATTCGCCTGACCGCTACGGCGGCGGTCGCTCTGCTCAAAAAAAAGGAAATCACACCGCTTGAACTGATCGATGCCGCCGCAGCGCGTATTGCCGAGGTGGAGCCGCAGGTGAACGCGCTGCCGACGCTATGCCTCGATCGCGCACGCGATCATGCCAAGCGGCTGATGACGCAGCCGTGCGGTGAAGTCGAAAAGGCGCCAGGCTGGCTCGGCGGCCTGCCGGTCGCGATCAAAGACTTGATGGATGTAGGCGGTGTGCGTACCACCTACGGGTCGCCCATCTTCAGCGACCACGTTCCGCAACGGTCGAACCCGCTCGTCGAACGGATCGAGCTGCTCGGCGGGATCGTGATCGGCAAATCCAACACGCCGGAATTCGGCGCCGGCGGCAACACCTACAACGAAGTATTTGGGCGCACATTCAATCCATGGAATACAGCGCTCACCTGCGGCGGTTCGACCGGCGGCGGCGCGGTTGCGGTAGCAACTGGCGAAGTCTGGCTGGCACATGGAACTGATCACGGGGGCAGCCTGAGAAGACCGGCATCGTATTGTTCAGTGGTCGGCATACGCTGCTCGCCTGGCCGTGTAACGCGCGGAACCGCCAACAATCTGTGGTCGCCGCAGGCGGTACAGGGACCGATGGCGCGCAATATCCCCGACCTTGCGCTGTTTCTCGACACAATGGCCGGATACTGCCCGCACGACCCGCTGACCTTTGATGCACCCGCCGTGTCCTTTTCGCAAGCGGTCGCCCGACCGCTCGCGCCGCGGCGCATTGCCTTTACCGCCGATTTCGGCGGCAAGGTTCCGGTCGACGGCGAGACGCGCGAAATTTGCGCGCGGATGGCGCGCCGTTTCGAGGAACTGGGTTGCATCGTCGAAGAAGCGTCACCCGACATTGGCAATGCCGGCGAGATCTTTCTTGCATTCCGCTCACAGAATTTCCTGGTCGACCGCGAGCTGCTCGTAGAGCAGCATCGTGACCGCATTAAACCGGATTTCCTCAAGACGCTCGAGCGCGGCCAAAAGCAGACGGCGAGCCACCTCGCATGGGCGGAGCGCGAACGCGCCGCGCTCTTCCGGCGCATGCTGCAATTCTTCGAAAGTTACGACCTGCTGGTCTCACCGTGCGCTTCGACGCCCGCATTCGATGTGAACCTGCGCCATCCACAATTCATCGACGGTATCAAACTCGAAGACCCGTCTGCCGCGCAACTCATCAATGCGGCCATCACGCTGACGGCACGCCCATCGGTCGCAGTGCCTTGCGGCTTCGATCGTGCGGGGCGCCCGGTCGGTTTGCAGATTACAGGAAAGACGCGTGACGAGGCAGGCGTGTTGCAAGCTGCCGCGCTTTTCGAGCAACTAACCGGCCTCGATCGACAGCTACCGATTGATCCCCGCCCCGGCGTGGTGCCGGCGGATACCTGATTCTTTTCGAGGGCACATGTCAGAGTGCTCCCGGTTGAGCACCCTGACATCAGACCAATAGCCAATTATTCTCCGCAAATCCTGCTGCACTACGCAACGTTCATACAGGTAGAGTCGTCTGGCAGTGCGGCCGCTGACGCAGCGCAGCACGCCCACCCCGGAACCCAGTATCCTGCGTAGTCATAGTTGCCCTGTATAGGGCACGGACGGAAACATGAACGCTACTGGATTCCGGCACCACCGGTATGGCGAAGACGTAGCGGCAGGTTCGTGCAGAACCTGCGGTGCTTCCGGATCAAATCACGACATCGCCCGGGCGCAATGCCTTGTTCGGCTGCTTTCTGACAACCTCTCCCAATCGATGATAGACAGGACCGGCTAAGCGTCCGATCGGCCGGAGTTGTTCGCTGTCGATTTTGCCGTTGACGCAAAGTCCGTCACGGACATGGAACACCTTGACTTCGCCAACGAAGAATTCCGAGCCGGTTCGGCCAAACCGCAACGACTGATCCAGTACGCATTCCATCGCAATGGGCGCCGCAGCCAGGCGCGGCACGCGCACCACTTCGCTCGGCGTCACCTTCAGGTTCAGAAACTCGGCTTCGCTCACCTCCGGGAGATATTCATCGGCGGACGTATGTAACGCGTCAAGCATGCTGTCGTCGGCGATATGGACGACGAATTCCGAGGCATAACGAATATTGCGCGCGGTATCCTTGCGAGCCCCCCGTCTCGGCCCCACGGTGAAGCCGAGCAGCGGAGGATTGCTGGACAGGAAAGTGAAGCAGCTGAATGGCGCCAGGTTCACGACTTTGTCTTCCGAAATCGTCGTCACCCATGCGATCGGGCGTGGCACCACCGATCCGGTGAGCAGCTTGTAGGTGGCTTCGCCGCTGAGTTGGTCTGCATTGATTTTCATGTCCGGTTCTCTCCTCTTTGAAATTGTGGACACCAAAAGAACCGGCCCATACCGCGCGAACGGATAGCGGCCGACACTGTGGTGACGTGACTGGTTGCGGCTGCGGCGATCGATGCCGCGCGGTCAGGCGTGCGCGATTTTCGGCACCTGAAAGCCGCGCTGCACTGCCGGGCGCCCGCCGATCCTGGCATACCAGCGCTGCACGTTCGGGTAGTCGGCCAGGTCGACCTTCTGCCATTCGTAGCGTGCAACCCATGGATAGGCGGCGATGTCGGCAATCGTGTACTCGGCGCCGGCGAGATACTCGACATCACCCAGGCGCTTGTTCAGCACGCGGTACAGCCGCGCAGCTTCGTCGGAATAGCGCTGGATCGCGAACGGCACCGGCTCCTTGGTTTGACGGTTGAAGTAATGCAGCTGCTGCAGCATCGGCCCAAAGCCGGAGAGCCCGAACATCAGCCATTGCAGGCAGAGCGAGCGCGCAGCAGGATCGTTGGGAACAAAGCGGCCGGTTTTTTCCGCCAGATACAGCAGGATTGCGCCGCTTTCAAAGACAACATGCGGCCGGCTGCCAAGACCCGCCGGCGGATCATGATCGACAATCGCCGGAATCTTGTTGTCCGGATTGATCAGCAGAAAGTTCGGATCATGCTGCTCGCCCTTGCCGATATCGACCGGGAACACTTGGTATTCCAAGCCACACTCTTCCAGCATCACGGAAGCTTTGCGGCCGTTGGACGTCTCCCATGTATATAAGTCGATCATGTCGTCTCCTCCACAGATTGTTCGTTTGCCTGCCAACCGCGCTCAGGGCTGGATCACACACGCCCTCAGGTCGATCGACGGTTCGGACAGTTTTTCTCGGTCCACCGTGGATCGGGCGGCAATGAGTTGGCGCGCGGGACGCATCTCGCGTCCGTTGTTAATCGTGTTGGCGGCGACTATGCGCGACTCCCGCAACAGAAACACGCTGAACTTCCCATGCTGCGTGTCGCCCCGGTATACGATGTCGTCCCAATCCTTTGCGATACCGGCCATCTGGAAATTGACGCCGGCCTGGTCCGACCAGAACCATGGCACGGCAGGCGGTGAAAACGGTGTTTCGCAAATCGATGCAGCGACCGTGCGCGCCGTATCGATCGCGTTCTGCCAAGTTTCGACGCGGAGCGGCGTACCGTAAAACGCGTTGGCCATACGGCATGCATCGCCGCACGCATAGATGTTGGGCACCGAAGTCCTGCCTTGTTCATCGACCATGATGCCGTCGTTGACAGCCAGTCCGGCCTGCTGGGCAAGCGTGCTTTCCGCGTCGACGCCGACGCCGACCAGCACCGCATCCGCGGCAATCGTCTCGTTTCCATTTACGACAACACCTTCGACGCTGGCATTGCCGGCAATTGCGTCAAGCTGGGTGGACAGCCGCATGCGCACGCCCTGGTTTTCGTGCAGTGTTCGGAAATAGTCCGCCACCGGCGGCACAACGGCACGCCCCATCAAGCCTGGCGCCGCCTCGACCACGGTCACTTCGCAACCGAGGCGGATCGCCGCGCTGGCAACCTCAAGACCGATAAAGCCGCCGCCGACTATCACGAGGCGTTTGCCTTCGGCAAGAACACCACGCAGATTGCGGCTGTCGTCGATGTTGCGCAAATAGAAAACATTGGCGCAGGTGCTGCCCGGCACGGTCAGGCGGCGCAACCGGGCGCCCGTCGCCAGCACGAGCTTCGCATATTTCAGCTCGATACCGCCTTCAATATGGACGCTGCTGTTAACCGCATCGATCGCTTGCACAAGCGATCCGGTCAGCACCCGGATATCCTGCATGGCGTAATCGGCATCCTGAGCAATGCGGATGGCGTCAATCTCCTTGCTGCCGCACAGGATGTCCTTCGATAATGGAGGGCGCTCGTACGGCAGCGTCGACTCGCCACACACCAGGGCGATACTTCCGCGAAAGCCGAATTCGCGTAACGCAAGGGCGGCTGTCGCGCCAGCCTGCCCGCCACCGACGATCACTACATCCGCATATTCGGTAGCACGCATTGTTTAGGTAGCCACGCCGCTGTCGTGCGAACCGCTTTGCTCGTCGTCCAGCACGACAAACACGCTGCCTTCTTCGATCCGGATCGGATATACCTTCAGCGATTTGGTGACCGGGTGCGTCAGCGCTTTACCAGTGCAGACATCGAAGGTACCGGAATGGAACGGGCATTCGATCACGCATCCTTCCATAAAGCCTTCGCTCAGCGAGGCGTCGCCATGCGTGCAGGTGTCGTCGGTCGCGTAGAAGTTGCCGTCGACATTGAAAACCGCCACCGGCGGTTGATCAGGCAAATCAATGCGACGGGCATCGCCGGGCTGCAGCTCGGTTGTTTTGCACGCAAATACTTTGTTCATTACTTGATCCATTGGGCGCTTCCTGGATGGGTGACTTGAGTTCCCGACATGCAGACCGGCTTCAGACGATGATGCTGAGCTTGTTTTGGGGCCGCAGCATCTCCAGCGCAAGGACCGAGCGTTTTCTGTGGATGCGATAGCCGCCGGCGGCATCGATACGCAGTTCGTATTCACTGCGCCCGGGGAAAATATCGAGCTTGTCGCCCTTCGAGCGGTACGCGACGAAGCAGCAGCCCACGCGAGCCAGGTTGCCTTCTACGGAGCGCACGACGACATTGGAAATCGTGTGCAACGTGCGCGAGCGCGGAAATTCTGCATGCGCGGATCGCTTCAGCAGGCGCTTTGCCCGCTCCTCCAGACGGTGGCGGTTGTCGTAGATCAGATAAAGGTGTTCTTCCGCCTTACCGTCCGGCAGATCGGTGGTCGGCACCAGGTATTCGCCGTCTTCGGTAAACAGTTCGGCCCATTCGAGCAGACGCCATGTGTCGAGAAGTTCCGCCTCGTGCGCCAGGAATGCTTGTGCGGATGCGACAGAGATTTCCATTTCCGATTTCATTTGATAGAACCCAACAGTTGTTTATGCCATTGGCGCCAGAAGGTGCGCATCTGCAGTTCGTCGTTCTTGGCCGGCACCTCCTTGAGCATGCCGCGCGAGATATCGTTCCACTCCACCGCGGACATGTTCGCATAGCCTTGCTGGCACAGCTCCAGCATTTCCACATCGTCCGGCGTGGCGAAACCTGCGGGCCCGAAGAATTCAACGAAGTTGCGCATGCGCCGCTCACGCGAGCTCTGGCTTTCGCCCTTCGGCGCCAGCGCCCAGCCGGTGACTTCGACGTAATCGGCCCGCGCCGGGAAGAAGGTCCTGACGGTGATTGCCAGCGTGTCGTTGACGACGAAATTCGGGAAGATCAGCGTATTGCGGTCGCCCTTGCTAAGGAAACGGCCGCGCTTTTCGCCCAGACGCTGCACGATGCCGCGCGCGATCTCGTCGATTTCTTCCTTGGCTTCGTCACCCCAGCCCGTAACCCAGCGCGCGTACGGGCGGCCCCATGGCATCGCGCCTTCGGATTCGATCACTGCATGACCATTGCCGAGGTCGCGCGCCCAGCCGGCCGCAACCTTCGGGTCGATCGGTGTGCGCTCGCCGTCCCGTGAATTCACGTAGTCGAGGTAGGACGCATGCGTGGTCATCGTGTGATACGCGTCGGCGCTGTTTTCCTGGACCAGCTTCCAGTTGGCCGCCAGACCGTATTCATGGCTGCCGCCGACGATCTCCATCCCGTGCTCGCCGTGCTGCGCAATCAGGTCAAGGACGTCGCGCGCATCCGCCAGATATTCCTCCAGGCCGCAAATCTCCGGATCAAAGGATACGAAGACGAAGCCGGCGTATTCGGCCATGCGCGGCACTTCGCGCAGATCCATGGAGCCGCCTTCGATACAGCCGGGCGCCATCGACTCGCGTCCCGGCATGTCGATCAGATGGCCAAGGTCGTCATACACCCAGCCGTGGTAGCCGCACTGGAAGGTGCGTCGCTTGCCATTGCGCTCCCGGCAAACCAGGGCTCCGCGGTGCGAACAGGTGTTGAAAAAGGCATGCAGCTTGCCATTGCGGTCGCGGCTGAAAATGAGCTGGCGCCCGGCGACCTTGCGCGTGACAAAGTCGTTTGGCTTTTCGACTTCCGAGACATGTCCCAGATAGAGCCAGCTATGGTCAAAGATGATGTCGCGCTCGAGTTGGAGGATGGCGTCGTCGGTGAATACCGACCGATGCACCTTGAATTGCCCGCGCTCGCGGTCGTCGATGACCGCGCGCTCAATCAGATCGCGCAGGGTTTTTTTTGATGTTGGCAAAGCGATAGAGGACAACGTCATAAATCCCTCAACATAAGAAATAGTGTCTGATCGACAGCCGGCAAGTTGGAAACATTATTTCAATCTTACATGAGACTGTCAACAGGTTTATTGTCTACAATCCGACGTAGCGGATCTTAAGCCTTCGATCATGCTGTATTGGTTAATCGATCGGATCGCGGAAACGGCGCTCCAACCAGTTTCCTAACGATAACAAAAGCAGATCCTGCTGGGCGGCGCCGACAACCTGCAAGCCGAGTGGCATCGCTGCCGCCTGCATCAGCGGAAGCGACAAGGCTGGCAAGCCGCACAGGCTGAACGGCAAGGTCTGGCCAAGCACTGCCTCGCGCACAGTCATTGTGCGGCCGGCCACCGCTACCTCTTCCTGGCCACGCAGCGGCACGGGAATCGCGGAAGCGGGCAACAGCATCGCGTCGCAACCGGCGAGCACCGCATCCAGTTCCGCACGCACCAAATCGCGCTGACGCAGCGCTTCCAGGTATTCGACGGCCGTGATTTTCATGCCGGCCTGCAATCCTTCCAGAATCAGCCGGGAAAAACCCTCGCCGCCGCCGGCCAGTGCAGCACGATGCACAAAGGCGGCCTCGCTGCGGACAATGGTGGTATAACAATCGAAGGCCAGCGACAGGTTCGGCGTCGGAACATCGATAACATCGGCGACATCGCGCAGACTTGCCATCAGACGTTCGAAGGGTGCGTGGACGGCTTCATGCAAGCGTGCGTCCAGCCATGCACGCGGCACTGCGAAGCGCGGGCGGCGCTGTCGTGACACGCTGACTACCTCGCGTTGGGCCATGACGCCAAACAGCAAGGCCGCGTCATCGACGGAACGGGCAATGGGACCGGCATGGTCGCAGGTCCACGATAAATTAAGCGCACCCGTCAACGGAATTGCGCCAAAGCTTGGCTTGAACCCGACGACGCCGCAGAACGAAGCCGGGATGCGCACGGAGCCTCCGGTGTCGCTGCCGAGGCTCGCCAGGCCGATGCCGGTCGCCACGCATACGCCGGACCCGCTTGACGATCCACCCGACTGCCGGGAAGGGTCGTGCGGGTTCTTTACATCGCCCGTCCAAAGATTTTCCCCTGTCGCGCCCAAGGCTATCTCATGCATGTTGGCCTTGCCGAAAATGACTGCGCCTGCCGCGCGCAGACGCTGGACCGGAAGCGCCTCCATGCAGCCCAGATCGGGCAACCTTGCCTCGGTACCTGCCCGCAAGGGCATGCCGTCGACATGGAAAATGTCCTTTATTGATACCGGTATGCCATGAAGCGGTCCGCGCAGCCTGCCCTGTCGCGCTTCGCGGTCGCGATCTGCGGCAACGCTACGCGCTGCGTCCCAATCCGCCCATGCTATCGGATTCAAATCCGCTTGCGCCTCGGAGGCACGCTGCGTCTCCTCGATCAATGCATATGCGTTTGCACGACCTTCGCATATTTCGGCTACGCGCTCCCGGATGGATATATGACTGGCCGAAGAAGGGTCTCGGTGCATTATTTCATTGTCTCCATATATGTTTTTATGATTGCGCCAGCCTTGGCGCAGACTGTCATGCGGATTTGGGGGCACACTCCCTGCAACGACTGCCACAGGGATTCTAGCGCCTCGGTGCCGCTGTCATCGCCCAGGAACACATTAGATGACAGCTGGCAGGTTGGAGCAAATGAACGAAACCATTCAAACTCTGCCGCTGTAACCGGACGCTATCAAGGCAAGGCAAAGGCATCGGCCGGGGAAATGGAACGGCTTTGCCACGTCGCGTTGCTCGTGCCAAGGTAGCGGCACAACGTAAGTGCCCGCATGACCACGCCAGCAACAAATCTTCACAACCCGCTGTTTTTCAAGAACTTTTTCTTTTAGACAATAGATTCCACGAGCCAAAAGGCGTAGAATTTCCGGCCCATGTCGCGCACGTCCTTTGCCTGCGAGGCAAGGGGGGGCGGGTGATATAATTCGCACGCCCCGGTGCACTCTTTGTACGCGGGCTTCGCGCCTGCGGGACGTGCCGGAAAGCCGAGCCCCGTCCCAGAGGATTCCATTCTTGCCCGCTGCTGTGCAGCGTTTCGACGAAACGGGGTATGAGATGTGGCGTCGACCCTTCCTCACCATCAGTCTTTCAGTCTTGCTCACCGTGCCCGCGATGGCGTTTGAGCGGCCGTTCCCGGCGCCGACCAAGCGCGGCAAATTGTCACCCGGCGCGCATCCGGAAATCGCGATTGACGGCAAGCTGCGCAGACTGGCACCCGGCGGACGAATCTGGAACGAGAACAACCTGCTCGAGATGCCGTCTGCCCTGCGCGGCAGCGACATCGTGGTGAATTACACCGAGGATGCGCACGGCGAGATCGACCGCGTATGGATCCTGACGCCGGAAGAAGCGGGCAAGTCGCTCGCCAAGCAGATCAACCCCATGCAACGATAGTAGTCATGCCGAAAAAAGTATTCATCAAAACCTTCGGCTGCCAGATGAACGAGTACGACTCGGACAAGATGGCAGATGTGCTGAACGTCTCCGAAGGCCTGGTCAAGACCGATACGCCGGAAGATGCCGACGTCATCCTGCTCAATACCTGCTCCGTGCGCGAGAAGGCGCAGGAAAAGGTCTTCTCCGACCTCGGCCGCCTGCGCGAACTGAAGCAGGCCAGGCCCGACCTGGTGATCGGCGTCGGCGGTTGCGTGGCGTCGCAGGAAGGCGAAGCGATCATCAAGCGCGCGCCCTACGTCGACGTGGTGTTCGGCCCGCAGACGCTGCACCGCCTGCCCGACCTGATCAGCAAGCGCCGCGAAAGCGGGCGTTCGCAGGTCGACATCAGCTTCCCGGAAATCGAGAAGTTCGACCACCTGCCGCCGGCGAAGGTAGAAGGCGGTGTCGCCAATGTATCGATCATGGAAGGCTGCAGCAAGTACTGCAGCTATTGCGTGGTGCCTTATACCCGCGGCGAGGAAGTGTCGCGCCGCTTCGACGACGTGCTGGCGGAGGTTGCGTTGCTTGCCGACCAGGGCGTGAAGGAAATCACGCTGCTCGGCCAGAACGTGAACGCCTACCGCGGCAGGATGAGCGAAGATGCGGCCGACGGCGAGATCGCCGACTTCGCGCTGCTGATTGAATACATCGCCGAGATCCCCGGCATCGAGCGTATCCGCTTCGTGACCAGCCACCCGAAGGAATTCACGCAGCGGCTGATCGACACCTATGCCAAGGTGCCGAAGCTGGCCAACCACCTCTACCTGCCGGCGCAGCACGGTTCGGACCGCATCCTGATGGCGATGAAGCGCGGCTATACGGCACTCGAGTACAAGTCGGTGATCCGCCGCGTGCGCGAAGTGCGGCCAGACATCACGATTTCGAGCGACTTTATCGTCGGCTTCCCTGGCGAAACCGAAGCGGATTTCGAGGCCTTGATGAAGTTCATCGAGGACGTCGGCTTCGACCGCAGCTTCAGCTTCCTCTTCAGTCCACGCCCAGGCACGCCCGCGGCCAACCTCCACGACGACACGCCGCACGACGTGAAACTCAAGCGCTTGCTGCGCCTGCAATCCTTCATCGAGGCAAACGCGCGCCGCATCAATGAAAGCATGGTGGGCAGCGTGCAGCGCATCATTGTCGAAGGCCCGACGACCAAGAATCCGCAGGAATTCCAGGGACGCACCGAGAACAACCGCGTCGTGAATTTCGACGCCGGTCCGAACGGTGCGCGCCTGGTCGGCCAGATGCTCGACGTCAACATCGTTCAAGCCTATCCGCATTCGCTGCGCGGCGAACTTGTGATCAAACAGTGAATCTTAGCGAGATCAACAACCCATTTTGAAAACAAAAATTCCTGCACAACCGCAACATTTCATTCCGGAGCCGCTGGACAACAAGCGGCTCGCCCACTTGTGCGGGCCGATGGATGAAAACCTCCGCCAGATTTCCGCCGCACTCGACGTAACGATCTTCCGCCGCGGCGAGAAGTTTGTGGTCAGCGGCGCCAATTCTCAACGCGCGGCCGAATTGCTGGAAAACTTCTACCAGCTCGCGGACAAGCCGATCTCGGTCGAAGACATCCAGCTCGCCCTCGTGGAACAGCGTGCCGTGACAGAAGCCAGCGAAGAAGCGAAGGAAGAAGAAGGCAAAGAGGAAGAGGCCATCCCCGTACTGAAGACGCGTCGCCACGACCTGCGCGGCCGTACGCCGCACCAGAACCAGTACATCAAGGCCATCCTCGAGCACGACGTCTCCTTCGGCGTCGGCCCGGCCGGTACCGGCAAGACCTATCTCGCGGTTGCCTGCGCGGTCGACGCGCTGGAACGCGATGCGGTCAAGCGCATCGTGCTGACCCGCCCCGCCGTCGAGGCCGGCGAACGCCTCGGCTTCCTGCCGGGCGACCTGGCGCAAAAGGTCGACCCCTACCTGCGCCCTCTGTATGACGCGCTCTATGACCTGCTTGGTTTCGACCGCGTGCAGAAGCTGTTCGAGAAGCAGGTGATCGAGATTGCGCCGCTCGCGTACATGCGCGGGCGCACGCTGAACCACTCGTTCATCATCCTCGACGAAGCGCAGAACACGACGCCGGAACAGATGAAGATGTTCCTGACCCGCATCGGCTTCGGCAGCAAGGCGGTGGTCACCGGCGACGTCACGCAAATCGATTTGCAGCGTACGCAGAAGAGCGGCCTGGTCGATGCCGCCCAGATCCTGCGCAATGTGCGCGGCATCGCCTTCACCAATTTCACCAGCGCCGACGTCGTTCGCCATCCCCTGGTGGCGCGGATTGTCGACGCCTATGACGCCTCCACATCGTCCAAGAGCGCCATCGTAAGACATGCCGCAAAAAAATAAACTTACGCTCTCCGTCCAGTACCCGGATCCTCGCCTGAAAGAAATTATTCCACGCAGCAAACTGCGTGAATGGACTCAGGCTGCGCTCTTCGCTCCTGCGGAGCTGACCATCCGTTTTGTGAATGCCGAGGAAGGCCAGACACTCAACCGCGAATATCGCGGGAAGGATTACGCGACCAACGTGCTGACCTTCGCCTACACCGAGGACGAAGAGAGCGAAGTCACGCAGGCCGATATCATTCTCTGCACCGACGTGCTGCAGCGTGAAGCGGACGAGCAGAATAAATCGGTGCAAGCACACACTGCGCACCTGGTGGTGCACGGCGTGCTGCACGCCCAAGGCTACGACCATGAAACCGATGAAGAAGCGGCGGAAATGGAGGCGCTTGAAATTGAAATTCTTGCAAGCCTGGGCGAACGTAACCCTTACACCGATAGTTAGACCTTGAGCAAGTTGCGTCCCGGAATGATGGGTTCAAGGGCACATTTGTTGTATGCTTATATCCACCCCAACAACGGCTTCCCGCCATATGCAAGATCACCCTAGTGGTGCCAAACTCTTTGACACCAAACCCCAGCGTTCATTGTTCGAGCGCCTGACCGCACTGATTTCCCCTGAGCCTGAAAGCCGCGCCGAGCTGCTCAAGATCCTGCACGAAGCGCACGATCGCAACCTGATCGACGCCGACGCGCTGTCGATGATCGAAGGCGTGTTCCAGGTCTCCGACCTGTCCGCGCGCGACATCATGGTGCCGCGCCCGCAGATGGACGTCATCGACATCAACAAGCCGATCGAGGAATGGCTGCCGCTCGTGCTGGAGACAGCGCACTCGCGCTTCCCGGCTGTCGACGGCGACCGCGACAAGGTGGTCGGCATCCTGCTCGCGAAGGACCTGCTGCGTTACTACGCCGAAGAATCGTTCGAGGTGCGCGACATGCTGCGCCCGGCGGTGTTCATCCCCGAGTCAAAGCAACTGAACGTGCTGCTGCGCGACTTCCGCGCCAACCGCAACCACATGGCCATCGTCGTCGATGAATACGGCGGCGTCGCCGGCCTCGTCACGATCGAGGACGTGCTGGAGCAGATCGTCGGCGACATCGAGGATGAGTACGATTACGACGAGGAAGAAGACAACATCCTGCCGGTCAACGATGGCGCGCTCGGCCTGCGCTGGCGCGTGAAGGCGCTGACCGAGATCGAACAGTTCAACGAATCGCTCGGCACTGAATTTTCCGACGAGGACGTCGACACAATCGGCGGCCTGGTCGCAAACCACCTCGGCCGCGTGCCCCGCAAGGGTGATGTGTTCGACATCGACAATGTACGCTTCGAGGTGCTGCGTGCGGACGCGCGTCAGGTCCATGTGCTGCTGGTGCAGAAACTGTCGGAACCGAGTCTCGCCTCCGCATCCTGACAAGCCGAGGGAATTCTCGGCACCCGCTGCGGTCGCACGCGATGAAAAGAGCGTAGAACACCTCATTCCACTGCCTCGGCAGGAACAATAACAACCCCCGCCCATCGCGTGAAACTCCCGATTCCGACGACGCCGCACTCGCCGCTGATCTATCTCATCGCCCTTGCCGCCGGCGCGATCAACGTATTCGCTTTCGCGCCCTTCGGCTTGTGGCCGGTGCAGATTGCGACGCTGGCACTCCTGTTCGGGCTCCTGAATCGCGAATCGACCTTCAAGCATGGCGCCCTGCTCGGCTGGGCCTACGGCACAGGCTGGCTCGTCGCGGGCGTGCACTGGCTGTACATCAGCATGCACCGCTACGGCGGCCTGCCGGGATGGATGGCGGTCGTGGCCGTGGTGCTGCTCGGTGTCGGCTTGTCGGTGTTCATGGCACTTGGTACCGGCGCTGCTGCGGCACTCAAAAAGCGTTTGTCGCTTGCACCTGCCGCCTTCCTCCTGCTGGTGATGCCCGCCGCGTGGACACTCATCGAATGGACGCGCGGATGGATATTTACCGGCTTCCCCTGGGTCAGTTCCGGATACGCGCATACCGGAAGTCCGCTGGCAGGGTATGCGCCGCTCATCGGCGTGTACGGCATCGCCCTTGTCTCGGCATGGATCGCCGGCTGCCTCGCCTTGCTGCCGTCGAAGAAGCTGCCGCTGCTGGGCGCTGCCGCATTGCTTGCGGCAGGAATCGGGCTGCGCGGCATAGACTGGACGCAGCCGCACGGCCAGCCGGTTTCGGTGCGCCTCCTGCAGGGCAACGTACCGCAGGAAATGAAATTCCTGCCCGGCCAGATCGAAGCGGCACTTGCCCTGTACCACGGCATGATCACGGAACAGCCGGCCGACTTGATCGCTACGCCGGAAACAGCGATTCCGCTGCTGTCGACACAGCTGCCGCCCGACTATCTTCCCCTGCTCGCGGATTTCGCGACGACATCGAAGAGCCACCTTGTCCTCGGCATCCCGGTCAGCGACGGCCCGCGTCTCTATGCCAATAGCGTACTCGGCCTTGCTCCTGGCGCAAACAAGCCCTACCGCTACGACAAACACCACCTGGTGCCCTTCGGCGAATTCATTCCGCCCGGTGCGCAATGGTTCGTGCGGATGATGAACATCCCGCTCGGCGATTTCTCGCGCGGCGAACTCCTGCAGGCGCCTTTCAATGTCCGCGACCAGCGCGTGCTGCCGAACATCTGCTACGAGGATTTGTTCGGCGAAGAAATCGCCGCGCAACTCGGTGCCAGCCGCGACGGCAGGCTTCCGGAGGCGACCATCCTGCTCAATGTGTCGAATATCGCCTGGTTCGGCGATTCGATCGCCCTGCCCCAACACTTGCAGATCTCGCAAATGCGCTCGATCGAAACCGGCCGGCCCATGCTGCGCTCGACCAATACCGGCGTCACTGCAGTGATCGGGCCCAAGGGCGAGGTTGCGGCACAGCTTCCGCCTTTCGAAAGGGGCGTTCTGGCCGCAACGGTCCAGGGATTCCAGGGCCTGACGCCGTATAGCCTGTATGGCAACATGCCGGCCATCGCCATCGCCATCCTGCTGCTCCTGGCCGCCCGTTTGCCGGGATTAATCAAGGGCAACAATCCGCATAAGCCCTACGAAACCCGCTAAAATCTAGGGTTTTAGCGATTTTCCGTCATTCATCCTTATCCCGCCTGCACGGCGGCGAAGACGACCTTACGATGCTCACATTTCAACAAGTCATCCTGAAGCTGCAAGAGTACTGGGACGCGCAAGGCTGCGCCCTGCTCCAGCCCTACGACATGGAAGTCGGCGCCGGCACCTCGCATACCGCGACCTTCCTGCGCGCAATCGGCCCGGAGCCGTGGCGCGCCGCCTACGTGCAACCGTCGCGCCGCCCGAAGGACGGCCGCTACGGCGAAAACCCGAACCGCATGCAGCACTACTACCAGTACCAGGTGGTCTTGAAGCCGGCGCCGGAAAACATCCTCGACCTCTATCTCGGTTCGCTGGAAGCGCTGGGCCTGAACCTGAAGCAGAACGACGTGCGCTTCGTCGAGGACGACTGGGAAAACCCGACCCTGGGCGCCTGGGGCCTCGGTTGGGAAGTGTGGCTCAACGGCATGGAAGTGACGCAGTTCACCTACTTCCAGCAGGTCGGCGGTCTCGACTGCAAGCCGGTGCTCGGCGAAATCACCTACGGCATCGAACGTCTCGCGATGTATCTGCAGGGCGTGGAAAACGTCTACGACCTGGTGTGGACCGAGTGGGAAGAGAACGGCGTGACCAAGCGCCTGACCTACGGCGACGTGTTCCACCAGAATGAAGTCGAGCAATCGACCTTCAACTTCGAGCATTCGAATACCGAATTCCTGTTCTCGCTGTTCGGCAATTACGAAGCGGAAGCCAAGCGCCTGATGGAAGTGCCGCTGGCCCTGCCCGCGTATGAAATGATCCTGAAGGCCGCGCACACCTTCAACCTGCTCGACGCGCGCGGCGCGATTTCCGTCACCGAACGGGCTGCCTACATCGGCCGCATCCGCAACCTGTCGCGCTCGGTCGCGCAGGCGTACTACGACTCGCGCGAGAAGCTCGGCTTCCCGATGTGCGGCGATTCCCGCCAAGCTGCCTGAACGAGACGAATTGACCGAAACCCATCCCCACCCCGGCCCTCCCCTTGAAGGGGAGGGTGAGAACGGGGAAAGCGCAGAATAAATATGAACCAGACACTGCTAGTCGAACTGCTCACCGAAGAACTCCCGCCGAAGGCACTGGCCCGCTTGGGTGACGCTTTTGCCGCCGGCATCTTCAACGGCCTGAAGTCGCGCGACTTTGTCGAAGCCGATTCCGTTGTTACCCCCTTTGCGACACCGCGCCGTCTCGCGGTTGCGATAACCAAGGTGCGCGCCACCTCGCCGGACAAATCGATCCGTGAAAAAGTGCTGCCGGTTTCGGTCGCACTCGACAAGGAAGGCAACCCGACCCCGCCGCTGGCCAAGAAGCTGGCCGCACTCGGCTTCCCCGACCTCAAGCTGAGTGACCTGGAGCGCGCCTCCGACGGCAAGGCAGAAAGCTTTTTCTACACCTACACCGCGCCCGGTTCTGCGCTGAACACCGGTCTGCAGGCCGCGCTCGAGGAAACGATTACCAAGCTGCCCATCCCGAAGGTGATGAGCTACCAGCGTCCCGACGGCTCCACGGTGCAGTTCGTACGCCCGGCGCACAAGCTGATCGCGCTGCACGGCGCAGATGTCGTACCGGTAGCACTCCTCGGTTTGTCCGCTGGCCGAAGCACGCTGGGTCACCGCTTCCTGTCGCCGGGTGAATTCGCCATCCCCAATGCGAACTCGTACGAGCCAACACTGGAAGTGCAAGGCAAGGTCATCGCCTCCGTCACCGCCCGCAAGGAACGCATCCGCGCCTCGCTGCTGGAAAAGGCCAGCCACGACAAGGTGCTAATGCCGGAAAGCCTGCTCGACGAAGTCACCGCGCTGGTCGAATGGCCGGTCGTGTATGAGTGCAAGTTCGAGGATTCCTTCCTGTCGGTTCCACAGGAATGCCTGATCCTCACGATGCAAACCAACCAGAAATACTTCGCGCTCACCGACAGCCACGGCAAGCTGCGCTCCCGCTTCCTGATCGTCTCGAACCTGGAAACCACCGACCCGCAACACATCATTGGCGGCAACGAGCGCGTGGTTCGTCCGCGCCTGTCCGACGCGAAATTCTTCTTCGAGCAGGACAAGAAGAAGAAACTCGCGGATCGCCTGCCGGGCCTGGCCAACGTGGTCTACCACAACAAGCTCGGCACCCAGGCGCAGCGCACTGAACGCATCAAGACGCTGGCAGGCAAGATCGCCAAGGCATTGAACGCCGACGTGGCGCTGGCCGAACGCGGCGCGCTGCTGGCCAAGGCCGACCTGCTGACCGACATGGTCGGCGAGTTCCCTGAACTGCAAGGCATCATGGGCACCTACTATGCCCGCCACGACGGTGAGCATGACGAAGTCGCCCGCGCCGCGTCCGAACACTACCAGCCGCGCTTTGCCGGCGACGCACTGCCGGAAACGCAGACCGGTACCGCCGTCGCTCTCGCCGACAAACTGGAAACCCTGGTCGGCATCTGGGGCATCGGCCTGCAGCCGACCGGCGACAAAGATCCGTTCGCGCTGCGCCGCCATGCACTGGGCGTACTGCGCATGCTGGTCGAGAAGCGCCTGCCGCTGTCGCTCAAGGCAGTGCTGCAGGACACCGCGCAACTGTTCGCCGGCAATGCCAACTTCAAGGATTCCACCACCGAAGTTACTGAGTTCATGCTGGATCGCCTGCGTGGCCTGCTGCGCGAGCGCGGTTATGCGCAAGGCGCGATCGAAGCCGTCGTTGCACAGAACCCGGACCGTCTCGACAACATCATCGAGCGGCTGGATGCGGTAAAAGCCTTCGCAGATCTGCCGGAAGCCGAATCGCTCGCCGCGGCCAACAAGCGCATCACCAACATCCTGAAGAAGACCGAAGTCAGCGCCGCCAAGGTCAGCAAGGAATTGCTGAAAGAACAGGCAGAGGAAAACCTGTACACCGCGATGACGGAACTCAAGCCTAAGGTCGACGCGGCATTCGCTAACGGCGACTTCACCGGCACGCTGAAGACGCTGGCGCACATCCGCGACAACGTCGACGCCTTCTTCAACGACGTGATGGTGATGGCCGAGGACGAGCAGTTGCGCAACAACCGCCTCGCCCTGCTGTCCGACCTGCATGGTTTGATGAACCGCGTAGCGGACATTTCGAAGCTGGCGGCATAAGTACAGTATAGGCAGACAAGCAGGCGCGCATGAAACTCATCATCCTCGACCGCGACGGCGTCATCAACCACGACTCCGACCATTTCATCAAGTCGCCGGACGAATGGGTACCGATCCCGGGTTCGCTCGAAGCGATCGCCCGCCTGCATCAGGCCGGCTACCGCATCGTGGTCTGCACCAATCAGTCGGGGATCGCGCGCGGCCTGTTCAACATCGTCACGCTCAATGCCATCCACCAGAAGCTGCACGCCGCCGTGCGGATGGTGGGCGGCGAAATCGACGCGATCTTCTTCTGCCCGCATGCCGCGGACGATAACTGCGACTGCCGCAAGCCCAAGCCGGGCATGGTGCAGGAAATCGCAAAGCGTTTCGACATCAGCCTCAAGGGCGTGCCGACCGTCGGCGATTCGTTGCGCGACCTGCAGGCGGGTTTCGTCACCGGCTGCACACCTTACCTCGTCCTCACCGGCAAAGGCGAGAAGACGCGTGCGAAAGGCGGCCTGCCGCCCGGCACGAAGATCTACCCGAACCTGGCCGCCGTGGTCGACCACCTGTTGAAATCGCCAGCCGATGTGCCGGCCGCAGCCTGATTTAGCTTCCGCCGGAACCCCTCCGGCGCTTCTGGAGATCCGATGTCTAGCATCAACCTGTTCCTGCGCTCGCTCGTGTTCGCGATCCTGATGGTCATCGCAACGCTCGTCTGGGCGCCCCTGTGCTTCCTGTTCGCACCGTTACCGTACAACCAGCGCTACCACCTGACCGCGTACTGGAACAAGTTCGTGATCTGGAGCGCGAAGACGGTCTGCGGCATCCGCTACCAGTTCAAGGGCTACGAGAACTTGCCCGATGCACCGGCGATCCTGCTTTCGAAGCACCAGTCGGCCTGGGAGACGATTTTCTTTTTCTTCAGTTTTCCGCGCCCGCTGGTATATGTGTTCAAGAAGGAGCTGCTGTACATCCCCTTCTTCGGCTGGGGCATCGCGCTCCTGCGCATGATCCCCATCGACCGCAGCAAGGGGAAGGATGCATTCGCGCACGTGGTGGAACACGGGCGCAGGCGCCTTGCGAGCGGCCAATGG
The DNA here is from genome assembly GCA_966212545.1 of uncultured Noviherbaspirillum sp. Taxonomy (GTDB): domain Bacteria; phylum Pseudomonadota; class Gammaproteobacteria; order Burkholderiales; family Burkholderiaceae_D; genus Noviherbaspirillum. Next base: position 50,491 of record CBIHRW010000007.1, read on the forward strand.
ATCATCATGTTCCCCGAAGGGACGCGCTCCTTCGTCGGCAAGAAGGGCAAGTACAAGGCGGGCGGCACGCGTCTCGCAGTCGAAACCAACACGCCGGTCGTGCCAATCGCGATGAATGCCGGCGAGTGCTGGCCGAAGAATTCCTTCATCAAGAAGCCGGGACTGATCACCGTTTCGATCGGCAAGCCGATCTCCTCGGAGGGCAAGACTTCCACTCAGTTACTGCAAGAAGTTGAAAATTGGATAGAATCTGAAATGCGGGTCATTTCCTCGCCCGGAATTTATTCAAAAGACAAGCCCCTCGAATCCCTTGAAGCTGCTACGCCAGACTCCGCCTGATCCCACCCAGCTCTCGCTGCAGCTCGACTTTTTCACTCCGGATTGTTCAGCGCAACCCGTCGTCGACCAGCCTGCTCCTGCACCTACTCCGGGAGCAGGCACAGCCCCGCCGAAGGAAGCACCGGAACTATTTCCCTTTCCCGCCTCCCCGACTTCGGGTGTCGTACCGACCGGGCGCCGCCGCGTGCAGGTGGGCGATCATCTGCTCGAATACCGCCTGGTGCGCTCCAAGCGCCGTTCGATCGGCTTCCTGATCGACGAAGATGGCCTGCGCATCACGGCGCCGAAATGGGTGACGGTGGCGGAAATCGAAAATGCGATCCGAGAAAAGCAGCGCTGGATCTTCACTAAACTGTCCGAACGCCGCGAACGCTCTGCACGACGCCTGCAGCCGCACATGCAATGGTGCGACGGGGCAACGCTGCCCTATCTCGGCAACGACATTACCTTGCGCATCCTCGCCGCCCAGGCGTCGGGCATTGCCTACAACGCTGAAACACGGGAACTGATGGTGAGCCTGCCACCGGACGCGGGCGAACAACAGCTCAAGGATCGTGTCCAAGGATGGCTGCAGCTGGAGGCGAAACGCATTTTCGCGGAACGCCTCCCGGTCTACGCGGAAAAGCTGGGCGTCACCTACCAATCGTTTGCCCTTTCGTCGGCGACCACGCAGTGGGGATCGTGCACGGTGGAAGGCAAGATCAGACTGAATTGGCGGCTGATCCATTTCGCAATGACGATGATCGATTACGTAATCGCGCACGAACTGTCGCACCTGCGCGAGATGAATCACAGCCCGCGCTTCTGGGCGACTGTGCAATCGATCTTCCCCGAGTTTGAAATGGCAAAGCGTGCGCTGCGCGAAAGCGGGCCGGAAACGCTGCCGATTTTCTAGAAGAGGGTGTTATGAGCTGGATTGGGGGTCGCGTTCTTGCGAGAAGGGATGCAGTGCTAGGCGCGGCGCGCCGCTCAGGCTGGGCGCCTGCGCAAGCGCCGCAACAACGCAATACGTCCCTTCTCGCAAGAACCCGTCGGGCAGTCCCGAGAACCGGCCGCCTGCGGTGTTGCAGCTCCTTGCCGTGGAACCACCACGACGCGTCGCTGCGCCTAGCATTCGGCCGATTCTCGGGGCTGCGCGACCCCCAATCCAGCTCATAACACCCTCTGAACATGCGCATCCTTCACACCATGCTGCGGGTCGGCGACCTGCAACGCTCCATCGACTTCTACACCAAGGTGCTCGGCATGAACCTGCTGCGCACCACCGACCGTCCCGAGCAGAAGTACACGCTGGCCTTCGTCGGCTACGGCACCAATCCCGAGCATGCCGAACTCGAGTTGACCTACAACTACGGCGTCGACAAGTACGATCTCGGCACGGCTTATGGCCATATTGCAATCGGCGTCGAGGATGCGTACAAGACCTGCGAGCAGGTAAAGGCCGCAGGCGGTAACGTCACGCGCGAAGCGGGTCCTGTCAAAGGTGGGACGACGGTGATTGCCTTCATCCAGGATCCGGACGGCTACAAGATCGAGCTGATCGAACGCAAACCGGCATAAATGGATCGCGGTACCAAGGAAGACCGGCCACGTCCGCAGTCCCTGTCTGATCTCTTCATCTCCTTCACGCTGCTGGCGCTACAAGGTTTCGGCGGCGTGCTCGCGATCGTGCAGCACGAACTCGTCGAAAAGAAGCGCTGGATGACGCGCGAGGAATTCGTCGAGGAATGGGCAGTCGCGCAGATCATGCCCGGCCCCAATGTCGTCAATCTCTCGCTGATGATCGGCGCGCGTTATTTCGGCCTGCCAGGGGCGCTTGCTGCGTTGGCAGGCATGCTTGCGATCCCGCTCGTGATCGTGCTGCTGCTGACCTTCGTCTACGCCCAGTTCGCCGACCATCCCGGTCTCGCGGGCGCATTGCGCGGCATGGGCGCCGTGGCTGCCGGACTCATCACCGCCGCCGGCCTGCGGCTGCTCACCACGCTGAAAACCAATCCGCTCGGACTGCCAGTCGGTATCGCCCTTGCTGTCGCGTGCTTCGTCGCGATCGCCTTGCTCCGCTGGCCGCTGCTCTACGTGCTGCCCGGTCTTGGGGTTATCGCATACGTCATTGCCTACAGGAAGGTGAAGCCATGAGCGGCGCCCCCGTCTTGTCCATGCATGCAGGCGACTGGCTCCAGCTTTTCCTGCAATATCTATCGCTGTCGCTCCTGTCAATCGGCGGCGCGATCTCCACGGCGCCGGAAATGCACCGCTACCTTGTCGAGGAAACGCGATGGCTGACGGAGTCGCAATTCACCGCATCGATTGCCATTGCCCAAGCCGCGCCGGGACCGAACATCCTGTTTGTGGCGCTCATGGGGTGGCATGTTGGCATCAACACGGGCAGTATCGCCATGGGCTTGTTCGGCGTGCTGGTGACAATGGTCGGCATCATGCTGCCCAGCACGACGCTGACCTATCTCGCCGCGCAATGGGGGCATCGCAACCGCAACCTGCGCGGTGTGCGTGCATTCAAGCAGGGAATGGCACCCATCGTCATTGCGCTTCTGGTCGCGACGGGCTGGGTGCTGACGAGTGTGCACAACGATGCAGCAAAAGACTGGCCCCTCTGGCTGCTGACCGCAATCTCGGCGCTGGTCATCTGGCGGACCAGGCTGCACCTGCTCTGGATGCTGGGCGCGGGCGCTCTTCTCGGGTGGTTCGGGCTCGTCTGATCAGAGGCGGTTCGCCAGCGCGACGAACTGCTCCACCGGGATTTCTTCCGGCCGTGCCTGCGGATTGATCCCGACGTCGACAAGATCGTTCTCGGTGAACATGCCGGCCACACAATTCCGGATCACCTTGCGGCGCTGTGAAAATGCCTTCGTCACGACCTGCTCCAGCCTGGCCACCTCGCAAGGCAATGGCTGCGCCAGCGGAATCATGCGCACGATCGCCGAGTCCACCTGCGGCGGCGGATCGAAAGCTGTCGGCGGCACCACGAACAGCAATTCCATGTAATAGCGCCACTGCAGCATCACCGACAGGCGGCCGTAGGCCTTGTTGCCCGGTTCGGCGACCATGCGCTCGACCACTTCCTTCTGCAGCATGAAGTGCTGGTCCTGCACGCGCGGCGCAATCTCGGCAAGCTGAAATAGCAAGGGGCTGGAAATGTTGTACGGCAGGTTGCCGACCACCCGCAGCTTTTGCCCTTCGGTTACCGGAATCGAGGTGAAGTCAAATTTCAGCGCGTCGCCTTCATGGATGCACAGACGCGCAGGATCGAAATTCTTTTTCAAGCGCGCCACCAGGTCGCGGTCGAGTTCGACGACGTGGAGCTTGTCGAGCGATTCGAGCAGCAGGCTTGTCATCGCGGCGAGCCCAGGGCCGATTTCGACCATGGTATCGCCCGGCTTCGGATCGATCGCGCGGATGATGTCATGCAACACCATCTGGTCGGTCAGGAAGTTCTGGCCGAAGCGCTTGCGAGGGATATGTTTCATCTGACTAAATTTGATTGGCGGAGGCGGCGGCCATTTGCGCTGCCACGCGTACTGCTTCCAGCATACTCCCATGGTCGGCCTTGCCGAGTCCGGCAGCGGCAAGGTCGAGCGCCGTGCCATGGTCGACGGAAGTGCGGATGATCGGCAGGCCGAGCGTGATGTTGACGCCGCGTCCGAAGCTTGCGTGCTTGAGCACCGGCAAGCCCTGATCGTGATACATCGCGAGCACGCAATCTGCGTTCTCCAGGTATTTGGGCTGGAACAGCGTGTCGGCCGGATACGGGCCGGTTGCGTCGATGCCTTTTGCCTGAGCCGCCCGGAGCACCGGCGAGATCACATCGATCTCCTCGCGGCCGAGATAGCCGCCCTCGCCTGCGTGCGGGTTGAGGCCGGTAACAAGAATGCGCGGGCTGGACAGGCCGAACTTGCGCTGCAGGTCGGCGTGCACAATATCTATCGTGCGCGACAGGCTCTCGAAGGTGATCGCGGCGGGGACATCCTTCAGCGGCAGATGCGTGGTGGCGAGCGCGACGCGCAGCATCGGCTTGCCGCCCGCCAGCATCATGACGACCTGCGGGGTCTGCGTTTTCTCTGCGAGATATTCGGTATGGCCGGTGAACGGAATGCCGGCGTCGTTGATCGTGCTCTTCTGCAGCGGCGCGGTGACGATCGCATCGAACTGCTTCTGCATCGTGTAGCGGATCGCCACATCCAGCGTCTGCAGTACGGCGCGGCCGTTGCGCGCGTCGAGCTTGCCGGGGACGGCGGGCTCGGCCAGCGGACAATCGATGACCGGGATCTGTCCGGCAGATAGATGCGGCAGCCCGCTGTTGCGGAGTGCCAGCGTCGAGATCGCGACCAGACGGATCGACGGATCGATGTCGGACGCCGTCATCGACAGCAGCGCCGCATCGCCGATCAGGACAGCGCGAACCTCGTCGCGCAGCTCCCATGCAGCCCGGATCGAAATCTCGGGACCGATGCCCGCAGGCTCGCCGCAGGTAATGGCAATGGTCGGCCGCTTGTCCACCGTCGTGCTCAGCGCGCTTCCGCGTTTTCGAAGCGGTATTCGACGTAGGCGCGGTCACGCAGCTGGCGCAGCCAGTCCTGCGTCGCTTCGTCCAGCTTGCGTTCGCGGATCGCCTGACGGGCGATCAGGCGCTGGCGCTCCTGCGAAACGTCATCCTTCTTGCGTTCCAGCACCTGGATCAGGTGGTAACCGAACGGCGATTCGATCGGCTCGCTGACCTCGCCCGGCTTCAGCCCATCCATCGCGCGTTCGAATTCCGGCACCGTGTCGCCCGGATAGATCCAGCCGAGGTCGCCGCCCCGCGAAGCGGACAGGTCATTGGAGAACAGCTTGGCGAGGTCTTCGAACTTGGCAGCGTTGTTGTCCAGGCGCTGCTTCAGCTCGGTCAGCTTGCGCTTGGCGTCGGCCGGCGTGACGATCTGGTTCACCTTGATCAGGATGTGGCGGACATGCGTCTGCTGGACCGAGTTGCTGCTCGCCTTGACCACGCTGGCGCTGCGCTTGCCGTTCAGCTTGAGGATGTGGAAGCCGTTCGCGCTCTTGATGATCGGCGACACTTCACCTTGCTTGAGCTCGGAAATCGCGTTGACGAAAATCTGCGGCAGGCGGTCCGGGTTGCGCCAGCCGAGGTCGCCCCCGTTCAATGCGTCCTGGGCATCCGAATAGGTGGCGGCCAGCTTGGCGAAATCGCCGCCGGCGCGCAATTGCTGCAACACGTCTTCCGCACGCTTGCGGCGCTCGGCGATCTGCTCCGGGCTGGCATTTTCCGGTGTGCGGATCAGGATATGCGACAGCTGGAACTCCTGTCCCTGCGACGCACCCTGCTCGGCCAGATAGTTGTCGACCTCCGACTCCGTGATCTGGATCTTGTTGTCGACTTCGCGCTCGCGCAGGCGCTGCATCATGATTTCTTCACGGATCTCCTCACGGAAACGCGCGAAAGGCGTGCCTTCGCGCTCGAGCGTGGCGCGGAATTCCTGCAGGGACATGCGGTTCTGCTCGGCGATGCGCGCCACCGCGCGGTCCAGCATCACGTCGTCGACGCGAATGCCGTATTCCTTCGCCAGTTGCAGTTGCGCGCGGTCGAGGATCATCCGTTCCAGCAGCTGACGCTGGAATTCGGCGGGCGGTGGCAAGGCGACGCCCTGGTTCTTCATGCGGCGTTCGACCAGGCGCAGGCGCTCGACCAACTCCTGGCGGGTGATCACTTCATTGTTGACCACGGCAATGATTGAATCGGCGAGATAGACACGCGGCGCCGCTTGCGTATTTGCGGGTTTCGCCTGTGCGACCGCGTCGTGCTGCAGGCTGAGCCCAGCGCACAGTACGGCAGCCGCAAGCGCGACGTTGCGGGCCGGAGAGATTGCAATACGCACGATCTGCATGATCTGAAAAGTCTTCATGGAGGAATGTTCCTCGTCTAGGTTAGGGTTGATTCACCAGCTGGTAGCCGGGGATGTTGGCACGAAGCGCATCGAGCGGGTTGGAACCGAGGCGCGTCAGGCCGTTGAGTTCAAGCTGGAAGAACAGCGCGGTATTGACCTGCCCGGTCGCGGTCGGCGTGCGTTGACCGACGATGCGGAACACCCAGCAATCCGCCTTGTATTCCATGCCCAGCAAGCCTTCGGCAACCTTGCTGTCCGGCAGTGAGTAGTTTATCCGTCCGACGCCGTACCAGCGATCGGCGAGCGGCCACTGGCTGGAGAAATCCACCTGTTCCAGGTTGTTTACGCGCGAGCGCCGGTACTGGAGGTTCAGCACGCGCTTGGGCGCAGGCTGCCAGCGGACGCCGTAGTTGGCACGGCTCATCGAGTCCAGCGTCTGGCTGTACTGCACATTGCCCTCGGCACTGATGGTCGGGGTCAGCTGTCCGTAGGCGGAAACCAGGAGGTCGGAGCGGCTTTCGTCGCGCGGGCCGTTCAGCGTGACGCGCTGGTCGGTGAAATAAAAGCGCTGGCCAAGGGCAAACCGCATGCGCTCCAGGCCGCTCGGTTCGATGTAACGCGAGATGACTGCAGCGGTCAGCTGGTTGGCGTCGCTGATGAGGTCGTTGCCGACGAAGCGGTTCTCGCTAAACAGCTGAGCAAAGCTCAAGTCGGCTTCCGCCGTGTCGAAATTCGGGAATGCCGACTGGTCGCGGAATGGCGTATAGACGTAGAACAGGCGCGGTTCCAGCGTCTGAATCATGGAACGGCCAAAGAACCGGGCATCGCGTTCGAACACCAGACCGCTGTCGAGAGAAAACGTCGGCAGCGTGCGCGAAAGGCTGTCTTGCGCCGCCGGCGTCCGGGTATCGAGATGATACCGCGTCGAATGCAGCGACAGCTTGGGCGTGATGAAGTAGCCGGGCGCGAGGATCGGATAGGCGATGCGCGGATTGATCAGGTAGCGATTACCCGTGAGAAAGCCCGGGTGCCAGAAACGCGTGAGTTCCGAATCCACTTCCCAGTCGTAGCCATTGACGTCCTGCTGGCCCGCGTGGAAGGTCACCTGCGGCAAGCGATCATACGGACGGACGATGGGCACGACCGGATCCTGCAGCACCTGGTAGTTCGATGCACGAGCCGTTGCCTGCCAGAGTCCGGAGCCGTAGGAAAGTGCCATGTCGCGCAACAGCAGACGATGTCTCGCCTCCGTAATCGTGCGCGAGAAGTCGGTCGGATAGTCGTCATCCGACGCGTCGTTGAGATTCCACGTGTAGACCAGTCCCGGCGCCAGAAACTGTGTATGCGTGGAAGAGACCGCATGGCGGGTGGTTTTGGTCTGGCGGTCGTCGGGCAGCACTTCGACACGCGTCTGGCCGAAATAGCCGTCGCCCAGGTAGCGAGCCTCCGTACCGAGCATCATGCCGCGACGCGCAATCACCGTGGGGAACAGCGTCAGGTCGCGGTTGGGCGCGATGTTGAAGTAATACGGAACCGTCACTTCCAGACCGCCCCGGTTGGTCGTGCCGATGGTCGGCGGTAGTACCCCTGACTTGCGTGCATCCGATAGCGGGAAAGACATGGCGGGTGCCGCCAGGATGGGGACGCCCTTGAAATATACGAGCGTTTTATGCGCAACCCCCACGTCGCGGGCATTGTCGAGGTTAAGGCGGCCCGACTTCAGGTACCAGTCCGGATCCGGGCCTTCACAAGTGCTGTACGAGCCCTCGTAGACGGTAGCGCGGTCCTCGCCCTCGAAATCGATGCGATCGGCGCGGCCCTGTGCGTTGTTGCGTTCCAGGTGATAGGTCGGATTGGTCACGAAGCCTTCGCCGGCCTCGATCCTCAGCTTCAGTTCATCGCCGGTGTAGGTGTCACCAAAGCGGCGCATGCGAATGTTGCCCTGTGCCTCGACCTCGTCTTCCACCACGCGGTACGTCGCCTTGTCGGCATTGAGCGTGGTCGGGCCGCGGATGATTTCGACATCGCGTTCCAGCACCACTTCCCGGTCCGGCCGGCCGCTCATCTGCTCGGCGCTGATGGTCGCAGGCTGGTCCTTGTCTGCGGCCGCGCCCCCCCTGATCCCCGCCTGTGCAGAGGCGGCCGCGGGCATGGCCATGATGGCAATGGCGGCCAGGATGCGAAGGCGAAGTTGTGAAGGGGGAAATGCTGGAAGCCGGTTCATGAAAAGAAGGGTCGACAGGCGCTATTTTTGGTCTAATCCCTTATTATATGGGAACTCGCCTCATCCCAATGCGTGGCGCAGGTATAAGTTGTGCAATTATGGCGATCGTAGCGGGATGCAGTGCAAGGCGTCCGGCGCGCCGCGGTACGAGTACCGCAAGGGCCGGACAACGCCGCAATGCGCCCGCCACGGCCGCCAGAATTGTGCAGCTGATGCCTGTGCGATGCCGAATGCAATCACCACAATTACCCAGGTAGTTTCATGTCTCTTAACACCGGTTCCGATCTTCGCCTTACGCAACTGAAAGAATGGCTGGCCACCCTGGCGGCCGAAAAAGTCTTGCCCGAATCCATCAGGCCGGCGTCTTCAGATGCCAGCTTCCGCCGCTATTTCCGAGTCGATGCGCCCGACGGCGCCACCTACATCGCCATGGATGCCCCGCCGCCGCACGAAGACGTGCGCCCGTTCATCCATGTGGCGGAAGTGTTCGGCGAAGCCGGCGTGTCCGTACCCAAGGTGCTGGAAAAGGACGTGGACCGCGGTTTCCTGCTGCTGTCCGACCTGGGAACGACCACTTACCTGCACCAACTGAACCATGACACCGCGCACAAGCTTTATCTCGATGCGATCGATGCGCTGGTGCTGATCCAGACGCAGAGCAAGCCGGGCGTGCTGCCCGAATACGATCGCGCGCTGCTGCACCGCGAACTGATGCTGTTCCCGGACTGGTACATCGGCAAGCACCTCGGCATCACGATGACCGAAAAGCAAACCAAGCTGCTCAACAGCGTGTTCGACACCCTATTGGCCAACAACCTCGCACAGCCGCAGGTGTACGTGCACCGCGATTACCATTCGCGCAACCTGATGGTGACCGATCGCGGCAACCCCGGCATCCTCGATTTCCAGGATGCGGTGTACGGCCCGATCACCTATGACCTCGTATCTCTGCTGCGCGACGCCTACATTCAGTGGGATGAAGAGATGGTGCTCGACTGGGCGATCCGCTACTGGGAACGCGCCCGGCGTGCCGGTCTGCCGGTTTCGCACGACGTGGACGCGTTCTACCGCGATTTCGAGTTCATGGGCCTGCAGCGCCACCTGAAGGTGCTCGGCATCTTCGCGCGCCTGTTCCACCGCGACGGCAAGGACGGCTACTTGAAGGACCTGCCGCTGGTGATGGAATATACGCGCAAGGCAGCGGGCCGCTACAAGGCGCTGTCGCCGCTGATCGTCCTGCTGGACGACCTCGGTGACAAGGCGCCGTCCGTCGGCTACACCTTCTGAGGGCAGAAGAATGAAAGCGATGATTTTTGCCGCCGGCCGTGGCGAGCGGATGCGCCCGCTGACCGACAGTTGCCCGAAACCGCTGCTCAAGGTCCGCGGCAGGCCGCTGATCGTCTGGCACATCCTGAACCTGGTACGCGCCGGCATCACCGACATCGTGATCAATCACGCGCACCTTGGCCACATGATCGAGGAAGCGCTCGGTGACGGTTCGCAGTTCGGCGCACGTATTGCCTATTCCGCCGAGGGTACGGCCCTGGAAACCGCGGGCGGCGTGGCGAAGGCCCGCCATCTCTTGGACGAGGAACCTTTCGTCGCGATTGCCGCCGACGTCTTCTGCCCGCACTTCGATTTCGAGCAGGTCAAGGAAGTGCTGAAGGACAATGATGTGTGGGGCAACCCGCACCCGCACGACAAGCGCGATGTCGCCTGGCTGTACCTGGTGAAAAATCCGCCCCATCATTCGAAGGGTGACTTCGCGCTGAACAGTTTTTCCATCGCCAATGAAGGCGATCCGCGCTATACGTTCTCCGGTATCGGGGTCTATCGCACGGAAATCTTCGATTCCGTCGAACCCGGCCAGTCGGCGCAGATTGCGCCCATCCTGCGCGAGTACGCATCGCGCGGCCAGGTCGGCGGCGAAGTCTTCCGCGGCGACTGGACCGACGTAGGGACGCCGGAACGTCTCGCGCAACTGAACGAGAGGGTGTTATGAAATCCTATGCAGCCCGACGCGCAGCACTGATGGCGCAAATGAAGGCAAAAGGCGGCGGTGTGGCGATCATCCCCACCGCGCCCGAAGTGATGCGCAACCGTGACGCCGACTATCCGTACCGGCACGACAGCTACTTCTACTACCTGTCCGGCTTCACCGAACCGGAAGCGGTCATCGTGCTGGTTTCCGGCAAAACCAGCCAGGCAGTCCTCTTCTGCCGCGAAAAAAACCTCGAGCGCGAAATCTGGGACGGCTACCGCTACGGTCCGGAAGCCGCGCGCGAAGCCTTCGGCTTCGACGTCGCCCATCCGATCGCCGCGCTCGATACCGAAATCACGAAACTGCTGGCCGATGCGCCGGCCCTGTTCTATGCCATCGGCAGCGACAGCAAGCTCGACAGCCAGGTAAAGTCCTGGCTGCAGAGCGTGCGCATGCAGGCGCGCGCCGGCGTGACTGCACCGTCCATCGTGCACGATGTGCATGTTCTGCTCGATGAAATGCGCTTGCGCAAGGACACCGAAGAAGTCGCCATCATGAAGCGTGCGGCTGCGATCTCCGCAGGCGCGCATCGCCGCGCCATGCAAGCCGCACGCCCCGGACTGCGCGAGTACCACCTCGAGGCCGAACTGCTGCACGAGTTCCGCCGCCACGGTTCGCAGTTCCCCGCCTACGGCTCCATCGTCGCCACCGGCGCCAACACCTGCGTGCTGCACTACCGCGCCAGCGATGCCGAGATCAAGGACGGCGACCTGATCCTGATCGACGCCGGCTGCGAACTCGACAGCTACGCATCGGACATCACCCGCACCTTCCCCGCCAACGGCAAGTTCAGCGGGCCGCAGAAAGCCCTGTACGAAATCGTGCTCGCCGCGCAATACGCCGCCATTGCCGAGACGAAGCCCGGCAAGCGCTTCATCGACGGCCACGATGCCGCCGTGCGTGTGCTGGCGCAAGGCATGCTGGACACCGGCCTGCTCGACAAGGACAAGGTCGGCACGCTGGATGACGTCATCGAGAAAGGCGCCTACCGCCAGTTCTACATGCACCGGACCGGCCACTGGCTGGGCATGGATGTGCACGACGTCGGCGAATACCGCGAGCTGAACGGCGCAGGCGAGGAAAAACCGTGGCGCACGCTGCAGCCCGGCATGATGCTCACGATCGAACCCGGCATCTACGTCCGCCCGGAGCCAGGCGTGCCAGAGCAGTTCTGGAACATCGGCATCCGCATCGAAGATGATGCTCTGGTGACGGAGAATGGCTGCGACATCATCACCGTTGACGCACCCAAGACTGTCGCCGACATCGAAGCCGTCATGAAACAGTAACGGCGCGTCGATGGCAGCAACCGATTACGACATCGCCATTTGCGGCGCCGGCCCGGTCGGCCTGGCGCTGGCGCTGCTGCTCGTCAAGCGCGGCGCCCAGGCATCACGCATCGCACTGGTCGATGCCAAGCCGCTGGAGCAGGCTAGCAAGGACCCGCGCTCGCTGGCCCTTTCCTACGGCAGCACGCAGATTCTCCAAGAGGCTGGCGCATGGCCGGTCGCCTCCGATCCCATCCACGAAATCCATGTATCCCGGCGCGGCCATTTCGGCCGTACCATGATCGACCGTGCAGAGTACGGCGTGCCCGCGCTCGGTTATGTCACGCGCTATGGTGTACTCGTGACGGCGCTCGCCGCGGCAATCAGGCAAACCGGAATCGCGATGCTCCGCCCCGTGCACGTCACCTCCTCCATGGAACGCGACGATGCGGTTGAACTGCGCTGCGCCGACAGCACGTCGGTCACTACCGCCATCATGATCCAGGCGGAAGGCGGCGTGTTTTCGGAACAGGATGCCAAGTCGCTGCGGCGCGCTTACGAACAGACAGCGATCATCGCGCATGTGACCGTGAGCACGCCGGTTGAGCATCGCGCATTCGAACGCTTTACCGAGGAAGGCCCTCTTGCACTGCTGCCGCAGGACGATGGCTACGCGCTGGTGTGGTGCGTTCGCCCGGCGACGGCTTCGCGCTTGATCAACCTCTCCGACACGGCCTTCCTTACCGAACTTGGAGCGGCTTTCGGTACACGACTCGGCCGCTTCACCAGCGCGACTTCGCGCATCACCTACCCGCTCGGCCTGAATGCGCACCCGGCCGCTTCCCTGCGCACCGTGGCCATCGGCAACGCGGCGCAGACCTTGCATCCGGTTGCCGGCCAGGGGCTGAACCTCGGATTGCGGGATGCCTCGGTCCTGGCACGCATGCTTGCGCGCGAACCGGTTCCCGACAGCCTCCTGCGCTTTGTGAAGGAACGGCAGTCGGACCGCAAGGCCACCATCTCGCTCACCGACATGCTGGCAAGAGTCTTCGCCATCGCTCCAGACGGCGCCTTCTCACAGGCGGCGCTCGGATTCTCGCTCGCACTGGTCGATGCCATGCCGCACGCCAAGCGCATGCTTGCCGAACAGATGATGTTCGGCCGGCGCTGATGCGTTGCGGCCTCACGCAAAACCGCCGAGGAATGTTTGCGCGAATGCAATAAAGTCAGCTAAGATTTGCCAGCAGGACAACATTTTGTCCTGGACCATTCCGATTTTCCCTGACATATAAGGAAGTCATCATGGACAATGCGAATCCGTACCAGCCCCCTGAAGCAAGCCTCGCCGGCGAACGCAGTGATTACCTCGAAGGCCAGGCGGCCACGCTTCGCCAACGGTTCCTCGCGGCGATGCTGGACGCCCTCATCAGCCTGGTCCTGGTGGTGCCGTTGATGTTCGCCTTCGGCATGTTCGACTACACGAAAAACGGCGAAGCGCCGTCCTTCCGCGAGACGTTTGACATGGCTTTGCTCGGATTCATCGTATTCGTACTGGTGCATGGTTATTTCCTGAAACGGGATGGCCAGACGGTCGGCAAGAAAATCATGGGCATCCGGATCACCGGACTGGACGACACTATTCCGCCGCTGTCAAAGATCCTCATTGCCCGCTATCTGCCGATTTCCGCCCTCACCTTGATCCCCGCAGCAGGCAATTTCCTGCCGATGATCGATGCGCTGTTCGTCTTCCGGTCGGACCGCCGCTGCATCCATGACCTGATCGCCGGCACCAAGGTCGTGCAGGTGCAGAAGCGCCGCTGACTCCTCGCGAAGGCGCTGCTTGCTCGACGGTCGACTGTCCCTCACCACGCCGGAAGGCGTCCGGCTGCTGCTCACACCGGCAGGACCGGCACCGCGCGCATGGGCGTGGCTCATCGACTTCTCGATCTGGCTGGGCGTGGTCGGCTTGCTCGCCACGCAGTTGCTCGGCACGAAGCTGGGCAACGGCATCTTCAGCGTCGCGCTGTTCGTCACCTACTGGGGCTATCCGATCGTCTGCGAGGTGTACTTCGGCGGCCGCACGGTCGGCAAGCGCGCGCTCGGTCTGCAGGTGCTGCGCACCGACGGCCTGCCGGTCGGCTGGCGCGAATCGACCCTGCGCAACCTCCTGCTGGTCGCCGACTTCCTTCCCATGATGTATGCGACCGGCTTGCTCGTCATGCTGTTCGACCGCCAGTGCCGCCGCCTCGGCGATATCGTCGCGGGCACGCAAGTGGTCTATCGGGAAAAAAAACCGGAACGTATCGCCGCGCCGACTGCAACGCCGGCGCCACTGCCGTGGCCGCTCGCGCCGGATCAGCAGCGCGCCCTGCTCGACCTCTTCGAACGCGAGGGCCGGTTGCCGCCGGGGCGCCTCGATGAACTGGGCACCGTCGCGCAGCCCCTGACCGGCCTGACGGAAAGGGCGTCGCTCGAGCGCCTGCGCAGCTACGCCGCAGGATTGACGCAATGAAGCAAAAGCAGTTCGAACTCCAGCATGCCCGGTTGTGGACGGAGATCGAAGCCGTGCTCCAAGGGAAGTCGACGCAGACCGCGGACTTCCCGTCGCTGTATCGCCGCCTGTGCCAAAACCTGGCGCTGGCCGTTCAGCGCGGCTACTCTCCAGCGCTCACCGATTATCTGCAGAAGATGGCGCTGGATTGCCACAGCCGCCTGTACGGCCAGGCGGTCGAACGCCCCGCCACCTTGCGCTACTGGCTGACCCTTGAACTGCCGCAGCGCGTGCGCGAGGAGTGGCGCCTGCTGCTGCTCGCCACGCTTGCCCTGTGGGGTGTCGCGCTGGCAGTCGGCCTGCTGGTCTGGTACGAACCGCATTGGGCCTACAGCTTCATGCCGCCGCAGCAGCTTGCCGAAATGCAGAAGATGTACCAGCCGGGCCAAATCCGAAGCGGGCGCGGCGGCGAAGGCGACATGATGATGTTCGGCTTCTACATCTGGAACAATGTGTCGATCGGCTTCCGCACCTTTGCCGGCGGCGTCTTCGGCGGCATTCCGGCGCTGTTCAGCCTCGGCTTCAACGGCATGCACATGGGCACGGTCGCCAGCTGGCTCAGCAAGGACGCGGTCACGCGCGATACGTTCTGGTCCTTCGTCATCACGCACTCCAGCTTCGAGATTGCCGGACTGATGCTGTCCGGCATCGCCGGTATGCGGCTCGGCCTGTCCTTGATTCATCCGGGCCGGTTGAGCCGCCGCCACGCACTGACAGCCGCCAGCCGGCGCATGTTCCCGGTCATCATCGGCGCGGCGCTGTTGACGGTGCTCGCGGCGTTTTTCGAAGGTTTCTGGTCGGCCAGCGCGGATGTGCCAAACGACGTCAAGTATGCGGTGGGCGGCATCTGCTGGGCGGCCGTGATCGCCTTCTTCGCATTCGCAGGAAGGTCGAGGCACTGATGCGGCTCGACAAGCTCCAGCTCGATCTGCGCCCGCGCCCGCATGCCCAGGCGCTCGATCTCGGCCTCGTGCTGTTGCGGGCCAACCTGGCCGATACCTACATGGCATGGCTCGCCCTGTGGCTGCCACTCGTGGGAGTCTGCGGGGCGCTGGCTTGGTTCTTCCCCGAACAGGGCGCCCTCTGGTGGCTGCTGGCGTGGTGGCTCAAGCCGCTGCTCGAACGCGCGCCTCTTTACATCCTGTCGCGCCAAGTGTTCGGCGAATCGGTGACGTGGCGTGAAGCGTTGCGCGCCTGGCCGAAGCAACTGCGCGGCGGCTGGTTCCGCCTGCTGACATGGTGGCGTCCGACCATGCCCGGACGGGGTCTCTACCAGGCCATCTGGCAGCTGGAAGGCGCGCGCGGCGCGATCGCCGCGGAGCGCCGCAAGGTTATCGGCGGCAACCGGACGGCCTCCTCGGCATTCTGGTTCGGCACCGTGTGCGCGCACTTTGAAATGATCCTGCAGGTCGGGCTCATTGCCTTCATCGGCATTTTCCTGACCCGAGAAAACGCCATCAATCCGTTTGCCTACCTGTTCGGCAACGGCAAGCCGGTCTCATCCATGATCCTGGCAGTCACATTCGCTGCCTACGCCTTCGCTGGCGGCGTCATCGGACCGGTCTACACCGCCTGCTGCTTCACCCTGTACCTGAACCGCCGCGCGACGCTCGAGGCTTGGGACATCGAACTCAAACTGCGCCAGATCGAGCAGCCGGCCGCCAGGAAGCCGAGCGCTTCTTCTGCCGCGGCCCTGCTCTTGCCGCTGGCGCTCACCCTGCCCTTGCTCCTGCCCGGACCGGCCGAAGCAGCGGCATTGCCGTGCGAGCCACCGAAGTGGTTTACCGAAAGAATCGAAAAACAAGCCAAGTCGCGCGGCCCGGACCAGGATGCCGAACAGGCCCGGCTGCGCCGCGAAGTGGCGGACTTGTTTGTCGCGGAAGAATTTCGCGGCTATGTGTGCGAAGAGACCTGGCAACGCAAGAATCCGGACAAGGAGCCGGAAAAGTCTCCCAAGCCTTTGCCCGACCTGCCTGACCTGAGCGTGCTGGCGGAAGTGATCAAGATCGTCCTGATTGCCGTCGCCATCGGGCTCATTGCCTGGACGTTCTATCGCTATCGCGACCGGTTCCCCCGCTTCGCGCGCTCCACGGCGCCACGCAGGGCGACCGAGATCCGCGGCCTCGATATCCGTCCCGAAACGCTGCCTGACGATGTCGCAGCAGCGGCACGCGAGCTGTGGGCGCAAGGACAACGGCGTGCCGCGCTGGCACTGCTGTACCGCGCTACGCTGTCACGCCTCGTTCACGAGGATGGGTTGCCGTTGACCCATGGTGCGACCGAAGGCGACTGCCTGCGCGCTGCATGCCGCGCCCATGCGGAACGCAAACTGGATGTTGTCCGGCTCGAGCTTGCAACGGCGGCAACCGAGTTGTGGCTGAACGGGGCCTACGGCAATCGATGGCCGGACAGCGAGGCGTTCGCCGCCAATTGCACCAAATGGCATGCCCATTTCGGCCAGCAATCCTCCAATGGGGTGGCGCCATGAGTCATCTGCAGCGGCAAGCATTGTATTTCGTGATCGGCATTCTGCTGGTGGCCGCATCCGCGTGGTGGTGGTTCACCAACATGGAGCAGCGCTGGACCTCGCGTGCAGATGTGTCCGAAGCCGTGCAGCAGAATCCGATGCTGGGCGCCGAACGCTTGCTGACCAGGCGCGGCCATACGGTGAACATCACGGATACGCTTGCCGAAGCACTGCGCACGCCGCTTCGCGATGGCACGCTGCTCCTGCTCGACAGCGACGGCCTCGTTACGCCTGCACAGGCGGCACTGCTGATGGACTGGGCAAGCCGCGGCAATACGTTGGTCGTGCGGCCCAAACGCAATTCCGGCGGCCCGGTATTCTCCTGCAGTGAACCAGGCAGTCCGGCGCGCGCCGGCGCGGCAAACGACGATGATCCGATAGGCAAGGAATTTGGTGTGGGGTTGGCGGAGCTGCCGCAAAAGCGGCAGGCGACATCAAAAGCACCGCCCGAACCAAACGCTTCGACCTGCCCGACCCGCATCATCCTCCCTGGCAAAGCCCATGCATTGCAGCTCGCCGTCGAAAGAACAGCCCTGGTGTCGCCCGGCGACGAGACGCCCACGTTGGCAAGCGATGAGATCCGTGCCGCCGTGCGCATCTATGCGCGCGGTAGCGGGCGTGTCGTTTTCCTCGCGCAGAACTATTTCGACAACGGACAACTGCCCTGGTACGACAATGCGGAACTGCTGCTTGGCCTGGCTGCGCTCAATCGCCACTCGCAAAATGTACTGATTGTCCGCCACCTCGACATGCCCACCTGGTACGAGGCGCTGTGGTGGCATTTCAAACCTGGGATCGTGAGTGCGGGCATCGGACTGGCGCTGCTGTTCTGGCTGGCGGTGCGCCGCTTCGGGCCCCTGCTTCCTGAACCAGACCAGGAGCGCCGCTCGCTGATCGAGCATATCGATGCAAGCGGACGCTGGCTGTGGAAGGTGCCCGGCGGACGCAACATACTCCTCGACGCAGTCCGCAGCTCCACCGAAAAGACGCTGACGCGCCGGGTGCCGGAGCTGCTGCGCCTGTCGCCCGCGGAGCGAGCCGCCGAGTTGGCCCAGCGCTGCCGGCTGCCGAAAGCCGATGTCGCCCGCGCGCTGCTCGAACCGGCATCGACGCACCCGTTCGATTTCACCCGCCAGATCCAAACGCTACAACAATTGAGAAAACACCATGAGCGATAGCACTCTCGACACCGCGCCGACGGTACAAACGGAACGCCTGCAGAAAGCCATCGAGATCGTCAACCGCATGCGCGAGGAAATCCGGCGCGCGGTGGTCGGCCAGCAGACGGTCGTGGACCAGGTCCTGGGTTGCTGCCTCGCCGGCGGCCATGTTCTGCTCGAAGGCGTGCCGGGACTGGGAAAGACGCTGCTGGTCAAGGCCTTGGCGAAGACCTTTTCCGGCAGCTTCTCGCGCATCCAGTTTACTCCGGACCTGATGCCGGCCGACGTCACCGGCCACACCGTGTTCGACATGAAGAATCAGGTGTTCAGCGTGCGCAAGGGGCCGGTGTTCGCGCACCTGCTGCTGGCGGATGAAATCAACCGCGCGCCGGCGAAAACCCAGTCCGCCCTGCTTGAGGTCATGCAGGAGCGGCAAGTCACGATCGAAGGCGAATCCCATGCGCTGGGATCGCCGTTCATGGTCCTGGCCACGCAGAATCCGCTCGAAAGCGAAGGCACCTATCCGCTTCCGGAGGCGCAGCTCGACCGCTTCCTGGTCAAGGTGCGGATCGACTATCCGACCGACGAGGAAGAAACCGCGTTGCTGCAGATGGTGACGCGCAACCGCGTCGGCGATGAGCTGGATGTCGGCCTGGTCAATACCCTGGTCAAGCCGGAGAGCATCGTCGCATTGCAACGGCTGGTCGCCCAGATTCGCGTCGACGACGCGGTCTCTGCCTATGCGGTGCGGCTGGTGCGTGCGACGCGTGACTGGCCGGGCATAGCCATCGGCGCCGGCCCGCGCGGCAGCATTGCGCTCATCCGCATGGCGCGCGCGATGGCGCTGATGGCCGGACGCGACTATGTGACGCCGGACGATGTCAAGGCATCCAGCTTGCCTGTGCTGCGCCACCGGGTTGCGCTGTCCGCCGAAAGCGAGCTCGATGGCGTCAATAGCGATACGCTGCTCACCCGCTTGCTCGAACAGATTCCCGCGCCGCGCGCATAGCATGACGCCATCTCCTCGATTGTTGTATGCAGTGCTTGCCTGGACGGTGCTCGGGATCGCCGCCAGTCTGCTGCCGAACTTGCAGGTCATGTGGGCGGGTTGCGGGCTCGCGCTGTTCCTGCTTGCAGGTTTCGACGCATGGGCCATACGCAATACGCCTGCCCTTCGAGTCGAGCGCCAGCTCGCCGGTGTATGGCCGGTCGAGGTCTGGCGTGGCGTGACTGTGACACTGCACAACGAAGGTAACCGCCGCCTGGCGCTCGAACTGTTCGATGACTATCCGGCAGCGTGGCGCATGGAAGGCCTGCCGCATGCGACCAGCATCGATCCGGGAACCTTCGCCGCCGTGGAGTATCGGCTGTGCCCCGACAAGCGCGGGAATGCGGCATTCGGCGCCGCGCATGTGCGCGTTGTTTCGCCTTTCGGCCTATGGAAGCGCACGCATCGTCTGGGCGAGGGCAATGCAGTAAAAGTTTTCCCGGACTTCTCCAAGCTGCTCGGCCATTCGCTCACTGCGACTGACCGGCGGCTACGCACCACCGGCATCATCCGCAAGCGGCAACGTGGGGAAGGCACGGATTTCCGTCAGTTGCGCGAGTACCGGGAAGGCGACAGCCAGCGTGCCATCGACTGGAAAGCCACCGCCCGGCAACAGAAACCGATCAGCCGCGAATACCAGGAGGAGCGCGACCAGCAGGTCGTTTTCCTGCTCGATTGCGGACGCAGGATGCTGGCGAAAGACGATGGCGCCAGCCATTTCGACCATGCACTCAATGCGGTATTGACACTTGGCTTCCTTGCGCAAAAGCAGGGCGACGCGGTGGGACTGATGAGCTTTGGCGGCGACGCGCGCTGGATTGGCCCATGCAAGGGACGCACGGGCCTTGATCGCCTGCTTGCGGGGATATACGACTTGCAGGCGACGGAAGCCGCGCCCGATTATACGGATGCGGCAAGCGCCCTGCTGACCAGGCTGGGCAAGCGCGCCTTCGTCGTGGTGATCACCAACCTGCGGGACGAAGACGACCAGGCCATGCGCGCCGCCTGCGAGCTGCTATCGAAAAAACACCTGGTGATGTGCGCCAGCCTGCGCGAGAAATCGCTCGATGCGGCCATCGACATGCCCGTCGAGCGCTTTGCCGACGCGCTGCGTGCATCTGCTGCTGTCCACTATCTGCAGCAGCGAGAGGACGCGATCAAGCGCCTTGGGATACGTGCCGACCACTTCATCGACGTGCTGCCCCAGAAACTGAGTGCCGCGCTGGTGAACCGCTACCTGGACGTCAAGGAAAGCGGTCGGCTTTAGAAGAAAGAATGAGAAGTGATGGAAGCAACGAGAGCGCCCCATTGCTCCGCAATCAATTATGTCAGGTCATCGCTGCTGCGCCGCTGCAGCGTTCGCCCGCTGCACGTACTGCTGATAGGCCGGAATGGCAATCGCGGCCAGAATGCCCACCACGAAGACAATCGGCAGCATCAGCCCGCCGATCATGACCAGTACCGAATTTTTTGACGGCGGCGGACCGAAGCGGTTGGGGCCTTCGGTCCCTGATCCAAACATCAGATAAAGCCAGGCAATCAGGTTGATGAGCGGCACAAACATCAGCAGCGACCACCAGCCAGATAAATCCAGATCATTAAACCGGCGCTTGGTGATGATGATTCCAATGGCCACAAGCGGGATATTGATCAATGCCAGCACGATCAGCCCTGCCCCATCACCGGCCTTCCCGCCGCTCAAGGCAGGCATGAGCACACCCGCCAGAGCACCGATCGCGAACGACAGGACGAACATTGCAGTAAACGAGTAGGCCAGGTAACGCAGGCGGCCAATCCTGCCGTGGACGGAAAAGAACTTCGGCTGGTAGGGGGCGTTGCCGGTAGCCGGCTCGGACAAAACTGCATCGGGTGAGGCGTAAGGATTGTTCAAGTGGTCCTCCCATGGATATGTACTTGCCGCCAAGCGATGGCAACGGCTCGATATGAGCGTTATCAAATATATATTCGTTTTATAACAAAGTCACGATCGCGACGAGGCAAGCCCACCTGGTTGTGGCGAAAAAAAAAGCCGCGCGAACGCGGCCTTCTTTACGGGACAAGATAACGGAATCAGGCCGTCTTCAAGGCCACCAGCACTTCGTCCAGCATCTTCTTGGCATCGCCGAACAGCATGCGGTTGTTGTCCTTGTAGAATAGCGGATTGTCCACGCCTGCATAGCCGGATGCCATGCTGCGCTTCATCACGATGGAGGTTTTCGCCTTCCAGACCTCGAGCACGGGCATGCCGGCGATCGGGCTGGTCGGGTCTTCCATTGCGGCCGGATTCACGATGTCGTTGGCGCCGATCACCATCGCGACATCGGTATCCGAGAA
The DNA here is from genome assembly GCA_966212545.1 of uncultured Noviherbaspirillum sp. Taxonomy (GTDB): domain Bacteria; phylum Pseudomonadota; class Gammaproteobacteria; order Burkholderiales; family Burkholderiaceae_D; genus Noviherbaspirillum. The sequence continues at coordinate 71,883 of CBIHRW010000007.1, forward strand.
GTCGCCGTTGATCTCGTCCATCTCCATCACGATGTCGTACGGCACCTTCGCCTCGGCCAGCAGCACGTTCATGTGGCCCGGCATGCGGCCCGCAACGGGGTGAATGCCGAAGCGCACGTTGACGCCCTTCTCGCGCAGGTGCTTGGTGATTTCGTAGACTGTGTGCTGCGCCTGCGCAACCGCCATGCCGTAGCCAGGTACGATGATCACGTTCTTGGCGTCCCGCAGCAGTTCGCCGGTTTCCAGGGCGGACACCGGCACGACCTCGCCTTGCGGTTGGGCAGCAGCGCCGCCTGCTGCAGGCTTGCCACCCTCGGAACCGAAGCCCCCGGCAATCACGCTGATGAAGTTGCGGTTCATCGCGCGGCACATGATGTACGACAGGATCGCACCGCTCGAACCTACCAGCGCACCGGTCACGATCAGCAGGTCGTTCGACAGCATGAAGCCGGTTGCCGCTGCCGCCCAGCCGGAGTAGCTGTTGAGCATGGACACCACGACCGGCATGTCAGCGCCGCCGATCGCCATCACCATGTGGATGCCGAATAACAGGGCGATCACCGTCATCACGATCAGTGGAATCATGCCTTCCTGAATCGAACCGGCCTTCAGGAACTGTGCGCCAAAGTAAATGACGATCAGCAGACCGGCCAGGTTCAGCCAGTGGCGCCCCGGCAGCAGCAGCGGCTTGCCGCCAATGCGGCCGGACAGCTTGCCGAAGGCGATGATGGAACCCGAGAAGGTCACCGCGCCGATCAGGATGCCGATGTAGATTTCCACTTCGTGGATGGTCTTTTCCGCACCGGTGAAGTTGGCCGAAGCGGCCGGGTCGATGTAGCTGGCGTAGCCGACCAGCGTTGCCGCCAGACCGACCAGGCTGTGCATCAATGCCACCAGTTCCGGCATCTGCGTCATCTGCACGACGCGTGCGGCATACAGGCCGATCGCGGCGCCGACGACCATCGCGCCGACGATCCACGGAATTCCGCCCGAGGTAACATGCGGGCCGAACACGGTGGCCAGCACGGCGATCGCCATGCCGATCATGCCGTACAGGTTGCCGCGGCGTGCGGTTTCCGGATGCGACAGGCCGCCCAGGCTCAGGATGAAGAGGATGATCGCGCCGATGTACGCGACTGTTGTGAGGCTTTCCGACATTATTATCGACTCCCTTATTTGCGGAACATCGCCAGCATGCGGCGGGTCACGGCGAATCCGCCGAACATGTTGATGGTGGTGAGTACGATGCCGACCACGGCCAGCCAGCGGATCACGTCCCCCGGACGCTCGATACCGGCCGTCACCGGCGGCGCGATCTGCACCAGTGCACCGATGGCGATGATGCTCGAGATCGCATTGGTCACGCTCATGAGCGGCGTGTGCAGCGAGGGCGTCACGTTCCACACCACCATGTAGCCGACAAAGCAAGCCAGCACGAAGACGGTGAAGTGACCGAGGAAAGCCGCCGGTGCATAGGCGCCGATCGCCCAGAACACTGCCGCTGCAATTCCGAACAGGATTGCGCTCTTGGTAGCGGACACCTGCTCGCCGCTCGGGCCATGGCCATGCCCTTTCGCTGCGGGCGCCGCCGCGGGCTTTGCGGCCGCAGGCGCTTTGGCGGGCGCGGCCGGCTGCTTGGGCGCCGGCGGCGGCCACGTCACCTCACCGCCCTTGACGACGGTCAGGCCGCGAATGGCCTCGTCTTCCATATTGACGTTGATGATGCCGTCCTTGGTCTTGCACAGTTCCTCGGTCAGGCGCAACAGGTTGGTCGAATACAGCGTCGACGATTGCTTTGACAGGCGGCTGACAAGATCGGTGTAGCCGACGATGGTCACGCCATGCTTCACCACCACTTTGCCGGGCTCGGTCAGTTCGCAGTTGCCCCCCTGCTCGGCGGCCATGTCGACGATGACGCTGCCCGGCTTCATGCTCTTCACCATGTCGGCGGTGATCAGTCGCGGCGCCGGCTTGCCCGGGATCAAGGCGGTTGTGATGATGATGTCCACCTCCCTGGCCTGCTTGGCATACATCTCGCGCTGGGCCTGCTGGAAGCCTTCGCTCATCACCTTGGCGTAGCCGCCACCACCGGAGCCCTCTTCCTCGTAATCGACCTTGACGAATTCGCCGCCCAGCGACACGACTTGGTCGGCCACTTCGGCGCGGGTGTCGTTGGCGCGCACGATGGCGCCCAGACCTGCTGCGGTGCCGATTGCCGCCAGGCCGGCCACACCGGCACCGGCGATGAAGACCTTGGCCGGCGGAATCTTGCCGGCTGCCGTCACCTGGCCACTGAAGAAGCGGCCGAAGGCGTTGGCCGCTTCGATGACGGCGCGATAGCCGGCGACGCCGGCCTGGGAGGTCAACGCGTCCATCTTCTGGGCGCGGCTCAAGGTGCGCGGCAGCGAGTCGATGGCCAGTACGGTCGCCTTCTTCGCCGCCAGCTGTTTCATCAGTTCGGGGTTCTGCGCCGGCCAGATGAAGGAAATCAGCGTGCCGCCTTCGCGCATCAAGCCGACTTCTTCCGTGCTCGGCGGGCGTACCTTGAAGACGATGTCGGAGCTGCCCCACAGTTCGGCGGCACTGCCTGCGATTCTTGCGCCGGCGGCGCGGTAAGTCTCATCGCTGAAATTGGCATCGTCGCCCGCGCCGGTCTCGACCTGGACCGAAAAACCCAGCTTGATGAGCTTTTCGACCACATCGGGCACGGTCGCAACGCGCTTTTCGCCCGGGAAGACTTCCCGAGGCACTCCTATCATTAGCGGCATACGTGTTCCCCTTGATTCTGGTTGTAGATTGGGTTGGACAGCTTATGGAGCAGATTGACGCCTGCTCCATTCCTAATTGGTTCGCGACAGCGCCGATCGCCGTGCAACAACGTTCCGCCGCATGGCGGAGCGTCTCGACGGATATTCTGAATCCAAAACATTTCCGGGAAATGTCATGCTTACAACTCCCTTTCCCGCAAACCGGCATCCATTCCGATTCCTACGGGTTTCCACTTATTGGATTTCTTACACCGATCTTACACGGAAAAGAAAAATTAGCACAACCGTTCTTTTTTTATTTCTTATCGACGCGGCACTCTAAATCCTGTTTTCGCTCACTTTTTTCCCGGTTTTCCGAGCAAGCAAGAAATAAATGACAAAAATTAAATTTAGCGGCTTTTTCTGGCACGCCGCCGGATGCCATTCAAAAGAATTGTTCGAAATCAAGCATTTTTCCTGCCCGCAGCAGATCATTCCTGTTTTCGACGGGGGCTGGCATGCACGGTAAAATGGCGGCCTCTTCAAGGAAACCTATGTCTGAAGTCTGGAAACCCTCTGTCACCGTTGCCGCGATCATTGAACGCGACGGCCGTTTCTTGCTGGTCGAGGAAGAGACCAGCGATGGCATCCGCTTCAACCAGCCCGCCGGCCATCTCGACCCGAGCGAATCACTGGCCGAGGCCGTGGCACGCGAAACGCTGGAAGAAGCCGCTTACGAATTCACCCCGACCGCGCTGGTCGGCGTTTATATGTCGCGCTATGTCTCATCGCGGACCCGCAAGGAAGTGACCTACCTGCGCTTTGCATTCTGCGGCGATCTCGGACAGCAGGTTGATCGCGCGCTGGACGAAGGCATCCTGCGCGCCGTATGGATGACCCGCGACGAATTGCTTGCCTGCCAGGAAAAGCATCGCAGCCCCCTGGTGCTCCAGTGCATCGATGACTACCTCGCCGGACAGCGTGCGCCACTGTCGCTGATCTATACCCATCCCAGCGCCATCGGGGCATTCAATGGCTAAGAAGCGCGTCGTGATCGGCATGTCGGGCGGCGTCGATTCTTCCGTCTCGGCATGGTTGCTGAAGGAACAGGGCTACGAGGTCATCGGCCTGTTCATGAAGAACTGGGAAGACGACGACGATTCCGAATACTGCTCCACCCGCCAGGACTGGATCGACGCGGCCAGCGTGGCCGACGTGGTGGGCGTCGATATTGAGGCCGTGAACTTCGCTTCTGAATACAAGGACCGCGTCTTTGCCGAATTCCTGCGCGAATACCAGGCAGGCCGCACGCCCAACCCGGATGTGCTGTGCAATGCCGAAATCAAGTTCAAGGCCTTCCTCGACCATGCGATGCATCTGGGGGCGGACCTGATCGCGACCGGTCATTATGCGCGCGTACGGCAGGCAGGAAACGGCAAGTTCGAACTGCTGAAGGCGCTCGACCATACCAAGGACCAAAGCTACTTCCTGCACCGGCTGAACCAGGCGCAGCTGTCGAAGACGCTGTTTCCGCTCGGCGAGATCCCGAAGACCGAAGTGCGCAAGATCGCCGAGAAGATCGGTCTCCCTAATGCAAAGAAGAAAGACTCGACCGGCATCTGCTTCATCGGCGAGCGCCCCTTCCGCGAATTCCTGAACCGTTACCTGTCCTACAAGCCGGGCCCGATGAAAACCCCGGACGGCAAGACCGTCGGCGAGCATGTCGGCCTGAGCTTCTACACACTGGGCCAGCGCAAGGGTATCGGCCTGGGCGGCATGAAGTCCTACCAGAATGCCGATGGCAACAGCGACGCCTGGTATGTGGCGAAGAAGGACGTGGAGAACAATACGCTGTACGTGGTACAAGGCCATGACCATCCCTGGCTGCTGTCGGCATCGCTGGCGGCGGGACAGACAAGCTGGGTGGCCGGCGCACCGCCCGAAGCCGGACAGCTGTCGGCAAAGACGCGCTACCGGCAGGCCGATGTGCCTTGCAGCTTCGCAGCCGAAGGCGAGGCGCGTTTCTCACTCCAGTTCCCGACACCGCAGTGGGCGGTCACGCCGGGCCAGTCGGCCGTCCTGTACGACGGCGAGGTCTGCCTCGGCGGCGGCATCATCGACGCTGCAGCCGCCGCCCGGTAACACCTCCGCTCAAAACTGCCGCGCGCCGGGTCGGGCGGCAGTCAGTACACACTCTCCTCCCCTTACCTCCCCGCCTGATTGGCATTCCTGCATCGTCGTTGCCGCCGGCATGGCATAAGGAACGACTTTTGCACGGTTGAATGCACCCGAACAAAAACAGGGCCGTGCTGCTCCTGCGACAACTAGATCCGGAAACGCAAGGTCCTGTAAGACAAACGGGGTATGATGGATTGCGCTCAACAACTACAAGAACGACGATCAGGATGCGCCGTGTGACACAGGAGCTTGCTCCAGATTGACACAGTGTCACAAATTGGAACATTCGCGAGAGAAGAGAGCGACGTAGCTCGCCGCAAAGGAGACAACGGTGGAACACGCAAAAGCAGACATGCCGGCTGCGGCCGGAGGTGCATTCGCCCACATGGCGCAACCGGGAAGCACTCCCGGTGCCGCACAGTTTGGCATGCTTCATGCAGACGAGCGCGGCATCATGGTTGAAAAATCCCACCAGCGTTCGGCTGCCTATGGGCTCGGCGCCGCCGACAATCCGGACTTCGCCCCTCTCGCCAAATCGGATCTCTCCCTCGTCATCGAACAAAACCTGGCGCTGCACAAGTATGCGCTGCCGGTGATGGAAACGCTGTACGAGCAGATCGTCAACACGCACAACATGGTCATCCTGACCGATGCGCAGGGCGTGATCATGCATACGCTCGGCGACGACGACTTCCTCGAGAAAGCCAACCGGGTGGCGCTCACACCCGGCGTCGCCTGGTCCGAGCAGCGCCGCGGCACCAATGCGATCGGCACGGCAATCGCCGAAGGCACGCCGACGCTGGTGCATGCAGACGAACACTACCTGCGCGCCAACCACATCCTGACCTGCTCCGCCGCGCCCATCTTCGATCCGCGCGGCGCGGTCATTGGTGTGCTCGACGTGACGGGCGACTGCAACAGCTTCCACCGCCACACCATGGCGCTGGTGCGCATGTCGGCGCAGATGATCGAGAACCAGCTCTTTGCGGCTGCCTATCAGGACGGCATCACATTGCATTTCCACAGCCGACCGGAATTCATCGGCACGCTGATGGAAGGCATCGTGTCGTTCACACCCGGCGGACGTTTCATCGCGGCCAATCGCAGCGCGATGTTCCAGCTTGGATTGACGCCGCAGGCGCTGAGCGTGCATACGCTGAACTCCCTGTTCGGCTTGGGCGTGTCGGCATTGCTTGATCACTACCGGACTGCAGCCCCGGAACTGCTGCACATGTGCCTGCCGAGCGGCGTGCGCGTCTATGCCCGTGCATCCGTACGATTGAGCAACAGCATGATCTGTGGTGCCGACCTTGCTCCGTCTGTGCGGCAGGGGACAAGCGTCGCACAGGACAGCGACGCGAGCCATCGCCTGTCCAGCCTGCGTTACCTGAATACCGGCGATCCGCAGGTCGCCGCCATCATCACCAAGCTCAACAAGGTCAACGGGCGCGACATCCCCATCCTGATTACCGGCGAGACCGGCACCGGGAAGGAATTGCTGGCGCAAGCCATCCACAATGATTCGCCGCGCGCGGGCAGCCCGTTTGTCGCGGTGAACTGCGCATCGATCCCGGAAACCCTGATCGAATCCGAACTCTTCGGCTATGAAGACGGCGCCTTCACTGGAGCGCGAAAGAAAGGCAGCACCGGCCGCATCCTGCAAGCCAATGGCGGCACACTCTTCCTCGACGAAATCGGCGACATGCCGCTGAATTTGCAGGCACGGCTGCTGCGCGTGCTGCAGGAACGCATGGTGACGCCCCTGGGCAGTGCGAAATCCATCCCGGTCAATGTCAACGTGATCTGCGCGACCCACCGCAACCTGCGCGACATGATCGCCAAGGGCGAGTTCCGCGAAGATCTCTACTACCGGCTCAACGGCCTGGTGGTCAAGCTGCCACCGTTGCGCGAGCGGACCGATTTCGAGGTCGTCGTGAACAAGCTGCTGTCATGCGAAAGCAAAGACACCCGCTATACCGTCGCAGCTGATGTCATGCAGCTCTTCAAGCAGCACAACTGGCCGGGCAACTTCCGCCAGCTCACAAACCTGCTGCGCACAGCGATGGTGATGACCGGCGAGGACGGCGAAATCCGCATGGAGCATTTGCCCGACGATTTCCTCGATGACGTGAAGAACATGGGCAGCCAAGACGGCACCGCGCCACTTGCGATTGTTGCGACGCCTGCCGGCACGAAGCTGGAAGACATCGAGCTGCTCAGCATCCAGAAGGCGCTGCAGGCGCACGGAGGCAACGTATCGGCTGCCGCCCGGGCGCTGGGAATTTCACGCAATACGATCTACCGCAAGCTCGGCTGACGCGGACAAGGCCCGCACTGCTTGGCAGGCTGACAAACCACTCTACGGCAGCATGCGTCGAAGGATGCGCGTGCCTGACGTGGCAATGTGGTGAATCACCGCAAGAAGGTGCACCGCAATCAATGCGCATAGCAGCCAGACCAGCACGGCATGCGCTTGCCGGAAGAATGCCTGCACGCCCGGGCTTTCCCATCCGAGATGCGGCAGTGCGTATCCGAAGAACTTCACCGGATACTTGCCGAAGCTCGAGCCGATGAATCCGGTCAACGGTATCAGCACCATGCAGGCGTACAGCAGGCGATGCGCCACCGATGCCGCCTTTTCCTGCAGTACCGAAGTATGCAAGGCAACCGGCGGTTTCGCGCGCAATCGCCGCCACAACCTGATGGTCACGAGCATCAGCGCAACCAATCCAAGAGATTTGTGCAGGTTGTAGTAGTACGCGACTTCCGGCGTTCGCTTGGGCAGCTCCACCATGTACAGCCCGATGGCAATTTGCCCGATCAGCAGCACCCCCATCAGCCAGTGCAGTACGATGGCCGGCAAGGCATAGCGCTCCGCCTTCGAGACCGCTTGCCCATCTCCCAGCACTTCCGGGTTTATTGAATGACTACGCCCCATGGCAGTTCTCCCACGCTGATTTCCTTGATCACTTGGCGCGCCGCGGTATCGATCACCGAGACGGAGTTGGACCGGCCGTTGGCGACATACAGCTTCTTGCCGTCGGGGGTGATCGCCATGTTCCACGGGCGCTTGCCGACGGGGATTTTTGCGGTCACCTGGTTTTCGGCGACATCGATCACGCTCACGTTGGCATCCTTGCCGTTTGTGACATATACGGTGCTGCCGTCAGGGTGAACCGCAACGCCGTTGGAGAAATTGCCCGACGGGATGCGCGCGATGACCTTCTGGGTTTTCGTATCGATCGCATAGACGATGCCGGCGATCTCGGCGGCGACATAGGCGCGGCTGCCGTCGGGCAGGAAGCCGATGCCGCGCGGCCGCGTGCCGACCGTGATTGCAGTGACTTGCTTGCGCTGATCGACATCCACGATGTCGACCGTGTCCGCGTCCTCGGCGCTCACGTATACCCATTTGCCGTCGGGGCTGAAATTGGCGTGTTCCGGATTCTTGCCTTTGGTCGTGACGTTGAACACGATCTTGTGCGTCTTGGGTGACACGAAGTTGACGCTGTTGCTGACCTCGCTCGCCACCACCACCCAGTCGCCCTTGGGCGAGATGCCGACGCCTTCTGGCGACTCCTGCATCTTCACGCGCTCGGTCACCTTGCGCTGTGCGAGATCGACCACCAGCAGCGAATTGGTGGACTCGTCGCTTACATACAGCGATTTGCCGCCGTTGCCGACAACGATGCCGCGCGGCCGGCCGCCGGTTTCGATCGATGCCACAACAGTATCGGTTTCCACATCGATCACGGACACCGTGCCGGATTTTTCATTCGGCACATAGGCGTAGGGAGCGGCGGCGGCAACACTGGTGCCGAAGACCGGTACAAGCGCGGCAACGGACAGCCGCAACAACTGGCGGGCGAAGGGTTTCATCTTGTCTCCTTGGTTGTATCTGAAAGGCGATGGCTTACAACATGGCCCGCAGGCCGACAAAGAACCGGCGGTCGGCAGCCGGTTCAAAGAAGCGGCGATTGCTCTCATTCACGATCACCGAGCCGGCGTAATTGCGGTCGAACACATTGTCGAGACGGCCGAACACATACCATTTCGTTGCGCCGACACGGAACTCCTGCCCTGCGCGCAGGTTGAACACGGCGTACCCCGGTGCGGCATCGCTGTTCACGTCATCGACATAGGCCTTGCTTTCCGCGCGCATTTCGATAGCCGTCGTCAGGCCGGGCGCAGGCCGGTATTCGAGTTGGGTAAACAGGCTGTGCATGGGAGCGCCCGGCAACCGGTTGCCCTCGGCAACCGCGCCTCCACCCGACACATAGCCCTGACGGAAGCGCGCGTCCAGCAGCGTGTAGGCGAGCTGGGTCGAGAACGCACCGGCCTGCATCGTCCAGCCCGCTTCGATACCGCGGCGTTCCACCTTGTCCACGTTCTGGAATATCGAGCGGCCGTTCTCGTTTGCCAGCGGGACGATCTCGTCATGGCTGCGCGCATGGAACAGCGCGAGGTCGAGCGTATGCCCGTCCCGCCGCCATTTCATGCCGATCTCGGCTTGCCGGCTGCGCGATGGGTCCAGGCCGAGATTCGGACCGGTGCCGCCCGGTCGGTAGGCCGACTCGGTGATGGTCGGCGTTTCAAAGCCTTTCCCCAAATTGCCATACACATTAAGGTCATCATTGACAAACCAGACCAGACCGAGCACCGGGCTGGTGTTGTGGTATTCCACGCTGCCGCTGTCGTTCGGACTCGCCGCCGTGATGTAGTGGTCATCGACCGACAGGCGTACGCGGCTGGCGCGCAAACCCGCCGTTCCCTTCCATTGCGGGGCAAAGTGCCAGTCCATCTGCCCGAAGAGATCGACATTGCTCGCTTCGTCGATTTCGTCACGACGCAGAGCACCGGCGGTACCGTTGTTGTTGACGAACCCACGCCGCACCTGCTCAAGCTCGTCGGCTTCGACGCCCACGGTCCAGTTGAGCGGCATGCCGTTCACCTTCGTTGCATGTGACCAGTTCAAGCCCACGCCACGGAAGTCGTTGTCGAGATCCACCACGCCGCCCGCCGAATTGGCTGCGGCCCCGCTGAACCCGAGCGTCTGCATGACCTTGCGCAGACCGGTGTAGGCGCGCGCATTCAGCGTGTTGCTGCTGTCGACCTTGTGTTCGATCACGACGCCGCCCTGGCGCTGTTCGATCGTCTTGCGAGTGTCGAATGCCAAGGCCACGGGTGTAACCTGGCGCGGATCCTGTTCGAACTGGGCATGCGTCAACCCGAGCGGATCCTGCGAAATCGGCTGGTCGAACAGGTTCACCAGGCCGGTGACCGTGGTCGAGGCAGAGGGTCGCCACTTCAGCTTGCCGTTGAGTTGCGTTCGCTCGGCCGCGCTGTGATCGCGATAGCCGTCTGTCCTGAAGTGCGATACATCCAGCAGGCCGCCCAGTTCGCGACTGCCGCCTGCGAGCGTGAAACCTGCTTGCCGCTGGCCGTAGCTGCCGGCCCCGAGCGATGCGATGGCGTAGGACTTCTCCGGCTCCATCGGCGGGTCAGCCGTGAAGACCTGGACAACGCCGCCCGCCGCGTTGCCATAGAGCTGGGCCAGCGGCCCGCGCAGCACTTCGATGCGCCGCGCGGACTGGAGCGTCGCAGTCGCCGCCTGCCCCTGCCCATCCGGCATGGTGGCGGGAATGCCATCGATCAGGATGCGCACACCGCGTACGCCGAAGGTCGAGCGTGTACCGAATCCGCGCACCGACAGCTGCAAGTCCTGCGCATAGTTCTGGCGCTCCCGGATCTGGATGCCGGGCGCTGCCTGCAGCAGCTCCGACATGTTGACCAGCGGCGAAGACGCGCGCATCGGATCCACCTGCACCGCATCGATGGACGCGGCGGCGTCGAAGCGTTTCTGCTCCATCCGGTTCGCCGACACGACGACGGGGTCGAGCTGTTTTTCCGTCTGGGCGACCGCATCGCTGCAGAGCATCAGGAGCGAATTTGCGGATATCGCGGCAGTGACGGCGCGGCGGATGAAGAGCGGGTTATGCATGGCTTGTCTCGGTTGGTTTGATCTTCGTTGCCCTGCTTTCAGTTCTGCAAGTTGCATGCCACTGCCGTAGCCGCCATTTGCATGCGGCCGACTATGCCACGCCGCACTCTTTGCTGCATTTAGCAACATCATTGTTGCGTTTTGATGCGTCCCAACCGGACACATCGCGATACGAGGTGCGCATAAAAAAAGCCGACGACTTGCGCCGTCGGCCAACACATCTCCTCTTGGTACTGGACAGGAGGCGTACAGATCAGGAAGAGAGCGGAGACATCGGATTAAATGGACGACAATTTGAAGACCCAGACGGAACCGCCCTGTTCGAGGAAGTTCACGCGTTTGGCAACCTCGCCGCCCCACAGGGGCACGGCGCCGCCCCAGCCGGACACGACTGCCACGTATTGCGTGCCGCCTTCTTGCCAGGTGACAGGCGGCGCCACCACGCCGGAGCCGGTCTGGAACTTCCACAGCTCCTTGCCGGTCTTGGCGTCGAGCGCCTTCAGGAAGCCTTCCGGTGTGCCGTAGAACACCAGGTTGCCGGCCGTGGTCATCGCGCCGCCCCACAGGGGCGCATTGTTTTTTGCTTCCCAGACGATCTTGCCGCTCTTGGGATCGACGGCACGCATCACGCCGATGTATTCCTCATGCAGCGGCTTGATGGTGAAGCCTGCGCCGAGGAAGGCCGCGCCCTTTTTGTAGCTGATCGGTTCGTTCCAGATATCCATGCCCCACTCGTTGGCGGGCACGTAGAACAAGCCGGTCTTCGGGCTGTAGGCCATCGGCTGCTGGTTCTTGCCGCCGAGGAAGGACGGCGCTGAGAAGATGGTTTCACCCTTCTTGCCGTCGGCACCCTTGGTCGGATCGCCCGGGCGGCCATTGGGCGTGTAGTTGGGCCGGCCGGTCTTCAGGTCGATGCTGCTGGCCCAGGTGATTTTCTTCACGAAGGGGAAGGCATTTTCCAGCTTGCCGTTCTTCGCATCGACGACGTAGAAGAAGCCGTTGCGGTCGGCCTTGCCGCCGTAGCGCTTGCCGTTCATGTCGAAGGTGACGAACTCGTTCACGCCGTCGAAATCCCAGCCGTCGTGCGGCGTGGTCTGGTAATGCCACTTGATCTGGCCGGTCGCGATATCGATGGCCACCGTCGAGGCCGAGTACAGGTTGTCGCCGGGACGCAGGTGGCTGTTCCACGGTGCCGGATTGCCGGTGCCGAAGTAAGCGAGGCCGGTCGACGGATCGTAGGTACCGCCGAGCCAGGTTGCAGCGCCGCCGGTCTTCCACAGCTCACCCGGCCAGGACTTGTTGGTGGTGCCGGTGATGCCGTTCTCGATCTCCTTGCCGTCCTTGTCGTATTTGTAGCCCATATGGCCTTCGACAGTCGGGCGCACCCAGATTAACTGGCCGGTACGCGGGTCGCGCGCCTCGACGCGTCCAACGACGCCGAACTCGCCGCCCGACACGCCGGTCAGCAGCAAGCCCTTGGCGATCAGCGGCGCAGCGGTGCTGGAGTAGCCGGCGGCATAGTCGTCGATCTTTTCCTTCCAGACCACATCGCCGGTTTTCTGGTCGAGCGCAACCAGCTGCGCATCCAGCGTGCTGAAGATCACGAGGTTCTCGAACAGGGCAGCACCGCGGTTGACCACGTCGCAGCAGGGCATGATGGCATCCGGGAGGCGATGCTCGTACTTCCACAGCTTTTCGCCGGTCTTCGCGTCAAGCGCGTAGATGCGCGAATATGAGGCGGTGACGAACATGCGTCCGTCATGGATCAGCGGCTGCGACTCCTGGCCGCGCTGCTTCTCTCCGCCGAAGGAGAAGGACCAAGCCGGCACCAGCTTCGACACGGTCTTGGTATTGATTTGCGTCAGCGGGGAAAAGCGCTGGCCTTGCTGGCCCATGCCCCAGGACAGCACGTCGTTGGTGCTCTTGGCGTCGGCCTCGATCATGGCATCGGTGACGCCCGCCGCGTGTGCGCCGGCGGAACCGGCGATGGCTGCCAGCAAGGACAACCGCATCAGATTGTTTTTCATTACTCCTCCGTTTTTTTTGATTGAATGACGCCGTCAGGTTTTTACCGACTCCCGCGCCGCATGCCTTGCAAGCTGATCGCATTCCTCATCCGTAAACAAGCGTGACCTTGTCAGGAATCGTTTCCCCGTCCCGTTCTCGAGCGAGAACATCCCGCCCATGCCTTCGACCACATCGATGATGAGCTGCGTGTGCTGCCAGTACTCGAACTGGTCGCGCCCGATGTAGAACGGCGTGTCACCCAGCGTCCCGAGAAAGACATCGGTCGGACTGACGTTGAAATCACCCAGCGGATAACACATCGGCGAGCTGCCGTCGCAGCAGCCGCCGGATTGGAAAAACATCAGCGGACCGTAACGCTGCGTCAGGGTGTCGATCAGTTGCATCGCGGCCTCGGTGGCGACCACTCGTGGTGGAAGCGTGTATGCCATGTCTGTTCCTTTATTGCTGCGTTTAGAGCGGTTTGAATGTCAGTGCAAGGGAGGTCAGGTCGTGCCGAGAAGCGCAACCGTACGTGATGTACGGTGAGCATCGCAGGCACGAGATGGCCCCCTTTCACTGACAGGCAAGCCGCTCTAGAAGAAGCCGAGCGCCTTGGGGCTGTAGCTCACCAGCAGGTTCTTGGTCTGCTGATAGTGCTCGAGCATCATCTTGTGGTTCTCGCGGCCGATGCCAGACTCCTTGTAGCCGCCGAATGCGGCGTGCGCCGGATAGAGGTGGTAGCAGTTGGTCCACACGCGGCCGGCCTGGATGTTGCGGCCCATGCGGAAGGCGCGGGAACCGTCGCGGGTCCACACGCCGGCGCCGAGGCCGTACAACGTGTCGTTGGCGATTTCCAGCGCCTCGTCTTCATCCTTGAAGGTGGTGACGGAGACCACCGGGCCGAAAATTTCTTCCTGGAAGATGCGCATCTTGTTGTGACCGGCGAAGATGGTCGGCTTGACGTAGTAGCCGCTGTCGAGATCGCCGCCGAGCTGGTTGCGCTCGCCGCCGATCAGCACCTTCGCACCTTCCTGGCGGCCGATGTCGAGGTAGGACAGGATCTTTTCCATCTGTTCCTGCGATGCCTGCGCGCCAATCATCGTGCTGGCGTCAAGCGGGCTGCCCTGCTTGATCGCGGCGACGCGCTTGACGGCACGCTCCATGAACTTGTCGTAGATCGATTCCTGCACCAGCACGCGCGACGGGCAGGTGCACACTTCACCCTGGTTCAGCGCGAACATCGCGAAGCCTTCCAGGCACTTGTCGAAGTAGTCGTCGTCCTTCTCCATCACGTCGGCGAAGAAGATGTTGGGCGACTTGCCGCCGAGTTCCAGCGTGACCGGGATGATGTTCTGTGCGGCGTACTGCATGATCAGGCGGCCGGTGCCGGTCTCGCCGGTGAAGGCGATCTTGGCGATACGCTTGCTGGTGGCGAGCGGCTTGCCTGCCTCGAGGCCAAAACCGTTGACGACGTTGATCACGCCCGGCGGCAGCAGGTCGGCGATCAGCTCCATCAGGACCATGATCGAAGCCGGGGTCTGCTCTGCGGGCTTGAGCACCACGCAGTTGCCGGCGGCCAGCGCCGGCGCGAGCTTCCACACTGCCATCAGGATCGGGAAGTTCCAGGGAATGATCTGGCCGACGACACCCAGCGGCTCATGGAAATGGTAGGCATAGGTCTCGGAATCGATCGGCGCGATCGAGCCTTCCTGCGCGCGGATGCAGCCGGCAAAATAGCGGAAGTGATCGATGGCCAGCGGGATGTCTGCCGCCATGGTTTCGCGGATCGGCTTGCCGTTGTCGATGGTCTCTGCGGTCGCCAGCAACTGCAGATTGGCTTCCATGCGATCGGCGATCTTGTTCAGGATGTTGGCGCGCTCGGCCGGAGAAGTCTTGCCCCAGGCTTTCTTTGCAGCGTGGGCGGCGTCGAGGGCGATGTCGACGTCTTCTTCCGTTGAACGTGCCACTTCGCAGAAGGCCCGGCCGATTACCGGGCTGATGTTCTGGAAGTATTCGCCCTTGGCCGGCGCCACGAATTTGCCGCCGATGAAATTGTCATAGCGCTGCTTGAAGGGATTCTTGATGCCGAGCTTGGTGATGTCTGCGAGATTCATGCCGTCCTCCTAATTGCGAATTGTGGAAGTTGTGTTGGTCCGGTTTTTTCTGCCGGGACGTATTGGTGATGGCAATTGGCGTGCCATGCGGCTGAGAGGCCAAAATGCAGGGTTTTCGGCAGATTTTTGACGGTGTGCGTCACGAACGTTGTCACGTTATTGAGCAGTCCGAGTGTGACTGTCACAAACTGCCGCAGGATTTCCCTTCGCGAATGCTTGCATGCGGGCGCTTCCGTTCAACACCTCCACACAAGCTCCCCGTCATCCCCGCGAAGGCGGGGATCCATAATGAGGCAGCTGGAACAACGTCCGCATGGATCCCCGCCTTCGCGGGGATGACGGGGAAACGATTCTCGAAATCGACCATAAGCGCCCGCATACAACATAGGGGCACTACCTACAAAAAAGCCTGCAAGGCGGATAACCCTGCAGGCTTTCACGGTTCGCGGCGCGTCTATTGGACTTGCCGCAGTTGCTCCAGGATGGCCGGATTCTCGAGTGTCGACACGTCTTGCGTGATCTGGTCGCCCTTGGCGAGCACGCGCAGCAGGCGGCGCATGATCTTGCCGGAACGGGTCTTGGGCAGGTTGTCGCCGAAGCGGATTTCCTTCGGCTTGGCGATCGGGCCGATTTCCTTGGCCACCCAGTCGCGCAGTTCCTTGGCGATCGCCTTCGCTTCGTCGCCGGCCGGGCGGGCGCGCTTCAACACCACGAACGCACAGATCGCTTCGCCGGTGGTGTCGTCCGGCTTGCCGACCACCGCCGCTTCCGCGACCAGCGGGTTGGCCACCAGCGCCGATTCGATTTCCATCGTGCCCATGCGGTGGCCGGAGACATTCAGCACGTCGTCGATGCGGCCGGTGATGGTGAAGTAGCCGGTCTTTTCATTGCGCACCGCGCCGTCGCCGGCCAGGTACATCTTGCCGCCCAGCTCTTCCGGGAAGTAGCTCTTCTTGAAGCGCTCCGGGTCACCCCAGATGGTGCGGATCATCGACGGCCACGGACGCTTGACGACCAGGATGCCGCCCTGCCCGTTGGGCAGCTCGTTGCCGGTTTCGTCGACCACGGCGGTCATGATGCCGGGCAGCGGCAGCGTGCAGGAGCCGGGGACCATGGGGGTGACGCCGGGCAGCGGGGTGATCATGTGGCCACCGGTTTCGGTTTGCCAGAAGGTGTCGGCGACCGGGCATTTTTCATTGCCGACATTCTTGTAGTACCACATCCAGGCTTCCGGGTTGATCGGCTCGCCGACCGAGCCCAACAGGCGCAGGCTGGACAAGTCGTATTTCTTCGGATGCACGTCGGCATCGGCTTCGGCGGCCTTGATCAGCGAGCGGATCGCGGTCGGGGCGGTGTAGAAGATGGTGGCACGGTGTTTCTGGATCATGTCCCAGAAGCGGCCGGCATTCGGGTAGGTCGG
>CBIHRW010000008.1:0-86525 GCA_966212545.1 uncultured Noviherbaspirillum sp.
GGGCTATGGATCGGCCGCGTCAACCTTGCTGTTCATGATCATTGCCGGCTGCATCGCGATGACCATCGCGCTAGGCAGGGTACGCTTCGATGCGGAGTAGCGGTGAAAAAATTTTTCGGCAAGCTCGCCTTTGCAGTACTGGTCACCGTCATCGTGCTGTATGCGGTGTTTCCCTTCTATTATGCGATCGTCTCGTCAATGAAGCCGGCGTCGCAGCTGTTCAGGGTCGATTATTTTCCAAGCCAATGGTATTGGGGAAACTATGTATCGGTGTTCCGCGAGCAGCCATTTGCAGCGAATATCCTCAATTCGGTATTGGTCGCCACCTCCGTTGTCGCACTCTCACTGCTGCTCGGCGTGACCGCTGCGTATGCGCTGGCCAGGATTCGGTTCAAGGGCCGCGGCTTGTTGCTGGCCACCATACTCGGTGTGTCGATGTTTCCGCAGGTCGCCGTATTGTCCGGCATGTACAGCCTGATCAAGGCTCTGGGGCTGTACAACAAGCTGCCTGCGTTAAGCCTGTCTTACATGCTGTTTACCCTGCCTTTCACGGTGTGGCTCCTGACCACCTTCATGCGCGGCTTGCCGCAGGAACTGGAAGATGCGGCGACCATGGACGGCGCCAGCCCCTGGGTCATCGTGACGCGCATCTTCATTCCGCTGATGTGGCCGGCCATGGTGACCACCGGCCTGCTCGCCTTTATCGCGGCATGGAATGAATTCCTGTTTGCGTTGACCTTCACCCTTACCGAAGATGTGAGAACGGTCCCTGTGGCGATTGCATTGATTTCAGGCGCCAGCGAACATGAACTGCCATGGGGGAATATCATGGCGGCCTCGGTGATCGTGACCGTGCCGGTGGTGGCGCTGGTGCTGATTTTCCAGAGGCGGATCGTTTCCGGGCTTACCGCGGGCGCGGTGAAAGGATAGGTCGGGCAGATGCTCGCTGGCCGTTGTCCTCTACAACTGCGCCTCCCGATAATCCAAGATCTCCTCCTGATGCCGCATCACGTCATCACTGATCTCAATGAAGCTTTGGGACGATATTGCAATTATTCTTAAAAGGGAATAATCTCCGATTATGCTTTATTGGGAATAAATATAATTTATTCCTTAAAAGGAATAACCGGAGCGCGGTCCATGCCATCCATCCCCATCCGCACGACAGGCCAGTTAGGCCCCTACCTGAAATCCCTGCGCCACGCCCGCGGCTGGTCCCAGGAGCAGCTCGGAAACCGGATCGGCCTGTCCCAGGAGCGCATCGCGAAGATCGAGAACGCACCTGAAAAAGTCCGATTCGACGCCCTCCTGACGCTCATGATGGCCTTGGGCGCGGAATTTCATGTCGTCGACTCGGGCAACCCGGCAGACGAAAAAAACGATGGAGACATCTGGTAATGGCTGGCCGTCCATCGACCAAACGCGTACTCGACGTCTGGATGAATGGCGAACTGGTTGGCAAGTGGACGTTCGTCCCCAATGCCGGCGAGAGTTTCGCGTACGAGGCGTCGTGGCTCACGAGCCCGAGCAATCGTCCGCTGTCCCTGTCCCTGCCGGTGGCAAACGGAACGAACGCTTTCACCGGACCAGTCGTGGCCAACTATTTCGATAACCTCTTGCCCGACAGCGCCGGCATACGCAGGCGCGTCGCGCAGAAATTTGGCGTTGCATCGACGGGCAGCTTCGACGTCCTGGAAAAAATCGGACGAGACTGCGTCGGCGCGGTCATGCTCGTGCCTGCCGGATCGGCTCCTCCTCCGGTGCGCCGCATCGATGCAGAGCCGCTGACGGAAAATCAGGTCGAAAGATTGCTGGCCGCGACCATTTCATCTGGCGCGCCTGGCGATCCGGAAAACGACGAGTTGCGCATTTCGATTGCCGGTGCCCAGGAGAAGACGGCATTGCTGTGGCATGACGGACGATGGTGCAAGCCGCACGGCGCGACGCCGACCACGCACATTCTCAAGCTCCCGCTCGGCACGGCGGGGACGGCGCAGGCCGATTTCTCGACCTCGGTCGAGAACGAATGGTTGTGCGGGCGGATTGCGAAAGCATACGGCCTGCCTGTTGCCGGAAGCGAGATATGGTCCTTCGGTCGTTACAAGGTTCTCGCCGTCGAGCGATTCGACCGTGTTGTCCGGCCGGACTGGATCATCCGTTTGCCGCAGGAGGATTTCTGCCAAGTGCTTGGCCATCCTGCAGCCGGCAAATATGAGAGCATGGGTGGCCCCGGTATGGCGGTGATACTTGACCGCCTGCGTGGTAGTGCAAACGCGCTTGAAGATCGCAGGAACTTCCTTGCCGCGCAACTGCTCTTCTGGTTGCTCGCTGCACCGGACGGTCATGCCAAGAACTTCAGCATCTTCCTCGAACGCGGCGGCGCATATCGCATGACGCCGCTGTATGACATTCTGTCTGCGTGGCCGGTGATCGGAAGCGGGCCGAACATGTTCCAGTGGCAGAAGGTCAAGCTGGCGATGGCCGTGCGCGCCGGCAATGCACACTACAAGATGTGCGAGATTCGCCGACGGCACTGGAATATGGTTGCGAAAGCCAATGCGCTGGGGACGGATTTCGAGGCGACGCTGCAGTATTTCATTGAGAAGACCCCCTTAGTGATCGATGAGGTAGCCGCCCAATTGCCCGAAGGTTTCCCCGTCGATGTCGCCGAGCCGATTTTCGAGGGGCTTCGCAGGCAGGTGCGCGCGCTTGAAACGCAGGAGCAAGAATAGGTCTTTTACGCGCAATCTCGTAGAAAATTCGGACACAGCGCACCGACAATGCGGCCAGCTTGACCAAAGTTCCCCTTCAACGGATCGACACGCATGGACATCATCTACAGCCCCGACCACCACGCCCATCGCGGCGAATTCGAGTTCTACCGTGGCGAACTCGTCCCCTGCTTCGAAAAGCCCGAGCGCGCCGACTACATCTTCAAGGCCGTCACAGACCACAAGATCGGCCCGGTCTCCGCGCCCGACAGCTTTCCGCTCGCACCCATCGAGCGCGTGCACGCGCCCCGCTACCTGCGTTTCCTCGAACGCGCATGGGACAGCTGGACCGCCCTCGGCAACACGCGCGATGCGATTCCCGCCGTCTGGCCGATCCGCGGCTTCCGGCATGACGTCGAGCCGGACAATTTCATCGCGCAGTTGGGAATGTATTCCTACGACAGCGGCACGCCGTTCACCTCCGGCACCTGGCGCGCAGCGAGGCTGGGGGCGGACGTCGCGCTGACGGCGCAGCGACGCATCGCGCAGGGCGCGCGCGCCGCCTTCGCCCTGTCCCGCCCGCCCGGCCACCATGCGGGACCGGATTTCCTAGGCGGCTACTGTTTCATCAACAATGCCGCCGTCGCCGCGCAGGCCTTCCTCGACGGCGGCGCGTCGCGCGTGGCGATCCTCGATGTTGACTACCACCACGGCAACGGCACGCAATCGATCTTCTACGACCGCGCCGATGTGCTGTTCCAGTCCATCCACGGCGACCCGAAGACGGAATATCCGTTCTATCTCGGCCACGCGGACGAGGCGGGCGCGGGCGAGGGGCTCGGGTTCAACCAGAACTATCCGCTGGCGGCTGGCAGCAGCAACGACCAGTGGTTCGCGGCGCTCGATGCGGCCTGCAAGCGCATCCAGGACTATGCGCCGGACGCGTTGGTGATTTCGCTCGGTGTTGATACCTACGTCGGTGATCCGATCTCAAAATTCCGGCTCGATACGCCGGAATACCTGCGCATGGGCGCGCAGCTTGCCGGGCTTGGATTGCCGACGCTCTTCGTGATGGAGGGCGGGTATGCGGTGGAGGAGATTGGGGTGAATGTCGCGCATGTGTTGCGCGGGTTCAGGGATGTGGCAGGCTAGATCGGACGTCATCGACACAGATCGTCGCTTCATGCACTCCCCGGGGCTTACGTTCCGGGGAGTGCATATCAGCTGAAGTGCGAGGTGCGCAACGGCCGATCAAAACGCGTACAGGCGATCCAACGCCCGCTTCGCCTCGCCTTCATAGCATTTCCGCGCTCGCAGCTTTTGCAGCAGATGCAGTACGCCGTCATCCGTGGCATCGGGGAACAGGTGTTGCGTGAGACCTTTCGGCAATTCCTCCGACGCCGAATCCGGTAGCCGGAAACCGCACATCAGGTAGCTGCCGAGCTGGTTTTTCGCATGGCCCCAGCCGACATGGCCGAACCAGGCACGCTGCCTGTCTGGGCGGCTTTCCGGGAAAACCTTCGGGCGCACCTTGCCGTAGTCAAACACTGCATCAGGCGGGCAGCGGAACATGAAGATAATCCGATCCTGCGAGGCATCCGCCGGCACGGCATGTGCCTTGCCGTCTTCGACGTGGATATTGTTGAGCGCAAACCAGGCGGCAATGTGCTTGTCATCGGTCAAATCCAGTCCGACACTCGGCAGACCGTAGTGCTGCGCGATGCCCAGCGCCAGCATGTCGAACAGGCAGATGTGGCGCATGCGATGCGCATCCTGAATCATCTCATTTGCTGTCGCGTCGTTAACGTGAGCTATGTCGCAGCAAAGGTCGTTGATCAGGATAGCGGTCAGGCTGTGCCATAGCGAAGTCAGCAGGGTTTCATCGAACTTCGCACGCAGGTGGCTCGGCAGGAATGAGGGCTCAATGACCGGTCCGCCGTAGAGGATTTCGTTTTCTTCTGTAGTGCGCTCGATGCGATGGAGCTTGGTCTGTCCGCGCAGCAGGATCTGGTGCGACTTGTTGGCCGCTGCCGCCATCTGCATGCACTCGTCGATATCGTCGAGCGAGGCGATCGAATAAATGGGAATGCGCCGGAACGGAACACGCAACTCGTCCACAACTTCCCGTTTCGGAAAGCTGGTATAGAAGTTCATGCTGGTCGACTGGCCATAGAGCGCGTTGCAGTGTGCAACAGACTGGTCGTAAATACGGCCGTAGGCGTCGTCGATGAAGCAGATGTGCGGCAAGGGCGACGATCGTTGGCCGAGCATCGCGCTGCTTCCCGCGACTTCATTGCGCACCGGGTAGGCGTTGTAGAGGGCGGGGAAGCGGACGATGGGATCGTCCGGCTGGAGCGAAATGATCATCAGATGACTCCTGTGATTGCATTGGCGGGGCCACCGAGCGGAATGCCCAGTTTGTCCGCGATCCAGTTCTGCGAGAAATTCGAGAGGAAGGACGCGCCCTTGGCGTTGAGGAAGAGCATGGACGTGTTGCCGTCTACCGCGTCAAGCCATTGCAGCATGTTCGCTGCGACGTGATCCATTTCCGAATGAAACTGACTGATCGCCGGCAGTGAAAAATCAAGCAGGAACTCGGGCGCGGTGACGATGAAACGGATATTGTTCGCGTCGGAATCGATCTTGACCTGCGTGACCTGCTGCGGGAGCGTGGCCGAGAAAATCTTCAGGTAACGATCATCGATTTCAGAAAGGAAGACATCCATCGCACGCGGCTCGATGTGAATGGATTTCATCAGCCGCGCAATCAGGTCCGCATAATCGGCGCGCAGGAAGAAATCGAAGACTGCCCGATTTGCACAGGGAAAAAGAACGGATTCAATCCTGTGCGGGTCATACGGCGGGTCACCGGACTCTAGCTGGTTGATGATGCGGATCAGTTCGATCGGGCCGAGGCGTGCGTTGATATGCCTGGATACATCGGAAAATACAGAGTCGGGAAGCATGATGTTCCTATGGGGGCGAGCCGAATTGGGCGGCCTTGTTGCGGGCCGTATAGTGTATCGGCTCGACCTGGTTCTGTCAGCGGGGGGCGGCGCTCGGCTGATCGCGAACGGGCCGCTACCGGAAGTATTCATCCCTGTTCACGCCGTCAAAAGCTTCCTGACTTCAGGCAGCATTTCTTGAAATGCCTTCTAGATCCGCATGGGCATGGGTCGTTCCGGCCGAGCTTTTCCATCAGTTCCTTGTCTTTATGCACAACGCGGAAGCCGCGCTTGACGTGCGTCTCGGAGGGGAATCCCTTCCTGCGCTTGCTGGTGATTTCGAAAGCTCGCCTGTTCGGTGTACTTGGTTTTCATGATGACCTCCCTTGTTGATGTATTCGGACCAGCGCAGCGCCGGTCGGTGGTGCAATTCCTCAGTCGTTCAGACCGTGCCTTTTCAGTTCCTGCGAGTTGAGCTGCCGCTTGGAGGCGGCATATTTGTTTGGATCGCCGTACATGTCCTGGTTGCTCGCTTGCGACTTGGACACGGGCATCCTTCCGTGCTTGCGTGATACCCATTCCTTGCGCACCACATCCCAGCACGATGCATAGACGATCTTCTTGCTCAGTTTGCCGTCGACGTTGACGATCTGCACCTTCGCGGCAGGCAGTGTCTCGAGCGTCACGTGATACCAGATGCCCTCGACACGATGCAATTGCTCGTGCTCGCCGAGCTCTCGTCGGACGGCTAACTGGCGCTCATGTTGCGCCTGCTGTTTCTGCCGCTTGCGCACACCATGCGATACATGGCGACGGTTCAGCAGGAGGATGCCGGTACGCGGATTCACGTAGAGCCTGACCGTCGACTCTTCCAGGAAAACGTCCTTTCTTGGCCAACGCCGTCCGCGAATGATGATCTTTCCGCCACCCGGCGTTTCCACCCAGTGCGTATCGACAGCGACAAAATCCTCGATATGCTGGAGGATGTGCTGCTTGACCGTGCTGCGCGGATCGATGTTTGCCCGGATCTCGCTGTACACCTTGTCCCAGGGACGATTGACTTGCCTTTCGAGGTAACGGCGCAGCGGGGCGAGATTCTCATTGAACCATTTCCACTGGCTGTATCCGCGCTTCATGCCTAGCCTGGCCGGTGCGTCTTCGTCGTTGCGGAACTTGCGTCCGTCACGGCTGTAGCCGTTGCTGTTGACGAGGCGCGGACGTTCCACGATGACTTTGAACATATCTTCACGCATCGCTTTCTCCTTCTTTTCTTTGGCCGATGACGAGCGAGCGCAGCGCCTGCTTTTCCGTGCGCCGCTGCTTTCGCCTGGCCAGATGTGCTCCATGCGCGCCCGCACTGCGCTGTTTGGCAGCGACGACATGCGGATTGCGCGGTTTGACTGGTTTGATGATCAGTTTCATGTCTTATCCTTTGATGCATACGACTTGCCGCAACGTATGCACGACTTCAACCAGGTCCGATTGATGCGCCATGACCTTGTCGATGTCCTTGTAGGCGGCGGGGATCTCGTCCACGACGCCGCCGTCCTTGCGGCACTCGATGCCTTCCGTTTGTTGCATGAGATCGAAACGGCTGAAACGCCGCTTGGCTTCGCTGCGGCTCATGCGCCGCCCTGCACCATGCGAGCATGAGCAGAACGAATCGGGATTACCCTTGCCGCGAACGATGTAGCTCTTCGCGCCCATGCTGCCGGGGATGATGCCGAGTTCGCCTTCACGCGCCGAGATCGCGCCTTTGCGTGTGACGAACAGGCGTTCGCCGTCGTGCGATTCGCGTGCCACGTAGTTGTGATGGCAATTGATTGCTTCGCCGCCGAGTTTGAACGGCGGCAGATGCGATCCCATCACGTCGACAATGCGGCGCATCATTTCGCGCCGGTTGATGAGCGCGTAATCCTGCGCCCACTCCACTGCTTCCACGTAGTCGTCGAACAGCGTCGAACCTTCACTGAAGTACGACAAGTCCTTGTCCGGCAGATGGATCTGGTGACGTTGCATGTCCTTGCGTGCCGCCGCGATGAAGTAGCGCCCGATGACATTGCCCACGCCGCGCGAGCCGGAGTGCAGCATGATCCAGACGCGTTGCTCCTCATCGAGACAGATCTCAATGAAATGATTGCCGCCGCCAAGCGTACCCAGCTGGCAGATCCAGGTCTGGGCGAACTTGTGCTGCATCTTCATGATGCCGCTGTGCTTGGCGACGATGCGATCGAGGCGGTCGTTGAGCGGTCGTCCGACGCGGGCATGGGCAGAGCCGCGCACCTTGTCCCAGGCATGCTGGTCGAATCCGACAGGCACCGCTGCTTCGATCGCGCTGCGCAAACGCGCCAGGCTATCGGGCAACTGGCTCGCCGTCAGCGTGGTGCGCACGGCGTTCATGCCGCAGCCGATATCTACGCCGACAGCGGCCGGTATGATCGCCGAGCGCGTCGGAATGACGCTGCCAACAGTGGCGCCGATGCCGGCATGCACGTCCGGCATGGCGGCGACATGGGGATGGACGATCGGCAGGCTGGCGATGTTCAGCAGCTGCTGCAGGGCCGAGTGATCGATCTCGTCCGTATAGATGTGCACCGGGACGCGTCCCTTGTGCAGTGTTTGTGCGATGGGCATAACTTTTCCTTTGGGAGTTCGTTATGCCGGCGTTCTCGCTTCGGAAGATCGTCTTCCGGAAAGCAAAAACCCCGGCGAGTTTCCTCACCGGGGTTCTTGAAAGGAACGACCGGCTCGGGGCGGCATGTCTGCCGAGCCCCGAGCAGTGCTGCGCGGGGCTATCTGGGTTGCGAATTATTGATAGCCGTGCGTGGCATGTCCGTCCTTTCCTTGAAAATTGGTTAATCAAAAATTGATGAGGTGCGATTCTGCGCCAACAGAATTTGCTCTGTCAAACGATTTGCATTGGCGTGTGGTCCGAGTGTTGTTTTCTTCGCACGCTGGACTGTGACGATGCCGCGAGGAGTTCCTTGAGGGCTTCTGCTTTGTCCACAACGCCGCTTTTACCGCGATCGTCGTTCTAGACGGCGACGAATCTCATTCTCGGATTGCTGTCTTCAACCCTTCCAGAAACCGCCGCTGATGCTGCAGCATCCCATCCCTGATGCATGTCCACAGACGCTTTGGGAAGCTGCCCGGCAATTCCTTCTCGACCAACTCCAGGGCAGTCGGGACGTGCTCCACAAGCCGGACCATGACAGCAAAGGCATCCGCCACGCCGCTTTGCCGCGCCAGCATTTGCCAATGCCGCGTCTGGATATCGGCCAGCCTGTAGTATGCATTCTTTGAGCGCAGCGCCATCGCCATCGCCTTTGGGGGCTGAAGCTGGTTCGCGCCGTCACCCATGATGGGTCATGCCGACAGGATGTCGTACATGGGTGTGAGGCGGTACTGCGCACCGGGCAGCAGGAAGATGGAGAAGTTCTTGGCGTGGCCATCGGTAGCGGCCAGCAACCAGAACGCAAGCTGGGCGAGCACGAAAGCCAGTCTGTCGCGCGCCGATTCTGTGCTGCCGGCGAGGATGTCGAGGCAGGCGGCGATGCCCGGACCGCCATCGCTTTCGTACTTGTCGGCGGGCGCGGTGCCGGTCGCCTGGCAGAAGTCTTCCTGCGGCAGGCGGGCGATCCATGTGTTGCCGGCGACCCAGCGGCGGTCGAAGCGTTCGACCACCAGGACTTTCTGCTGACCGAAGACGGCGATGTCGGCGCGCGGCACGTCGAAACCCAGCGCGGCCATGATGCGCAGGCACAGCCATTCATTCTCGACCGAAGTGCTCATGTCGGCGCGCATGTTTCCCACGAGGCCGAGCGGGAGCTTGAAGATATGCGTGGTCGGCGTCGCGCCGTGCGGATGGCACCAGCGACCGCGATACCGGAGGAAGGCGGTCTTTTCCTGCGCGCCTGCGATCGAGATGCGGAAGTCGTCCGGGTCTTCGCCATCCTGTCCGAATGCGGTGTCGTTCGTGACCGCAAGCAGGTGCCGTTCAATGTCGGCTTCCGTCAGCGGCGTGCCTTCCACGCGGTCATAGCCTTCGGGAGAGGCATCGTCCGGCAACAGTTGGACGGCGCCGATGCAGTCCCGGCCGACTGCGCCGAGCAGGTCCTGCGCACTGTCGCTCGACAAGCGGAAGCGGGTGCGCAAACGTTGCCGGATCCTGTCGCTGTCGGGCAGAAGGTTGTCGAAATAGTTCTTGACCATCGGCCCGCGCAACGTCCTGCCGCCGGCGGGAATCGGCAGGGATAGCGAGAGCGGACGCACGCTGGGCGAGTCGAGCCAGGAAGCGGCATATTCAAAGCTGTGCGCGTCCAGGACCAGGTGCCGGCCAACTGGCCGTTGAGCCAGACGTTGAGTGCGCGTGCGGGCATGGCTTACCACTCCACTTCGGAACCGGATTTCGGGCGGGACGGCGGTGAATTCGGCTGCAGCACAAGACGGGTGTCGAGCAGGTGCAGGATCCGGATCAGCTGGTCGACGCTGATCGCGCCGGGATCTTTCTCGATGTTTGCGATGCGTACCTGTCCCACGCCCAGCAGCCGGCCGAGTTCGGCCTGCGACATGCCTTTGGCCTGTCGTAGGGATTTCAAGTGTGCGGAAAGCTGGGCCGGAGTCTGGATGGGATAGTCCATGGAATCATAGCTTTTAAGTGATATACGAACAATATCGCTTTAAAGTTATAAATGTCGAATATCACTGATAAGTTATGTGTCTGTGAGAGCGACTTCCTTGGCGATGCGTCGCTGGGCTTGGGACTGAGCTCGCTGCTGGATGATCGCAATCCGGATACGGTGAATCGGAGCGAAGGCAATAGCGGCTCGGGCGATGCAGCTTCGGGGGCGGGTGACAGCGATACGGCGCAAGCCGCAGGGCAGGCGCAGGAACGTCGGGTTGGGTCGGCGGTGGTTGGCGATTCTTGCTGCGGCGGTGTTTTATTTCGTACGACGTGCCCGTCATCGTGGGAAAGGGCGCCGAATCCAACGGGCACATCCATTGTGCTTGCGGACAGTTTCGGCAAGGCCAATGTGCTTCTTGTGACGGACGGATGAAGCGGCGGGCAGCTTAACCGAATTGCTCCTGAATTGAAATCAACGCCTCATCAAGCTCGCGTACCGTTTCCACATCTTTTTCCGATACCGAAACTGCGCGTTCGGCCAGGAGTATCGCTCGCCATTCGCTGAAGTGGTATGCCTCGTGGCCCAACAAAGGCGCGAGCAGTTCACGCGCACCTTCCGTGTTCCCCTGGCGGGCGGCGACACGCGCCAAGCCGGCCTGCGCAAACAGGTAGGTCGGGTCGAGTTCGGCCGCGCGGCGGAACAGCGACTCGATCTCATCGAGGTCTTGGCCGAGGGCGTCCTTGATGCCGGCAATGTTGCCGATGAGCGTGGGATGTTCAGGATGGGCGGCCGAGAGTTCCTCGGCAAGACGCAATGCGCTTGCCAGATCGTTCCGAGCCAGCAGGTGATGCATCTGTTCGAGCCGGGCTTGCGATGCGGGCGGCAAGCCGAGGTCGTGGTGTTCGGAGTGCAGGCGCATCGGGCGGAAGGCAAGTTCCCGAACTTCTCCGCGCAGTAGCAACTGTTGGGGGGCGCCTGTTTCGGCAAACCCGTTTTCCTGCAACCACACATCCAGGTCGAGACGTACATTGTCCGGACCGCAGGGGCGGACCAGGAGCTTGCGCAACGTGTCGAGGGCGGCGTTGTCGCCGTCCCGGGAGCGCGCCTTGAGGATGGCGATCGCAAGGAAGCGAACGATCTCTCCACCCAGCTCGGCCGCTGCGGCAAGGTAATCGGCATGGGCCTTGCAGCGGCGGCACAGGGTATCGAATGCCGCTTCTTGCGCATCGACTCCCTTTCCCGACCGGAATTCATCGAGCCAGCATCGCGGAAACCAGTCGTGGAAATCGCCGGCCTCAGGGTCGAGTTGCTCGCCGAGCTCGGGAAACGTCAGTGCGGTGAATACGGACTCTGCGTTGAGGTTATCCGGGTCGAGATCGAGGGCCTCGGTGCAAAGCTCGCCTGCCGCCTTCGCGTCGCCTTTGCGTAATGCGGCCAGCCCGGCGAGGTAGGCGCATATCGAGTTTTCACGGGCGTTCTCTTCGATCCAGAATTCGGCTTCGCGGATCCCGTGCCAAGCATCGATGGTCTCGTCGTCCATCCCCAGCAACAACAGGCCGGATATCTTGCCGTACGCATCCTCTGCGCGCAGCGGCTGCGCATCGCGCAATGCGCCGGCCAGTTCGTCCGCAGCAACGCGCCCGCCGCTCCATAGCCGAAGCTGCACGACATGATGCAGTGCGAACAGGTTGCGCGCGTCCTGCCGCCAGTTCGTTTCGAATTCTTCCTGTGCCGGCCCGATGTCGCCCAGCGCGAATCGTGCCAACGCCAGGTTGTTGCGCGAGGATGGATGGTCGAAGCCTTCCAGCACGGCGATCGCTTCGCTGAATCTCTCATACGACAGGAACAGGCGTGACAGGTCGACGGCTACAGCTTGCTCAAAGGAGAGATCGCCAAGTGCACCGTGCAGCGGGGGCAGTTCGGGAAGCGAACCGCCTTCGGCCTGTACGAGCTGCCGGGCGGCGAATGCAGCGAGTGCCGGCAAGCCTGCTTCAAAGGCGGAGTCGCGCAACGCCTCCAGCGCAGCCAAGCTTCCTGGCGAGGCTTTTGACCAGTCCCATGCGTGAAGGGTCGCGGAAAGGAAATTTCCCGCGTTGTCGCTCACTTCCCATGCCAGTGCCAGAAGCGGCTTGAAATCGGGAAAGCGGGCAAGCAGTTCGGTGACCCGCTCTTGCGCCTCCATATCCCGACCGGAATGTGAAAGCTTGCGCACGGCATTGAGTTGCGCGGATTGCGGTGCCAAGGGCGCACCGGCCTTGGCACGCACGTGCTTCCTTTTCATGGAATGGTATGGCTCGGATGCAGGGGGAGAGACCATTCTAATTGTTGCCATGGATGAGCAGTCTGCGCATGGTCAATGCGGCGGGACGGTGAGGTGCGGAAAGGCAGGTGCAGCAACGACCAGCGGTTCGTGGCACTCGATGCGGCACGCAAGCGCATCCAGGCCTGCGCGTCTGACGCGCTGGTGAGCTGGTGATTTCGTTGGGCGCCGATACCTGCGTCGGCGATCCGATCCCGAAATTCCAGCTCGATACGCCGGAGTTCCTGCGCACAGGCGCGCAACTCGCCGGGCTTGGGTTGCCGGCGCTGTTTGTGATGGAGGGCAGGTATTCGGTGGATGAGACCGGAGCGAACGCCGCGCACGCGTTGCGTGGGTTTCGGGATGCGGCGGGATGAACAACGTGGGTGACGGAGGATGGACGTGAAGCCAGGAAACGCAGGAGCCTTTCCTCAGAGATGCTTGCGTCCCGCGATGCGGCTACAATGCGTTCCAACCAGATACGCGAACTGCTTTCCATGCGATTCCCGCTGATCGACACTAGCCAAGCGACGCAGCGCCACCGGTTGAAACGGACCCTGCTCGCTGTTGCGTTCTATTCCTTATGCGGCGCGATCATCGGCATCGCGACCTGGCAGGGTTTGTATCCCGTCTTTCCGCTGCTTGTGTACACAGCGGGGAGCGTGGTCGTGTCTGCGGCATTCCTGGCGATGATCGGCTTCGGATGGAATCTGCGCTTCAAGGACCCGAGCCTGACCCAGGCCCAGATTGTCTGTTCGGCTGTGTTGTGCAGCTACACCATGATCTACGCGGGGCCGCTCCGCGGCGTGTTCATGTTCGCCTATGTCGTCGGGCTGATGTTCGGCGGGACGCAACTGACGGCCCGCCAGCTGGTCGGGCTTGCGACGGTGCCTGTGACGCTGTATCCCGCCGTCGCACTTCTCGCCGCACGTCATGATCCTGCCGGCGTCGACTGGCGGGTGGAGTTTGTGCATTGGGTTTCCTTGTGCGCGATCCTGGTCTTTACGGCGATGCTGGTCGGTAACCTGGGCCGTTTGCGAGCCCGCCTGCGGGCGGCCAATGCGGAGCTGGAAACGGCGCTGGAAAAGCTCACAGACCTGGCGGTGCATGATGAGCTGACCGGGCTGTACAACCGGCGCTACCTGCTCGACATGCTCCAGCGCGAAAAAAGCTTGGTGGACCGCAGCGAAGATTCGTTTTGCATCTGCGTCATCGATATCGATCACTTCAAGCGCATCAACGACACCTACGGGCACAGCGAAGGCGATGTCGTGCTGCGCACCTTTGCCCGCGCGGCGGGGAAATTCATCCGCTCCACCGACCTGCTGGGCAGGTGGGGCGGCGAGGAGTTCCTGCTGCTTTTGCCGCAGACATCGATCGACCTCGCGCAGATGTGCCTGCAGCGCATCAAGGCCGAGCTGGAGCACACGGCGTTTGACGGACTGGCGGCTGATGTCCGGATTACCTTTTCCGCCGGGATTGCGCAGTATCGGGCGGGGGAAGCGATCAACCAGTTGATCGAGCGTGCGGATCACGCAATGTATGCGGCGAAGAATGCGGGGCGAAATTGCATTTTGAAGGATGCGGCGTGAGCCGCCTGCGAAGCCGGTCTGTCGGTTCCGCGCCCGGTACGAGCTGGCGATAGCTGCGCCGGCGATCTGATCTCAACCTCCCGGCTCACTGCGTCCGGAAGTGCTCCTGATTTTCCTTGTCATTTTGATGCCGGTATCGCAATCCGGCATCACGGCGATATCACATTGCAATCAAACACCATTGTTGTTTTGCCGCCATCCGGTGACGCACTTTTACGACAATGGATATTCTCATTTATTGCCCTACGGCAACTGCCTTCATACAATCAGTCCCGCTCTCAGGAAGCAGAAAAGGGAATAGATACAAATGAGGAATTTGAGCATTGGCGTACGCCTGAGCATCGGTTTCGGTCTGGTGCTGACATTAATGACGCTGATGACAGCTATTGGTATTTGGCGTTTGGAAGCAATTGCGGAAATGTCGCACGACATGATGCAGGAGCCTCTTGCCAAGGAGCGGATGATCGCCGACTGGTATAGGTACGTCCATACGGGTGTGCGCCGCACGGCCGCCATCGCAAAAAGTTCCGATCCTTCGCTAGCCGCATTCTTCGCGGAAGACGGTGCGGCCTCGGTCAAGAACTCTGTCGACCTTCAAAAGAAGATCGAACCGCTGCTGGCAAGTGAGAAGGAAAAGGCCCTGTACAGCGAAGTTCTGGCGAAGCGCGACGTCTTTGCGTCATCACGCGACACGATCGTGCAATTGAAAAAGGATGGCAACCTGGATGAGGCCAACCGCCTGCTCGAGCAGACCTTCATGCCGAGTTCCAAAGTTTACCTGGAGGTGATTCAGCAATTGCTGGATATGCAGCGCGCCAACATCGATGCGACCAGCCGGGAGATTGATGCCATCTCTCAAAGCAACCGTAATTTGCTGATTGCTCTTGGCCTGCTGGTATTACTCATCGGCGCAGGCAGTGCATGGCGGCTGACGGTCGGCATTACGCGGCCGTTGCGTCAGGCCGTGCAGATCGCAAGTACTGTCGCTGCGGGCGACCTGACCAGCCGCATCGAGGTAAAAAGCAAGGACGAGACTGGCCGGTTGCTGCACGCGTTGAAGGATATGAACGACAGCCTGGTGCGAACGGTAAGCGAAGTGCGCCAGGGTTCCGAAACCATCGCGACCGCCTCCGGCCAGATCGCCGCCGGCAACCTCGACCTGTCGTCGCGCACCGAACAGCAAGCCAGCTCGCTGGAAGAAACCGCGTCTTCCATGGAAGAACTGACGTCGACCGTCAAGCAGAATGCAGACAACGCGCGCCAGGCAAATACCTTGGCCCACTCGGCCTCCGAAGTCGCGGCCAAAGGCGGCGCAGTCGTTTCGCAAGTCGTCGAAACGATGGATTCGATCAATGCATCGGCCAGGAAGATCGTCGACATCATTGGCGTCATCGACGGCATTGCATTCCAGACCAATATCCTCGCGCTGAATGCCGCTGTGGAAGCCGCGCGCGCCGGTGAACAAGGAAAGGGTTTCGCGGTGGTCGCCAGCGAGGTCCGCAATCTGGCGCAACGCTCGGCTGCGGCAGCCAAGGAGATCAAAGCCCTGATCGGCGACTCGGTAGAGAAAGTCGACACCGGCGCCAAACTGGTCAATCAGGCCGGTACGACCATGGACGAGATCGTTGCCAGCGTCAGGCGTGTCGCCGACATCATGGGCGAAATCACCGCTGCCAGCCAGGAGCAGACCGCAGGAATCGAGCAAGTCAATCAGGCGATCGGCCAGATGGACGAAGTCACACAACAGAATGCATCGTTGGTGGAACAGGCCGCTGCGGCATCGCAGGCAATGCAGGATCAGGCAAGCAATCTGGCGCAACTCGTCAGTGTGTTTAAACTCGATGGCAAACAGGCGGCGCCAGTGACGGCGACAGCGCAGGTTGCGCGTCTTCCTCAAGTAGTGACGAAGCTGTCTGCGCATCAATCCATTGCTCATCGAACGAATGCCGTCGCTGCTCCCCCACGCAGCCGTATTGCAGTCGCGCATGCGGTGACTGGCGATGAATGGGAGGAGTTCTAGGGCGGCTTGCCCCACGCCGGTCCATGGCGTACTGCCGAGTGATTGCCGGTATTAGGCATCGGCCGTAACAATGGCGACGTCTTACGTGAGCGCAGGAAATATCCGCCCTGTCTTGCCGTCGTGCCTTTGCCTGCAGTGCTGGTGGTTTTCCGATAGGCTGGTGCTCTTCTCGGCATGAACGCCAGCTTCTTCTTTTTCCTCGTATGAATTCCCACGCAAGTCGTTCCGTCACGGTCATTGGCGCAGGCATTGTCGGCCTATGCGTCGCCTACGCGCTGCGCAAGGAAGGTTTCGCCGTCCAGGTGATCGACCCGGAAGACCCCGGTTCCCAGTGCTCGTTCGGCAATGCCGGCGCGATTTCTGCAGGATCGGTCGCGCCGCTGGCGATGCCAGGCGTCCTCAAGAAC
This sequence comes from uncultured Noviherbaspirillum sp., assembly GCA_966212545.1. Lineage (GTDB taxonomy): Bacteria > Pseudomonadota > Gammaproteobacteria > Burkholderiales > Burkholderiaceae_D > Noviherbaspirillum. Next base: position 16,600 of record CBIHRW010000008.1, read on the forward strand.
TCGGTGAAAATGCTGCTCGAGCCGGACAGCCCCCTGTATGTGCCGCCGCATTACTGGCTGCGCGCCGCGCCCTGGCTATGGCGCTTCGTGGCATCGGCCACGCCCCAGCGCGTAGAGGAAATCGCGACGGCCCTGACGGATCTGTTTGCAGGCTCAGTGGAACATCACCGCGAGCTGGCCCGGGAAGTAGGCTGCCCGAATCGCGTGGTGCAGACGGGCCAGTTGCATCTGTATCGGGACGCCGCGGCCCTGGAAAAGGATATGGGATCGTGGCGTCTGCGTGAACGGCACGGCGTGCGGTGTGAGCGACTGGATGCAGCGGCGATCCGTGCGCTGGAGCCGGCAGTGAGCAGCGATTACACCGTCGCGATGTTCATGCCGGAACAAGGCGCGGTCACGCACCCGTTTGCGTATGCGCAGGCCATTGCGGAAGCGGCACGGCAACGTGGCGTGGTGTTCGTGCGTGACCGGGTGAAGGCGTTGTCGCGTGAGGAGACTGGCTGGATGGTGCAGGGCGAGCAGCGCGGGTATCGCTCATCGCAAGTCGTGCTGGCAGCAGGCGTGTGGTCGGCGCAGTTGCTGCGGCCGCTGGGTTTGCGCGTGCCGCTGGAAAGTCAGCGCGGATATCACCTGCACCTGGCGTCCCCTAACTTGGCGATTGAACGACCGATTGTATTTGCGGATCGCAAGGTGTTCGCTGTGCCGATGGTGCATGGATTGCGAGTTTCCGGGACGGTGGAGTTTGGTGGACTAGAAATGCCGCCGACCGCGCGCCGCGCGGCGGCACTGGGCGAGGCTGCCGCACAGGGATTGCCGGGATTGAAGCTGGAGTCGCCGACATCCTGGATGGGGCACCGGCCCTGCCTACCCGATTCGTTGCCGGTGCTGGGGCCGGTGCGACGGTATCCTAGATTGTGGTGCGCGTTTGGGCATGGGCATCTGGGGGTGACCGGGTCGGTGAATACTGGGCGGTGGATCGCGGAGGCGCTTGTAGGTCGGACGCGGGTTGAGCGATTTGGCTCCTTTATGGTCGAGCGGTTTTGATGAGCCGACGCGAATTTCTTTGCTGTAAGAGCAGTTAGTTTTGAGTGTTATTGTTTATTCGAAAGTTGAACGGTATCGCCTCGCTTTATCCAGCCTTTCGTTTCCTTCTTTCCCGCTTTGAACTTGGCGTAGTACCAGTCCGGCAACTCATCGTAAATGTAGAGAAGATCACCTCTTACGACGTAAGACTTTCCCTTTGCGCTTTCATCATGGGTGCTATGAAAGTAGGTGCGCTTTGCTTGGACTGCTGTCAGAGACTTCCAGTCGCCTGAGAAATTGATGCTGAAATCAAATTCAAAATCAGAAATGTCGACTGCGCTGGAACAGCCAGGCAGATTCTCCCTAAGCCGCAACGAGAAAGTTTGTTCTGGATGTTGAGACGACGAAGATCGCGATTGTCCACGAAATTCGAGAGTGCCTTTTACCGTTTTTTGCCTGTCCCCTGAGAGTTCAGTAGCCATAACGGGAATTTTTGAGCTGCGTTCAAGCTTTCCCGCAAAGAGAATTTGACAGTCTGCATGAAAAGAGTGATCGGGCATCTGGACCTGCTTGAAATGGTAGAAGCCCGAGATCCGTGACGTCTTCTCGTCAAAGCCAATGCCGGCAACCGACCCAAATGAGGATTGTTCTTCTCCGGAAAAAGGTAAGCCAGTGAGTCGTTCAGAGGCATGAGCGCCGTAAGGGAGAAGGATAAGGACGAGTAGCGCGATTAAAGCTTGTTTCATGTGCACGACGACAATTTTCTCTTCAAAGACTTTATGCTTGTTGTCTCACCCTTTGCGTTAACGCAGTGACTGGTTTTTCTGTCGTAATGCAGTGTCCCATTCTTATAGGTCAAGACGGCAGCTCTACTCCCATAGTTATTAACTGTTCTATACCGGACTACTGCGAGATAAAGAGCTTCGTCTACCGCTTTATCCTGAATTGCTGCGCCTTCTATTCCGACGCAGCTCGACACAACGTCGTCATCATCATTTTTTTCGGCAAACAGTTCCGCGAAACGTAGGTTGTGGTTCAAGTCCACGAAATACAGTCCGCAGATCGTATTTTTGTAGGACTTGGAATTGAACCTCACTGGAATAAGGTATCCAAGCTGCTGCTCCTTGTGATATTTCAGCAAGAAAGTTTGACTATTATCGATCGAAACGGCTTCTTGCTTAGTGTCGTCAGCGGCGACCGCCGCTTTAATTTTTTCAGTACTAGCTTCGTAAGCACTGAGATCTGCCTTCGTCAACGAGAAGTGTGCGGCCGTTGCATTACAGCAGAGCGTCGCCAGAGCAAAAATAAATCCGGTGGAGTATTTCATTTTGCAGTCGCTTTTTTGAAAGCGTGTAGTGAGCTTCGAGTTCTGTGTCGTATTTGTTTTTCTTGTATTTTGGGCCGTTGTAGATTTTGGCTATCGTTTGCCTGACGCTGGCAGAGCATCGATGGGGCGAAGATGAAGGCGCCGTAGGTGCAGGAAGCGGTCGGGGCGAACACAACCGATCGAGGGGGAAAACGGCGACAAGCGGTATCTGCCGGTCGATGGGTTTAACCGATTTAGGAAGCTGCTGGTTCTCGACGGAAAACTCGAGCGCAGCTTCCTGGCGCTACACCATTTGGCCACTGCCATCATCGTTTTCCGAAAGGTGCCTGTGAAGATCAATATTATTTGCGAATAAGTTCTTAGATCTATTCACCGGATGCGCTGATGTTTCGCTCGGTATCGGCAACTTGTAATACCCTCGACGGGAATATGAGCGCCAAGGGATGGTTGCTCGGCAGCCAACTTTTGCGCCGGACGTACCAAATGATTTGATGAAGAATTGTTTTTCATTTTCCCCAATTTGCCACGAACGATGGGAGGTCAAATTTTTCATCAGTCGCAATCTTTTCCTCTGCTGCTATATCGTCAGCCTCGGAATTGGTTGGGGCTAGGGATTTGACTTCCCATTTATTTGCTTTGTTTTTCACTAGAATGAAGTTCCTAACCACAGATCGATTTACATCAACGGCTTTGACATCCCACTTTACTTGATACCTACCGTTTTTGAGCGTAACACTAGGCTTCTTGCTGAATGTGATCTCATTCGAATAGAGCCAATATAAGCCCCTGCTCTCATAATCAAAAAGGTATAGGGTGTGTTTCGGCGAATTGTTTCTGTTGCAGACTTCTCTGAAGAGAACGTATTCGGCCGCGACCTTTTCTGCAGAAAGCGCGACAGCATCGCAGTACACGCTTCCCGAAAGAAATCGGTCAGTTACTCTGTTTTTCTTGTGCAGACGGATCTCGTATCGCTTGGTGTTCGCCTGATCGAAGGATTCAAAGATTCCGAACCGTTCGCCTGTTGAATTTCGCAAGAGAATTGATTCATTAAGTTTGCTATATAGCAGCCGATGCTCATCGTCATAATCGTCCAGCGTTTCTTTGCTTCGATTTCGCCAATCCAGCTTGACCTCGATATCTTTCCGGATGCGTAATTCCTCTGCCTCACGTTCTTGATGGCTGTATGCCTTTCTTGCCCCACCTTCCGCCAAAGACGGAAAGGTCGACAGAAAGAATATGGCTGATGAAAAGGTGAGTAGGATTCTAGAAATTCCTGAATTCATTTTATGCTTTATTTAAAGACACAGTTAGTCAAGTTGTTTGACTCCTCCGCATTTCAATTTTTGCCCATCACGATATAGATAAAAATACGGCTTCAAGCGCTCCCGCGTCGTGAAGGGCCACTGGGGGACTTGGGAAAATAGCTCGAAAGTTAAGACGTCTCCTCCGCTCAAATTGATCGTTGCTTTATGGCCGATCTGATTTGGGGGAGGGGTAATCTCGTCAAGCAGTGCCCAATCCCGTACCAACGGTCCGACCCTTTTTCCCTTTTCTATCGTTTCGTATTCAAAGCCGATGAGTGATTCTTCGGGCGGGAAGGTCTTGTTACTTTTCTTGAGGTCACGCGTTAACTTTTCATATCGGTTTGTTCCCAATATTCCGACAGTGAAATCAAAAGTCGTTCGGTCTTTTACATAGCAACGATAAGCACGGTTGTCGCCTAATAGGAAATCGAGCTTGCTCGACGCGCTGGTGTCTTTCCATTCCACTGTACGCTCACTATGGGCATGGCTTCCACCCAGGGAGAGAATGCAGAAAAGAACGAACTTCAATCTTTTGTCCATATGCCACTCACTTTTCTGCCGCGACCTTCCATTGATTTGATAACTTTTCCGTCCTTGCCTCGTTGGGAAGTCCGCGCACGTTCGCTCTTATAGTCACTTGCGAATCCGTCGGGCAACCGAATTTCGATGTGCCCGTATTTTGAATTGTCAGTAACGTCATACACGATGACAGCCCCCACAGGAGCATCATGTGGCGACTCCATTTTGTGATCCGGTTTGTCAAGCAGGTTATTAAACCCATGTTTTGCTAGTTGAGGGCCTGCATCTTTTGCAGGAATCCCTGCAAGATAGTCATTAACCATTCCGGACGCCTGGAGCCCGATCTTCACATATTTATAGCACGATGAAATCGACTCGTTTTTCTTCATAATGTCCGAAATATTGTCTCCTTTTTTGAGTCGCTTGACGGCCAACGGGCCATTTAAGTTTTTATCTCCGTAGAGAATGATTTCGTTCATGATTTCCACAAGACGGGCCTTTTTGTCCGAAATTGGAATGTCCGGTTTTTCCGGAGCCGCTGCGGCAACGGGATGGCCAGAGCCGTTTCGCTGCGGCTTTGTCTGTCGTACGTCCTTTCCTGCCGAGGCATTCTTTGATTCTTTTCCCTTTTGCCGTTGCTTTAGTTTCTTGTGCTCCCCGGGCGAGCCTTCGTGCTGCTGAGGTTGCCCCAGAAATTCCTCTTTTGGACTGATGTAACTCGCAAAGTTGTATGCGTTCAGGATTGAGAAGTCTCCCAGCTCCTTGAATCCACCCTCAAGACGTTTGACAAGTACTTGAATACGATCTCCCAAGCGCAATCCCTCGACGGGTTCGGTTCTGCCGTGTTCGTCCGTCTTTCCTTTCTTTTCTTTCGAGCCGTTAATTCGAAGCAGATAGGCGAGCCCGGAAATCGGGTTCTCGCTCAAGTCAAGGAATGTCGCGTTCGCCTTTGGACAGCAGCCAAGATCGTAGTCTGCAAACGTTTTTATGTATGACGAGACGGGGGTCTTGTTTCCGTCTTTTGGATCAATCTTGCCGTCTGATTCGAGAAATTGTCGAAGGCCCGGATATTTTTGTGAGCCAATACCTTTAAGATGCGCTGCTGCAATCATTCCGGACTCAGTGATGGTTGTGCCCGAGATACTACGGCCAACGTACTGGTCTAACTTGAATCTCTTAATTCGTTTGCATAGCAGTGCTATCCACTCTTTGGCTGCGAAGTCCTGCACATCCGGATTGTTCAGGAAATCATCTTTGCTTTTGATTCCCTTTTTTCCCGTCCATTCTCCGATCCAGTCGTATTTGAACTTGCCAGACTCGGTTCGATTTTTGGATTTGTCGCCTTTGTAGTATCCGAGATCGATCAGCGCATCTTCGCCAAATTGATATTTCCCTATGTATCCGAAAGGGTTTTCTACACTGGGATCTCCGCCGCCTTCCTTCTGGAAAAGTAGCTCCATAAAATCTTTGAGTCTTCCTTTGCTCATGACTAGCTATCCTTGGCCTCGTTGCAAATTTTCTTCTGAGTTTCGAGGTTGATCTGCCGAGGGTTTAATGTATCGAACCAAATTTTTTGGGCGTCGTCCTTAAAGTTTAAGTAGTAGGTGTCGCACTTGTAATTCAGTACGCCAACTGCTTCTTTGGTACTTGGGTTAAATAACATTGCCAGGTTCGTGGCGCTGCACCAATGTGCTTGGCATGCCGTGTAATAGAAATACCGCGAACCTTCAATATTGACGTACCGCCCTTTGGACGCCGGCCCGCTCAATAATTTTTTTTCCAGTTTGGGATCGACTACTGGCGCTTTTTTCAAGAGTGATTTGAAAGCCTTGTTCACATCTGGATCAAAGGATGTTTTCTCCGTCCGATCTAACAGATTAAAGAGTTGCGTCTCATACTTTCGTAGATCGATGGGCGGCGTCAGTGGCTCAATAATCGGTTGTGCGTATAACGTTGTACTGAGCGTGACGGTGATAATTGCATTGAGGATGAGAATCTTTTTCATCGCAAATCTCCAATGTTCGGAAGTTCCGATTCTTCGTAGTCGAAATATTTGTTCCATTCGCCATCGCCAACAAGAAGCTTGACGTTGGGATCCTTTGTGAAGTGGCGATGCGTCATTCCGTTTTCATCCAATACACCTTCGTAGATTTTTCCGTCAGCCGACAGTTTGTAGGGAAGTCCTGCAAATGGAATTTGTCCAAGATATCTCTCACTTACATCAAAACGTACACTGCTTGTCTCATTGAGGGCAGATGCAGGGAGGTGAGGTAAGGTAGGGGTGGCGGTGGCGGGCCCGGTTAGATTTTTTACGCTGCCATGGATATTTACTGGCCCCGGAGCTTTTAACGTGATCTGACCATTACCAATCTCGATCTGACACCCGCCTGCAGTAAGCCGGATGCTCTTTGGGGCAGTTATGTTGATATGCCCGTCGACAGATGTAACCTTGACATCCTTCTTCGCAATCGCCTCAATCTCATCATCCTGCGCCTGGATCTGCACCTTGCCCTTGCCGGCGAAGACCTTGATGCCGGCCTTGGCGACAAACACGCTCCACGCTTCCTTGATCGCCATCGACAGCTTGTTGCCCACTGCGATGTTGGTGTCCTGCTGGCTGGATAAGTGGATGTGCTCGCCGGCGGCTGCTTCGTAGCTCTTCGGTGTCGCGCTGACGATGCCCGCCGGGCTGGAGAACGCGAGGATCGGCTCTTCATAGCCTGGCACCTCGGCCTTCTGCCCGGTGCCGCCGGACTGGCTGTACGTCTTTGTGGCGACTTTTATGAGGCGCTCCGCTTCCTCGTTCGCTGCCAGTGGATCGGCATTGTGGTCTTTGGCCGCATCGGACAAGATCTTGGATAACTCGAGGTTGCCGGTTAGTTGGTTGGTCAGCTCTTTGCTGTCCAGGTGGCTGCTGGCTTCATTGTTCCTCGCATCGGTGCTGATGAGCATGCCTTGGCCTGCTCTTACTGCGCCGTACTGGTCGGTCCTGAGTTCAAAACCCTCACCTCTTGGTTCGCCCTTGCCTTCCCGTCGCGGATGCACCAGGTAGCCTTGATTGAGCGCGGTCTTGCCGTGATCGGTCGCGGTGCGGATGCGCTGCTCGCCGGTACTGTCGTCCCAGATGACCTCGTTCTGGCCCCTGCCCTTGTACATCTTGCTCTTGATGCCGGAGAGGGCCTTGTTGCCGGGAAGGTTGCCGGTATCGGTGAAGCTGGCCGGATGATGGGTACCGTTGTAGACGCTGCCGATGACGATCGGGCGGTCGATGTCGCCGTTGATAAACTGGATCAATATCTCGTCGCCGATCCTCGGGATCCACACTTGCCCGTACTGGTTGCCGGTCCACGGTTGCGCGACCCGGATCCACAGCGAATCCTTGTCCGTGCCGGACGCACCGGCGCCTTCCGCGTATTGGTGGTCCTGGGGGCGGGTGAACGGCATCCTGACCTTGATGCAGCCGAGGGCGTTGACGTGGATTTCCTCGCCGGGCGGGCCGACGACAATCGCGGTCAGCAGGGTCGGTGCGGTTGGCTTTGCATGTTCGCTGGGGCTGAATGCGGGGATGATCGGCACATGCTTGCGCACCGCGTCGAAGTCGGTGTGGAACACCGGTGCCGCGCCGGTATCGGATGTGCCGTCGGGCAGGTTGTTGCGGGCGACCAGGCGGGTGCGCAACACCGTGAATTGCCGGTCTTCCGGCGCATCCTGGTCGTGCACCGGATGCTCGGCCAGTTCGAAGAAGCGGCCGACGGCCAGTTCCCGGTGGCTGCCCTTGCCGGTAAAGCATTTGCTGGCCAGTTCATGCGCGCCGATGCGCAGCTTGCCGTAACGCAGGTAATCGTCTTCGTCGTTGGCGGCGTGGTGCGGCTCGTAACGCACGTCTTCCAGTGTGGAAGCGAGCTGGGCGCCATGCTCGCCCTGGTCGACCGCCAAGCCGTCCTGCTGGATGCTGGTGACCACCGTCTGGTAATCGTAGCTGGCGCGTTCGGTGCTGCCGGGTTGCAGGGTGCGGATGCCTTGCCAATCGGTGATGCTGTCTTCCGCTTCGGTGCCGTCGTCGCGGTGGAAACGGATTTTATGGGCGGTGCTGCTCTCCAGTACGGACACGTCGTCGAACAGGACCAGGGTCAGTTTCGGGTGCTCGCCGGGGGCGCCGGCTTCACCGTGCTCGAAGTACCAGGAAATGCCTTCCTGCGCCAGCCAGCGGCAAATAAAAGCGGTGTCGGATTCGTTGTACTGGGTGACCCAGGATTGGGGCGGATGGTCGCCGGTGCAGCGGTCGTCGAGGTCGAAGCAGGCGGCCAGCACCGGATTCGCTTGGCGGTGTTCCTGCAGCAATACGGAAACAAATTCACGGACGGACAAGTCCTGGAACACCCGCGAATTCACCCGGCGCGACAGCACGGCCAGCGGGTCTTGCAGGGTGAGCACGTAGCGGGTGAAGCCGCCGTCGGAACCGCCGAATTCGGCGCGGGTGACCAGCCCGCACAGCGCCCGCTCTTGCCCGCCGTCGGTCAATACAGAGACTTGCACCGGCAAGCCGATGAACTGCTTCAGTTCGAGATACGCATCCGCAGACAGGCAGGTCAGGGTGTAGGTGAAGCCTTCGCTGATGCCTTCCTCGCCGGCCAGTTCCTGCGGCAGCAGCGTACCGGCGTCGATGCCGGCACCGGGGGCGAAGGTCAGCGTCAGCAGGCGGTGCGATTGGGTGAAGGCCAGGGCGTCGGAAAGAAGGGTGGTAAGTCGGTCACCGGTAAAGGGAGCGCTCATGGTTGTCTAATTTGAAACAGGGCTAAGGTTGCAGACAATAACGAAAAATTGTCAGAAAGGCAACTAAAGATTGTCGTATACGTGAGCCCAGATCCGGCGTCGCCGAACCTCTCCTGACAGCGGGAATCCAATGAAATACCTTGCTCTGGAAGCTTTTTCAGGCGCCCTTCCCGTCGGATCACGCCATGCACACCCGTCCCATAAACATCCTCCTGCTGTTGCTCGCCTTCACGGTCGCCATACCCGAGTCGTATGCCAAGCGTGCGGGCAGCGGGCGTTCCGCCGGCAGGCAGTCCTCCCCTGTCGTCCGGCCGCGGCCGGCACCTCCGCCACAGGCAGCGCCTGCACCGGCGCAGCGTCCGCCGCCTGCTACGCCGCCTAGTGCGGCAAGGCAAAACCAGCCTCCCAACGCGCCGGAGCGCGCCTTACCCGAGCAGGCGCGCAGCCCGTGGGGCGGTTTTTTTGGCGGCGCCTTGCTGGGATTAGGGCTGGGTTCGTTGCTGGGGGATCGCGACCGTGATCAGGATGCGGTGAATCAGAGTGTCGGCGACAGTGGGACGGGTGCAACTGCCTCGGGGACGGGAGAGGACGAGGCGGCCGGACAGAACCGCGAGGGCCGGGGTGGCGCGCTGTGGGGAATCGGGATTCTTGCGCTGGTGGCGGTTTATCTTCTGAGACGCGTTCGCGGTCGTGGACGACGGCATTGAATATTGGAGATGATTTTCGCCCTGAATGCCTGCGGGCGAATTTTCCTGCTGATGTCTGACGCTACGTCTCGTCGCATCCGTGCGGGTGGTGAGTCCTACGCAGAATGGTCGATGAAACTCACCATGGGCCCCCGCCTTCGCGGAGACGAGGGGACGAGGGGACGAGGCGGGCAATGCCTCAAAGGCATGTACCCGCAGACTACAACCTTGATTGCCGCTCACCGCATCAGCAATGGCACTGTGCAATGAGGCGGCAACGGCTAGGGGCTCTGGTCAAACTCACCTTACTTGATCGCCGGTTCGATATTCTGCACGCCGATCACCTTCTGCGTCTGCGTCGCATCGAAGATCAATCCCGCCGGCCATGTCGGCCAATGTACCCCGAGTCCGGCACTGTTCGGATTGCCTTGCTTTGCGAAGGCACCGATGCTGCGCATCATTGCATCCGACAGTTCCACGCGTCCCGGCTTGTTGGCGGTCGTGTTCATGATGTTTGCGAATAGCGACGGGCCGAAGTTGCCGAATACGAAGGCCAGGTCGAACAGGTGTGCTGCGCCGTAGATGGTGTTCCACGGAGCCGGTTGCTCATCCCAATCGAAGCGGTAGTACCAGACGTCCGGCTGCTTGGCCTTCAGCGCGTTGAGGATGTTGTCGCGGCTGGCGAGGAAGAAGACGCGGTTGAACTGTTCCGCACGCGCGGTGAAGCCGGTGACCGGCGCATCGGCGGGCAGGTAGGACGGCGCAATCCACTGTTCGATCGTTGTTTGCGGCGGGTCGTTGGGGCGGTAGGTGAAGTGATTGGCAAACAGCTGGGCGTCCGTTACTGCACGCGCATTGCCGCTGCCGCCGACGAGCGGGAGGAAGCCCGGGAACAGCTTGCCTTCATCACGCGTGTTGCCCGCCAGGACAGGGACTTTCACATACTGGTGCGCGAGGATGGCGTTGACCGGATTGCTTGCGACGACCGTGCCATCCGGGATCGGGCCGGAGCCTGCGAGGCCCTGCAGGGCAAGGCGGGTAAGCAGGACGGAGAACAGCTGGGCCGGCGTCTTGGAACGCAGGTAGGCGGCGATCTGCTCGGCGGTCCGGCTTGCGATGTAGGCCTGCGCCGACGCGGTGTCGGTCGCCTTGCCGTCGGCGATCAGCAGCTGGACCAGCAACGCATTGCCTTGCGCGTCATAGGTCGTGGCGGGTGACATGGTCGGGATGGCGCCTTGCGGCAGGTTCGAGGCCAGCGACAGGCCGCCGCTTAATGGCACCGCGCGATGGAAGGGCTTCACCGGCGCGTTGGCCAGCTTGGGCGAGGTCAGCAGCGCGTACACATTGATTGCGCCGGCCGACTCGCCCATGATCGTCACGTTGTCCGCATCGCCGCCGAAATTGGCGATGTTGCGCTTGATGAAGTCCAGCGACTTGATGCTGTCGAGGATGGCGAAGTTGCCCGACTGCGACTCCGCATCCGCGCCGGCCTTGAGTTGCGGCACGCTGAGGAAGCCGAGGATGCCGAGGCGGAAGTTGACGGTGACCACCACCGAGTTGGTCGTCTGCGCGAGGTTGGCGCCGTCGTACAGCGGGTCTGCGGTGTAGCCGGAGACATTGCTGCCGCCGTGAAAGAACACGATGACCGGCAGCTTCTTGCCGTTGTTGGCCGGACGCCAGATGTTGAGGTACAGGCAGTCCTCATGGCCGACGGCCTGGTTCAACGTGGTGCCGATGGTTTCATCGTAGCGGTTGTTCGCGCCCGGGCCGTAGATGCGGCCATACTGCGAGCAGGCGTTGCCGAAGGCCTTGGTGCTGCGCACCTCGCTCCATTTGTCCGGGTCGACCGGTGCGCGCCAGCGCAGATCCCCGACCGGCGGCTTGGCGTAGGGGATGCCTTTCCAGGACAGGGTTTTCGTTGCGGCGTCGACGCTGCCGTCGATCCATCCGTATTCCGTCGCGCGCGTCGTCTTGTCGAAGCCGCCTTCTTGCGGGCCGTTTGCCGCGTGGGCGGCCATCAGGGGGAGGGCTATTGTTATTGTGGTGAGCCATCTAACTGGGAATCCAAGCATTGTCTCTCCTTACTTATAGTGGCATGGGTAAGGCGCAAGTTGCGCCGACTGAAAGCAGACCACGCGCAACGGCAGGGCAAATGGTTGTAAATCAAGCAGACGGTTGCGCAAGATCAAATGTGTTGGATAGCACGATCGTTCCGGCGCGCAGTCATGGCGAAAAGAAATATGCGCGGAATATAAAGTCGAGGATGTCTTCGAATCGGCGCGCTGACGCGTCGGATCTGCTCCACCGCCGTTCAAACTGCGTAAGCATCGCGAATGCATCCTGAACACGTCCGAGACAACTGACATGGCACGCGTCCCATACGCCTGCTTGATGTCCCCTCGCCGGGGAAAAGGAGGGTGACGACACGGACTATCGCAAGGTAACGCCCTGCACTTGCGCCCGCCCAAAACATACCGGTCCCAGCCTCCCACAATGGGACAAGCCGCACGTGCGGCGTTATTCCCTGTTGATCGAGGACAATCATGAACCTGGACGAACTCAAGCAAGGCTTGTCTTCCCTGCTGGATTCCGTATCCGGCGGCTGGCAGCACATGCGTCAAGCCGCTTCATCCGCACTGACTTCTTTCCGCCCGAGCGAGCAGACCAGCGTGCCCGACAAGACGGATGTCGACGACATGTTCTATATCCCCTCCGGCTCGTGGTCCATGCTGGGTGCGAACCTGTTCGAAGACAACAAGCGCATCGTGGTTCGCATCGAGCTGCCCGGCGTGGACAAGAATGACCTCGACATCGAGGTGCTGGACAACAAGCTCGTCGTGCGCGGCGAGAAGCGCTTCGAGCGCGAGGACAGCGAGGGCCGCTATCGTGTACTGCAGTGCGCGTACGGCGCCTTCGAGCGTACCGTGCCCCTGTCGGTAGCCGTCGTGCCCGACCAGGCCAAGGCCAGCTTCCACAACGGCGTGTTGCGGGTCGAGCTGCCCAAGGCCGATCCCGGCATGCCGCAGAAGGTGCGGGTCAAGATCGAATAGCGAGACCGTGACCGCGGCGTACTGTTGAAATCAGGCATCCCCGCCCTCATGTTCCCGATGCTTTCTGATGCCATCCGGATGCTGCAAGCGCCGGATGCCTTTCCACTGCATTGAACAGGGAGGACCATATGATCGATAAACCGGCGCGCCGCAAGCCGATTTCCGCCATCGCATTCTTGCTGCTCCTCGCAGCCTGCTCACCCAAGCAGGAAGACGTGCCGGCACCGCGTGCACCGGCGCCGGCGCAGGCCCCGCCCGTCACCGGCAGCGGCGTCCAGCTTCCCAGCTTCGTCAACCTGGTCAAGCAACAGGGGCCGACCGTGGTCAACATCAGCGCCACCCGGCAGGGCAACGGCATGGCGATGCGCCAGGGCGACCCGCTGTTCGAATTCTTCCGCCGATTTGGCGGTGCGCCCGACATGGGCGAGGCGCCGCAGCACAGTCTCGGCTCCGGCTTCATCATCAGCAGCGACGGCTACATCCTGACCAACGCGCACGTGATCGACCAGACCGACACCGTCACCGTGAAGCTGACCGACAAGCGCCAGTTCAAGGCCAAGGTGATCGGCGCCGACGTCTATACCGACGTGGCGCTCATCAAGATCGATGCCAAGGACTTGCCGGCCGTGAAGATCGGCAATCCCTCCACGATCGAGCCGGGCGAATGGGTGGCAGCGATCGGTTCGCCATTCGGCTTCGAGAGCAGCGTGACCGTCGGCGTGGTCAGCGCGAAAGGCCGCCTGCTCCCCAACGGCAGCTATGTGCCCTTCATCCAGACCGACGTGGCGGTCAACCCGGGCAATTCGGGTGGACCACTGTTTTCGACCTCGGGCGAAGTCATCGGCATCAACTCGCAGATCTACAGCCAGACCGGCAGCTACATAGGCATTGCGTTCGCGATCCCGATCGATATCGCGATGGGCATTTCGCAGCAGCTGCGCGAATCGGGGAAGGTGACCCGCGGCCGCATCGGCGTGCAGTTGCAGGAGCTGACGCAGGATATCGCGTCGTCTCTCGGATTGAAGAGCGCGGAGGGCGCGCTGGTCGCCGCCGTGCAGCAAGGCGGACCGGCAGACAAGGCCGGCATCCGACCGGGCGACGTGGTGGTGGCATTCAACGGGCAACCGGTACAGACGACCGCCGATCTGGCGCGACTGGTGGGCAGCACCAAGCCGGGTACGACCGTGCCGGCGCAAGTCCTGCGTGAAGGCAAGGCGATCGATGTGAAAATTACGCCGGACGCGCTGGACAGATAACGTGTATCGGGATGACAACGGCCCTGGGCCCCGTCATCCCGATAAAATGGCGAATTTTCACCGGTTTTGTCCGCGTCGCCGAGAGACGGGACGACATGCTTGCTGATCCCGCATTGTCTTCTTCTCGGCGGACACTTTTCCAGTCCGGCTAAGGCGACGTGTTCCTCATCAGCCTCAAGGCTGGCGGCGCTGGCGGCACCGGCCTCAATCTCACGGCAGCCGATTACGTGATCCACATGGATCCATGGTGGAACCCGGCCGTGGAAGACCAGGCCTCCGACCGCGCCCATCGCATGGGACAGCAGCGGCCCGTCACCATTTACCGGCTGGTCACCAGGCACACTATCGAAGAAGCCATCGTCGACCTGCACCGGCACAAGCGCGAACTTGCGGACAGCCTTCTGAAAGGCGGCGACGTTGGCGGCAGGATGTCACACGAGGAAATCATGCGGCTGCTGCGGGCGGAAATGCAATAATCCTGCATTGCGTTCAACACAGGAGTGTTTCAATGGCCGGACAGGTAGAAATCACCAACATGGCGCTGTTCTGCGACTTCGAGAACATCGCGCTCGGGGTGCGCGACGCCAAGTACGCGCACTTCGACATCCGCCGCGTGCTCGAGCGCCTGCTGCTCAAGGGCAGCATCGTGGTCAAGAAGGCGTATTGCGACTGGGAGCGCTACAAGGATTTCAAGGGGCCGATGCATGAGGCGGCGTTCGAACTGATCGAAATCCCGCATGTGCGGCAGTCGGGCAAGAACTCAGCCGACATCCGGATGGTCGTGGATGCGCTTGACCTCTGCTACACCAAGGCGCATGTGGATGCCTTCGTCATCATCAGCGGCGACTCGGATTTCTCGCCATTGGTGTCCAAGCTGCGCGAGAACAACAAGTACGTGATCGGCATCGGCGTCAAGGACTCGACCTCCGATCTGCTGGCGGCGAATTGCGACGAATTCATCTTCTACGACGATCTGGTGCGCGACCAGAAGCCCAGGCGCAAGGCGGCGGAAAAGAAGCCGGCTGCGAAGAAGTCAGCGAACGGCGCCGCGAAGCAGCCACCCGCGAAGACCGAGGACGACCGGCGCCAGGATGTGCTCGACTTTGCGGTGGAAACGGTCGAGGCGCTCATTGCCGAACGCGGCGACGACAAGATCTGGGGCTCGATGGTCAAGCAGACGATGAAGCGGCGGCGTCCGGGGTTCAATGAGTCTGCCTATGGCTATCGGTCGTTCAAGGAATTGATCGAGGATGCGCAGAAGCGGAACATGCTGGTGATGACGCGGGATGACAAGACGGGGCAGTATACGGTGAGGTTGGCGGCGGGGGAGGAGTAGCGGCTGGCTGTTTCCCTGTTCCGCTCCCCCTTCTCCCGCTCGCGGGAGAGGGGGCAAAGGCGGTGTCTTCACTTGAACACAGGTGTGACTTCCCTACCCGTGGGTCGCCTCCACCACCGCCTTCTGCTCCTGCGGCGGCGCTCCAGGCACCGTCCGCGCCCCCTGCACCGGCTCCGGCAGCGGCGGCGCATCCGGGTGATGCGGATTGATGAACAGCCGCTCCAGATTCGTATCCGACGATATCCCCAGAAGCGGCGCGCCGCCGCCATCGATGCGGCCGTTTTCCCAGGCACCCGCCACTTCCCGTCCGAGTTCGCGCAAGTGCTTCAGGAAGGTCAGCGCCGTATTGCTCTTGCTGGCCACGCCGAAGCCCGCCATGTCCGCGTGCGGTGGGATGTAATGAATCAGGATCTCGACCTTGTCGCGCAGGACCTTGCACGCTTTCAGTGCTTCGGTGTGCGGGCGCAGCTGACGCAGGAGCTCGTTGATTTCATGGATGCGCTTGATCTCTGAAATCAGCGACCCGTTAAAGGTGATCTCGTTCATGCGGTCGATGATTTCCCACGCAGTGTCGGGCGGCAGCCTGTCCTTTTCCATCACGATCGGATTGACGCCGACGATGACCAGGTCGCGCGTTTCGGTCTTGTGATGCTCGATCAGCGGGATCAGCGCCGGATCGGCGACATAACCGCCGTCCCAGTAATACTCGTCGCCGATTTTCACCGCACGGTCAGCCACCGGCAGGCAGGCCGACGCCAGCAGGTGCTCCGTGTCGATTTCCTCCTTGTGGAAGGTTTGCAACTGGCTGGTGCGCACATTGGTTGCGCATACGTACAGCCCGGGGCCGGACGTGCTCTTGCGCAGCTTCTCGAAGTCGACGCAGTCTTTCAGAGCGAGGGCAACCGGGTTGTGGC
This sequence comes from uncultured Noviherbaspirillum sp., assembly GCA_966212545.1. GTDB lineage: Bacteria > Pseudomonadota > Gammaproteobacteria > Burkholderiales > Burkholderiaceae_D > Noviherbaspirillum. The sequence goes on from CBIHRW010000008.1 coordinate 32,788, forward strand.
GCAGGTCGAACAGGCGCTGGTAGGGCGACATCACCAGCGACATCGCATTGAGCGCGATCGGGACCGGCGTGCCGTCGATATTCCACGAGGGGTAGAACGGATTGGCGACGAAGCGGTAGGGATTGAGCGAGAAATCGCCGATGGCCGCGACGTTGGTCCAGAAGCGCTTGAGCAGGTTCCTGGTTTCCTTGCGGCGCACCGCATCAGGAAGGGGCTTGCCGTCCTGATCCGTCAGGTTCATTCCATAGGCAAGCACGGCCGCCACCATTGCGCCCCCGCTGGTGCCGCTTATCGCTACGATCTCGATGTCCTCATTCTCCAGCAGGCGGTCGACCACGCCCCAGACATAGGCGGAGTGCGCGCCGCCGCCCTGGAGGGCGAGGAGGATTTTCTTTTTCGATTTGCGGCTGTTGTTCCTGGGCATGGTCGGAGCCTTTCGCGGAAATGCGGAGCAAGAACAATGTAGTGGACGGCAGGGACGGATGCAAATCCCCGGCCGGAATTTCTGAATGGAATATTTAGTGGCAGTCCGGCGCAGTCTGGTCGAGGTAGACCTCGAAGGCGATGTTGCGCACTGCGGTTTTCAGCTGCTTGTCGACGTGGCCGTTCGTGCTCCAGTCGCTCACGACCTGCTTGAGGTAGGCGGCACGCTTCTTGTCGGCGGCAGGCACGATAAAGGCCAGCGTTGAGCGCGGCCCGGCCGGCAGCCGCGCGGAGAATTTTTTCCACTCCGGGTACTTGATCAGTTCTTCCAGCATCGCGCTGTCGTGCACCGCCGCATCGCATTCGCCGACGCGCACGGCGATCAGTGCATCGGCCGGCGCCCGGTAGACCTGTTCGACCGCGCCGTACTTCGCGGCGATGGTACCGACATGGATGCCGCCTTCGGACACACAGACCTTGCGGCCCTTCAGCTGCTCCCAGGTCTTGATGTCGGTGTCGGTGCGCATGATGGCCATCGGGCCGGCGCTGTAACCGGTGGGGATGACGGTATGGGTGCGATGCAGCGGATCAGAGTCCGACAGCATGGCAATCGCAATATCGGCCTTGCCGGAGGCGAGCAGTTGCGCCGGCCTGCCGGATGCCGCGACCGCAGTCAGCGGAAGCTGCGCACGCTTGGCGACATCCTCCAGCAGCGCGTTGTCGAGCGTCTCGGGCGTGCGGAACTTCATGCCGCCGCGATATTCCGGCACCACATAATGAATGCCGGCGACGAGCTTGCCGCGCTGCTTTGCGCGCTCCAGCCCGTTTGCCGCCGCGCCCGCGCAGATGCTTGCCATCGCGATGGCAAGCAGGGACAGGCGGATTGGCGCGGCAGTCATGGTCAGACGTACTGGTAACGCAGGACGCGATGCTTCAGGCGCTCCAGCAGCACCTGGTCGATCAGCGGGGCGATGATGGCGATGGCGAGGATGTTGGTCATCACGCCGATCATGTCGGCGGTTTCGCCGGCGTACGACAGCGAACGGCCGAGGCCCTTGCCGAAGCCGATCAGCATTTCGCAGGAAATCAGCGCGCGCCAGGCATTGCCGAAGGCGAGCTGCGCGCCGGTGATCAGTTCCGGCATGACCGCGGGCAGGTAGACGCGCTTGACCAGTTCCCAGTGCGACGCACCCATCACACGCGCTGCGGCGACATGCACCTGCTGCACGCTTTCGGTGGCATTCATCACCGACAGCGCGGCCGGGAAAAAGGCGGAGATGGCGACCACGACGATGATGGGCATGTTGCCGAAGCCCATCAGGATCAGGAACAGCGGAACCCAGGCAATCGAGGGGATCGATTGCAGGATGATGATGGCGGACTTGAGCACTTCCCGGAAGAAGAACAGGATCGCGCCAATCAGGCCAAAGCCCACACCGAACAGCATCGCCGAGCCGTAGCCGGAACCGAGACGGAACAGGCTGCCCCACAGCGCCGCGCGGAAATTTTCCGACTGCACTTCCCGCCACAGGCGCTCGATCACCGTGGGCACGTCGGGCATCAGGAAGTCGGGCAGCGACCAGGCAGCCAACTGCCAGCCGAAGAGGATGAAGACGACGGCCAGGATGAAGGCGAGTTTCTTGCTGTTGCCGGTGAGGCGGGTTTTGGTGCTCATGTTGTTTTAAATGCGATGGCCGGCGGGGGCCGGCCATGTTTGGTTCTGTTTATTGCTGCTCGCGGGCGGGTGCAGCAGTTTGATCGCTTTACTTTTTTACCCCGTCATTCCCGCGAAGGCGGGAATCCATGCTGAGGCTGCTCGTGCTAGCTTCCTATGGGTTCCCGCCTTCGCGGGAACGACGGGGAATTGATGGGCTAAGACTCGACCTCAATCACCCGCATGCCAGCGAGGGCAATTAAAGCTTCCGTTCCTTCTGCCAGCTCAAATCCAGAATGCTCTTCACATCAAACGGTTTCCCGTCACGCGTCTTCAGCGAACCCTGCTCCTGCAGGATGTCCGCAATCTCCTGCATGCGCGCCTGTTCCTTCGCTGTCACCACCGGACTGAAGGTCTGGCTCTTGATCGCATCGGTGATCACGGCTTCGCGCGGCACGTCGCCCTTGCTCAGGGTCTTGAGCGTCGGTTCGCTGATGAAGTAGCCGGCGATGTACTTCGATGCCTCGGTCGGCTTCTTCTGCAGCATGTCGATTGCTTCCTTTTGCGCGTCAAGCGATTTCCACAGCGCGTCCTTGCGCTTCTTCAGCACGTCGCCGGAGGTGATCACGACCATGCAGGGGAAGGGCCAGACTTCGCCGATCTCGTAGATCTGTTTCACCGGCGCGACCAGCTGCGCGATGCTGGCTTGCGGCTCGAACAGGAAGGCCGCATCGACGCGCTTGCCGATCAGCGACTGCACCGCAACCTGCGGGCTCACGCCCATGATGTTGACGTCGTCCGGTGTCAGGCCGGCTTGCTTCAGGACCACGCCCTTCAGGACCGTATCGGCGGTGCTGCCTTCGGCCTGCGACGCTAGCGTCTTGCCCTTGAGGTCGGACACCTTCTTGATGTTCGCTTCATCGCGCGCAATGATCGCGTGGTAGCCGTGCTGCGCGCCGCCCACCACCTTCAGGTCCGCACCCTTGGATGCCCAGGCGACCGCGTTGGTAAAGCCCAGCACGCCGGAGTCGAGCTGGCCGCCGACGATGGCCTTGATCAGGTCGGTGCCCGACTTGAACTCGACGAGTTCCACGTCGAGGCCTTGCTTCTTGTAGAAGCCGGCTTCCTGCGCGAGGATAGCTTGCGCATCATCCATCACGCGCAGGTAGCCGACCTTGAATTTTTCCTGTGCGCTGGCTTGCACAGTGATGGCGAATGCCGCGACCGCGGCAAGAAGTAGTTTTCCGGATTTCATATACCTGCCCCTTCCGTCAATGCAATGTTCTCGTGCTCCGCATGGATGCCGAGCAATCCCAAAATCTGGCGCCGCACGTCGGCGAAGTCAGACAAGTCGTGCGTCTTCTCGTAATGCTCGAGATTGAATTCCTTCAGCACCTGCGCCGGACGGTGGCTGAACACCAGGATGCGGTCGGCCAGGAACAGCGCCTCGTCCACATCGTGGGTGACCAGCAGCACGGTCGGGCGTGCCTCGCGGATCAGGTCGCGCAAGACATCCTGCAGTGTCATACGGGTAAGAGCGTCCAGCGCGCCGAAGGGTTCGTCCAGCAACAGCACTTTCGGGTGCGTGATGAACGCGCGGGCGAGCGCCGCGCGCTGGCGCATGCCGCCGGACACCTGGTGCGGGTAGTAATCCTCGAAGCCCTTCAGGTTGACCTTTTCCAACCAGGCAAAGGCTTGCTCGCGCGCCTGCTTCTTGTCCACCTTTTGCAGTTCGAGCGCCATCGCGACGTTTTGCGCGAGCGTCATCCAGGGATAGAGCGCGTTTTCCTGGAACATCAGCATGCGCTCGGGGTTCGGGCCCTCGACCGGCTTCCCGTCGGCCAGAATGGTGCCGGCGCTCGGCTTTTCCAGGCCGGCGGCGATGTGCAGCAGCGTCGACTTGCCGCAGCCCGACGGACCGACGAGCGCGACAAGCTGGCCTTCATCGAACTCGCGGCTGAAGTCGTCGATGACGTGCAGGTCCGCAAAACGCTTCTGTATGTGGTTGAACGACAGCTTCATGGATCGTGTGGTGTGTCGGCGAAATGTCGAAACCGTCCATGTTAAAGGGTTATGGTTTCTTTCGCCGGAATTACTTTTGGTTATAACGCAATGTAGTGGCGCGTCAGCCAGAGGACAACAATTTTTCGCGACTATGCTTATACACGAATGTGAATAAGCTAAGTGCGGTGCGACATTAGATATTGGAAACAACGGTGAGTCAACGCTCAACGTCCATGTGCTCACGCAATCCTGACGGGCATGGCAGTTCGACAATTAATGGTTCGACAATTCTTTCGCGGAGGCCGTTCGATGGAGTACGAGTTGTATTACTGGCCGGAGATCCAGGGGCGCGGCGAATTCGTGCGGCTGGCATTGGAGGAAGGCGGCGCGGATTACGTGGATGTGGCGCGGCGGTCCGAGCGCAGCGGCATGGGTATGACAGCGATGTTCCGCCTGATGGAGAGCGAGACGCTTCCGCAGTTGCCCTTCGCACCGCCCTTCCTGAAGGCCGGCGATCTGGTCATCGGGCAGACGGCGAACATATTGCAGTTCATCGGGCCGCGTCTCGGATTGGCGCCTGAGGATGAGGCCGGGCGCTTGTGGGTGCATCAGCTGCAGCTCACGATCGCGGACCTGGTGGCCGAAGCGCATGACACGCATCATCCGATCGGGTCGGGGCTGTATTACGAGGAGCAGAAGAAAGAAGCGCGCCGGCGCGCCGCCGACTTCATCGCGTCGCGCATGCCGAAATTTTTCGACTACTTCGAGGCGCTGCTGCGGCGCAGCCCAGGCGGTGAATGGCTCGCGTGTGGAATGCTGACCTATGCGGACCTGTCGCTGTTCCAGGTCGTGGAGGGATTGCGTTATGCGTTTCCACGCACCATGGAGAGGATCGAGCCGGCGTATCCCCTGGTTGTCGCCCTGCGCGACCGTGTGGCGAAACGGAAGAGGATAGCTGCCTACCTCAAGTCAAAGCGCCGTCTTCCGTTCAATAACGATGATGTGTTCCGGTGCTATCCGGAACTGGAAAATGCCGTGAACCAGTGACGGACGCGCGGCCCGAGAACTGCTGAATGCCAGGCGCCGCGACGCAACGAGGGCCTCAACCCGGCACCGGCGGCGCCGACTCACGTCCGCAGTCGCACTCATACCACCTGTGCTCATTCCAGATGTCGAGGTTGAATTCGCCCTGTGCCGGGGCACGCTTGCCGGAACTTGCCGTCGTTGATCCATGGAGCTGTTTTGCGGGCTCAAACATCGGATCGCCATCTTCGGGATTACCGCCACACGCGGTGAGCAATGCGGCAACGGGCAGGATCGCAAGGGTGACGTAACGCTTGCGGAGAGATGCAACAAACTTCACAAGAAACCTTTTCAAATTCTGTCAAAAGAAATTTCGTAACCGATTGCAACATCTGAGGTTTCGAATGGGAAAAGGTTCCGGAAGGAATGGAAAAAGAATGAAGGATGGAAAGAAAGGAATGCCAAGTCGGCAAACAGGTGATTACGCGACTGGCCTGTTTGTCACCTGCGAATGAAATGGGCAGGCACATGCAAGCGCCTGCGTGCGCTTGCACGTGCGGCTTGAAAATGTCAGTCGCTTATTGCACCGCTTCGGCGGCAGGCAGTGCAGGTTCCACTGTCGGCGTAGGCATGTTGGCGGGGAGCGTCGCGACGTCCGTCACCTTCGCGTCATTGCGTCGCAATGCATACTTGTTCAGCCCGCTCATATGGATGCGGCATAGATAATCCGGCCAGTTGACCAGCTTGGCGTCCACCGGAAACAGGATCTTGTCCTGCGAGCGGAAGCGCCGCGTCAGGGAGATCAGGTTCTTGTTGTGGAAGCGGTAACGCGGCTGCGTGTAGAACGAGAAGGTGATCGCCAGCGTCTGTGTGGTGCGCATCTTCTCCATCGCCTTCGTTTCCCCGGCAGCGCCGAGCGCACGACGGATACCGGACCAAGCACTCACGCCTGCGCGCATCGCGCCCATCACCAGACGGAAGGTGGTGTTGCCGACCACGCGGAAATCATGTTTCGGCTCGTTGTAGAACAGGCGATCGTATTTCTGCCAGTTGCGCTTGGATTCATCCTTCACCAGTCGGATCACGTCGCCCAATTTGACCGGGTTGCCGGAACCGCTGCAGCACTGGTAAATGCGATGTCCGTTCGGATCGGACAGGGATTCCGCGGCGGCGAGCAGGATGCTGTTGGCGACCAGGTCGGCGGGAATGATGTCGATGATTTCATCGGGCTTGGCCGGGAAGAAGCTGGTCTTGCCGCGTGCGTAGGCGAGGATGACGGCATCCGCGACCTTCACGCCCTCGATCCAGCCCGGCGCAGGCTCCTGCAGCGTGCTTTCGATGATGGACGGTCGCACGATGGTGAGCGGACGGCCGATCATGCCGCGCGAGGCGAGCTGCTCGCCCACCCATTTGGTGAAGGTGTAGGTATCGTTCCAGCCGTACTTGTTGGATTCGTTGATGCCCAGTTCCGTCAGACGGCGTTCACGCAGCTTGGGATCGCGTACCGCGGTCTTGACCTGTTCGATCTTTTGCTCGAGCTTGTTGATCAGCGCTTCGACGTCGTAGTAGCCGTCGCGGTGGCGCGGGATGGGGGCGCCGGCCGGCGGCACGATCTGTTCGCGCATTTCGCCGCGGTTGTAACCATTCACATAACAGGTCGAGATCTGGATCAGAGGCGCGTTGGCAACCCGCGCCATCGCGGTGACGTAATGCAGGCTGAGCGCATTGATCGACAGTGCCTGGTCCAGCGGCTCGCGGAAATTCACGCTGGCGGCGGCGTTGATGATGATGTCGACGCGCGAGGCCAGTTCGATGAACTTGTTGGCGGGCAGGCCGAAGCTGGGCTCGGTGACTTCGCCGGTGACGCACTCGATCTTCTCGTTGAAAAAGCGCTGCAGGCGAGCAGGCTGCTCCGCACGCAAAATGTCGAAGATCGACGAGCTGGCGATCTCGCGCTCGAAACGCTCACGCGCCGTCGCATGCTTTCTGTTGCCACGGATGACCAGCACGATGCCGGCGACATCGGGGACGGCGCGGATGATCTTTTCCAGCACCACCTTGGCGAGGAAACCGGTGGTGCCCGTCAGCAGGATGCGCTTGCCGGACAAGGCGGTTTGTACGCTTAAGGGGGCGGTGCGGGGATTCATTGCTTTGTCTCCAACGTATGTATTTTTTGATGCCGTTGTTCTCTTCTCCACGTGGGGAGAGGAAGATTCAGATAATTCGCGTCAGCCGGAACATCGCCGTCATCGCCAGTCCGGGCATCGCGTGTCGATGGCAGCAATAGGTTTTCTCCACCCTTCCCTGGAAGCGCGACTTCGCGAATTCCAGGCCCTTGAAGTTGTAGAGGAAGTCCATGCGCTCGCGGATCACCGACATGGTCATGCGCAGCAGGCGCGATTCCTGCGGTTCGATCTCATCGGCCAGCATCAGCGGCACCAGGCCGAGGTCAAGGTATTGCACGCCTTCGGCCCGGAACACATCCATCGCATGCGCCATCAGCGCGTACCACAAGCCCTGCTTGAAGTTGGCGGACGAGCGCGAGATGTTGGGCACGTAACCGATCAGCTTGTTGTTTGCATACACCGGGTCGAAGAAGATGAAGCCGACCGCTTCGCCATTGAGATAGGCGTAGAAGTAGCGCGTGCCGTCGCGGTAGTCGATCAGCATCGGACGGATCAGGAAGCGGATCTCGTTGTTCTTGCAGCGGCGGGTCTGGATCCAGGCTTCGGAAATCTTCTTCACGTCGGGGTTGAAGCCCGCCTCCCGAATCTCGATGCCCTGGTTGCGCGCCTGGTTGATCGCGGTGCGGATGATCTGCTTCTTCGAGCCGCGCAGCGACCAGGTTTCCAGGTCGATCTTCGACTCGCTGCCGAATTGCGTGCCGTAATAGCCGTAGCGGTTGTGCAGGTGGTCGACCACCGGCTTGCTGACTTGCACGAACACTGCGCCTGGGTGGGTCTCGAGGAAGCGGTCGAGCATCAGCGTGCGATGGTGCGGATGACACACCGGATCGGCCAATGCAAAGCGCATGCCCCAATGGGTCGCATAGGCGATGTAACCGACACCGGGTATGTCGAAGTAGGACATGTCCGGCTGCAGCGTCGAGAACGACATCGAATGCGAACCGAACTGCTTGAGGCAGGCGATGCGTCGCGCCATGTCGAGATGGGTGATGTCCGCGACGAGCGGACGGTCCAGCGTGGTGATGACTTGCACTTGTGCTTGTTCTTGCAAAACAGCCTCCTTGGGTGTGGTGGGGAATGCGGAGAGCGATGGAGTCCCGTCCCCTCGCAGGGGGAGGGTTAGGGTGGGGGTAGTGAGGTTGTGCAATCGCATGCAGTCGCACAACCTCACTACCCCCATCCCATCCTTCCCCCTGCAAGGGGGAAAGAGCTACTCCGCTAGCGGTTCGCCGTTCTCGGCGTCTGCACCGGCTTCGTCCCCAGCACCGACCAATAGCAATTGAGCAGCAGCAGCCGGTAATGCTTCTTTTCGCGGACATGCAATCCGAGCTTCTGCATGGATTCGGGATAGTTGTAGATCTTGTGCACGGCGTTGCCGGCGAACGCCCAGAAGAACAGCACGGCGCCGTACCAGTAAGCCTTCTTCACCAAACGCGACAGGATGTTCCCAGTCGGGTAGGCGAAGTCGCCGACCACCACATGCGCGCCGGGTTTGCCCAGGCGGATCAGATGTTCCAGCACGCGGTTCATCATTTCTTCGTCGAAGACATTGAGGAAGAAATTGGCGACGACCATGTCGTACTTCTCGAACTCGCGCACCTTCATGATGTCGCTGTGCAGCTGGCGGATGCGCACCTGCACGCCTTCCTTGTCGAGGTTGCGCTGGAAGTTTCTGAGCATTGTTTCGGACAAGTCCACGACGGTCACATCCGCGCCCAGCTTGGCGGCATGCACGGCATCCATGCCGTGGCCGACGCCGGCGAACAGCACCTTGTCGCCCGGCTTGAGCCTGTCCAGCATCGCGACCTTGCAGTGATGAATCGACTTGCCGCTGTAGAGCGCGCTCAACCAGTCGTAGATCGGGCCTACCAGCTTGTACTTGTCTTTCATGCCTTGTTCCTCGGGCCTTCGAGGCCTTTTCGTTTGTCTTGAACACCGGCGGATGCGGCCGGCGCGTCTCCTCAACATCGACTCTCCTGTGCAGCGGCGACACCGGTGCCTGCGCGATGCGTCGGTCGCATCGGCGGTCGGCCGTTTGCTGCAGTGGAGTGTTTAGATTAAGACAAGATTTGCGAGAAACGAGGGGTGGCGCGTTGGCTTGCGGAGCCAAACTTGTGACCCGGGAGTCATGTGTCCGCAAAGCATTTTTTCGCTACGCATAGAGCGAAAAAGCGCGAGGGGAGGATAGTGGGAAAACGATGCAGCGACTTCTGATTATTATCAAAAGTTCGGCGCGCCGGAAGTGCTTGGCACTCCCGGGTCAAGTCATGCCGCCTGCGCGGGCGCGCTGCTCCAGAACAGCGACCTGCCCAATGCGTATTCCGTCGCCATCGCCGCGGCGAGGAAGGCCGAGCCGGTGAGGAACAGGTGCATGGGCGTGAGCACCAGTGCCAATCCCCAGAACATGAATAGCGCCGTCATGCGCAGCACCCATAGCACGAGCTCGCGCGCGAAGATGCGGTCCGCGAGCTCGCCGCGGATGTCGAGCGTGCACTGGTTGAGCACCTGCTGGCTGGCCGCGAGGAAGGGCGCGCCAGCCGCGCGCATCATCGAGTGCACGATGTACAGTGCCGGCAGCCAGGCGCTCGCGCCGAGCAGCAGGTAGGACGCCGACATGACGAGGCAGGCGCCGCCGAACCAGTGCGCGCGGTTGTCCTTGTTGCGTTTCTTGCGCGTGATATAGAGCGCGATGCCGCCGGCCAGTCCCGCCACCGTCGATACCCAGCCGTAGTGGCTGGCCACGCCGAGTGCCTTCGACGCGCCGGTGGCGGCCATCGCCTGGCTGATGCCGAACAGGCCGGACTCGAGGAAGAAGATCGGCAGGCAGGCGATGAAGCGCGGCTGGCGGATCACGGCCAGCGGCGCCTTCAATGTGACGGGCGGCGTGTGCGGGATGGCCTTGCCGAGGAAGAGCGCGCCGAAGAGGCACATCGCGCCGTACAGCCAGTACACATAACGGCTCTGCTCGCTGAAGGACGCGAGCAGCAGGGTCGATGCCAGCGTCGCGCTGAAGCTGAGCACGATCATGGCTGTGCCGGACCGGGCGGCGTAGGCATCGCGGTCGGTGTCGGCGAGCAGGGACATTTCGAGCGCATGACGTCCTGTCCAGGTGATGCCGAGGTAGGCGCCGAAGGCGATCGCCGTCAGGGCAACCGAACCGTCGGCGACGAGCAGCAGCAGGCCGGGAATCAGCAATCCCAGGCGCACCAACGCCGCGCCGCCGATGTGCAGGCGTGGACTGATCAGGTAGGCAAGGAACGTGGAGGCCATCGCCACCGTCAGCATCCCGGCGGTGTAGCGGAACAGCGCCTCGAGGTCGTGCGCGCCGATGACAAAAAAGCCAATGAAGCCGCCGAAGCTGCCGACGGCGCCTTGCAGGGCTGCGAGGGGGAGCAGGGTACGGTGATGGGGTTTGGACTTCATTCTTTGGGCGATGTGGTTCTCGATGTTCTTCTGCGAGTTGCCGAAGAACAAGAAGAGACATGCCGCGGGGAATGATAGTTCCCGTGAGGAAATGAAGTGGTGGGATTAGGATCTGTAGTGACGATTGTGCGATTGTGCGATTGTGCGATTGTGCAAATGGCAGCGGCATGCGGGCACAGGCCTTTGGGTTGCCGACTCTATATCCCCGTCATTCCCGCGCAGGCGGGAATCCAGCGGCGTGTGGCTCTTACAGGTTTGGCAGGCCGAGGTGATCCGCAACGGACGACACTGGATTCCCGCCTGCGCGGGAATGACGGGGAAAAAGATGTGTATGGCGCGAGGCGCAGTGGCCGCCTTCGGGCTGAGGCTAGTCCCGATCCTTCCTGCGTGCAGCTTCCTTCAACTCCGTATACTTCGCCGCCGACCCGCGCGACTGCTCCGCCGGATACTTCGCTGCATTCTTGCCAATCTTCGCCCGCGCCGCCTCCAGCAGGTCGATGCCGCCCTCCTCTGCAATCAGCAGCAGGTAAAGCAGCACATCCGCGCATTCATCGCGCAGTGCCTGCTGAAATTGCGGATCACTCTTGAGCGCATCAAGCTGCGCATCCGTCTTCCATTGCGTCAGCTCCAGCAGTTCCGCCGATTCCAGGTTGAGCGAGATGATGAGGTTCTTCAGCGTATGGAACTGCTTCCAGTCGCGCTCATCGCGGAAGGCGAGCAGCTGCTGCTTGATCATATCGAGGTCGGCCATCAGGTATCCATGTCATTCATGCAGGCTTGTCCTGCGCCCGCAGCAGTGCGGCGAATTCATCCGCCGGCACCGGCTTGCTGAACAGGTAACCCTGCATCTGGTCGCAGGCGTGGTCTTTGAGGAAGCATTCCTGCTCCGGTGTTTCGACGCCTTCCGCCACCACCGTCAGATTGAGCGTCTTGCCCATCGAGATGATTGCTTTCGTTATTGCCTTGTCGTCGGCATTGTGCACGATGTCGCGAATGAAGGAGCGGTCCACCTTGAGCGTATCGATCGGGAAGTGCTTCAACTGGCCAAGCGAAGAATAGCCGGCCCCGAAATCGTCGATCGCCAGCCGCACGCCCAGTCCCTTGATCGCGGTCAGCAGTTCGAGCGCATGCTCAGGGTTGTGCACCACCATGCCTTCGGTGATCTCCAGCTCCAGCAACTCAGGCCGCATGCCGGTCTGGCGCAGGATGGCGGCAATGTCCTCGAGCAGGTGCTCGTCGGCGAACTGGCGCACTGACAGGTTGACCGCCATGCAGACCGGTGGCAGGCCAGCGCGCTGCCAGGCCATGTTCTGCTCGCAGGCGGATTTCAGCACCCATTTGCCGATCGGGACGATGGCTCCGATCTCTTCCGCCAGCGGGATGAAGTGCGCCGGCGGGACGTTGCCGAGTTCGTCGTTGTTCCAGCGCAGCAGTGCTTCCACGCCGCTGATCGTGCCGGTGGCCAGGTCGCGCTTGGCCTGGTAGTGCAGACTGAATTCGTTGCGCTCCAGCGCGCGGCGCAGGTTGGTCTCCAGCGTCAGCCGTTCGATCGCATGGCAGGTGATGTCCTTGGAGTAGAACTGGAAGTTGTTCTTGCCCTCTTCCTTTGCGTAGTACATCGCGATGTCGGCGTTCTTCATCAGCGTCTGCTCGTCCTCGCCGTCGCGCGGATACATCGCCACGCCGATGCTGGCGCTGACCCGGCATTCGCGCTCCAGCAGGGTGAACGGCCGGGTCGCGGCGGCGAGCAGCTTGCGCGCCACCGTTGCCACTGATTCTTCCTCGGGCGTTTCATTGATCAGCGCGACGAACTCGTCGCCGCCGAGGCGGGCGATCATGTCGCTGCTCCGCACCGATGCCTTGAAGCGGGCGGCAACCTCCTTGAGCAGCACATCGCCGGCATGGTGGCCGAGCGTGTCGTTGATGTACTTGAAGCGGTCGAGGTCGATGAACAGCACCGCGAAGCTGCGCTCGTAGCGCTGGGCGGACCGGACGGCGGCAGTCAGCAGTTCGCTGAACATCAGGCGGTTGGGCAAGCCGGTCAGGCCGTCGTGGGTCGCCAGGTACTGGATGCGTTCTTCGGCCAGCTTCTTGTCGGTGATCTCGCGCGCCACGCCGCGATAGCCGGTGAAATCGCGTTCGCCATCGAAGATCGGCTCGCCGCTGACGCCCACGTAGTAAGGACTGCCGTCCTCGAGCGTGCGGTGGAAGACGATGTCGCGAAAGGGCTTGCGGCTGGCCATCAGCTCGCGGAAATAGTCCCAGCCGCGTTCATCCTCGATGCGCAGTCCGGTTTCCCACGGCGCCCGGCCGAGGAAGAAATCGCGCACCGATGCGGCGTTGACGTCGCGGCTTTCCATGCGCGTGAACCGGATGCCGGCATCCTGCTCCCAGAACCAGTCGGAGGTAAGGTTGGTCAGGGAACGGAAGCGCTCTTCGCTTTCGCGCAGCGCCTGCTCCACCTGGCGGCGCTTGGTCACGTCGCGCAGGATGCCGCGGAAGCCGACCGGCTCGCCGTCAGCATTGCGCACCAGCTGCACGGACCCCTCGCCGGTGACGGTCTTGCCGTCCTTGCGCACCATTTGCCAGTCGAAACTTTCGGCCGGCACGCCAGTGCGGTAAACCTCGTTGAAGATGCGAAAGACGCGCTCGGCGACTGCCGGCGACTGGAACACGCGGTTGTTCCGCTTTTCCAATTCGCTGAAGGCGTAGCCGAGCATGCGGCAGAACGCGCTATTGCACAGGACCATGTTGCCTTGCAGGTCGACTTCGTAATACGGGTCCTGGATGCTCTCGATGATGCCGCGGTAGCGCGCCTCGCTCTCGCGCAGTGCCTGTTCCACGCGGCGGCGCTCGGTGACATCGCGCAGGATGCCGCGAAAGCCTGCCGGCTCCCCCTGCAGGTCGCGGACCAGCTGCACCGACCCTTCGCCGACCACAATGCTGCCGTCCTTGCGTACCATCTCCCAGTCGAAGCCATTGGCAGGGATACCGGTGCGGTAGACCTCGTTGAAGGTTTTGAAGACGCGGGCGCCGGCCTCGGGTGTCTGGAACTCCCGGTTGTTGTGGCCGAACATTTCTCGCGCCTCATAGCCGAGCATGCGGCAGAATGCGCCGTTGAACAGGACCAGGTTGCCGCGCAGGTCGACCTCATAGTAGGCATCCTCGATGGTTTCCAGAATGCTGCGGTACTTCTCCTCGCTGGCGCGGAGTGCATCCTCGGGGTGAGAACAGGCACGGGCGGCATGCGCCGCGGGCTCTTCACCGGCGGCGGGCATGCGTGCTGCCAAAACCTCTTTGTCCATGCTGGGATCCCCGATCCTCGAACTTCACGGTGAATCAAGTTGCAATCCGGAAATTATTGCACTTTCGCGCAATTGCTGCACGTCGCTGGTAGTGACAGCGTCGCCGGAAATACTGTTCCCTGGCTCGGAATCGACGCCCTAGCCCGGATATTTCACCAGGACGCGGAGTGATGGCGCGCGAGTTGCGAGCCAGTTTGCGTTCCCGCGCCAAGCCAATAGCGAGCTATTGGCGCGAAGTGGGGACGCGAAATGGCCGCAAATCGCACGCCAGCACCCGCGTAGGCCGGCGGGACAAATTGGATCCAAAGGTAGCAGGCCGAAAACCGAGTAAACATGCGCCTTCCCGTCAAGTTAAGGGCCGGCCTGGTGAAATATCCGGGCTAGATCTCCACGACGAGTTGCGGCTTGAACAACACGTTTTCCCACTGCATCTGCGCCGGGTCCTCTACCATGCGGCGATTGAGTGCGTAGCCGCGCGGATTGGCGACGATGCGGGTGCCTGCGACCATGTAGTCGAAGCTGTCATGCACATGTCCGTGTATCCAGAGCCGTGCCTTGCCGAGCAGGGGCGTCAGGTCGCTGACGAAGCCGGCGTTGAGCAATGTGTCGGCATACCGGGGGTGGATCGAACCGGCATGAGGCCCGTGATGCGTGACCACCACGGTCGGGCCATCGAAGGTCTGATCGAGCTTCCTTTCCAGCCAGGCGCGCGAGCGACGGTGCAGCTTCAGGGCATCTGCGGCGGTAAACGGACCTGTCCCGGAGCGAATCGCGCGATGGTCCAGCAGGTGCGCCTCCGCATCCTGCATCGCTAGTTCCTGCATACCCGGGTACAGCTGGTAGTCGGTCCACAGGCAGCAGCCGAGGAAGCGCACGCCGCCGAGAATGTATTCGTCGCCTTCCAGGTAATGCACGTTGCTGCCGCACGCCGCCTCGCGCAGGGCGTGATCCAGCTCCTGCAGCCTCATGTGGTAAGCCTCGTGGTTGCCGTGCACATAGACCACCGGCACCGGCCAGTCAGCAAAGGCCTCTACGGCTCCGGCGCCGTGGTGGATATCGCCGGCGATGACAAGCACGTCGGCATCCGGCGCGGGTTCGATCACGCGGTAGCCGGGGAAGCGTTCCCGCAGGAGGTCGAGGTGAAGGTCGGAGGCGATCTGGATCTTCATGGCGGCAGAGTATGAAGGACAGGCATCCATTGTACGCAGGGCGCGGCATTCGGGACGGACGAAAAAAAGCCCGCTCACCTTGCGGTGGCGGGCAGAAATCCAACTCTCGGAGAGTTTGGAGGAGACTACGTGTTCGGATCCGTTTCCTCCCCAGGACCGGATCCGGAAAATTCAGTCAGGCGGGTTACGCTGACTCTTGCCAGGCATTAACCGCCAAAGCTCGTGCCTTTGGTGGCTTCCTTGCTCTTTGCAGCCTGGATCGCTTCGTTGCGCACTTCATCGCGGGTGCGGGTGGTCGCGACATTGAGATGCTCGACGAACTCGGTGCCGCCGACCGGCTGGTAGGCCAGTTCCTGGCGCACTTCGGCGCGGGTCTTGGTTGAAGCGACGTTCTTGTGCTCGACGTACTCGGTGTTGGCGACAGGCTGCTTCATTTCCGCGATGACTTCGGCACGGGTCTTGGTCGACGGAACGTTGAGGTGCTCGACGTACGGATAGGTCTGGTCGGCAAGCACGGAGCCGGCGGCGGTCAGCAGGGAAACAGCGGCAATCAGGTTTTTCGCATTCATGGTTATTCTCCAAAAAGTTAATGACTCCGGCGCGTAAGTGGCGACATCCAGCTTTCCTCCGCGTTTGTCGAGAGTCGCATCAGTTGTGTGCTCATCGATGAAGCACAGTCTAGCCCTCGCGCGAGCTTCGAAAAACAGCAATAAAGGCAATGGACCATTCCGGAAACGGAAATAATCGCGTATTGCCGATCAAACCTGTTTCTGGCAGGACGTACTGCCGCTGCTGTTTCGCTCTTGCGTTTTTCTGTCTCCTTGGCGCGATCCCCTTCGTTGCGGGGCCGCGCCTGTATGCAGGCCGGGCTTTGCGTGGATGTCGCCGCGCAGACCGGCATGCTCATATACGTCGGTCAATCAAGATCGGATGCACTCCGAGCCAACCAATCAGCAGCCTCTTACCAGCCGCCACCCAGCGAGCGGATCAGCGCCACCGTCGTGGTTGCCCGGGCGCCGCGCAACTGCACCGCACTCCGTTCCACGGTCGCCAGGTTGCGCTGGGCATCGATCACGTCGAGGTAGCTCGACCGTCCGGCTTCATACAGCTTGTTCGCCAGTTCGGTGGAGCGTCGCGCCGAGGCGACTGCGTCTTCGATTGCCTGCGCCTGGCCGGCGAGGGTGCGCAAGCCGGACAGGTTGTCCTCGACTTCGGCAAACGCCGCGAGGACGCTCTGGCGGTAGCCGGCAACCGATTCCTCGAGCGCCGCTTCCGTCCGCGTGATGTCCGCCCTTCTGCGACCGCCGTCGATGATCGGCATTGACAGCAGTGCGCCGACCAGCCAGGTACGGCTGCTCCATTGGAAGACGTCGGCCAAGTCCTCCGACTGGCCGCCGCCTGCCGCGGTCAGCCGCAGCGCGGGGAACATCGCCGACTTCGCCACGCCGATGCGGGCGTTGGCGGCGATCATCGCGCGCTGTGCGGCGGCGATGTCAGGACGACGTTCGAGCAGCGCCGACGGCAAGCCGGACGGAATGCCCGGCAGGTTGGCTGACGCCAGCAGAGGATTGCTGTCAGCGGTGAATGCGGCCGGGGGTTTGCCGAGCAGCACAGCCAGCGCATGCTCCAACTGTGTGCGCTGGCGCTCCAGTGCGATCGCATCGGAACGCGTGGTCGCGAGTTCGGTCTTCGAACGCGTCAGGTCCAGTTCGCCCACGTCGCCCAGGTCGAAACGGCGCTGGTTGATGCGTACATTCTCTTCGCGCAGACGGACCGTCTCGTTCAGGAAAGCCAGCTCCGCATCGGTCGCCCGCAAGCGGAAATACGTTTGTGCGACATCGGCCTGCAGGGCGAGCAGCACCGAGCGGTAAGTTGCCTCGCCGGCTTCCGCATCGGCCTGCGCCGCGCTGATGTTGTTGCCGATGCGACCGAACAGATCGACTTCGTAGCTCGCCGTCAGGCGCGCCTGCCAGGAAGTCTGCGCCGTAACAGGCGTACCTTCGGGCAGACCGAGCGCGATGGCGGAGCTGCGCGCGCGCTGCGGCCCGACGCCGATTTCGACGTTAGGAACGCGCTCCGCCTCGGTGATGCCGGCGATGGCGCGCGCCTGCTTCACGCGGGCGGCCGCTGCGGCGAGGTTGGGATTGGCGGCAGTCGCTTCGTCGACCAGCTTGTTGAGCGTGCTGTCGTTGAAGACCTTCCACCATTCGCCGCGCGGCTGCGCTTCGGCCGGTTCCGCCGGCTTCCATTTGCCGGCATCGACCGCGGCTTCCTTGAAGCCGGACGGTACTTCGATCTTCGGGTCCTGCAGCACCGGTGCAGCGCAACCTGCGAGCACCAGCGCGGCGACCATGGGCAGCAAAGAGGTTTGCAATGTACGGATCATCATGCGACTCCATCCGGCCGGGCCTCGCTAGGCTTCGACACATAGGCCGGTACTTGTTTTTCAAAACGCTTTGCAAAGGTGCGCAGCAGCACATAGAACACCGGGGTCAGGAACAGGCCGAAGAACGTCACGCCGAGCATGCCCCAGAACACCGCGACACCCATCGCATGGCGCATCTCCGAGCCTGCGCCGGAGGAGAACACCAGCGGCACCACGCCCATGATGAAAGCGATCGACGTCATCAGGATCGGACGCAGACGCAGGCGGCATGCTTCCAGCGCAGCTTGCATCACCGAACGGCCATGGTCTTCCAGCTCGCGGGCGAACTCGACGATCAGGATCGCGTTCTTCGACGCCAAGCCCACCAGCACGAACAGCGCGATCTGCGTGAAGATGTTGTTGTCGCCGCCGGTCAGCTTCACGCCCAGCAGTGCGCACAGGATGGACATCGGCACGATCAGGATCACCGCCAGCGGCAGGGTCCAGCTTTCGTACTGCGCGGCCAGCACCAGGAACACCAGCAGCACGCACAGCGGGAAGATGATGACCATGGTGTTGCCGGCCAGGATTTCCTGGTAGGTCAGCTCGGTCCACTCATAGGTGATGCCCTTGGGCAGCACTTCCTTCGCAATGCGCTCCATCGCCGCCTGCGCCTGCCCGCTGGAGAAGCCGGGCGCGGCCGCGCCGTTGATGTCGGCGGACACATAGGCGTTGTAACGCTGCACGCGGTCCGGGCCGTAGCTGTCCTTCACGCGCATCAGCGACGACAGCGGAATCATCTCGCCCTTGTTGTTGCGTACCTTCAGCTGCGCGATATCCTCCGCATGCGAACGATACGGCGCATCCGCCTGCACCTTCACCTGGTAGGTGCGGCCGAACTGGTTGAAGTCGTTCACATACAGCGAGCCGAGATTGATCTGCAGCGTCTGGTAGATGGTCGACAGCGGCACGCCCAGTTGCTTGGCCTTGGTGCGGTCCACGTCGGCGAACAGCTGCGGCACGTTGATCTGGTAGCTGGAGAACACGCCTGCCAGCTCCGGTGTCTGCCATGCCTTCATCTGCAGCGCCTGCACCGCCTCATACAGCTTGTCGTAGCCGAGGTTGCCGCGGTCTTCCACCATCAGCTTGAAGCCGCCGATGGTGCCAAGACCGTTCACCGGCGGCGGCGGGAAGACCATGATGAACGCATCCTCGATGCCGCCCAGCTTCTGGTTGATCTGCTGTGCAATCGCAGGTCCCGACAGTTCCGGCGATTTGCGTTGGTCGAAAGGCTCCAGGCTGAAGAACACGATGCCCGCGTTCGGTGCATTGGTGAAGCCGTTGATCGACAGGCCCGGGAAGGCGACCGAGTCCTTCACGCCCGGCACCGACTTGGCAATGTCGGACATGCGGCGGATCACCGCGTCGGTGCGGTCGAGCGAAGCCGCATCCGGCAACTGCGCGAAGCCCACCAGGTATTGCTTGTCCTGGCCCGGCACGAAGCCGCTCGGCACCATCTTGAAGACGAACACCGCAGCGACGGCGAGCACCGCGTACACGGCCAGCGAGATGCTCTTGTGTGCCAGCACCTGCTTCACGCCGCCTTCATAGCGTTGCGAGGCACGGCCGAAGGCACGGTTGAACCAATTGAAGAAGCGGCCGAACACCTTGTCCATGCCGCGCGTCAGCGCATCCTTCGGCGCATCATGCGGCTTGAGAAGCGCAGCGGCCAGCGCAGGCGACAGCGTCAGCGAGTTGAACGCGGAAATCACGGTCGAGATCGCAATCGTCAGTGCGAACTGGCGGTAGAACTGCCCGGACAGACCGGACACGAAGGCGATCGGCACGAACACCGCGCACAGCACCAGCGCGATCGCAATAATCGGGCCGCTCACCTCCTTCATCGCCTGCACCGTCGCATTGCGCGGCGTCAGGCCGGCCTGGATGTTGCGCTCGACGTTTTCCACTACGACGATCGCGTCATCGACTACGATACCGATGGCGAGAACCAGTCCGAACAGGGACAGCGTGTTGATCGAGAAGCCAAACATCAGCAGCACCGCAAAGGTGCCGACGATGGACACCGGCACCGCGACCAGCGGAATGATGGACGCGCGCCAGGTCTGCAGGAACACGATCACCACCAGCACCACCAGCGCAATCGCTTCGAGCAGGGTCTTGATCACGGCATTGATGGATTCGCGCACGAACTGCGTCGGGTCGTACACCACGCTGTATTCGACGCCTTCCGGGAAGTCCTGCTTCAGCTCTTCCATCTTGGCGCGCACGTCGGACGAAAGTTGCAATGCATTCGCATTGGGCGCCTCGAACACGGCGATGGCGGCGGCCGACTTGTTGTTCAGCAGCGAGCGCAGCGCGTAATCGGTGGAGCCGAGTTCGACGCGGGCCACGTCCTTCAACAGTGTGACGGAGCCGTCCGCGCCGGTGCGCACGATGATGTCGCCGAACTCTTCTTCCGACTGCAGGCGGCCCTGGGTGTTGACGGTCAGCTGGAATTCCGCGTCCTTCGAGGGGGCGGCGCCGATCACGCCGGCGGCGACCTGCACGTTCTGTTCGCGGATGGCCTGCACCACGTCGGAGGCCGTCATGTTGCGCTGGGCCACCTTCTGCGGATCGAGCCAGATGCGCATCGCATAGTCGCCCGCGCCGAACAGCAGCACTTCGCCCATGCCGGGGATGCGAGACAACTGGTCCTTGATGTTGAGCACCGCGTAGTTGCGCAGGTACACGTCGTCATAGCGGCCGTTGGGCGAGGACAGGTGCACCACCATGGTCAGATTGGGCGAACTCTTGACGGTCGTCACGCCGATCTGGCGCACTTCCTCCGGCAGGCGCGGCAGCGCGCGCTGCACGCGGTTCTGCACCTGGGTTTCCGCCTGCTCGACGTTGGTGCCGATCTTGAAGGTGACCGTCAGCGCGAGCGCGCCGTCGGACGTCGCCTGCGAAGACATGTAAAGCATGTTCTCGACGCCGTTGATCTGCTCTTCGAGCGGGGCGGCGACGGTTTCGGCGATGACCTTCGGGTTCGCGCCCGGGTAGACCGCGCGCACCACGACGGAGGGCGGCACCACGTCGGGGTACTCGGATATCGGCAGCTTGAACAGGGCCAGCACGCCGGCCACGAAAATAAGGATCGACAGCACGGCCGCGAAGATCGGGCGATCGATGAAGAATCTGGAGAAATTCATGGTGTTCTCTCTGGGTATGTTTCGAAAGCGAAAGCGAGTCCGCTCCCTCCCCTTGTGGGGGAGGGAATTGATGCGTCAGGTGAGGGGTGGTTACCTTTCGGCTGTCAGGACTTCGCTTGGCTTTGTTCGGTCTTCGATGCGGCCTTGGCCGGTTGCTTGTCCGGGTCGCCTTCCATCGGCACGAGCTGCGCCGTCACCGGTGAACCGGGCCGTACACGCTGCAAGCCGTTGACCACGATCTTCTCGCCCGGCTGCAGACCCTCGCGGACTACGCGCAGGCCGTTGACGACAGGGCCGAGCTTTACGGGGCGGTACTCCGCCTTGCCTTCGCCGTTCACGACGAACACGAACTTGCGGTTCTGGTCCGTGCCCACGGCGCGCTCGTTGATCATCGCTGCCTTGGTCTCGCCGCCGGTCCCGTTGCCGCTTGCAAGCTGCACGCGTGCAAACAGGCCCGGAGCGAGTTGGCTGTCGGCGTTCTTGAACACCGCGCGCATGCGCACGCTGCCCGTCGCCGGATCGACGCGGTTGTCGACGAATTCGAGTTTTCCTTCATGCGGGAAGCCTTCTTCGTTGGCCAGTCCGATACGCACGGTCACCGGCGTGCCCTTGCGCGCCATCGCGCCGACGCGCAGGTAGGATTCCTCGTCGCCGTCGAAGCTGGCGTAGATCGGGTCGTTGGATACGACCGAGGTCAGCACGACGTTGGGATTGACGAGGTTGCCGGCAGTGACTTCCGCCTTGCTTACGCGGCCGTTGATCGGCGAGTGGACCTTGGTGAAGCCGAGGTCCAACTTGGCTGCTTCATAGGCAGCTTGCGCGGCACGCGCGGTCGCTTCGAGTTCCTTCACGCTGGAAGCCTTCTCGTCGGCTTCGCGCTGTGCGATGGCCTTGTCGGCCAGCAGTTTCTCGGCGCGTGCCAGTTCCACTTTCGCCAGATCAGCCCTGGCGCGTGCCGCGAGGGCTGCGGCCTCGGCGCGGCTGGCTTCGGCCTCGTACGGACGCTGATCGATGACGAACAGCACGTCGCCCTTCTTCACTTCCGCACCCGGCTTGAAGTTGACCGAGGCGATGAAGCCGGACACGCGCGGGCGCACTTCGACGCGCTCGACTGCTTCGAGGCGGCCGGAGAATTCCTGAGTTTCGAGAATCGATTTCTCGATCACCTCGGCAGCCGTGATCGGCGGGCCGCCTGCCGGCTGCTGCCCGAGTTCCTGCGCGTTCGGCTTGCCGCAGGCGGACAGCACCAGCGCGGCGAGGACGCTTGAGATGGTGGCGGCAGCCGCGGTGCGGACTGCGGGGGACAATGTCGAAATGTGCCTCATGTTGTTTTCCTTTTGCAGTTGTTTCTTGGTACCGGGAGTTTGAACCCTCCCATCACCGGAGGGTCAAGCTGTTTTATTCGTAGTGGCCTTATCCAGGGGCTTCCAATCCCGCAATGAACGCGGCGATCTCGCGTAGCACGGTCTCCTCCCGTGCCCGACTGCATCGCGCATTCGGTTCTTCCAGTTCGATCGGCGGTAGCCGCCGTACCGTAGTCCTGATGCCGGCGGTCGCCAGCTTGGCGCCGTACTGCTCGCCCTCGTCGCGCAGCGGATCCTCGTCGGCCGACAGGATCAGCGCCGGCGGCAGTCCCTTCATGCGGCTCGACTGCATCGGGCAGGCGTACGGGTGCGTCCGGTCCAGCGCTCGCGGCAGGTAGCCGCGGTAGCCGGCGGCGCAGGCTACCGCCGCACGCGCCGCGCCGCCTTGCGACGCCGTCGAGCGCATGGAACAGGTGGTCAGGCCGGGGTCCAGCATCGGCATGATCAGGATCTGTGCGCTCAAGGGCGGGCCGCCGCGGTCGCGCGCCATCAGTGCTGCCACTGCCGCGAGGTTGCCGCCAGCTTCGATACCCGCGGTCATCAACTGCTTGCCGTCCCATCCCAGGCGTGAGCGGTTGCGCATCGCCCATTTCAATACCGCATGGGCATCTTCCACTGCCGCCGGGAACGGCTTTTGCGGCGCCGTCGCATAGCTCGACGACAGCACCCGGCAGCCCGTGCGCGCCGCCAGGGCAATCGCGAAACCCTCGGCATCTTCCACCTCGGCGGTAACGAAACTGCCGTACGGGAAGAACACGATCAGCCCGGTCGGCTCCCCTTGCAGGGCGGCGGGCGTATACAGCCTTGCCTCCAGCTTGTCCTGCGCGCCCTGGGCCGTCAGCATGCGCACCTTGACGTCTTCTGCCGCGTTGGTGCCCGCTTGTTGCTTCGTTCCGTTCATTGCTGTGCGATGCCTTGATGTCTTGGATCGCACTATAGCTTTGTTCTAGAATGTGAATAAACAGCAATAATTCGAATTGACTGTTCAGGGATCTGAACAATACTGATAATGTTTGACGTGGGCGCTTCAAGCTCAAGCGGCGGGTCTGCCATTGTCGGCGCCCGTCGGGAGTCAAGATCCGCGTCGCCCTGTGCATCGGTCGCTAATGTACGCGGGGGCTCCTGACAGCCTATTGTCAGGAGTCTTCAGGAGCGGTCAGGAATAGCCGAGAGGAATACGGATGGACAAGCTTCAAGCCATGGAAGTCTTCGTGCAGGTCGTCGACGCCGGCGGGTTCACGCGCGCCGCCGAGAACCTGCAATTGCCCAAGGCGACGGTGTCGACGCTGGTGCGCAACCTCGAGACCTCGCTTGCGGTCAAGCTGTTGAACCGCACCACGCGCCAGATCAGCCTTACCGCCGACGGCGCTGCCTATTACGAACGTTGCCTGCGCATCCTCGCCGATGTGCGCGACGCCGAGGATTCGCTGTCGAAGACGCAGGCGAGCCCCAGCGGCAGGCTGCGCGTCGATGTGCCTGCAGCCATGGGACGGCACCTGCTCATGCCGTCGCTGCCGCAATTCCTGGCGCGCTACCCCGACATCCACCTCGAGGTCGGCTGCAGCGACCGTCCGGTGGACCTGATCGAGGAAGGCGTCGACCTTGCGGTGCGCGGCGGAATACTGGCCGATTCGACGCTGATCGCGCGGCGCATCGGCCAGCTGCATTTCGTGACTTGTGCCGCCCCGTCCTACATCGCCCCGCACGGGCGCCCGCAGCATCCCAACGACCTGCAGCAGCACGACTGCGTGAATTACTTCTCCGCCAAGACCGGCAAAATCGCCGAGTGGGATTTCGCCAAAGATGGCAAGCGCATCCAGATGCGCGTGCCCGGTCGCATCGCAGTCAACGATTCGAACGCCTACATGACCGCGACCCTGTCGGGCATGGGCGTGGCGCAGATGGCGGCATTCGCAATCTGCCCCTACCTGCAGTCCGGCGAACTGGAGTTGCTGCTCGAGGACTGGACGATCGACCCGTTGCCGCTGCACGTGGTCTATCCGCAGAACCGCCATCTGTCGGCGAAAGTGCGGGTGTTCGTCGAATGGATTTCCGAACTCTTTGCCGACCTGCCGGCCCTGCACATCCGCGCCGGCCACTGCCCGCTTACCGACGAGGGGCTCGCGCAGTCGGTGGCCGAGCAGGCCGTGCAGAAGGCGGCGGATCCTGTCAGGACGACAGTCGCGGCGGCGATACCGGGTTGATCCGGATCAGAGAATCCTGCGCCACCGTGTCTGTCACGTTGTGGTTTCGGTCATGTTAAATGTGATGCACCACAGGAAGTTGTCTTGTTATCACTTTTGGATGTTGCTTTTTGGTGGAATCGCTCTAACTCGTCGTCTCCCACGGGAACGGATGTTGCCCATCTGAAACCGGGTCGGTACCATGCTTGGACAATAATTTGTATGAATCGGTGAGGAGATGAGATATCGCATTACGGCGCCCCTGCAGCCGGGCAGCCGCATGACCCGCTCATGCCTCGGCATGGCGACCGGAGCCTGACACGCAATGGAATTCCCGGCGCACCTCAATCTCAACCAGCGCATGCAGCGCCTGATGCGGCACCGCGTTGGAGCGGCGCTTGGCCTGTTTGCAGCGGCGATTGCGCTCGCCGCGCCCCAGCTTCCGTACTGGCTGGTGCTGCTGCTCGCGGTGGTGATCGCCGTCGCCGTCTGGCTCGTCGTCACTACCCCGGCAATGCAGACCGACGATGCGGCGCTGCGCGAGTCGGAGCGCAAGTTCCGTAATTTTGTCGAGCAATCCCTCGTCGGCCTCTACGTGGTCCAGGACGGCAGGATCGCCTATGCCAACAGCAAGACCGCCCAACTCCTCGGGTACGACAGCCCCGAGGACCTGATCGGCATACCGGTGGTCGACCTGACCCATCCGGACGACGTGCCCATCCTCGAGGAAAACCACCGCCTCCGCCTGAGCGGCGAGGTGAAGAGCATCCGTTACACCTACCGTGCCGTGCGTCGCGATGGGCGCGTCGTATGGGCCGATGTGCACGGCAGCCGCTGCATCTACGAAGGGCGTCCGGCCGTCATGGGCGTAGCGCTCGACGTCAGCCAGCAGGTCGCCTTCGAGCACCAGTCGCGCCTGGCCAACCGCGTGTTCGACTCCGCCAGCGAAGGCATCGTTATCACCAATGCCGAGTGCCGCATCGAAGCGGTCAATCCCGCGTTCACCCGCATTACCGGCTACACCGCCGAGGAAGCCGTCGGCCGGCTGTCGCGCATGATGACCGGCGCCGGCGCCGAACTCAACCACGACATGCTCAAGCACCTCGCCGATGACGGCCATTGGCAGGGCGAAATGCGCGACCGCCGCAAGAACGGCGACTGGTATCCCGCATGGCTGTCGATCTCGACCGTGCGCGACGCCGAGCGCAACATCACCAATTACGTCGGCGTGTTCACCGACAACACACGCCGCAAGGAAGACGAAACGCGCCTGCAGTTCCTCGCCAGTCACGACAGCCTGACCGGCATGTGGAACCGCAGCGGCATGATGAACAAGTTCGCACTCGAGATCGAGCGCGCGCGCGGTTCCAACCGCCAGCTCGCGATGCTGTTCATCGACCTCGACCGCTTCAAGACCGTCAACGACACGCTCGGTCACCTCGCCGGCGACCAGCTGCTGGTTGCAGCGGCCGGCCGCATGCGCGCACAGCTCAAGCAGGGCGACATCGCTGCCCGCCTCGGTGGCGACGAATTCACCGTGCTGCTGGAAGACGCACCGTCCTCCGGCACAGCGGCCAACCTGGCGGAGCGCCTCATCAACGCGATGGCCCAGCCCTTCTCCATCGGCGGGCAGGAAATGTTCGTGACCGCCAGCATCGGCATCGCCTGCTACCCGGCCGACGGCCACGACGCCGCGACGCTGCTCAAGAACGCCGACGTCGCGATGTACCGCGCCAAGCAGCGCGGCAAGAACACCTTCCAGTTCTTCACCAGCGACATGAACACCCAGGCCTTCGAGCAGCTGCTGCTCGAGAACAGCCTGCGCCGCGCCCTCGACCGCGGCGAGTTCGAGCTGTACTACCAGCCGCAGTTCTCGTCCGCCGACGGCACCGTCGCCGGCGTGGAGGCGCTGATCCGCTGGCGTCATCCGGAACTGGGACTGGTCCTGCCGGGCACCTTCATTTCGCTGGCCGAGCAGAACGGCCTGATCGTGCCGGTCGGCGCGTGGGTATTGCAGGAAGCCTGCCGCCAGGGCAAGGCCTGGCTGGATGCGGGCTACGACTTCGGCCGCATCGCGGTCAACCTGTCGGCCAAGCAGTTCTCGTCCGGCGACCTGCTCGACACCGTGCGTGCCGCGTTGGATGCATCCGGCCTGCCGCCGTCGCGGCTGGAATTCGAGATCACCGAGAGCACCATCATGCACAATCCTCCGGAAGCGGTGATGCTGCTGGACCGCATCCGCGACATGGGCATCGCGCTGTCGATAGACGATTTTGGCACCGGCTATTCCTCGCTGGTCAGCCTCAAGCAATATCCGCTCGACAGCCTGAAGATCGACCGTGGCTTCGTGACGGGAATCCCGACCGACGAGGACGACATCGCCATCACCGAAGCGATCATCGCGATTGCCAACAAGATGGGACTGACGGTGGTGGCCGAAGGCGTGGAGACGCGCGAGCAGGCGGACTTCCTGCGCGCGGCAGGCTGCGGAGTGCTGCAAGGCTTCCTGCTGGGCAGGCCGGCGCCGGCGTCGGAAATCACGCGGCTGTTAGAGTCTCCGGTGACGGCCTGAACCTCCGTTAACAGCTGACGATATCTGTCTTCATCGACTGCAGGAGTTGCAGGAATTCTTCCTTGTCGCGCGCGCCGGTACAGCCCTGCAGTGCGAACAATAGCGCGAAAAAAAGCCCCGCTACCGGCGGGGCTTGATACTGGTGCGTCGCGCCTTACTCGACGTTGACAGCGCGCTTGGCCTTGGTCGCCTCAGACCGGACCAGGACGCGCGACGGCGGCAGGCGGCGCAGGGTGCGCAGCGCCGGCAGGTCGTGGAGCACGATTGCGCGTTGGTCGACAGAAATCAGGCCGATGGAATCGAAGGCAGACAGCGCGCGGCTGACCGTCTCCAGCGAGACGCCCAGATAGTTGCCGATCTCCTGGCGGGTCATGCGCAGGTTGAAGTGCGTGCCGGAATAGCCCATTTCGACGAAGCGGTCCGACAGGAACACCAGGAATCGCGCCACGCGCGCCTCGGCCGACAGCGCACCCAGGGTGCTGACCACCGATTGTTCGCGCACCAGCTCGCGGCTCATGACTGCGTACAGCGACGGTTCCAGCTCCGGATGGGAGCGGCCGAGACCGGTCAGGACCTTGAACGGGAGCAGGATCACGTCGCAGTTGGAGAGGGCCACCGTTTCGGTCCCATACTGCTTGCGATGGATGCCGTCGATGCCGAACATGTCGCCCTTCATCGGGAAGCCGAGCACCTGCTCATTGCCCAGTTCGTCGATCATCACGGTCTTCAGGAAGCCGGAATTGACGACATACAGCATCTCGAACGGCTGGCCGATGGTGTGGATGCGCTGGCGTGAGCGGAACTGCATGTGCTGGAAACGAACGTCGCCCGCGTCGTGCGGGGCGGGAACGCGAAGCAGGTCGCAGACCTCCTTCAGGCTCGACCACAGCTTGCCGTACTGGCGCGGCCGCTGCGGCTCGGGTTGAGGAGGCGTAGCGTCGGACGCCGGTGCAGCGGCGGGCAGAATGGTGAGCATTGTCGTCCCTTGTCAAAATAAAAAATGTTGCCAAGCGGATAATACACCATAAACCCTGAATAGTTGTCAAAATTTCCATATTGAAACTTTTTCATCTTTTCGGGGCTAGCCGCATAAGCGCAAGCAAGCGGAAAAGAAAAAGCCCCGCACTTGGCGGGGCTTCCGAAGGGGCTTGCAAGGGCAATTTCAGGCAGTCGCGATGCGCGGTTCAGCGGCAGCACGCTTCGCTTTCGGCGAATCCGCCTTGGCACGCACGCGGGACGGCGGCAGACGGCGCAGGGTGCGCAGCGATTGCAGATCGTGGATCACGATCGCGCGCTGGTCGACCGAGATCAGGCCGATGGTATTGAAAGCAGAGAAGGTGCGGCTGACCGTTTCCAGCGTCAGGCCGAGGTAGTTGCCGATCTCCTGGCGGGTCATGCGCAGGTTGAACTGGCTGCCGGAATAGCCCATCTCGGCGAAGCGCTCCGACAGGAACACCAGGAATCGTGCCACGCGCGCCTCAGCCGACAGCGAACCCAGGGTGCCGACCATCGCCTGCTCGCGCACCAGTTCGCGGCTCATCACCGCATAAATCGAGGCTTCCAGTTCCGGATGGGAGCGGCCGAGACCGGCGAACACCTTGAACGGAATCAGGATCACGTCGCAGTTGGACAGCGCCACGGTCTCCGTTGCGTACTGCTTGCGGTGAATCCCGTCGATGCCGAACATGTCGCCCTTCATCGGGAAGCCGAGCACTTGCTCATTGCCCAGCTCGTCGATCATCACGGTTTTCAGGAAGCCGGAGTTGACGATGTACAGCATGTCGAACGGCTGGCCGATGGTGTGGATGCGTTGGCCGGCCTTGAACTGCATGTGCTGGAACTGGAAATCGTCCATGGAGAGTTTTGCGGGAATGCGCAGCAGGTCGCACACTTCCTTCAGGTTCGACCACAGCTTGGCCTGGCGCTGCCAGGAAGCTCCGGTAGGGGACGGGGTTGCCAGCGACAGCGGGGAGGTACGGGCGTCAGAGAGTTGCGTAGTCAGCATTGCGAATCCTTGTTCGTAGAATAGTTTTTCAGGCTTTCGTGCTTCCGAAAAATGTATTTAAATGTATTTATTTCCGCCTTATGACATCTGCTTGGGCGAACGCAATGTTTTTGCGAAGCGGAAATCAGTGAGGAGAATTATGTCCGTGCGTTCGCTTTCTCGAAATCAGCGGACGGATGAAAACAGATGTCGGAGAACGGAGAAAACGGTTCGGAATATTCCTACATAATTGCGGAATGGCAATTTTGAGAACTTGTTTCCGAATGTAATAAAACCGGGCGCTAGCGCCGTACCGCTGTCTGCGGGCGTGCTTGTGGAGCGGTTTTCGGCCGTGATGGCTGTAGGAATTTTCTGCGTGTGGCTGCGAGGCAAATGTCGGTGCGTCGTGCCTGGTAGCATTTTGTTACATCACGAGCGAGCCGAATTTGGAAGAGACGGTGGGCAGACGCAACGGTTTTTCCCCATTGGCGCGCAGTGTGCTCCATATATGCCGATATGACTTGTCGGCGTCCCGGCGCGCTTCGATGTTCGGTGTGGGTGAACGTTACGCGGGATTGTTTTCGCTCGGCGTGCGATGCTGCTTTGCCAGTTTGACGATCGCTTTACGGATGCTGCCGAGGACGTTGACCGCGTTGAACGGTTTGACGATGAAGCCGTGTACGCCGCGTTCCGCCGCAGTCTGCACGGTGGCGGCATCGAACTTGGCCGATACAAGAAAAACAACCGACTTGGGCAGGCCGGTGCGGATGGTGGCGAGCCGTTCGAAGGCTGCTTCGTCGGCACCGCCGAGGTCCATGCAAACCAGTTGCGGCTGCAGCTTGATCATTGCGGCCAGACCCGCCGGGCTGGTGTTGGAATCGCCGACGACGTCGAAACCGCCGTTCACCAGGACGGAAGTCAGCAGGTTGCGCGAGATGGCATTGCCGTCGATGACGACTACTTTGAGCATTGGCGATTTCCTTGTTGTCTCCTTGCCGCTTCCGTCATATTAGCAAACCCGCAAATGCCTGTCGGCAATCCTTTCGCATTTTTCGGGATCCGGCCCGGCAGGCGGTTTTTGACTAGAATGAAACGGTCCCGTCCCCAACCTGGAATGCCCATGCTGCCCGCCATCCTCCTGCCCATCCTGTTTGCCGTCTCGCTGCCCGTCTCGGCACAGACGGCCTCTTGCCCATCCATCCTGAACCAGCGTTTCAACCGCTTGCAGGACGACGCGCCGCAGAATCTCTGCCAGTACGCGGGCAAGGTGGTGCTGGTGGTGAATACCGCCAGTTACTGCGGCTTTACCAGCCAGTATGAAGGCTTGGAAGCGCTGTATGCGAAATACCGGCCGAAGGGCCTGGTGGTGCTCGGCTTCCCGTCGAACGATTTCGGCAACCAGGAGCCGGGCGACAGTAAGCAGATCGCCGACTTCTGCTTCAACACCTACGGCGTGAAATTCCCGATGTTCGCCAAGAGCGCCGTCAGCGGCAAGGATGCGAATCCGCTGCACGCGGAGCTGGCCAAGATCACCGGCACTTCGCCGAAATGGAACTTCTACAAGTACCTGATCGACCGCAGCGGCAAGGTGGTGGGCAGTTATTCGAGCCGGGTGACGCCGGACGACGGCAAACTGATCGGAGATATTGAAAGGACCTTGGCCCAGTAGTCACTCCCTTGCTTGAAATCGATTGCCGAAACCTGCGCGCGATGTATGATTAAAGTGCAAACGTTTCTTTTTCGCGCAACAGGAGGCAAGCATGTACAGCAAAATACTGGTCGCCTATAACGGTACGCCCGAGAGCCGCCACGCCTTGCAGGAGTGTATTCGCCTCGCACCCGGCGCCTCGGCGGAAATTCATTTGCTCGTGGTCGTGACGCCGACGCCCATTGTGCTCGCCGGCGAATTCGTCGCCGCGGTTCCCACCGTCGATGAGGAGCTGGCCGAGAAGGAAGCCATGGCGCAGGTGCTCGAAGCCGGCCGCAAGCTGCTCGAGGAAGCCGACCTGCGGGTCATTCCGCGTCTCGAAGT
The DNA here is from genome assembly GCA_966212545.1 of uncultured Noviherbaspirillum sp. Classification (GTDB taxonomy): domain Bacteria; phylum Pseudomonadota; class Gammaproteobacteria; order Burkholderiales; family Burkholderiaceae_D; genus Noviherbaspirillum. The sequence continues at coordinate 63,684 of CBIHRW010000008.1, forward strand.
CGGCGAGCCGGTGAATGTGATCGCGGACCTGGTCAACAAGTACGGCATCGATCTCGTGATTGTCGGCCACTCGCGCAAGAAGCCGTTTGCACTGCGCTGGTGGCGCGGCTCGATGGATGCCGTCCTGGTGGACAAGGTTCGCTGCAGCGTGCTGGTGGCGGCCGAACCCAAGCCGGCCTGACATCAAGACGCCCGCGCTGGGGCGCACATCGCCAGGCCTACTGCTTTTCCTGCAGGCGTGAAAGCACGTACTGCGTCATTCCCTGCGCGAGTTCATGCTCCCCCAAAAAGATCTTGCCCGCGTTCTCGCGGCTCAGCAGGGTCGCATCCTTCTCGCTATGCGTGCGCACCACCGTGTCGATACCGGGATTCAGCGCGCGCGCAATCTCGATCATCGTGCGGACGTGGAAGGTGTCCGGCGTGGCGATGACCAGCACGCTGGCGTTGGCAATATGCGCCTGGATCAGAACCGCCGGCTCCGCCGCATTGCCGGCTACCGCCGGTACGCCATTGTGGCGCAACTCCTGCACCCGTTCGCGGTTCTGTTCCACGACGACGTAATGGACACCGTATGCGGCAAGTGACGCCGCGATGCGGCGTCCGACGCGGCCGTAACCGACCAGCACCACTTGACCCTTCAGCTTCTCCTGGTCAACCGAAAAGGGAAGTTCCGACAGGGGGTCACTGCTGCGCTGAAACCTGCGTGCCAATTCCGACCGTGATTGCAGCCAGCTCTGGAAGGGTTCCAGGACCTTGAAGAGAAAAGGGTTGATGGCGATCGAAAAGATCGCACCCGCCAGGATCATGCTCTGTGCATCCTCCGGCAACAGTCCGAGGGACAGGCCCAGTCCCGCGAGAATGAAGGAAAACTCGCCGATCTGCGCCAGGCTGGCTGACACCGTCAGCGCGGTGCCGAGCGGGTAGCGCAGCGCCAGCACCAGGATGAATGCGGCGACCGATTTGCCGACGATGATGATAAGGACCACGGCCAGCACTTCCAGCGGCCGTTCGAGCACGACGGACGGGTTGAACAGCATCCCGACCGATACGAAGAACAGCACCGAGAACGCCTCGCGCAGCGGCAGCGACTCCTCGGCCGCCCGGTGGCTCAGATCGGACTCTCGCAGCACCATGCCGGCGAAGAATGCGCCCAGCGCGAACGACACACCGAACAGTTTTGCCGAGCCGAACGCGATGCCGACCGCGGCCGCGATCACGCATAGCGTAAACAGCTCGCGCGAATTGGTGCGTGCGACCTGCCACAGCAGCCAGGGGAAAAACTTGCGGCCGACTACCAGCATCAGGCCAATGAATGCGGCGACCTCGCCAAGCGTGATCGCGAGCGAGTACCACAGGTTGCCGGATGCGCCGTCGGTCTTTCCACTGAGCGGGCCGGCCAGCGCGGGCAGCAGCACGAGTACGACCACCATGACGAGATCCTCGACGATGAGCCATCCGACCGCAATGCGGCCGTTCATCGAATCGAGGATGCCGCGGTCTTCGAGCGCCCTCAGCAGCACGACCGTACTCGCGACCGACAGCGCGAGGCCGAATACCACGCCCGCGCCGATTCCCCATCCGAGGATGATTGCCATGCCCATGCCAAGTACCGTGGCGGCCGCGATCTGCAGGATGGCGCCGGGAACGGCGATCTTTTTTACTTCCATCAAGTCGTCAAGCGAGAAGTGCAGGCCGACGCCGAACATCAGCAGCATCACGCCGATTTCCGCGAGCTGTGTGGCGAGTTCCGTGTCGGCAATGAAGCCCGGCGTGAACGGGCCGATGACGACGCCCGCGGCGAGATAGCCGACGAGGGCGGGCAATCTGAGCTTGACAGCGATGAACCCGAATACGAGGGCAAGGCCAAGGGCCGAGGCAATGGTGGCAATCAGGCTGATATTGTGGGGCATGCGCGTGTTGTTCCGTTACGTGTGAAAGACACGACGTACGGTAGCACATTCGGCATGAATGAATGGCCGGAAGTAACAGCAAGGGACTGAGCACGAGACTGCCCGGCGGCAAATCTTTCATTGCGCCGGGCAGCAGGTCAGGTGTCGTCAGGAGGGGCAGGCCTGGAGCATCGGCGCGATCGCTGCGCGTGTGCCGACCGTCACCGGATTGTCATCGACGCCGCCAGCGTTGCGCGTGAACGCGCATCCGTACGTCGGATTTGCCACCGTTGCAGGATTGAGCACGTCGTCGCCTGCAGGCTTGATACCCATCTCTGCCCATTTCACCATGGCGTCGAAGGCTTCTACCTGCTCGCGAACAGTGAAGTCGCAATGGCTCGGAGCGCGGATCGCGCGCTGCACCAGCCAATCGCCGCTGCCCTGCGCGTCGGCACGCTTGCGATAGATCTGTTGCATGCTGAAGGGGACGTAGAGGTCGCCCAGCGTGTGCATCGACACCACCGGGATCTTGAACTGTCCGTTAACCTTCGGAATCCAGCGCAAGCCGTCCTCGCGCAGGCGGTTCGCAGCCGGTGCGGCGGTGAGGTCGGGGATGCTCGCGTTCAAAGCGGTCTCATCAGACGATAGCGCCGGATCGTTGTCGAACTGATAGACGAAGCGGTTGGTATCGAGCGTACTCTTGGCCAGGATGCCGTTGACCGTGCCGTCGCTGCCGAATGTGCCCCAGACCACGTTCTGCAAGGCCGTGTTGCCGAAACCCTGCGAGAAGACAGGGCGCTCGCCGCCGGTCAGGTTCTTCACCACCTGGACAAGCTTCATCCCCTGTGCCGTAGGCACCGTGCTGAAATTCACGAAGAGCTTGGAACGCACGTCGGCGGCAATCGTGCCGAACTCGCCGGGCGTATGCGACGCATAACCGGCCAGCGTCTGTGCCGCCAGCTGGTAGGCAGCGAAGTAATCGAACAGCTCGGTGTCACCCATCACGCCGCACATCGGCACGGCGCCGTCGTACTTCTGCTTGTTGACGGCGGTCTTCCAGGTTTCTTCCTCAATGGCTGCGCCTGCGATATGGCCGCCCATGGAGTGACCGATGATGTAGGTCTTGTGCGGCGAGCGCAGGTGGCGGCCGCGCTCGGCGGCGATCTTCTTGAACTTGTCCGCCAGCGCGTTGGTGTCTTCCACCCCTGCACGCACGTCGTAGTAGTTCTTGCTGTAGCTCGATGCGGCCCATGCATAGCCGTTCTCGATCAAGTGGCGGCGGATGGAGGGCATGGAGACCCGCAGTTGCGGCACCGGACCGACATAGCCGTGCGCGTACATGACCAGCTTGCCGTTCCAGTTGCGCGGCACCTCGATGCGGTAAGCGGCGCCGTTCAGATCGCCTGCCCAGCGGTCCGTCTCTACGGTGGTGCCGGGAAGCGCGATAAATCCGGCCGAGCCGTCGGCGGCGGCCTCGTAGTCGGCGGCCGCCGTCGGATCGGGGGCGACGAAGTTGCGTTCGTCGTGGGGACGGGTTTCCTCGATAACGAGCTTTTTGGCGGGGGCCATCAGTGCCGTGGCGCCAGAGGCACTCTCGGCCTGATTGCCGCCGCAGCCATTCAACGCGAACAGGCTGCCCAGCAGCAGCGCTCCGCTGCCGCAGATCTTCTTCTTCACGGTTTGTCTCCTTTTGTTGATTGGTTTTGTCACGCGCTGTTCTGCATTGCAGAATCAAGTTTTGAACTGCGCGTGTGGAGGCCAAAATACGTCAAAAAGCGAATCGAAAAGAACCGAAGCGAAGAAGGTTTGCGATGGCGCAATGGAGTGCGGCAAGTATTGCCGACGGGGAAGTGAGCTTGAGAATGATTGCGCGTCTTGCTCCATGCAGACAACAGGTGCGAAGTGCGGATCAGGGGAAGCGGGCGAGCGTTCTCCGGTTGCGGATTACGCACATTGCGCGTGCTCTGCGGCGAAGTGAACCAGCTTGGCGACGGCATCGCGGCTTGCTATGAGGAGACGCACGCCTTTTCCTCGATGCCCGCCAGTGGCCTACCGCGATTCGCTACGCAACCCCTGGTTTAGCGAGAATGATGCGTTCGCGGATCGCGCAACCTGGGTGCTGTATGCATGCTCCAGATCATCGTAATCGCCAGCACGATCACCACGACGCCGAGCGATACCAGAGGCGGGATCTTCACGATGTCGGCCAGCAGCATTTTCCCGCCGATGAAAAGCAGGATGACCGCCAGGCCGTAATTCAAAAGATGGAACTTGGCAGCGACCGTCGCGAGCAGGAAGAACATTGCCCGAAGTCCGAGGATCGCGAAGATGTTCGAGCTCAGTACGATGAAGGGATCGGTTGTGATCGCGAAGATCGCGGGAATCGAATCGACCGCGAAGATCACATCGGTAACGCCGACCATTGTCACTACCAGTAGGAGCGGCGTCGCAACCCATCGTCCTCTCTGCACGATAAAAAATCGTTCGCCATCGAAGTGATCGGAAACCGGCATCACCCGGCGCAGCCATTTCAGCACGGCGCTATCCTCGAGCGAGAACTCCTTGCCGGAAATAAACCACATCTTCACGCCGCTGAACACCAGGAAAGCGCCGAACAGATACAGCACCCAGTGGAACTTCGCCATCAGCAAGCCGCCGATCAGGATCATCGCGGTGCGCAAGACAATTGCCCCGGCGACGCCGATCATCAGGACGCGCTTTTGGTAAGCCGGCAGTACAGAGAAGTAGGTGAAGATCATCAGGAAGATGAAGATGTTGTCGACCGCGAGCGATTTTTCGATGAGGTAACCGGTGAGGAACTCCACCGCGCGTGCATTGGCCTGCTCGACGTCGCCGGTGGCGTCGCGGATCGCCCACCATAAGAGCGCATTGAACGCGAGGCTCAGGCCAACCCAGGCAAGGGACCAGTTCAGCGCTTCCTTCATGCTAACGGCGTGCGCCCCTTGCCTGCGCAGCAATGCAAAATCGACGATGAGCGCGAGCAGCACGCTCACGACAAAAAAGACTTCAAGCCAGAGAGGCGCGATGGTAGTCATTGATCGATCCGGAAACTGTCGCTGCGGCGCGGAAGTCAGCGCACAATCAGTACCGGCGTCTTGCAGTGGGCGAGTACTTTGGTGGCAACGGAGCCCATCACGAGATTACCCAGCGCCGAATGACCGTGCGACCCGATGACGACCAGGTCGTACCTGCCGTGGGTGGCGGTCTCCGCGATTACCTCGGCCGGATGACCGACTTGACAGGATGTATGGACCTTGTAGCCCTGCTCCGCGAAGAAAAGACGCACAGGCTTGAGCACTTTTTCGCCCTCTTCCTCGTAATACGCATTCAGGATTTCCTTGCCGACCACCGATGCTGCATGCGGCGGCACACGCAGCACCACCGTCAGCACCGTGTATTCGTTGCCGGGATTGAACAACTCGGGATGGGCGGCCACGTAGGCCAGCATACGTTTGGAGAAGGGGCTGCCGTCTGCAGCAATCAGCATCTTCATGTTCGGGCCTCCTTCGGATGTCTGCCCGGGGACGGTTGAGCAAGGCGCTTACCACCCCATGATCATCAAGCTCCCCTTTATCCCATTCAAACAGCTTAGTGCAGCAGCGCCGCGAGATAAGGCGCTTTCGCCGGAGGATTGCTTCGCGTTTTCCGAAGGATGATCCAGCCGCCTGGGAAAGGTAACTCCCGGGCAAAGGTCAGAGGAAGCGGTCCAGCAGTTTCCTGCTGTGCCTGTCGAGCGCACCCTGGTCCCGGATCAGGTATTGCACGCCATGACTGTCGGCAATGAGCAGGGCGGAACCGGCGATGCGCCGGATATCTTCCTCGCCCTTGAGGACGAAGCTGGTCGAACCGCGATCGGTGTCGACTTCCCAGGTGCTCGGCACGGCAAAGGTCGACACGTGGCGAATGCACTGGATCACGGGCAAGAACTCGCGGCTCTTCAGTTCTTCCTGCAGCAGCGCGCGGGCATTCGCAAGCAAGTCTTCCAGCCGGTCGATCCAGGCCAGTTCATGGCCGTCGACATCGACGATCGCGATGCCGGTATCCGGCGCACCGATGGGGAAGGCCCGAACCGGCACGACGCCTTCATGCGTTCCCTGCGCATCCGAAAACACCAGCTTGCCGAAGGCATTGCGGCTCAGTGTGAAGTGGCTCATGCCGCGTCCTCCTCGATGTCGGCCAGCGCCTCATTTTCCGCCTGGCGCAGTTGCGCCTGGTACAGGCGGAAGTAGTGGCCGCCGCGCGCCAGCAGTTCCTCGTGAGGGCCGACCTCGACGATCTGGCCCTTGTCCAGCACCACCAGGCGGTCGGCCTGGCGCAGCGTGGACAGGCGGTGCGCGATCGCGATGGTGGTGCGACCGCGCACGAGGTTGTCGAGCGCCTTCTGGATTTCCTTTTCGGTCGTGGTGTCGACGGATGAAGTGGCTTCGTCGAGGATCAGCAGTTGCGGATCGATCAGCAGCGCGCGGGCAATCGAGATGCGCTGGCGCTCGCCGCCGGACAGCGTCTGGCCGCGCTCGCCGACCAGCGAGTCGTAGCCGTGCGGCAGGCGCAGGATGAACTCGTGCGCATTGGCGGCGCGGGCGGCGGCGATGATTTCCTCGCGCGTCGCGTCGGGTTTGCCGTAAGCGATGTTGTCGGCGATGGTGCCGAAGAACAGGAAGGGTTCCTGCAGCACCAGGCCGATGTGGCGGCGGTACTCGGCAACCGGCAGCGAGCGGATGTCGACGCCGTCGACCAGGATCGCGCCTTCCGACACGTCGTAGAAGCGGCAGATCAGGTTGACCAGCGTGCTCTTGCCCGAGCCGCTGTGGCCAACCAGGCCGATCATCTCGCCCGGCTTGATCTGCAGGTCGATGCCGCGCAGCACCGCGCGATTGCCGTAGCGGAAACCGACTTCGCGCAGGTCGATGCGGCCTTCGAGACGTTGCAGATGCACCGGGTTTTGCGATTCCGGCACGCTCGACACATGGTCGAGGATGTCGAAGATGCGCTTGGCGCCGGCGGCGGCCTTTTGCGTGACCGACACGATGCGGCTCATCGAATCGAGACGGGTATAGAAGCGGCCGATGTAGGCGAGGAAGGCAGTCAGCACGCCGACGGTGATATGTCCGTTCGCTACCTGCCAGATGCCGACGCCCCAAACGACCAGCAAACCGATTTCGGTGAGGAAGGTGACGGTCGGCGAGAACAGCGACCACACCTTGTTCACGCGGTCGTTGATCAGCAGGTTATGCCTGTTCGCTTCGCGGAAGCGGGCGGCTTCACGTTTCTCTTGCGCGAAGGCCTTCACCACGCGGATACCGGGAATGGTATCGGCCAGCACGTTGGTGACTTCGCCCCATACACGGTCGATCTTCTCGAAGCCGTGCCGCAGGCGGTCGCGCACGATGTGGATCATCCACGCGATGAAGGGGAGCGGCAGCAGCGTCACCAGCGCCAGCCAGGGATTGATCGACACCAGGATGATCGCAGTCATCGTGATCATCAGGACGTCGGTCGCGAAGTCGAGCAGGTGCAGCGACAGGAATACGCAGATGCGGTCCGTTTCCGAACCGATGCGCGCCATCAGGTCGCCGGTGCGCCGTCCGCCGAAGTATTCGAGCGACAGCCGCAGCAAGTGCTCATAGGTCGAGGTGCGCAGATCGGCGCCGATGCGTTCGGACACCAGCGCGAGGATGTAGGTGCGCGCCCAGCCCAGGACCCAGGCAAACAGCGCCGCGCCGAACAGGCCGCCGAGGTACATCGCGACCAGGCCGGTGTCGATCTCCTGGCCGTTCTGGTAAGGGATCAGCACATCGTCCATCAGCGGCATCGACAGGTAGGGCGGCACCAGGGTGGCTGCCGTGGAAGCCAGTGTCAGGAGGAAACCAAGGATCAACTGACCCTTGTACGGTTTGGCAAAGCGCCACAGCCGGAACAGCGTCCAGGTGGACGGCGGCGTGTGCAATTCGCGGGTGCAGATCTGGCATTCTTCCTGGTCTGCCGGGATCGGCGCCTTGCAGCTCGGGCAGGTGATCTGGTCCGGTTCCTTCACCGTGCGGCTGGAGAGGAATGCGTCACGCTGTTCCTCGAACTGCTTGATCAGACGCAGCGCTTCCGGATTGCGGCCCAGGGTATAGCGCCAGCAGGCCAGCCGCGCCGTGCCGTCATGGAGTTCAAGCGTGCCCACGCCCGCATGGTCATGGTGCCCGAGCTGCAGGCCCGGACGATACGGCCATTCCTGCCAGTCGCCGGTTGAGGACTTTGCCAGGATGCGGTGCTCGGTCGCGACCGCGATGCCGGACGCATAGCGCAGCTCGGCATCGAGGTCGAGTTCGATGCCCGCGACCGCGGTTTCGCCGGCCTGCAGGCGCGACTGGACATCCTGTTGCCAGTGCGCGGGCACGGCTTGCCGCTGCGGCAACAGATTGGGGGATTCAGTATTCATCAAGACTCGGAAAGGGCAAACAAGGGTGCCGGATTAGCATGGATCGGCGTCGAATTGTTTGCAAAATGTAAATAACTTTGGTGGCGAGCGCGCTAAATGGCTCACTAATGTGGCGCTAAGTATACCGAGAGGCGATAATCTTGGATTCGGACTTGGGTTCCGCTCGATAATTTTTTTTCGCATTAAGTAAACTTACGCGCCTGAAAAGCGTTAATCCGGAACAGGCCGGCAAAACAGACCCTCAAATTCCATAATCGGCCTTCACCCTACAGCCCCAGTATTAAATGAACAACAAAACCATTGAGATCATCAATGTGATGTCTCTGCGCGGTCCGAACATCTGGACGTACCGGCCCGCCATCGAGGCATGGGTAGACATTGGTGATCTCGAAGATTCGCCCTCCAACACCATTCCCGGTTTCACCGAACGCCTGACTGCCATGCTGCCCGGCCTGGCCGAGCACCATTGCGGCGTCGGTGAGCGCGGCGGCTTCCTGCAGCGCCTGCGCGAAGGCACCTGGCCCGCGCACATCATGGAACACGTGATGATCGAGCTGCAGAATCTTGCCGGTGTGCAGACCGGCTTCGGCAAGGCGCGCGAGGTGAAGGGCAAGCGCGGCATCTACAAGCTGGTGGTGCGCGCCCGTTATGAAGAAGTTGCAAAGATCGCCCTGTACGCCGCGCGCGACATCGTGATGGCCGCGATCGAGGACAAGCCCTACGACATCGAGACCACGGTCACGGACCTGACCGACCTGGCCGAACGCATCGGCCTTGGCCCCAGCACCTACAACATCGTCGATGCCGCCACCGACCGCCGCATCCCGGCCCTGCGGCTGAACGAAGGCAACCTGGTGCAGCTCGGCTACGGTGCTCGCTCGCGCCGCATCTGGACTGCCGAAACCGACCAGACCAGCGCGATTTCCGAAAGCATTTCGCGCGACAAGGATCTGACCAAGCGCCTGCTGCAGTCCTGCGGCGTGCCAATTCCCGAAGGCCGCATCGTCTCCAGCCCGGAAGATGCGTGGGACGCGGCGCAGGACATCGGCCTGCCCGTCGTGGTCAAGCCGTCCGACGCCAACCACGGCCGCGGCGTGTCGATGGACCTGAACACGCAACCGGAGGTGGAGGCTGCCTACAAGCTGGCCGATGAAGAAGGCAGCGACGTGATGGTCGAGCGCTTCGTGCGCGGCGACGAACATCGCCTGTTGATCGTCGGCGGCAAGCTGGTCGCCGCCGCCAAGGGCGAGATCGCCAGCGTGACCGGCGACGGCAAGTCCACGATCACCGAGCTCATCGAATCGCAGATCAACAGCGACCCGCGCCGCGGCGACCATGAGGACTTCCCGCTCAACCGCATCACTTACGAAGAAGACCCGACCATCCTGCTGGTGCTGGAGCGCCAGGGGTTGGGGCCGGACACTGTGCTGCCGCAAGGCAAAACCGCGCTGATCCAGAGCCGCGGCAACCTCGCCTTCGACTGCACGGATGAAGTCCATCCGCGCGTCGCTGCTGCCGCCTCGCTGGCCGCGCGCATCGTCGGACTGGACATTGCCGGCGTCGACATCGTTGCGCAGGACATTTCCCATCCGCTGGAAGAACAGGGCGGCGCCATCGTCGAAGTCAATGCCGGCCCCGGCCTGCTGATGCACCTTAAACCGGCCGTCGGCAAGCCGCGTCCGGTCGGCCAGGCGATCGTCGATCACCTGTTCCCCGAGAAGGACGACAACGGGCGCATCCCCATCGTCGGCATCACCGGCAGCCGCGGCAAGACCATGGTCGCGCGCCTTGTTGCGCGCATGATGAAACTGCACGGCCCGTACGTGGGCACGGCCTGCAGCGACGGTATCTTCCTGCGCCAGCGCCAAATGGACGCGAAGGACAGCGCGAACTGGGCAGCCGCTCATCGCATCCTGATGAACCGCTCGGTCGAAGCCGCCGTGTTCGAAAACAGCTACCGCGCAATCGTGACCGAAGGCCTCGCCTACGACCGCTGCCTGGTCGGCGTCGTGACCAACATCGATGCCGCGGACAATCTCGCCGACCTGCACTTCCCGGATGCCGATGCACTCGCGACGGTGGCGCGCACCCAGGTCGACATCGTGCTGCCCGAAGGCGCCGCCGTGCTCAATGCTGCCGATGCCCGCGTGGCCGAGTTGGCCGAGCTGTGCGACGGTAGCGTGATCTTCTTCAGCCTGTCGCCCGAGGCGACGCCGCTGGCGAAGCATCGTGCCGAAGGCGGTCGTGCCCTGTTCTTGCGTAATGGCCGCATTGTGCTGGCAAATGGCAAGGATGAAACGGCACTGGTCGACATCGACAAGCTGGTGATCCAGGACCTGGACAAGAATCCCTGGATGATCGAGAACATCCTTGCCGCTGCCGGCGCCGCATGGGCGCTGGGTGTGAGCAACGACGTGATCCGGGCCGCGATCGAAACCTTCGACTACGGCCTTGGTAGCGCCAGGAAGGCGGCCTGAATCAACTGAGGCAGGCTCGCCGGTTTTCCGGGAATCGAATCAAGAAAAGCAAGGCCGCCTGAATGCGGGCGGCTGGATGGAAGCGCGGCTGCGGATCAATTCGCAGCGACAATCGCGCAAACAAGGAACTTTTGATGGAAATTTCGCGTATCCGCGCCCTGCGCGGCCCCAACCTGTGGAGTCGACATACGTCGATCGAAGCCATTGTGTCGTGCACCGAAGCCGAGCGCGACATCAGCGCCCTTCCCGAATTCGAGCCGCGGATGCGCGCGCGTTTCCCCGACATTAAATTCCTCGAGCCGGCTGCCGGTCAGCCCTTCTCGCTCGCGCACGTGCTCGAGTCCGCGGCGCTCTGCCTGCAGGCGCAAGCCGGCTGTCCGGTGACCTTCAGCCGTTCGGTCGCTACCGTCGAGCCCGGCACTTACCAGGTCGTGGTGGAATACACCGAAGAGGATGTCGGCCGTCTCGCCTTCGAACGTGCCGAGCAGCTGATCGCCAGCGCCCTCAACAACACGCCCTTCGACCTCGATGCCGCGCTGAAGGAATTGCGCGACCTCGACGAAGACATCCGTCTGGGACCGAGCACCGGATCCATCGTGCAAGCAGCGGTCGCGCGCGGCATCCCCTACCGCCGCCTGACCGAAGGCAGCATGGTGCAGTTCGGCTGGGGCCATCGCCAGCGCCGCATCCAGGCTGCCGAGACCGGCGAGACCAGCGCGATTGCCGAATCGATCGCGCAGGACAAGGAACTGACCAAGAAGCTGCTGCATGCTGCCGGTGTGCCAGTGCCGAATGGCCGCGCCGTCACCGGCGCGGAAGACGCATGGAAGGCTGCGGAGGAGATCGGCGGTCCGGTCGTGGTCAAGCCGCGCGACGGCAACCAGGGCAAGGGCGTCGCGGTCAACATGAAGACGCGCGAGGACGTGCTGCATGCCTATGCTGCCGCGCATGCGATCAGCGAGGACGTGATCGTCGAGCGCTACATCACCGGACATGACTACCGCATTCTCGTGGTCGGCGACCAGATGGTGGCGGCCGCTCGCCGCGAACCGCCGCAGGTTACCGGCGACGGCGAGCACAGCATCGCGCAGTTGATCGAACAGGTGAACAAGGACCCGCGCCGCGGTGATGGCCATGCGACCTCGCTGACCAAAATCCGCGTCGACGACATTGCGCGTGCCGTACTGGCCAAGCAGGGCTACACCATCGACAGCGTGCCGCCCAAAGGCACGCTGGTCGTGTTGCGCAACAATGCGAACCTCAGCACCGGCGGCACGGCGACCGATGTGACGGAAGACGTGCATCCCGAGCTCGCCGCACGCGCCGTCGAAGCCGCGCAGATGGTCGGTCTCGACATCTGCGGCGTGGACGTGGTCTGCGAAAGCGTGATCAAGCCAATGGAAGAACAAGGCGGCGGCATCGTCGAAGTGAACGCGGCACCCGGCCTGCGCATGCACCTGCAGCCCTCTTACGGCAAGGGCCGTCCGGTCGGCGAAGCGATCATTTCCACCATGTTCAAGGACGGCGACGACGGTCGCATCCCGGTCGTTGCGGTTGCCGGCACCAACGGCAAGACCACGACCGTCAAGCTGACCGCGCACATTCTCGCCACCGACAAGCATCGTGTCGGCATGACTGGTACTGATGGCGTTTACATCGGCAACGAACGCATCGACACGGGCGACTGCAGCGGACCGCGCAGCGCACGCAACGTGCTCATGCACCCGGATGTCACCGCCGCCGTATTCGAAACCGCGCGTGGCGGCGTGCTGCGCGAAGGACTCGGCTTCGACCGCTGCAACGTCGCGGTCGTGACCAATATCGGCGAAGGCGACCACCTCGGCCTGAACTTCATCACGACGGTGGAAGACCTCGCCGTTGTCAAGCGCGTGATCGTGCAAAACGTCGCGCCTAACGGCATGGCAGTTCTGAATGCCGCCGACCCGATGGTCGCGAGCATGGCAGTGGTTTGCCCCGGCGCAGTCACCTTCTTCGCGAAGGATGTACACCACCCGGTGATGACGATGCACCGCGCGCAGGGGCGCCGTGTCGTCTTCGTCGAGGACGACGCGATTGTCGCTGCCGAGGGCAAGACATCGCAGCGCATCGAACTGAAGGATATTCCGCTGACACGCAACGGCACCATCGGCTTCCAGGTCGAGAACGCCATGGCTGCGATTGGTGCCGCGTGGGGCCTGGGCATCGGCTGGGACGTGATCCGCAAGGGTGTGCAGACGTTCGTCAACGATGCGCAGAGCGCGCCTGGACGTTTCAATCTCTTCTCGTACAAGGGCGCGACGCTGATTGCAGACTATGGGCATAACCCGGATGCGATCCAGGCGCTGGTCGGTGCGATTGACAGCATGCCAGCGAAGCGTCGCTCGGTTGTGATCAGCGGTGCGGGCGATCGCCGGGATGTCGATATACGGCGACAGACCGAGATTCTCGGCGACGCGTTCGACAGCGTGGTGCTGTATGAGGATGCCTGCCAGCGTGGGCGTGCAGAAGGGGAAGTTGTTGCGCTGTTGCGTGACGGCTTGAAGAATGCGAAGCGGACTCGCTCGATCAAGGAGATCAGGGGTGAGTTTGTTGCGATTGATACGGCGCTTGCGGAGCTCTCTGAAGGGGATCTTTGCCTGATTTTGATTGACCAGGTTGAGGAGGCGTTGGCTTATATTGCGGAGAAGTGCAAGTAATCTGATTGTGTTTTTCTTCGGTGCCCCGGTTCAGTAGTTACTTCGTTGATGCTCGCCGGGGCCAGTCCCGGCGTGCATCAACGGAGAACCAGCAGAAACGGGTCACCGAAGCGAAGCGCCAACTAGTCAGAGTGCAAGCCGCCTACGAGCGGCCACATACTCCGCCTTCAACTTCTCCATCACCTCCGGCACGCTCAACACCGAATCCATCAGCCCAACCCCCTGCCCGGCGCCCCAGATATCCCGCCACGCCTTGGCCTTGCTGCCGCCGCCGGAGCCAAAATTCATCTTCGACTTGTCGGCCTCCGGCAGGTTATCCGGATCAAGTCCTGCCGCCACTATCGACTTGCGCAGATAGTTGCCGTGCACGCCTGTAAACAGGTTGGTGTAGATCACATCAGCAGCCGTCGATTCGACGATCGCCTGGCGATAAGCCTCGTCGACATTGGCTTCCTTGGTCGCCAGCCAGCGCGAGCCGATATAGGCAAAATCCGCCCCCATCGCCTGCGCCGAAAGAATCGCATCGCCGGTCGCGATCGAACCTGACAAGGCAATCGGGCCGTTGAAGAACTTGCGCACTTCGCCCACCAGCGCAAACGGCGACAAGGCGCCCGCATGACCGCCCGCACCTGCCGCGACGAGGATCAGGCCATCCACACCCGCCTCCAACGCCTTCTGCGCATGACGGATCGAGATCACGTCGTGCAGCACGATGCCGCCGTAGCTATGCACCGCATCCAGCATTTCCTTCGGCGGCGCGCGCAGGCTGGAGATGATGATCGGGATCTGGTGCTTCACGCAGACCGCGACGTCGTGTTCGAGGCGGTCGTTGGACTGGTGCACGATCTGGTTGACGGCGATCGGACCGACCTTGGCGCCAGGGTTCGCTTGCTTGAAGGCTTCCAGGTCTTCCTGGATCTCGGTCAGCCAGGTGTCGAGCAGTTCCGCCGGGCGGGCGTTCAGTGCGGGGAAGGAACCGACGATGCCGGCCTTGCATTGCGCCTTGACCAGGGCCGGGCCGCTGGCGATGAACATGGGGGAGGCGATGACCGGCAGGTTGAGGTTCTGCAGCACGGACGGGAGATGCTTGTTGCTCATGAAAACTCCTTTGGTCGGGGCGAACCTGTCAAAGACGGTTCGTTGCAAGTTTTTTAATGTGCAATGGCGGTTTCCATTGCGTTTTTCTGTATTCTGTTTATGATGTTATCAGAAAAAACAATGTTTTTGTCAAACGCATGAAAGCCAGAAAATCCACCGCCGAAAAGCCTCCCATCGATTTCCGCCAGGCACAGGAAGAGCTGCGTGCCACGCTGCGCCAAGGCATGCTCGATGCAGCCACCCGGCTCCTGACCGAGGAAGGCCCGGCCGCAATGACCGTGCGTCGCGTCGCGGAAGCGGTGAACTGCTCGACCACGTTGTTGTACTCGCTGTTTGGCGGCAAGGACGGGCTGGCCAATGAGCTCTACCTGGAAGGCTTCGCCCGCCTGAAGGAAGAATTCCGCGCCGCCTCCGAGCACGCCGTCGCACGCAAGGACGACATGCGCGGGCTCGCACCGTTGCGGCTGCATGCGCGCGTCTATCATCAATACGCGCGCCGCAACCCCAGCTACTACATGGTGATGTTTGGCGACGCCATCGCCGGCTTCGTGCCGCCCGTGGAATCGCGCAAGCAGGCCTGGGAGTCACTCGCGGTGCTGATCGACACCTGCGAGGCCTGCATGAAGAGCGGCGCGTTGCCACCCTCGAACCCGACCGCTGCCGCCCGCCTGCTGTGGGCAGCGATGCACGGCGCGGTCAGCCTCGAACTCAAGGGTTACTACCTGAAAACCGAACGCGCCGACGAACTGTACGACGCCGCCGTCAATGCCGTACTGCTCTCGCTGAAGATGGGGCAGAAGCAAGTGAACTGAACAGCAGAACAACAACGCCAAGGAGACTCGCATGACTTACCAATGCTTCACCCTCAGCATCGCCGACAAGGTTGCCCACCTCGTACTGAACCGCCCGGCTGCATTGAACACGATGCAACCCGTGATGTGGCGCGAACTCACCGAGATCCTGCAGACGCTGCAGCGCGACGCGCCCGCGCGTGCGCTGGTGATCTCTTCCACCGGCAAGCACTTCACAGCCGGCATGGCGCTGGACGTGTTCGGCGCGGATGCCGGCATCTCGCTCAATGACGGCAGCGCCGGCGGCCGTGCCAACATCGCGTCGCAATTGGCCGATATGCAGCAGGCGTTCAACCTGATCGAGCAGCTGCGCATGCCGGTCATTGCCGCCATCCAGGGCGGGTGTATTGGCGGCGGCGTCGACATGGTATGCGCCTGCGACATCCGGCTGGCCAGCACGGACGCCTTCTTCTGCATCCAGGAAATCAATATCGGCATGACTGCCGATCTCGGCACGCTGCAGCGCCTGCCCAAGCTGATCCCGGAAGGCATCGTGCATGAGCTCGCCTACACCGGGCGCCGCCTGCCGGCACAGCGCGCGCTAGGGCTCGGCCTGGTCAATGAAGTGTTCGATACGCAGGAGCTCATGGTTCAGGCCGCGTTGCAGATGGCGCGCGAAATCGCGGAAAAGCCGCCGGTCGCCATCTGGGGCAGCAAGCAGGCGATCCACTATGCGCGCGACCATTCGACGCACGATGCCTTGCAGCAGATGGGCTGGCTGCAGTCGGGCATCTGGCGCACAGGAAATCTCGTCGAGGCTTTCCTGGCGAAGCAGCAGGGACGCGCGCCGGAATACGACGACCTGCCGCCGCTCAAGTCGTTTGCGGAAGGCAAGTACGAACTGAAGTGAGGATGCGCAAACATCAACCGGCGCAATTCACACAAGATCGAGAATCAACAAGGAGACGACCATGTTCCAACCCAAGCTCATGCAAGGCAAACGTATCCTGGTCACCGGCGGCGGCACCGGCCTGGGCCGCGCAATGGCGGAGAAATATCTCTCGCTCGGCGCCGACATCACCATCTGCGGCCGCCGCAAGCAAGTGTGCGAAGAAACCGCGAAGGAATTGATGGCCGCGCACGGCGGCAGTGTGAAGACCTTCGGCATCGATATCCGCGACGCAGCGGCAGTCGACGACATGGTGGAACAGATCTTTGCCGAAGGACCGCTGACCGGTCTGGTGAACAATGCCGCCGGCAACTTCATCTCTCCGACCTCTGCCCTGTCGCCGCGCGGCTTCGATGCCGTCGCCAACATCGTCATGCATGGCACCTTCTACGTCACGCACGCGGTCGGCAAGCGCTGGGTGGAGATGGCAGCCAAGGGGCAATGGAAGCCGGAAGACGGCTACCGCAGCGTGATCTCGATCATCGTCACCTGGGTGCTGAACGGCGGTCCCTTCGTGGTGCCGTCTGCGATGAGCAAATCGGCGATTCACGCGATGACGATGTCGCTTGCGACCGAATGGGCGCAATACGGTGTTCGCCTGAATGCCATCGGCCCGGGCGAAATTCCCACCGAAGGCATGAGCAAGCGCCTGAATCCCGGCGAGGAGCCGGGGGCGCGTTCGGCGAAAACCAATCCGATGGGACGCGCGGGCAGGATGGAGGAACTGCAGAATCTCGCGACCTTCCTGATGGCCGACGGTTGCGACTGGCTGACCGGGCAGGCCATCATGATGGACGGCGGACATCATCTGGCGACGGGCGGCAATTTCTATGAACTGCGTTCGTGGACCGCGGATCAGTGGAAGGAAGCGCGCGACCGGATCGAGGCGCAGAACAAGAAGGACAGGGAACAGCGGACCGCGTAATGGTCCGGAAGGTGCGGGTCCGCCAAGTGCGGTCGGCTCGGTCCTTGCTCAGTCCTTGTTCGCGAGCTGGTCGCCCCTCACTTCCGCAGCCCCCGCGCGCACGAGCTGCGCCACCGCCCACTGCGCCAGCTCGGATTCATCTTTCTTCAGGTAGCGCCGGTTCGACTCGCGGAACAGGTACATGCCGGACATCAGTGCTTCCAGCTCCGACAGCGGAATCGCCTGCTTGTCGAGCAGCAGGAATTTCAGCAGCACCTTCACCGCATTCTGCGCATTGCGCGCAGGATCGCGCATGAAATACTCCACCCGCGAGAACGCCGTCTCGAGTGCCTTGCCCACTTCGGAGAACGGCGCGCCGTGCCCGGGAATGACCAGCTTCACGTCCAGTGACGCGATCAGCTCCAGCGTCGCACGCACTTCGCCGAATCCCGGCTCGCCCTCCAGTTCCGGGAACACCACGCCGAAGCCGTTCTCCCACAACGCGTCCGCCGAGATCAGGATGCGCTCGTCGGCGCAGTAGTAGATCAGCGAATGCGGATCGTGGCCCGGGGCGGCGAGCGCTTGCCAGGTCATGTCGCCGAGCGTGAGGACATCGCCAGGCGAGATTGTGTCGTCGAACGTGAAGCGCGGACATTGCTGGCCGGTCGCCTTGTACGTCAATGCATTTTCGTTCCAGGTGCGCACCTTGTCTGCTTCCGCCGCGGGAATCGATGTCCGGCACGCATACACGTCCTGCAGCGCCGCGTTGCCGCCGCAATGATCCGAATGCAGATGCGTATTCACGATGCGGTCGAGCTGCCGTCCCTGCAATGCATGCGATACCAGCGCCATCGTCTGGGCGGCGTGCGTCGCATAGCCGGTATCGACCAGCGCGGTTTCCGTGCTACCGGTGAACAGGATGTTGTTCGACGACAGCCAGCCGCGTTCGAACACCTGCATCGAGGAGGGAAGCTTCATTTCTTTACCTGGAAAGCGAGCGAGATCTTCGCAAATTCGACCAGCACTTCCTGGGTTCCACCGTGGAAGGTGTTGAACTTGTTTCCCGCACGGACAATGAGACGTGGCGGGAAGATCCAGCTCAAGTAGGGAATCCCGATCATCTTTGCGCTGTGGACCGTTCCCCAGTCGACATGCCGGTCAACGATCCACGTTTGATGGATGCCTTTTTCGTCAATAGTCACCGTAGAACGCAGGAACCAATAGTAGCAGCTGCCAAGCAGCAGTGCTGCGAACAGCAGGACCGCCACGATGCTGAAGCTGAAATGCTCCCCCGGAGAGCGAAGCGCGACAGTTGCGGCGTAGCCGGCAAGGACGACAACGATCGCCGTCGCCAGCAGCTTGTGGATCGGACTGTATGCCGGGCCGGTCACGGTTTTTTCCGGCTTGTAGAACGCGAATTTCATCGATTACGTCTTGCGGTGGATACCTTGCGGCAGGGACTGCGCTTGCCTGAGCTGCTCGGAACTGAAAAACGGATCGCCGCGCAGGTAGGCAATCAGCATATCGGTGGAGTCCAGTCCCCAGAAGCAACGATTATCCACGACTGCAGTCGGCACGCCAAACACATTGGCGGCAATTGCACTTTCGCCATTGGCGCGGAGCTGCTGTTTGACCTCGGGTGCATCGAGCATGTCCGGCGTCGCGCCCATTTCCTCGAGGAGCGCCTGCCACGCCACACCGTCGGTCGGGACCTTGCCTTCGCGCCAGACAAAGCGGAACAGCCGGCGCACGACGTCTTCGCCATTGCCGAGCGCGATGCAAAGCCTGAGCAGCGGCAGCGGATTGAAGGGATGGTGCGGTGGCACCGTCATCGGGATGCCGTTGTTGCAGGCGATCCATGCACAGTGCTCGAAAGTCCAGGTGCGCTTCGGCGGGATTTCGGCTGGCCCTTTGTTATCCCAATGCGTGAGCAGGCCGGCGAACAGAACGGGCTTGTAGTTGATGTCCACATCGGCCGGCAGCGTGTGCAGCAATTCGCTTTGCAGGTAGGAAAACGGGGAGATGAAATCGAAGTACCAGTCCAGCTTTTTCATAGCGAAGCTCCGTTCTCACCTTCCCCCTTGCAGGGGGAAGGGACTCTACAGTTATCTCAATACGGCAGGTAAAATTCAAAACAACCCGTCCTGCCGCCGCTTGATCTCCACCCACACCTGCCGCTTCATCTCCTCGGTCGCCGTGCTCCACTGCGCGATCTCGTCGATCGTGCGAAAACAGCCCTCGCACCATCCGGTCTGCGGATTCATCTTGCAGATGCTGATGCAGGGAGACGGCACCTTGCCGGTGTCGCTGGCCGGGTCGTAATCGATCATCGCACTCACGCTGCCAGCTTCGCTTTCTTCTCCGCCATCCTGGCGTTGAATTTCGCGGGATCGATGATCATGCGCTCATGCACGCCTTCAGTAATCTTGTCGACGCCATCCCAGGCCTCGACGCGGAATTTGACCCGGCGTCCTTCAACCTCGATCACTTCACCCCGGATTTGCAGGGTCATGCCGGGCGGCGTCGCAGCCAGGTGCGAGAAGCTCACGTGTACGCCCACACTCTGCTCGCGCGGCCAGTCGACGAAGGGCATGGTGCCGTTGACGCAAGCCAGCTCCATCATGCCGACCATATAGCCCGTCGCCAGCACGTCCGGCATGTCCAGGCAGAAGCGGGTGTCGTGGTACAGCTTCGGCACGGTGGAGCGCTCCGGCACCACGTAGGTCCATTCGAATGTAACGCCGGGCTTGAGGTCGGGACTCATTCTTATGCCTTGATTTCGTCGAGGTGATTGTAGAAGTGCATCACATGCGCCTGCTCGTACTGCCGCTTGTCCAGCGGGCCGTAGGCAAAATGCGGTGCGAGTGCACCATCGAACTGGCGGAAAGCCAGGAATGCCCGGCGCAGGCGGGCGAGTGCTTCGCCGGTGTCGGTCTTTGTTTCGAGCACCGGTGCGCCGTCGATCTGCTCGGCGAGGCCGTGTTTCATCTTGCCCTTAGCCGAGAAGAGTGCGAAGGCGGCGGCGCCGGCCGTGTCCTGGAACAGCTTCGGCTTCGGCGCGGGATAGCCCGCCATCGAATACTCGATGCTTTGCGCGCAGTGGGTGAAGATCTGATGCGGATTCCACTTTCCAGTGCTTGCAACCGAACCAAGCGCCATCGCATCGATCTTTTGCAACGCGGCGTTCACCGTGAGGATTGCGCCGTCATTCCCCGCTCGAACCCATAGCAGCCCCGCAGCACCGGCACCGGCGACGACGCCAGCAATCAACAATGTCCTTCGTGTTGCGGATGCTGCCATGGGACTCTCCTGTTATGTGGGGGCTATGCTGCCCGCAACGCGACATCCGCCACTGGCGCACCTGTCATCGCCACCAGCTGCCGTGGCGTCAGGTTGAACACCGCATGCGGATGCCCCGCGGCTGCCCACACGCTGTCGTACTGCATCAGGTCCTGATCGATCAGCATCACGGTCTTTTCAACATGGCCGATCGGGCACACGCCGCCGATCGCATAGCCAATGCGCGTCTTCACGAACTTCGCATCGGCACGGCCAAGCGGACCGACGATGGCGGCGACCTTGTGCTCGTCGACGCGGTTGGCGCCGCTGGCAACCACCATCACCGCCGCGTCGTCGGACAGGCGGCGGAAGACGATGGACTTGGCGATCTCGGCCACGCTGCAGCCGAGACCGGCGGCGGCTTCGGCCGAGGTCTTGCCGGTTTCCGGCAGCATCACGACCGGCTTGTCATGGCCGAGCGACGCGAGCAGGTCGGCGACGCGTTGCGCGGTGTCGGGCAGTTTTTCCTGGGTATTGTCGAGCATGTTTCCTGTTTATACCTTGAACGTAGCGGCTAATGTTGTCGCGACACGGCGCCGCAGTTCCGGCAGCACCTCCCGCTCGAACCACGGATTGGCTTTCCACCATGCCTGGTTGCGCGGGCTCGGATGCGGCAGCGGGAAATACGCCGGCAGGTAGTCTGCGTACGCAGCGACGGTTTCCGTCAGTGTCGACATGCAATTCTCGCGCAAATACCATTCTTGCGCATAACGGCCGATCAGTAGCGTCAGTTGCACGTGCGGCAGCGCGGCGAGCAGGCGGTGATGCCATGCGGGCGCGCACTCGGGGCGCGGCGGCAGGTCGCCGCTCTTGCCCTTGCCCGGGTAGCAGAACGCGGTCGGGATGATTGCAACCTGCGATTCATCGTAAAACACCTCGCGCGGCAGGTTCAGCCATTGGCGAAGGCGATCGCCCGATGCGTCGTTCCACGGAACGCCGGTCTCGTGGACGATGCGGCCCGGCGCCTGGCCGACGATCAGCAGGCGAGCCGTTGTCCCTGCCTGCACGACTGGACGCGGGCCGTGCGGCAGGTGAGCCGCACAGATATCGCAGGCGCGGACTTGCTTCAGCAAGCCTTGCAGCGCGGCTTTCCCCGGTTTTTCCGTCATTGCATTTTTCGACATGCTGCGTAATGATCTTGATGCTTACGAGAAATGCTGCCAAAGCGGCCCCCTATGGCATCGAACAAGGAGACAGACGCGCCATGATCCTGGACTTCATCTACAACAACCCGTTCTGGCTGGTCGGCAGCCTTGTCATTATCGTTCCGGTCATTCTCGTCTGCGCGGCGTTGCGGGTGTTCCATCGCATCGTCCCGAGCTCGGTGAGGGAGGCGCACAACGACTACACCTCCCTGACCATTTCCGCGATCGGCATCAACTACGCGGTGCTGGTCGCCTTCATCGCGGTCGCGGTATGGGGCTCGTTCGACAAAGCGTCGGATGTCGCCAGCAAGGAAGCGGAGCTGGTAGGCGATATCTTCCGCGACGCGCGCGGATTGGGGGATCCGGTCGCGGGAACCGTCCAGGAACACCTGCGCAACTATGTCAAGATCGTCGTCGAGGAAGAATGGCCGGCCATGTCGCGCACCGAAACGCCGCGCGCGGGCTGGAAGCCGCTCGAGGCCATCCAGGACGTGATGGTGGCCTACCAGCCGCAACATGGTGGACAAGCCGCCTATATGCAGGAAGTGCTGCATCTGCTCAACGAGCTGCGGGATGCGCGGCGCGACAGGATCGCGGCGGCGTCAAGCGGTGTCGAACCGGTCGTCTGGGTCATCGTGCTGATCGGAACAGGATTGACCATCGGCTTCACCTTCCTGCTCGGCATGCCGAGCCTGCGCATGCACATGCTGCTGACCGGCGGCTTTACCGCCGCCACCATGCTGGTTCTGCTCCTCGCAATCGACTTCGACTGGCCGTTCCGCGGCGAACTGCAAGTGGAACCTTCCATGTTCAAGACCGTGCAGGAAAAC
This sequence comes from uncultured Noviherbaspirillum sp., assembly GCA_966212545.1. Classification (GTDB taxonomy): domain Bacteria; phylum Pseudomonadota; class Gammaproteobacteria; order Burkholderiales; family Burkholderiaceae_D; genus Noviherbaspirillum. Next base: position 86,250 of record CBIHRW010000008.1, read on the forward strand.
ATCATCGCACTTGACGCGCGCAGCAAATAATCAGGCTGCGCGTTTGGCGGCGATCGCGTTTCCTGCGCGGCTGACCGCCTTGCGGCCGAGATGCTGCGAGATGAACTGACCGGCGTCGACCACCTTGTCGAGGTCGATGCCGGTGTCGATGCCCAGTCCCTTCATCATGTACAGCACGTCCTCTGTCGACACATTGCCGGTGGCGCCCTTCGCATACGGGCAGCCGCCCAGGCCGGCCACCGAAGAGTGGAATATAGCCACGCCGACTTCCATCGC
>CBIHRW010000009.1:0-76909 GCA_966212545.1 uncultured Noviherbaspirillum sp.
CGGATGCGGAGCAGATCGTGACGATCGATGGCTTGCGGGTCGAGTATGCGGACGGCTTCGGCCTGGCGCGTTCGTCGAACACCACCCCTGTGGTGGTGATGCGCTTTGAAGGCGAGTCGGCCGAGGCGTTGAAGCGCATCCAGGAAGAATTCAAGCGCGCAATTCTGGCCAGCAAACCCGATGCGGTGCTGTCGTTTTAAGGGGATGCGCTGCAATTGCCTCTGGGGATTGTGACGACTTTCTAACGCACATCAAAACGACAGTGGCAATTGCCAACTATCTTCATTACACAAGGTTGCATAGCCAGAACGATGACAAGTTAGCAGGGAAGACTTTTCACATTTTAGGCAGGAAAGTAAAAAAAGAATGTTTATCGATACGCGAAGAGTCGATCAGGGAACCGTTGTGCAGTCAACGGTCTGCATCATCGGCGGCGGCGTGGCTGGCATCACGCTCGCCATGGAATTGGACAAACAGGGGATTGATGTCTGCCTCCTGGAAAGCGGAGGATTCGCGCCGGACGACGGCACGCGCGATCTCTATCGCGGCGAGGATGTCGGAGAATGGCGCTACAACTTCGCCGACGGCAGCCGCAGCCGTTTCCTCGGCGGCAGCAGCAATTGCTGGGGCGGCTGGTGCCGGCCGCTGGATCCGTGGGACTTCGAAAAGCGGGACTGGATCGATTACAGCGGATGGCCGTTCAGTCTGAACGAACTCCTGCCGTATTACGATCGCACGCATGCATTGCTCAAGCTCGGACCGAACAACTTCGATCCGGAGTTCTGGGAGCGCTCGATCGGCCGGCCCGACGTGCGCCGCATGCCTCTCGTCACGGGAAAAATCCGCGATACGATCTCGCAGTTCAGTCCGCCGGCCCGCTTCGGAAAGCTGTATCGCGAGACACTGAAGCGTTCGAAACGCATCCGTGTCTACCTCTACGCCAACGCAACCAACATCGACACCGACAGTTCGGCGCAGAATGTCACGCGCATCCAGGTCGCCACGCTGACCGGCAAGTACATCGAAGTGGTGGCCAAACACTACGTGCTGGCTACCGGCGGCATTGAAAACGCACGCCTGCTGCTGGCGTCGAACAAGGTGCAGCCGTGCGGCCTCGGCAACGGGAATGATCTTGTCGGCCGGTTCTTCATGGACCATCCCCGCCTGATCACCGGCAGCATCCGCTTCACCGACGAGTGGGCGCGCAACAAGCTGTCCGACGTGAAGTACCACTACATGAATGCGGCGGTTTCGGCGCATGGCACGCATGTCGCCCACCAGTTCGCGCTGACGCCGGAAGTACTGCAGGAAGAGGGCATCCTCAACGCGCGCGTCTGGTTCAACTCGGTCTTCCCCGGCGAAGGCAGCGAAGGCGCGCAGGCGCTGTTCCGCATCAAGCAGGCGATGTTGCAGAAGGACCAGGAGGACTGGAACCTGGGCAAGGACCTTCTGACGATGGTCACGCATCCGCTCGATACACTGGGTTACGGCTATACGCGCTTGTTCCAGCCGCGCTGGCTGATCAAGGGTGTCAAGTTCCAGCTGATCGTGGAACCGGAGCCGGATCCGAACAGCCGCGTGATGCTGTCGCCGTCGCAAAAGGACCAGTTGGGCATGAACCGCGTTCGGGTCGACTGGCGACTGACGTCGAAGGTGAAGCGCACTTTCGACCGCACGCTGGCCATCCTGGCCGACGATATGCGCCGCAGCGGCGTCGCCAAGGTGGAACTCGATGCACCGCTCGAAGGCCGGAAGTGGCCGTCCGACCTGGAGGGAACCTGGCACCACATGGGGACCACGCGCATGCACGATTCGCCGAAGTACGGTGTGGTCGACCGTAACTGCAAGGTGCATGGCATGTCCAACCTGTTTGTGGCGGGTAGCTCGGTGTTCCCGACCGCCGGTGCAAACTTCCCGACCATCACGCTCGCTGCGCTGGCATTCCGGCTGTCGGAGCATCTCGTGCGGGAAGTCCGCAACTCCACCAGCCCTTTGGCGATGGAGGCGGCGTAGAGACAGCCGGATAGTGCATCCGCATTTCCCCGGACGGATGGCAGTGACGAACCGCCATTCTCCGGGTAGCGTGCGCCGGCCGCAGGAAGACGCCTGACTGCCCGGCGCCATGCCTTCCCACCTTACCGGAGCATCGCTGCATGACAAGTCCCCAAACCATCCTGGTGACCGGCGCCGCCGGTTACATCGGATCGCATACCTGCGTCGAGCTGCTCAGTGCGGGCTACGCCGTGGTGGCCGTCGACAATCTGTGCAACAGTTCCATTGAATCGCTCGCACGCGTCGAGCAGATCACAGGTCATGTCGTTCCGTTCTATGAGGCCGATGTACGGGATCATGCTGCGATGACTGCCGTCCTGCGCACGCACCGCATCGATGCAGCGATCCATTTTGCCGGGCTCAAGGCAGTCGGTGAATCGGTTGCCCGGCCGCTCGACTATTTCGAAAACAATGTCAGCGGCTCGGTGACCCTGCTGAAGGCATTGGGCGAGGCCGGGGTATACAAGTTTCTGTTCAGCTCCTCGGCGACCGTCTACGGCGATCCGGAATCGGTACCGATCAACGAGTCGGCTCGTCTGTCGACCACCAATCCTTACGGCCGCTCGAAGCTGATGGTCGAGCAGATTCTGGAGGATCTTGGCGCATCGGATGCATCATGGGCCATCGGATCGCTTCGCTACTTCAATCCGGCCGGCGCACATCCAAGCGGACTGATCGGCGAGGACCCGCGCGGCATCCCCAACAACCTGATGCCCTTCATCGCACAGGTCGCCGTCGGACGGCGCGACAAGCTGTCGGTGTTCGGCAACGACTACCCGACGCCGGACGGGACGGGCGTGCGCGATTACATCCATGTAGTGGATCTCGCACGCGGACATCTCGCAGCGCTTGCGGAGTTGTTCCGCTCCGGGCGCAGCTTTACGCTCAACCTTGGCACCGGACGTGGATACAGCGTGCTCGAAATGGTGCGTGCTTTCGAAGCCGCCAGCGGACGCAAGGTGCCGTACCAGATCGTGGGACGGCGGCCCGGCGACATCGCAGTGTGCTATGCCGATCCGGCCAATGCGTGGAACCGGCTCGACTGGCGCGCGAAGAAAGGACTGGCCGAGATGTGCGCTGACCATTGGCGCTGGCAGAGCATGAACCCGGAGGGTTACCGGCCAGGCTGAGCCAGCCGCCGACATCAAGGGAGTCGACCAATGCCAAAGAAAAAACATCTTATCCATCTCACGCTGCTCTGCGCCTTTGCCGCTGCCGGTTTCGCAGCCTGTGGCGAAGAGTCGTACTTCGATGAGCGCACGCTGGCCATGGCGGCGAAGTCAAAGCGTGCCGGCAGTGCACCCGCCAAAGTGCCGTTCGGCCAGAAGGCGTCCGACTACGTGCTCACGTTTTCCGAAGAATTCGACACCTTCAATCCAGCGGTCTGGAATGACCACATCTGGTATGAGAAACCCAATCCGACAAAGAACTTCACCGTTGAAAAAGGCTTGCTGAAGATCTGGCCGCAACGCGATGCGACCGGGAAGTTCTTCAACCGGACCCTCGATACCGACGGCAAGTTCGAACAGAAGTATGGCTACTTCGAAATGGAAGCGAGGCTGCTCAGGGGGAAGGGCACATGGCCGGCGTTCTGGCTGTTCGCCCATCCGGGCAACCGGCGTCCGGAAATCGACATCATGGAGGCCTACCCCGGAGGTATCGATCCCTGGGGCTACACCGATGACGCCGGCGTCGCGCGTCCTACGGCCTACGGGGCAACCGTCTGGCTGGATGAGGGCGTGTCCGCCGGCACGCGCCAGTACGATGCACGCACGGACCTGTCGGCCAAGTTCCACAAGTACGCGGCGAAGTGGGAGCCGGGCAGGGTCACCTTCTACCTGGATGGCAAGGAAACCTATTTCGTCGAAGCCAACATGACCGATCCGATGTACATCATCGTTGACCTGTGGTTCGGCAGCTCGAGCGGCGAACCGGACGACAGCACGCCGACGGGCAAGGGCAACTCGTTCGAAGTGAATTACATCCGCGCGTGGCAATTCAAGAATCGCGACCCGGGTTGATGTTTTTGTATCGAGACCTGCAGAACAACTCGATTGTGACGCGATACTTCGCCAAGGCTTGGAAAAGCCGTGATCTCGCTCGCGAAATTCGGCTAAAGCGAAGATGCAGGCAATAAGAAAAGTCCTTCAAACCTTCCGCCGCGGGGAGCGACGCAGCCCCCGCGAGAGCTCTCGCCAAGTGCCTCTCGCTTGCCATCCTTGCATGCCCATCTGCAACAAAACGTAACACTTTCAAAAATCCTTACTCTCGGTGGAACCATTTCTGACCGGAAATGCTCTTAAGAAACTCTTGCCGCTCGTCAATGGTGGCGGCAATCGTTTCATTAGAGGCTACCTTGTCGAACTCATCTTTCCACCACTTCTCCATGGCGGCGCTGTCCAGTGCCTGCGCTGCCGTCCTCCTTGCCGCCTGCGGCGGCGGCTCAACCGACTCCGCAGAAATTGCGGGCGGCACACAAACCTCTGCCGGCGTTGTAATGCCGGAGTCCACCGTTATCACCGGCTGGACGCGTTGTGCTGTCGAATATGGAACATGCAACGTCTCCGGTACGCAGCAGGTCCGCTACGGGCTCGGCGATCGCTGGGCAACGCGCACCGTCACCGGATCGATTGCATGCAACAACTCGGTCTTCGGCGATCCTTATCCTGGCGCCAACAAGGTGTGCGAGGTCGCGAATACCGAACCCGCCCCAACACCCGCGCCGGCTCCTGCGCCGGCGCCGGCTCCTTCACCGTCGGTCACCTGGCAACGCTGCGCTTCTGAATACGGCACCTGTAACTTCACCGGCACGACGCAAGTTCGCTACGGCTTGGGCACACGTTGGGCAACCCGTACCGCGACCGGCTCGATCGCCTGCAATAACTCGGTGTTCGGCGACCCTTATCCCGGCGCGAACAAGGTGTGCGATTACGCGGTAACGACCCCGGCACCTGCACCCGCTCCTGCGCCCGCACCGTCGTCCTGGACCCGATGCGCATCTGAGTACGGCACCTGCACGTTCACCGGCACAAAGCAAGTACGTTACGGCCTCGGGACCCGCTGGGCGACGCGCACTGCCACCGGCTCGATCGCCTGCAACAACTCGGTCTTTGGCGATCCTTATCCCGGCGCGAACAAAGTTTGCGAATACGGCAATACGACCACTGCACCAGCTCCGGCGCCTGCTCCTGCGCCGGCACCTGCACCGGCGCCTGCACCGGCTCCTTCCTGGACCCGCTGCGCGTCAGAGTACGGCACCTGTACGTTCACCGGCACGAAGGAAGTGCGTTACGGTCTCGGTACCCGCTGGGCGACACGCACGGCGACCGGATCGATTGCATGCAACAATTCGGTCTTCGGTGATCCGTACCCCGGTGCGAACAAGGTTTGCGAGTACTCCAGCAGCACGACATCTCCGTCGCCTGCACCTGCGCCGGCTCCTTCGCCCGCACCGGCGCCAGCACCTGCACCGGCGCCTTCGCCGACGACCGTCAGCCCCTATGGTCAGAATGCCAGCGCCTATGAGCTGACCTTCGCCGATGAATTCAACAACGGCTTCAACACCAGCGTGTGGAACGACCACATCTGGTACGAGTCGTCCAATCCGACCAAGAACTATACGGTCGAAGACGGCAAGCTGAAAATCTGGCCGCAGCGCGACGCCAATGGCCGGTTCTTCAACCGCACCATCGACACCGACGGCAAGTACTACCAGACCTACGGCTACTTCGAAATCGAAGCCAAGCTCCCGGTGGGCAAGGGCACCTGGCCCGCGTTCTGGCTGTTCAACCACATCGGCGACCGCCGTCCGGAAATGGACGTGATGGAAGCATATGCAGGCGGCGCAGCACCGTGGGGCTACAACGATGCGAACGGCATTGCTCACCCGACTGCCTATGCACCGACCGTCTGGAAGGGCCCGAACGAACTGGTCGGCACCCGCCAGTACGATACCGGTACGGATCTGTCCGCAGGCTTCCACAAGTACGCAGTGAAGTGGGAGCCGAACAAGCAGACCTACTACTTCGACGGCCGTGAAGTGCTGGTGCTGAACACCACCTTCAACGATCCGATGTATCTGATGCTTGACCTGTGGTACGGCAGCGCCTCGGGCACACCGGACAACTCGACCCCGCAAGGCAAGTCGAACTCCTACGAGGTCAACTACATCCGTGCGTGGAGATTCAAGTAATCAGGGATGACGCAAGCCTCGGCAGGGTGATGAGGCTTGCACGTTTCGAGCACCTTCCGCGATGAGCGGGGTGATTGGGGCCAGCGGAAACGCTGGCCTTTTTTGTTCTTGAAATTCAGTGTAGATGACGAGGTCCCTGCAATGCTTCGGTTGGCATCGAGACGGGTACCATGCGATTTTGCGTCAGGCCGGGGTTAGATACTTGTCCCATAATTCATTCGTGAATTTGTTATGAGCATCTACCGAACTTTTAATCTTTCGAAACCGACTGGCCTCGGGATACGCTTTGCTGAATTGTTCTACCGTCGCGTGTAGTTGGTACGGAAGATAGTAGCGTCCGTCATTGGCCAATGCCAAATCGATCATTGCACGCGTCCACTTTCCAACGTCCCGTTGCGCCTTACGATAGGTGCGCTGTTTATAGTACAAAACAAAGGAGAACACATCCTCTTTGGCCCAGGGAAGGACTGACAGACTGTCGGCCGGAGAATGTCTGATCGAAATGTTCAAAGCTTCAACATCGTATTTCTGCAGTATGGATGCCATCCCCTTGGAAAAGGGGACGAAGTTTCGAACAGGGATGAAGTATTCTTGAAGTACGTATGTTGATATTGCCCGGGTGCGCGGCTCCAGTGCTGCGACATCCAGGCTCGCCTCATGATTGCGCCACTTCACGACCGGCTTGCCCTGAAGTAGTGGCCGAATGATATCCCTCTGAAGCGTGGCGCCACCCGGCAACTCTGTTGCCGCCCAGATCATGGTTTGCTCCGTCCCATACGACAAGCCCTTTGGAATGAGCCGATTGAACTCAGTAAGCGGTTTCGATGTTGCCCTCCAGGTAACTGCCACTGGCGTATCGAACAATGGGGGAACAAGGTCAGCGTTGTGCAGAATATTGACAGCGTTGGATTCGATCTTTTTCTTGAAGTAGTCTGGGTATTGATCAAGCGGAACCATTTCCACCATCCTCTCCATCCGGACGTTCTCAACCAGATCCAATTCCACTTCAGCAATGACACCGACTGCCCCATAGCCGCCAAAAGCTGCTCGGAAAATTTCGCGGTTCTCATTTCTATTCGCCTCAACGATCGTCCCGTCTGCCAGAACGATCTGAAGCGATCGAACTGAATTGCAGATAGGGCCATTTCCGACATAACGATCATGAGCGTTGACCGAGACCGAACCGCCTACTGTGAAATTGGAATAACTTTGCATGGTCTTTACTGCAAGGTTATGTGGGTCAATGATCTCTTGAAGATCGCGCCAACACATGCCGGCTTGCACTCGAATGATGCGTGCTTCCGGCTTTAACCATACCAACCGGGACATGCTGCGCATATCAAGATGCATCCCGTCACGGATGGCAACTTGACCGCCCATACTGTATCGACCACCACCGACTGCAATCCGGCCAGCCCAGGTACTGACCAACTTGGATATCTCTGCCGTACTGGCAGGCCTGGCGATTTTCGCTACTTTGACCGTGTAAAGTCCTGTGACATTTGCGACCAAGAGAGCGGCTGCGCTAACTGGAACAGGAGTGCCCAAAGAAAGCAGCCCTACGCTGGCTAAGGAAAGGGCAAGAAATTTTCGACGTGATACGAGATTCTGTTCGTCCATGTTTGCAAATTTGAATTGGCTGCTTGCCTTGGTCTACTGATATCTATGTGATGTCTGACGAATAGAAAAGCACTTCCCCTGATGATGTCATTGCCAGAGTGGCACGGCTATATCAGGAATATGGGACTCAGGAATGTTTATTCCTCCAGTTTTCAGGCTTTCGATCATGCTGCCAATTCAATAAGGACAGCCTGCACACGACGGCGCCGGGAGTTTATCTCCGAGCATTTTTCGCGCGTGGCCTTTATTTCCGTGATTACTTTCTCCTTCGTCATTGTTCAATTGACAGATTTTTCGTTGTTCCTGAAAAACGACTAACGAAATCGTTATCCGTTGCGCCACAGAACGGAAAATTTCTCCTGAGTTTCGAAATTTCCCGGAACCATTTTCCGAGCGGTAAGCTCCTAACAGCGCTTGCCATGAAGAATAATTGGCTACCATCAATTCGAAACAGGAGAAACTATATTGTTTAAACTTGCTTTCCACCGATTCGCAATTTCCGCACTGTGTTGTGCCTCTACAACTGTTCTGATCGCATGTGGCGGCGGCGGTGGCGGCGGAGCCGACGCAGCTGACGCAGCAACCGTTCACGCTACCACTGCCGCCGAGACCTCGGCCAGCGCAGGTGCAACTCCGGCAACCACCATTCCACAGGCTGTTCAAGCAACGCCCGCGGCCGATGCAAAGACGCCGTTCGGCCAGGATGCGAGCAAATATAAGCTGACCTTCTCTGACGAGTTCGACAGTCTTAACAGCAGCCTCTGGAATGATCATATGTGGTATGAGAAGTCCAATCCGACCAAGAACTACGCGGTGGAAGATGGCAAGCTGAAGATCTGGCCGCAGCGCGATGCATCGGGCAAGTTCTTCAACCGCACGCTCGACACCGACGGCAACTACTACCAGACCTACGGCTACTTCGAGATCGAAGCCAAGCTCCCGGTCGGCAAAGGCACCTGGCCCGCATTCTGGCTCTTCAACCATATCAATGAGCGCCGTCCGGAAATGGACGTGATGGAAGCGTATGCTGGCGGCGAAGCGCCGTGGGGCTTCAAGGATTCCAACGGTGTCGCGCATCCGCAGGCTTACGCGCCGACCGTCTGGAAGGGCGACAAGGAAGGTCAGCTGGTCGACACCCGTCAGTACGACACCGGCACGGACCTGTCCGCCGGCTTCCACAAGTACGCAGTGAAGTGGGAACCGAACAAGCAGACCTACTACTTCGACGGCAAGGAAGTGCTGGTAGTGAACACCACCTTCAATGACCCGATGTATCTGATGCTGGACCTGTGGTACGGCAGCGCCTCCGGCACGCCGGACGATTCGACACCGCAGGGCAAGCAGAACTCGTTCGAGGTCAACTACGTGCGCGCCTGGCAGTTCAACTAATACCTCGTCAAGCCTTCACGCCTCGAAAGGGCCGGCCATTGTGCCGGCCCTTTTCTTTTTTGCATGTCTCTGTCCGTTTGTGTTGCGAATTGCGTATTCCAAGTTCACACCATACGCAAGTGATCACAAGAAATTTTCTGCGGAGTGTAGTTTTTTTGTGGAACCATTTCTCAGGGTCAATGCTCTGATGAAAGCTTGCCGATGAGAATGATCGGCCCAACTTCTGAAGAAAGGGGACTCCCATGCAAACATTGTCCGTTCAACGCTTCTCGATCACCGCGCTCTCTTGTGCAGCCGCAGTTCTGCTTGCTGCTTGCGGCGGTGGCGGTGGCGGCACCGATGCTGGCGCACCTTCCACTACTAACCAGGGCGCTGCAGCGTCTGCTGCACAGGGCAATGGCACGGCATCTTCCGAAAGTTCCATCGCTACGCCGACGACCGGCACTCCGGCAGAGACACCAACTGTCGCACCGGAATCCGCCTGGTCCCAATGCGCGGCGGAATACGGCACCTGTTCTTTCACCGGCACGAAGGAAGTGCGTTACGGCGCAGGCGACAAGTGGACCACCCGCACCGCGGCCGGCACCATTGAATGCAACAATGCTGTTTTCGGCGATCCGGCTGTAGGCGTGCCGAAGACATGCGAAGTATCGAAGACGGGTACTCCGGTACAGCAGCCTTCGACGCCGGCACAGGAACCGGCGGCAGGCGGTGCAGCCCCGACTCCATTCGGCCAGAATGCCAGCGCCTATGAGCTGACCTTCGCCGATGAATTCAACAACGGCTTCAACACCAGCGTGTGGAACGACCACATCTGGTACGAGTCGTCCAATCCGACCAAGAACTATACGGTCGAAGACGGCAAGCTGAAAATCTGGCCGCAGCGCGACGCCAATGGCCGGTTCTTCAACCGCACCATCGACACCGACGGCAAGTACTACCAGACCTACGGCTACTTCGAAATCGAAGCCAAGCTCCCGGTGGGCAAGGGCACCTGGCCCGCGTTCTGGCTGTTCAACCACATCGGCGACCGCCGTCCGGAAATGGACGTGATGGAAGCATATGCAGGCGGCGCAGCACCGTGGGGCTACAACGATGCGAACGGCATTGCTCACCCGACTGCCTATGCACCGACCGTCTGGAAGGGCCCGAACGAACTGGTCGGCACCCGCCAGTACGATACCGGTACGGATCTGTCCGCAGGCTTCCACAAGTACGCAGTGAAGTGGGAGCCGAACAAGCAGACCTACTACTTCGACGGCCGTGAAGTGCTGGTGCTGAACACCACCTTCAACGATCCGATGTATCTGATGCTGGACCTGTGGTACGGCAGCGCCTCGGGCACACCGGACGATTCGACCCCGCAAGGCAAGCAGAACTCCTACGAGGTCAACTACATTCGCGCATGGCGTTTCAAGTAAACCCTGCATGACCACTCTGCGTCAGATGCATTCAAGAATTGACGACTGAGCGTTTCGGGAAACCGAAACTTGAAGGCCAGCTTTCCAGCTGGCCTTTTTTTTATTCGCACGACATGCGGCTTGTGCGGCGTCGATCACTATATGGGCGGAGTATGACGCGCGTCAGCAAGGCTTTGTATCGTGACCTATACACTTTTGGGGTAAGGAGCGAACACATCATGTTCGCAATCGATGTGTTCCGCCGCCTGTGTTGTCAACGACGCGACAGCGTCTTTCCAGCAAGAATTGTCTCGGCTTCGATTTGAGCATGTTCCGGGCTTTCTATGATTTACGTCATCTTTCGCCACGTCGCAAACAATAAGATTAGCCCATGACAAGACTCGCCATCGTCACGAATGAGCCACCGCCATACCGTATTCCCGTATTCCAGCGCATAGGCCGCTCGCCTGGAATTACGCTGCAGGTCATTTTCTGCGCACGGCGCGAGCCGAACAGGAACTGGGACTTGCCGCCGTTCGAGTTCGATCATTGCTTTCTGCGCGAGCGCATCTCTACCGTCAAGGGCCGCTATATCCACAACAATCCGGATGTGGTCCTGGCGCTCAGGCGCTTCGCACCCGATGTGATTGTCAATGACGGTCTCAATCCGACACAACTGTATGCATTTGCCTATGCATGGATGAAAGGCATTCCACACGTGCCGCTGACGGACGGCACCTACGAGTCCGAGCTGGGGTTGAGCAGGGTGCATAAGTTCGTGCGCCGAATCGTGTACGCGCGCTCGCAGGCTTTCCTGTCGGCGAGCATGGGCGGACAAAGGCTGTTTGAAAGCTACGGCGTGTCCAGGGATCGCTGTTTCAAGTCTTACCTTTGCATCGACAACGATGCCTATCAAAACACGCCGGAGCCGGACGGGCCGAAGTTCGACTTCATCTTTTCGGGCCGTCTCGTGCCTGAGAAGGGGCCGATGTTCGCGCTGGAGGTCGCGCTGGAAACGGCGCGCCGCCTGGGACGAAAGACGCGCATCGTGTTTGCGGGATCGGGTAGCGAGGAAGAACGGCTAAAAGAGGCCGCGCGCCAGATGACCGATATGGTCGAAGCCCACTTTCATGGGTTCGCCTTGCAGAAAGAATTGCCCGGACTATACCGGTCTGCACGAATCTTCCTGTTCCCCACCCACGCCGATGTATGGGGGGTGGTGGCCAACGAGGCGTGTGCAGCGGGATTGCCGGTGATCGTTTCGCCTCACGCCGGTGTCGCCGGCGAACTGGTGATCGAAGGCGAGAACGGCCATGTCTGCCTCCTCGATGTGGCGCGCTGGGCGGAACATGCGGCAACGCTGCTTGCCCAACAGGGGAAATGGGAACTCTTCTCCCGCCGCAGCCTGGCGCTGGTGAAGAAGTACACCTTCGACCATGCCGCGCAAGGCGTGGTGGACGCCTGCCGCTCGGCGCTGGCCTCCGGCGAACCTGGAAAGTTCCGTGAAGCGGCCTGACGCCGGAACACTCGGACGGAGCAGACTGCGCAGCTAATCAATGGGATTCAAGATACTGAGGTGGAGTAAATGATGGGCCCTGTCTTTACGTGCTCGATCGACGACGGGCATCCGTCGGATATGAAGACCGCCGAGCTCCTGCACAAGCACGGGCTGAACGGCACGTTCTTCATTCCGATCAGGAATTGCGAGGGAGATCCGGTGATCAACGACGTGCAGATCCGCGAACTCGGCCGGCGCTTCGAGATCGGTTCGCACACGCGGGACCATCGGTACCTGAAAAGGATCGACATCTGGCAGGCCTATCATCAGATTGCCGATGGCAAGAAGCTGCTGGAAGACTTGCTCGGCACTCAGGTCAACGGCTTTTGCTATCCCGGCGGCAGGTACAGCCGGCGCGACGTCAACCTGGTCAAGGCGTGCGGTTTCGGCTACGCGCGTACGACGATGAACTTGTGCTTCGATACCGGTCACAGGCAGTACGAAATGCCGACCACGCTGCAGTTCTATCCGCATGACCGCGCCGTCTATATCCGTAACTTTGTCGGCTCGGGCGCGTGGCACAGGCGTCTGGAAGGATTGCGCCTGTCCATTGCGCACGACAACTGGATCAAGCGTCTGTATTCGATGTTCGACCATGCATGCCGCTATGGCGGCACCTTTCATCTGTGGGGACATTCGAAGCAGATCGACGAGCTCAATGCATGGCACGACCTCGATGCCTTCCTGGGACATGTCGCACGGCACGTCGCCATGCCGGATCGCCTGAACAACGAGCAGTTGGCCGCGCGCACGCTATGGACGGCTGGGGAAGCGCCGGCAAGTGGCTACAAGCGGGTGCTATCGGCGCACGATGCCTCTTGATCCCATAGCGCGATTTGCCGACGCATGCAAGGGAGCCAAGATCGGCCCCTTGCATGCGTTGTCAACTCGCTCTAGCGGGGATCCTTGGAAGCGCCGCCCTGGGCTGAGAGCGGATTGCCGACCCGGGCGATATACCAATCGGCAAGCAGTTGTGCGGCACGCGTATTGATGTGATTGGCGTCCTTGTAGAGCGCCGTATTGGCCACATGGGTTACGCATTCAGCGTCATTGCACATGATGCGCTTCGGATCGATGACCATGGTCTTCGGATAGTCGGCCTGCATGCGGTCGATGATCGCGTCGTACTCGGCCTGCGCTTTGAACGCGACGTCATGCGGAATATGGCAATTCGCGCCAGCATCCATCCAGCCGCGCTTCTTGTACAGCACACAGCGCGACAAGTCGGGTTCATGGAAGGGATTGTCCTTGAAGATGACCGGCGTCGCACCCGCCTTGACGATCGTATCCACGACGTGGCGCAGTTCCTTTTCCAGGTCGCGCTCCGGTTCGGATGCCCAAAATCCGGCAAGCGCGACGTAATCGAAGTGTCCGACGAGTTGCAGCAAATCCGCATTGCGCCGCTGGCAGGTATCCGGGCCATTCTCCGGATGCCTGTCGGTGACCTGCAGCTCGGTCGGGAAACAGCCGCCCTGGACGTGATAGACCGCCTTCATGCCCGCATCCTGTGCAAGACGGTCGACGAAAGGCTTGAAGTGGTGGGCGTGCGAGTCGCCCATCAAAAATACCCGCGCCTTTTGCGGCTCCGTCGCGCCGAACGCGCAGTGTGTCATCAGGTAATCCAGCGTCACCGTCTTGTAGTCCTCGGCCCGGACCGAACAGGAGCGCGTCAGGTCCCGCTCGAAGGAGTAGCTCGAGATCAGTTCGCGCATGTCATCGGAATAGCGGTGCGGGATACCTTCCGTCACATAGGAAAGCAGGCCGACGCTCATGAAAAGCGCCGCCGGCGCTGCGTACAGGCGGACAAAGGCAAGGCGGAATCCGAGCGCCGGATTGTGCCTCGGGGGCGTTTCGATGAACTTCCAGGTCAGGTAAGCGAGCACGAACGCCAGGCCAACCGCTGCGGCCCCAACAGGCAACGTCAGTTCGATCTGGCGGTATTTCAGGAAGGCGAAGATCGGCCAGTGCCACAAGTACAGGGAATACGAGATCAGCCCGATTCCCACCATCGGCCGTGTCGTCAGGAAGCCGCTGACCAGATTGTCGCTGCGGCAGCCATAGATCACCAGGGCGGTGCCGATACAGGGGAATAGCGAGTTGATGCCAGGGAAGGGCAGCTCCTTGTTGATGAACAGGAAGGAGCCGAATACGAGCATGATCCCGATTGTTGCGGCCAGCGCGGAAAGGCGCCCCGGTTTGGCAGGGAGGTGTCGCAAGGCGAAGAATGTGAGCGCGCCGACGATCAGTTCATGCGCGCGTGAGCTCAGCAGGAAATAGGACTTGATCTCGCCGGTCTTCCACTGCGAGACCGCGGCCAGCGCAACGCCGAGGATTGCCAGTACCGCGACCATATGCTTGCGGAATCGCCGGAACAGCACGATCAGGAGCACCGGGAACAGGAAGTAGAATTGCTCCTCGACGGAAAGCGACCAGGTATGCAGCAGCGGGAATTCCTCCGTCCGCTGCCCGAAGTAGCCCCAGCTCAGCATCGAGAAGAAGACGTTGGATACAAAGGCCCACGAGGCGGCAAGCGAGGTGGTGTAGAAGATGTAATCGTTCGGGATGAGCAGCCAGGAGGAGACGACGAGCGTCACCAGGGATACCGCGATGTAAGCCGGGAAGATCCGCTTGATCCGCCGTGCGTAGAACTCCGCGAAGCTGAACGTGCCGCGCTCCAGCGCGTTGAACAGCAGACCGGTGATGAGAAAGCCGGAAATCACGAAGAACACATCGACCCCGGCGAAGCCACCCGGGACGAGTGCGGAGTTCGCGTGGAAGGCGATGACCGCCAGGACGGCGATGGCGCGCAGGCCATCGATGTCCTGGCGGTACCGATCAGTCGCCGGTGACGGAATGAGGGTAAGTTCGGCCGCGTGCTGCGGACGTCCTCCGGCTTCCGACCGGCTGCCGGAGGCAAGCCCGGCGCTCATGCTTGGCTGACAGACAGCTTGGATGTCACGAACTGCCGGATCAGGCCGATCACGAAGAGGGTATTCGTAATCATGTAGCGCTTGAACAGACGGCGGGGCTCCGATCCGAGACGGTATAGCCATTCCAGCCCGTTGCGCTGCCACCAGAGGGGAGCCCGTTTGATGACGCCGGCATGATAGTCGAAGGCAGCGCCGACGCCGACCATCACCGCGTTGACGCGGCCGCGATGGTCGGCCATCCACTTTTCCTGTTTCGGGCATCCCAATCCGACGAAGACGACGTTCGCGCCCGAGTCGTTGATCATGCGCACGTCGGCCTCATCCTCTTCGCGCGACAGCGGGCGAAACGGCGGAGAGTATGTGCCGGCGATCTGCAAGCCGGGGAAGCGGCCGGCCAGGGCGACCTTCAGGCGTGCGAGGGTGCTTTCCGTACTGCCGTAGAAGAACACCGACTGGCCGATGCGCTCGGCATGCTCGAGATACTTCATCATCAGGTCGGGACCATTGATGCGTTCCTGACCGGGAAAACCGAGCCGACGCAGCGCCCACGCGACTGGCGCTCCGTCCGGCGTCGCCATGTCCGCGTTGTTCACCGCGATCTTGAACTCGACGTCACTCGTTGTGGTGACAACAGAATGCACATTGCAGATGCACACGTAACGTGATTCATGCGCACGTCCCCACTGCGTGATCCGGGTGATGGCTTCGTCCCAGGTCAAGGCATCGATGAAGGCTTCGAGAACCGCCTCGCCCTTACGCGGCGTGACGGTTTCTGCGTATGGTTGTGATAGCGTCGTCATATATGTCCATCAGCATTTCATAGTTGCGTTCGGGAGTGTATTCCGCTTCGTACTCGGCACGTGCAGCCTGTCCCATGCGAACCATCTGCTCGGGATGCGCTTGTGCCCAGGCAATCTTCTCCGCAAGGTCTTTCGGGTCTCCAGGCTGGAACAGCAGGCCGGTCACGCCATCCCTCACGATCTCGGCAAGGGCGCCGAGACGGCTTGTGATGACTGGCAGTCCGCAGGAAAATGCTTCGACGATCGTGCGCGGCGAATTTTCGTAGCAGATGCTGGGAAGTACCATGAATTGCGCGCGACCCATGCGTTGCATGATGTCGTCGAGCGCACGGTAGCCGAGATAGCGTTCGCCAAAGGCTTCCCTCGCAAGTGGCTCCATCGGGCCGCCGCCGATGACCTCGATATGTGCGTCCCTGTTCATTCGGACCGTCTCCGCGAGGATGTGCAGTCCCTTCTCGGACGACAGGCGGCCGACGTACAAGCCGCCGTTGCGGCCATCCCAGGACGGGCTCGCGGGAGACGATACGAAGTTGGGCTTGATCCGGAAGCGATCCACGGGCAGGCCGCCCTCGATGTACTTGCTGCGTGCAAAGCGATTGAGCGCGATGTAGCGGGTGACGCGGTTGCGGAATGTGCCGAGCGCGCGGTGTGTGGCCAGCATCGTCGTGATCACGGCGGACTGCGCGGCCGACTCGCGGTAGCACTTGCGTGTCACCGACCGCCACGGCAATTTTCCGATGCAGTCCTCGCAGATGCGGCCATCGCGCAGGAAAATCGCCTGCGGGCACAGCAGCCGGAAGTTGTGCAACGACTGGACGACAGGAATGTGCAGTGCATCCGCTGCCCAGTAGAGCGAGGGCGAGATCAGCGGAAAGGTGTTGTGGACATGAATGACATCGGGATGGAAGCGATGACACAGGGCTTCCACGTCGTGTGCCGAATCCTGGGACCAGATTGCGGAGATCGCCGCCTTCGCCGGCGACATATGTTTCAGCGCATCATTGTGTTGCCGGTAGATTTCCACCTCATGGCCGTGGGCGCGCAGCAACTCGACTTCAGCCTCAACCACCGCATCTTCTCCTCCGCGGTGCTGGTATGCGTTGTGTGCGACGAGGATCTTCATGTGCGATCCTCGTTTTCGTACGCGGCAACTGAAGAACCCATGGCTATCCCGTCCTCGTTCCGACCGGGCCCAGTTTCCCGGAACCATGCTCACCCACGGCAAATCGACAGGCGTCGATGATACCGTTCGCCGCCTGCGCAAAGGTGTAGTTGCCGACAATGGCGAGGCTGCGACGCGAGAACCTGTCGTATAACGCTTCGTTGGTGAGGAGCAGGGCGACGCGGTCCATCCAGACCCTGTGGTCAAGTTCACATACGAATCCGTTCTCCCCGTCCACGACGAGCTCTCCCGCCACGCCGGCATGGGGCGATACGATGGTGGGCAGCCCCGATGCGCAGGCCTCGTTTGCCACTACGCCCCAGGCGTCGTGCACCGTCGGAAACATGAAGATGCGGGCCGATGCGTACAGGCGCGGCAGTTCCAGCTGTGACGCATGCCCATAGAATGTGACCTGCACCCATTCGGACTGCCGCGCCGCTTCTTCCCTCACTGCGGCATCCTGTTCGCCGGTTCCGACGTAGAGCAGGCTGACCCTGCGACCCAGCCGCCGTGCGGCGCCGGCCGCGACCTCGAGCGTGAATAGCGGATTCTTATCCTGCACGATGCGGCCGCAGAAAATCAGGTCGTACCGCTTGCGATCGGGGGACAGAAGATGCGGCTGCGAGAATGCGTCGTTGTCGGTACACAGGCAGGACTGGAAACAGCGATTGCCGTCGATGCCGTAGGTGCGGTACAGGCGCAAGCCGCCATGGCTGGCCGCAATGAAGGCACGCGAGCGCGCAAAGACCAGGCGCCGTATTGTCTTGTGGAGCCTGCTCAGGGCCTGCTCGGACTGGTCGGTGCCGTCGGTCATCGGCACGTGCGGAATGCTGCGCAGGAGCGCATAGCCGAAGGCATACAGGTGTGTCGGATTGAAGCCGGTCGTCACCACGACGTCGGGCTGCATCTGCTTCAGGGCCCGGAAGACATCGGGATTGTTGTGAATGAAATTGGAGCCGCGCTGCACAAAGCGCTCCTTCAGGAACACATGCGGAAAGCGCATCGGCGGCAGGTCCCATTGCCGGTTCGGCTCGCGCGGACTGCAGAATATGCCGTTCAGTTCGATGCCCTGCGTGCGGGCCATCTCGTTGTAGATCGGGATCCTGAAGGGCGGCGGATGGTTCGTGACCATGGCAATGCGCAGCATCGGATTACCTTTGCTCCTGGCGGTACGCGGCCGCAGCTCCGTGACCGGAGCCAGTACCCGGGCGGTTTGATTCTTCCGCGACGTGGCGAGACGGTCGGAGTCTCGCGCGAGGCGCTGTGCGGATGCGGGGTGGCCGCCACGGCTTTCCGCAGACCCGCGCGCACCATCTGGCGACCGGTCGTCGCTCCTCGGTGCGGACTGGACAGCATTCGGGGGATTTCTCTTGTTTGTCCGTTCGTTCATCGTTTCGCTTCAGCCTGTACCTGCGTGCCCGTTCCTCTCCCGTTGGTCCGCAGCGCAAGCACCGCGGGACGGGTACAAGTCCGGTCAGGAGATTGTGAATGCTTTGCGTTACGGCATTCCGTGCTAGATCAAAGAGAGGAAACGTCAGGAGTGGGCTTTTGTAACAATTGTTGTCGGCCGATCATTGCGTCCTGCTTCTATCGAAGCATTCATCCTATTGCTGCAATTCCTTTACCGGCGAGGAAGTACCCGCCGTGTGCGCCGGCAACCCGGAATGCTTGCGCCGCCACTCGAAAAATCCGTCGAGACGGCCGCGCAGGGTGGCGTAACCGAGCGCCAGATCCGCGCCAAACGAACCCTTCAGGATCGGGCGCAGCAGGGGCGCCGCCAGGCCGCGCAGGATGACCCAGCCCGAAAGCCTGTGCTTCGCGTACAGCGCGCCGGTGCCGCGCGCCCTGTGCCGCACGGCGGTGAGGGTCTTCGCATCCGCTTGCGGCTTCTCTGCATTGACAGCGTGATGGACTTCGCCGAGGGGGTCATAGGCGATGCGTGCGCCCGCCTTGAGGGCACGTAGCGCCAGGTCGGTTTCTTCGCCGGCGCCGAACCACTGGCCGACGCCGAGTCGCCCGTCGAAGCCGCCGATCTTCTTGAACAGGTCACGGCGGCAGAAAAGGGTGATCGAGCTGACAGGGATGTCGCGGAAGGCGCGCGAGCGTTCCCAGGAAAGCTCGCCCGGCGTCTCGGGCTGCTCATCCTGCTCGACCCAGCGGACGAGGACGCCGCTGGGCTTGTCGCTACGTGAGAAGCGTGCCACGACGCGCTCCAGCAGGCGCGGCGCATACCAGCAGTCATCGTCCGGGAAGCCAATCCATTTGCCGCGGGCGGCCTCGATCCCGGTATTGCGTGCAGCGGCGAGATTGGGCGGGCTTTGCTTCAGATGCCGCACCGTGATGCCGAGATATCGGGCACGCTCCAGGTGTGGCAGCAGGCGGTCGTCACCGTTCTGATCGACGACGACCACCTCGAAATGCACAAAGGTCTGCGCTGCAAGGGAGTCGAACAGGCGAGCGAGCTCATCGGTGCGCCCGACCGTCGCCAGGATCAGCGAAATATCGGGCTTCCTCATGCGTGTCCTTTCGCGTGGATGATGCGCTGGCGGCGCACGACGTAGCGCGCGTAGTGTCCCAGCAGGTCGATCGGGTTGCGGCCTGCGTAGGCGAGCCGGACGCGGAAGTCTTCCGCCATGGCGGCCAGGCGTGTGCGCGATGAGCTCGACAGGCTGCCTTCATGCTCTCGGAAGGCGGCCAGCGGTTCATCGAGCTGTACCGGCTCCGCCATCCTTGCCAGCTTCAGCCAAAGGTCGTAATCCATTGCGTACTTCAGTCCGGTATTGAAGCCGCCGGCGCGCAGCATGAGGTCGCGGCGGACGAAGGTCGCCGGGTGCGGAATGAAATTCCCCCGCAGCAGGTTGGCGTAGCTGAATCGCGGCGCGACGTAATTGTCCGGGTGCAGCGTGCCATCGATCAGGGCCATTGTGCGTCCGAACAGCCAGCCCCGGCCGGTCGCGTCGAACTGGCGGGCGACACGCGAAAGAATGTCCGGGTACAGGTAGTAATCGTCGGAGTGCAGGTAGGCGATGATCTCGCCGCGCGCCGCGCGCAATCCCTCATTCATCGCCCGGCTGACGCCGCCTCGCACGTTCTCGAGCAGGCGGTACGGCCGCTGCAGCGCGCGGATCTGCTCCAGCGTGCCGTCGGTCGAGCCGCCATCGACA
Source organism: uncultured Noviherbaspirillum sp. (assembly GCA_966212545.1). GTDB lineage: Bacteria > Pseudomonadota > Gammaproteobacteria > Burkholderiales > Burkholderiaceae_D > Noviherbaspirillum. The sequence continues at coordinate 20,268 of CBIHRW010000009.1, forward strand.
AAGATGTACTCGATGTTCGGGTGATCCTGCGCGAGCACCGAGGCAACCGATTCTTGCAGGTAGGTCGCGCTGTTCCAGGTGCAAGTGATGACAGAAAATGTAAGTGCCATGGAAAAAACCTTTTGAAACTATCAACAGACGTTCAACGAATGGCGCGGCCCGGAGGCGAGCGATAGATCTCGACAAGCTGGCTTGCCGCGCGGTCGGCGCAGCCAAGACCCTCGGGCGCAAAGCCGAACTGTGTTCGTGGATTGAATGTGACCAGATCCGTGACGAGCGACTTCATGTCGTCATGCAATCGGAGCTGGCCGGGCTCGGCTGCGTAGGCGGCCAACTCGGGTGTGCCGCCGCGCCGCAGGGCGAAGGTCGGCTTGCCGAGGAAAAGGCCCTCGAGCACCGTCGTCGCACACGGCTCTTCCCATACCGAAGGCACGACGACGGCGTTTGCGACGGAGGCCAGCTTGAGCGTCTTGTCGGGATCGCACCAGCCGAGGAACTCGATCCGGTCGCATTCGAACCGCGCGCGCATGCGCTTTTCGTCAGGGCCGTCGCCCGCGATCGTGACGTGCATGTCTTTGGGCAGCCGCGGCGCCAGGACGGTCAGGAACTGTTCGACGCCCTTGGCCGGATAGAGCTTGGCCGCAATGAAGACGTGGAACCCCGGTCGCGCGGGAAGCAGTGACGCTGCATGCCGGATCTTCTCCAATGCGGTCCGGTCCGCAAAGTTGTGCACGGTAACGCCCCAGTTGCCCGGTCCGGCACACCGGGAGAAATTGCGCGCCAGCATGTCGGAAACGAAAACCGTCTTGTGTGCGCGGAAGCTTTCGGCAACTTCGCGCCGGAAGCGCACGACCGCTATTTTCGATACCGTCTTCTGCACGATATTCGGGTTGGGATGGATGCATTTGGCGCATTCCGCCGGATCGACCGATTCGCACACGGCACCGTCGCGGAAGCGAGTGTGGCGGAAACAGTCGCCGCCCTGGTCGTGCCGCGTCTGAACAAAGTTGATGTCCGCGGGCAGATAGCGCGCGACATTGGGAATATGGCCGTGGTAGTGCACCACGTCATAGTTCGCCGCATGCCGCATGATGATGCGCGCAAAGTGCTTTGCGATCGACGGCCGCTTGGGCGGCATGAACATGCCCAGGCCGATTTCCTTCCATCCCGCGTGGTGACCGTTCAGTTCGCCGAAAAATCGGCCGCCGAAACGACCTTCCTCGCCGCACACGTCGATCGGGTGATCGTCACTGCCGAGCAGGTCCACTTCGTGCCCTGCGCGCGCCAGCGCACGCGCAAGGTTAAGGGCGTGCTTGGCAAGGCCGCCCATGTTTGGGTAGGGAATATCTTCGCTGACGATGAGTATGCGCATGAATGGCCTCCTCACGAGCGCAGGCGCCGTGCCGCAGCCATCATGGCCGCGCGTTCGTCGACGCCGAGGATGAAGAACAGGCCGGCCAGGGCGAGCGAGAGCAGGGCGGCTGAAACTACGGCAACCGTACCGAACAATCCATCCGGCACGAACCATTTGACCGGCACCAGCACGCAGATGACGAGGAAGCCAACAGCCAGGCTGCGGCCGAAGCCGTTGCGCAACGTTTCGCCGAATGCGATCGGCACGGTACGGCCATGCACGAACAGCAGGAAGCTGACACCCAGTACAAGCGATGACAGCAGGTGACCAGCTGCCGCGCCGACGATGCCGCCGCTCGTCGTGCCGATGTACACCATTGCCACCCCACCCAGGCCGTTTGCCAGTGCAAAGCGGCCGGTGACGCGGGGATGGCCAAGAGCGTCGTTGACCAGCGACGGAATATTCGTCAGGGAGTCGGCGAGCAGGGCAAGGGTCATCAGGACCAGCACCGGATAACCTTGCTGAACGAATTCCGGGCCCACCCAGCGGCGAAGGAATTCGTCGCCGGCGAGCACGATGATGCCGAGCGCCGCGAGATTGATGTAGGTGACGTAACGCATGACGCCGAGGTACACCGGACGCAGTTCACCGATACGGCCGGCGCCGGCCAGCGCCGATGCACGCGGATAGATCACGCTGGACAGCCGATAGGTAAGGCCAAGGATGCGTCCAGCCAGCGTCACCGGTACGGTGTAGAAGGTGAGGGCGACCGGACCGGCGACTGCACCGACGATGAGCTTGTCCGCGTGCTGGTGCAGCGTGGAAGCGATCTTGCTCAGGTAGGCATACGCGCTGAAGGAGGTCAGTGCCGCGCGTACGTCCTTGCCGGCCATGCAGGGTGCCAGGCCAAGACGGAAACTGCGAATCATCCAGACCAGGTACATCAGGTTCATGACCGACACGCACAAACGTGCGACGATCACCCCAACGACGCCGGTGCCCGCCATCGCGGCGGCGACGGATGCGAGATTGACAAGCGTGCCGAAGAACGCCTCGCTTTGCGCGGATCGGTCGTATCGTTGCAGGGACTGCGGCACGACCAGCAGGTAGGCCTGTGCCTGCGCCAACGCGAAACCGATGGCGCCGAGCTGGAATGCCGTAATGGTCGACTCGCGCATTTCCGGCGAAACCTCGAAGAAGCGCCCGACAAGAAGTTCCGATGCAAAAAAGATTGCGACCGCGCCCAGCAGCCCGAGCGCCCCGTAGAACATCGCCCCGAACCAGAAGGTTTCGGAAAATCGCCGGCGGTCGTTGGCGGCGTGGTGTTCCGCCAGATACTTGATCGCGCCGGAGGTGAGGTTGATGTCAAGCACCCCGAAATAGCCGATCACCGAGGTGACCATGGTGACGATGCCGAAGCCTTCGACGCCGAGTGCGCCGATCAGCAGCGGCACGGTCGCCAGGGCGACCACCATCGGGACGGCGGAACCGCTCAGGTTCCAGAGCGAATTACGCAACAGCATAGTTTGTATCGTATTGGTAGCGGTGCACCTGGTAGTGACGGATGCCGACCGCGATGAATGGCATCGCAAGGCATAGTCCCAGAAGCAGCATGGTGCGGAATTCGATGATCGGTGTACCGATGAGCAGGGTCGGGACCCAGAAAAGGAATCCGGCAAATCCCGCGTCTGCGACGAGGCGTGCGTGTCCATAGAGCTGGTTCCGGTGCCGCATGTAAAACGCGACGTAGGCGGCCAGCAGGCAGGTGAACAGCAGAAAACCGACGATCCCCGCCTTGAGCAGGATATGGCCGAAGCCGCTATGCACAAAGCTGAAGTCGTCGCCGTGATAAGACAGGCGCTCACGGTCACCGGTGAACGTACCCCATGAGCCGCGCCCGAACAGCCAGTTGCCGTCCATGCTTTGCGCGGCGGCATAGAGCTCGTAGAAGCGGCTGTTGCGGATGCCGCGATCGGGTGCGATGTCGTAGATCAGCGACGAGAGGATGCTCTCGTTGTTGTTGAACTGCAGCCGGTGCTCATAGAAGATGGTGGCAACCACAACGAGCAGTGCAGCGGCGACAACGGCGAAGAAGAACTTTCGCTTTCCCGGCAGTCGCAGGAACAGGAAGGCAAACATCAGGCCCAGCCCGATCAGCGACGAGCGCCGGAAGGAAAGCGCGACTGCAGCGATCTCCAGCACCAGGAATGCGAAGAGCAGGCCGCGCTTGAACCAAGACAGCTTTACCTCCGGCGCTGTCAGCATCCACGCGGCAGCGAACGCCCCCAGTGCAGCCACGAAGTTGTCGCTGATGTCGAAGTAGAAGATCTTGATGTTCAGGCCTTCAAAGTTCCGGTAGGGATTGGCTGTGTCGCCGTCGAACAGGAAGTAGCGGACCGCGCCGAATACCGCGCGGACAGCGGCCAGCGCGATGATGGCGATCAAGAGTTTCTGCGTGTCTTTCTCGCTGTCGAATGCCATGACCACCAGGTACATGAACACCATCATGTTCAGCACATTGAGAATGCCGTTGTAGCCAAGGATGACATTGAGGTCGATGCCTTCCATGAGGCCGACTACGACATGCCCGGCAAGCAGGAACACAAAGGCAGCGAAATACTTGCCCATCGGCGGCGCGAGCTGCGGGGCCTGGGGATTGGCAAGACGCTTCAGCAGGGCGGCAAAGCCGGCGGTCAGCAGGACCAGGTTCAACAGGGAGAAATAGAACATGCCGGAGCCGCGCGAATAAACCGTCGTCTCGGTCGTCAATTGTCCCCAGGTGGAGTCGGAGAACGAAAACAGTACGCCGATGAATCCGAGGACGACTAGTTGCGGCGCCTTGATGACGAAACCGAAGACGATCGGAATCAGGAACAGCGCAGCCAGCAGATTGGTATAGACCTCGGCGGGTGTCAGGGCAGGTGTCATGGTTGTGCTCGAAGAAATAGCGGAGTCGGTAGGCCGGAGCGGGTGCCTGTGCCGGCCGAGTCAGGCGGTGCGTCGTGCCGCCGCCGTCGGACATGGCCGTCGTACGGGCAGTCGGGCTTACACGGTGCCTCTCCGCGTGGAATGCATGGAGAGACGCCGCGCATGCACCGACGGGCTCATCTCCTTGTGACTGCGACAGGGACAGCGGTCACAGGTGTCTTGCTGTATCACCCGGCAGGAACGATGGAGGGAATCAGGATTGGTACTCCGCCTTGAAGCATTCATAGGTTTCCTTGATGCCTTCGCCCAGCCGCATGCCGGGACGCCAGCCCAGCGAGGTCAGCTTAGCGGTGTTCATCAGCTTGCGCGGTGTGCCGTCCGGCTTGCTTGTATCGAACTCGATGGCGCCGGTGAATCCGACCACCTTCTTTATGATTTCAGCAACTTCCCGTATTGTGACGTCCTCGCCCGTACCTACATTGATATGGGACAACATGGGTGTCGTGTGCTTTTCATAGATGGACCGATCGAGATTCATCACATGTACACAGGCATCGGCCATGTCGTCGACGTAGAGGAATTCGCGGCGCGGTGTGCCGGTGCCCCAGATGACAACCTTGCTTGCGCCGCTCACTTTTGCTTCATGGAAGCGCCGGATCAACGCCGGAATGACATGACTGTTCTCCGGGTGGTAGTTGTCGCCGGGGCCGTAGAGGTTGGTCGGCATGACGCTGCGGAAATCGGTGCCGTACTGGCGGTTGTAGCTTTCGCACATCTTGATGCCCGCGATCTTTGCTATTGCATAGGGCTCGTTGGTGGGTTCCAGCGCACCGTTCATCAGGTATTCCTCCCGGATGGGCTGTTCTGCCAAGCGGGGGTAGATGCAAGACGATCCCAGGAACAGCAGCTTCTTCACACCGGCGCGCCATGCCTCGTGAATGACATTCGACTGCACCATCAGGTTGTCATGGATGAATTCGGCCGGATAGGTGTTGTTTGCATGGATGCCGCCGACGCGGGCCGCGGCGAGATACACCTCGTCGATCTGCTCGTTGGCGAAGAAATTCCGCACTTGCTGCTGGTCGGTCAGTTCGAGTTCGGCATGGGTGCGCGTCACGATGTTGTTGTAGTCGCGCTTGCGCAGGGATCGGACGATGGCGGATCCGACCAGCCCGCGATGGCCTGCGACATAAATGCGTTTGTTCAGGTTGGTGTTCATGTTCGTCCTTTTTCGTGATGTACCGGAATGCGCAGATGCGCTGCGTCAGTAGTGGTAGTGATGCGGCGCGCAGTCGTGCTCGTGGTACAGGTGGTCCTTTGTCGCTGCTTCCAGATCGCACTGCACCATCTCGCGCACAAGCTCTTCGAACGAGATCCTGGGCTGCCAGCCGAGCTTGTCGCGCGCCTTGCCGGCGTCGCCTACCATGCTGTCGATATCCGTCGGGCGGAAATAGCGCGGATCAACCCGGACGATCACCTGCCCCTCCCTGACGTTCGACTGCGGTCCCGGATCAACGACCGTTGCCGTCTCCTCAACGCCTTGGCCTTTCCACTGCAGCGTCATTCCGAACTGCGCCGCGGCGGCGTTGACGAAGTCGCGCACACTGCGTTCAACGCCGGTCGCAACCACGTAGTCGTCGGGCTGCTCCTGTTGCAGCATGGTCCATTGCATTTCAACGTAATCGCGTGCGTGGCCCCAGTCGCGCCTGGCATCCAGATTGCCCAGGTAGAGGCAGTCCTGCTGGTCGAGTACGATGCGTGCAAGCCCGCGTGTGATCTTCCGTGTGACGAAGGTTTCGCCCCGCAGCGGCGACTCATGGTTGAAAAGGATGCCGTTGCACGCATACATTCCGTAGGCCTCGCGGTAGTTCACCGTGATCCAGTAGCCGTACAGCTTGGCGATGGCGTACGGGCTGCGCGGGCGGAACGGCGTGTTCTCCGACTGCGGTGACGCATTCGACTGACCAAACATCTCCGCCGTGGATGCCTGGTAGAAGCGGGTCTTTTTCTCCAGGCCTAGCCGGCGCAACGTTTCGAGGATGCGCAACGGGCCGAGCGCGTCGGAATTCGCGGTGTATTCGGGCTCGTCGAACGAGACGGCGACGTGGCTTTGTGCTGCGAGGTTGTAGATCTCGTCGGGTTGCGTCTCCTGGATGATGCGCATGATCGACGCGGAGTCAGTCATGTCGCCGTGATACAGGATGAAACGGCGCTCTTCCTCTTGCGGCCCCTGGTAGAGATGGTCGATACGCTCGGTGTTGAAGCGGGAACTCCGGCGTTTCAGGCCATGCACCGTGTATCCCTTTGCGAGGAGGAATTCGGCAAGGTAGGCGCCGTCCTGTCCGCTCACTCCAGTGATGAGCGCAACCTTGCGCGCGCCGCCTGCCTCAGGCGTGGCCGGAATCGGTTGTGGGGCGGGGGCCCGCGTCGTGGAAAAATCCTTCATGTTCATGCCTCAGCTCGCCAGGGCAATCGCTTCCGCGGCAAGGGCTTGCACGGCAGCCGCTTGCCGGGGCAGCGTAGGGTGACCAAAGGGAAGGTTTTGCAGGAACGACCGGAACTCTTCCCGGACTTCCGGATGACGCAATGCGAACTGCACCGTGGCCTGCAGATAACCCAGTTTGCTGCCGCAGTCATAGCGGATACCTTCGAACTGGTAAGCCAGGACGGTCTCCTGGGCCAGCAAGGAGGCGATGCCGTCCGTCAGCTGCAATTCGCCGCCAGCGCCGGGACGCAGTTCGCGCAGGTGCTCGAAGATCGTCGGATTGAAGACATAGCGTCCGACGACACCGAGGGTTGACGGCGCCTTTTCCGGAGCCGGCTTCTCGACGATGCCGTGCAGTTTGATCAGGCGTTCGCCATAGGCACTGCCGGCGATGACGCCGTAGGAGCGGCTTTGCTCGCGGGCGATGGTTTCCACGCCGATGACGCTGCCGCCGTGTTCCTCATAAAGCGAGGTCATCTGCTGCATCACCGGTGTCTGTCCGTCGAGCAGGTCGTCGGCAAGGATGACCGCGAACGGCTCGCCGTTGACCAACCTTTCTGCACAGAGCACCGCATGTCCGAGGCCGAGGGCTTCTGCCTGCCGGACATAGAAGCAGGAGACATTGTCAGGCTTGATGCACCGAAGGACTTCAAGCAGTTGCTGCTTGTTGCGTGCTTCGAGCTCCGATTCCAGTTCATATGCCTTGTCGAAATGGTCCTCAATCGCGCGCTTGTTGCGGCCGGTCACAAAGATCATTTCGGTAATGCCTGCGGCGATCGCTTCTTCCACTGCATACTGGATGAGCGGCTTGTCGACGATCGAAAGCATCTCTTTGGGACTTGCCTTTGTGGCCGGCAAGAAGCGGGTACCGAGTCCGGCGACGGGAAATACAGCTTTTGTAATTTTCTTGCGCATGGTTTTCTTTTCTGTTTCTTCGGTTAAGAAAGCAAGTTCGCCTGGACGGGTTCGTGCCGCCGTCGGCGGTCCTTGCGCATGTGGCCAGTTGTTTGGCTGACCTCTTCAATCAAACACGATTGCGTGGAAGCGGATTTGCGATAGGCCAGACATTGGTGCCGCGTCGTTTGCGGCTTCTCGCGCTTCCAGGAATCCGTGTGTCAGTACGCGTTCGTACCGGTCCAGCCCTTGAATGCCGTCCAGAGGATGATTCGCACATCCATCCACAGGGACCAGTTCTGGATGTAGTGCAGATCGAACTGCACGCGCTTGGCCATCTTGTCGACCGTGTCGGTCTCGCCTCGATAACCATGAATTTGTGCCCAGCCCGTGATGCCGGGTTTCACGCGGTGGCGCAGCATGTACATCTCGAGAAGGTTCTTGTACATCTCGTTGTGCTGTAGCGCATGCGGACGCGGACCGACTACCGACATGTCGCCCAGCAGCACGTTGATGAACTGCGGAAGCTCGTCGAGACTCGTGCGCCTGAGGAATGCACCGACCGGTGTGACGCGCGGGTCGTCGCGTGTCGCCTGCGTCACCTTGTCGTGCTCTTGATGCACCTTCATGGTGCGAAACTTGTAGACGTTGAACTGTCGGCCGTTGAGTCCCAGGCGCGGTTGCCTGAAAAAGATTGGGCCAGGCGACGACTTCTTGATCAGGATTGCGATCACGATGAATAACGGTAATAGCAGAACCAGCGCGACAACTGCGAATGCCTTGTCGAAGATGTCTTTGATGATGCCGTTCAGTCCGCTCGAAATTGGCTGGTTCAGGTCCACCACCGGAAGACCGAGGAAGTTGCCCATCTTATTGCTCAACATCTGCAACCCAAGGATGTCGGGAACCCAGCGGATATCGACCAGCGTATTGCGCAGCAGGTACTGCACTTCCTGCAGGCGCGGCGATGCCATCAGCGGCAAGGTGATCCAGATCTCATGAATGTGGTTCTTGACGACGTAGTCGTGGATTTCCTGCAGGCTGTGGATACGGGCGATCGAGGGTTCCACGATCTTCGCGGCATCGTCGCCCTCCGCATAAATGGCCTTGACGTCATAGCCGGCCCAGTCCTGCTGCAGCGCGCGCTTGTGCATTTCCTGACCTGTGCTGCCGTATCCGACAAGAAGGACGCGCTTGTTGTTGAGTCCCTTCGCACGCAGATAGCGCAGCCCGTAGTACACACCGATACGATAGACCGCGAGAATGGTGACGCCGCTAGCGTACCAGTAGAACATCCACAGTCGCGACACGTTGCCGACATGGTGGATCAGGAAGCTGAAGAACAGCCCGATCAGCAGCACCAGCCCCCACGATGCGGCAAGCCGAAGGAACATGTCGGCGAGAGAACGCCCGCGCCAAGAGCCATACAGCTCGAGTTGCGGGAAGAGGAGGAAGGCGAGTGCGCTGCAGAAGTGCAGCAGTACCGTGTGGATAGGCGGTGTCTCGCTTAACGGAATCTGAAAGTGGATCAGACTGGCAAGACCTCCAGCAAGCTCAAGGGCCAGTACATCCATGAGGCGCATCGAGAATTCCAACCGGGATGAATTTGTAATGATCAAGTCTCGCATGGCATCTCTGCGTGTCGTCGTATGCACCAGGTTCAAACTATCGGCGCTCGATTGCGGTATGCTTGCGGGCTACCGATTTTCTGCGTCGCGCATGAACGTGGCGCAGGGGTGGGTAACAACAACTCTTGCACTTGCTCCGGATTCTTTTTCGTTGTCGCGCGGCGACATGAAACGTGCTTCGCAGACCAAATTTGTTATTACCTTTTAGGCAATAGTAATCACTAAAGAACCACAGAATTTGTTAAGTAGTGTTTGCTTGCGTCGGCTCAAACGAGGGGTTGCAGCGAGTCAAACTTGCTGTTGTGTGGTATCAACCGCCCGGTGAATTCGCAAAAAAATCGCACACTCTTTCTGCGCGTCATGCACCTTCTCGCATGCCCGAATTTCTCTCGAACAGGCGATCGATATCGTCGAGAAATGGAAGCGCGGCAACGAGATTCCGCATGGACAGTGCATGCGCTATCATTCGCACCATGACAACCAATGACACCCCGCAACAAACCACGTTCGAACTCGTTGGCGGAGAGAAAAAACTTCGTGAGCTCGTCGACAGGTTCTATGACCTGATGGAACTCGAGCCCGAGTTCGCAGGCATACGCGCCATGCACCCCGCGTCCACTGAAAGTTCGCGCGACAAACTCTTCTGGTTCCTGTGCGGATGGATGGGCGGCCCTGACCTCTACATCGAACGATTCGGCCATCCTCGCTTGCGCGCGCGGCATTTGCCTTATGCGATCGCGTCGAATGAAAGAGACCAGTGGCTGCGTTGCATGGCGTGGGCGATGCAAGATGTGGGCATTGCCGACGAGTTGCAGCAACGACTGATGGAATCCTTTTACCAGACTGCGGACTGGATGCGGAACCAGGCCGGATGACCGAATGGCAATTGACCATATGGAAAGCCTGTCGGACAGAACGATTTCTCCAGGGCTATCGGGAGGGGCATGAACACCATTGAGCTTGTCACGCTGCTGCTTGCCGCCGCAATCGTCATCTTGCAGATCGTGATCCTGCTGAGGAGCAAGGGGGCGGATATTGCTCCGCATATCCAGCAACTGCAGGGCGAGTTGCACCGCCAGTTGCTGCAAGGGAGCGAGCGTGTGGAGCGGGAACTGCGCACCGAGGTGCAGGCCAGCGCGCGAGGTACCCGTCAGGAATTGAGCGGCAGCCTCGGTCAGTTCCAGCAAGCACTGGTGGCGCAGTTGACGAGTGTTGCGACCATCCAGAACAACCAGATCGATTCCTTCGCGCAGCAACTTGCGAAGCTCAACGAAGCGAACAGGCAACAGCTCGAATCGATGCGCCAGGCCATCACGACGCAGGCCCAGGCCGGTCGCGAGGAGCAGTCCGTTGCTCTCAAGCGATTTGGCGATACGCTCAACCAGACGCTCGCAGCCCTGACCGAATCCAATGCGCAGCGGATGGCCGAGGTGCGCGCGACGCTGGAAGCGAAGATCAAGGACCTGCAGGAAGACAACAGCAGGCGCCTGGAAGAGATGCGGCGCACCGTCGACGAGAAACTGCATGCCACGCTCGAGCAGCGCCTCGGTGAATCCTTCAAGCTCGTGTCCGACCGGCTGGAGAAAGTGCACCAGGGGCTGGGCGAAATGCAGCAGCTTGCAATTGGCGTCGGCGATCTCAAGCGCGTGCTGACCAACGTCAAGACACGCGGCACCTGGGGCGAGGTGCAACTGGAGATGCTGCTCGAACAGGTGCTGACACCAGACCAGTACGCAAAGAACGTGGAGACCGTTCCGGGTACGGGAGAGCGCGTCGAGTTTGCGATCAAGCTGCCGGGGAACAACGATGGTGAACGTCCGGTGTGGATGCCAATCGATGCGAAATTCCCGAAGGAACAGTACGAGCGCCTCGCCGAGGCAGCCGAGCTAGCAGACAGCGACGGTGTTGCCGCCGCGGGCCGCGAACTGGAACGCGCCGTGCGTGTCGAGGCAAAAACCATTGCGGAAAAGTACCTGTCGCCGCCGCTGACCACGGACTTCGCCATCCTCTTTCTTCCCACCGAAGGCCTGTACGCGGAGGTCATGCGCCGACCGGGACTCGCCGACGAACTGCAGCGTGTATGCCGCGTGACCATTGCCGGCCCGTCGACGCTCTCGGCGCTGTTGAACAGCCTGCAAATGGGATTCCGCACACTGGCGCTGGAAAAGCGATCTTCCGAAGTCTGGCAGGTACTGGGCGCGGTCAAGACCGAGTTCGGCAAATTCGGCGACGTGCTCGCCGCGACAAAGGCAACGCTTGAACGCGCGGCCAAGAATATTGAACAGGCCGAGACGCGTACCCGCCAGATGAACCGCAAGCTCAAGTCAGTGGAGGCATTGCCGTCGGAAACGGCGCAACTGCTGCTGGGCACCGACAATACGGAAACCGGCGAGGAATGAGCAAGGGACCATGGTTCGTCGATTTGGGTTTTGAGCGGATGTGAACTGCATTTGTGATAACGTGTTCCCGTGTTTGGTTAATACTCCGGGTGCCTCCGCCTGAAATCTATGGAAATTGCGATACTGTTCGGCCTGATCATTCTTAATGGCGTGTTTGCCATGTCGGAAATCGCACTCGTCACTGCCCGCCGGGCCCGTCTCCAGAAACTGGCGGAAGAGGGGGACCGTGCGGCAGAGGCGGCGATGCGACTGGGTGACGACCCCAACCGCTTTCTCTCCACAGTGCAGATCGGCATTACCTCGATCGGCGTTCTCAACGGTATCGTCGGTGAAGCGACACTTTCCCACCCGTTCGGCGTCTGGCTCCACCGCGTCGGTGTCGAGAGCCCCTGGGCCGAATACCTCGCCACCGGGCTTGTCGTCATCAGCATCACCTACTTCACCATTGTCCTCGGCGAGCTGGTGCCCAAGCGCCTCGGGCAGATGAACCCGGAGGCGATCGCCCGGCTGGTCGCCCGCCCGATGCTGTGGCTGGCGGCCATCACCAAACCCTTCGTCCGCCTCCTGTCCGGTTCCACCCAGCTTGTCCTGCGCACCTTCGGTGTCAGCGAACGCACGGAACCGAGCGTCACGCAGGAAGAAATCAACCTGATGCTGGCAGAAGGGTCGAGCGCCGGCGTGATCGAACAGCATGAGCACCAGATGGTGCGCAACGTGTTTCGTCTCGACGACCGCCAGATCGCATCGCTGATGGTTCCGCGCAGTGACGTCGTCTACTTCGATGTCAATGATCCGCTGGAGGAGAACCTCAAGCGATTCGAGGAGAGCGATCACTCGCGTTTCCCCGTACTGCGCGGGGGATGGGAGGAGGTCCTGGGCGTGGCCAATGCACGCAAGCTGCTCGCGCAAACCCTGCGCGGTGAAAGGCCCAACCTGATGCAACACCTGCAGCCGGCCGTGTTCGTCCCCGAGTCGCTCACCGGTATGGAGCTGCTCGAGAACTTCAAGACCTCCGGCGTGCAACTGGCCTTCATCGTCGATGAGTATGGCGAGGTGCAGGGTATCGTGACCCTGCAGGACGTGATGGAGGCAATCACCGGCGAATTCAAGACACACCGCGCCGAGGATGCGTGGGCGGTCCAGCGCGACGACGGCTCCTGGCTGCTCGACGGCCTGATTCCGGTGCCGGAACTGAAGGACCGCCTCGGCCTGCGCGGGGTGCCTGAAGAGGAACGAGGACGCTACAACACGCTGAGCGGCATGCTCATGCTCCTGCTCGGCCGCCTGCCGCAAACTGCTGACGTCTGCCACTGGGAGGATTGGACCTTCGAGATCGTCGATCTCGACGGGAAGCGCATCGACAAGGTGCTTGCCACGCGCAAGCAGACCGAGGCGGGGAACCCGTAGGGCGGTCAGGCCTGATCGCATTTGTCAGCGGTTCTTTCCTGCGGTTGCCGAATTTGAGAAGGGAAACGGCGCGGCTGCTGCCGCAGCAGCCTGCAAGTCATTTGATCCCCGTCGTTGCATCCTTCATCGCCACAGCAAGACCTTGCAACGGATCGCTCCCCAGACAGTCGGAGCATCGTCTTGCCAGCCTTCGAGCAACCGACAAGGCGGATCCCATGCGATGAGGCATGATTGCCTCCAGGTGCGCAGCTGCTTCGGCACCGCCTTCCGCCGGCATCAAACGGAGCCTGCGCTATATGCAAGCCGGGAAGAGGCCTTCTCCCACCTCGGCGATCAGCCGGAGCGGTAATCGCTGACGAGACGCGGTTCAGCAGAGGCCGTCGAACAGTACGATATCGACCGGGTCTCCCGCATCGACGTTGCCCTGATCGTGCCCCAGCACGATCATGCAATTGGCCTCCGACATCGAGCGCAGGATGCCCGAACCTTGCGAGCCGGTGACGCGTACCTGCGGCTTTCCTTCGCTATCGACGGAAAGAATGCCGCGCTGGTACTCGGTGCGCCCGGGTTTCTTGCGGATGGCCGATTGGGAAGCGACGCGAATCAGCGGCAAGGGCTCACCGTGCGCACCCATCATTTGCAGTAGTGCCTCGCGCGCGAAGAAGTAGAAACTGACCATGACCGCCACGGGGTTGCCGGGCAGCCCGAACAGGTAGGCACTTTTACCGCCGGATGCGATCCGCCCGAAGGCCATCGGGCGTCCGGGGCGCATCGCGAGCTTCCAGAACATCACGTCGCCAAGCCGCTCCATCATCGCAGTCGTGTAGTCGGCATCGCCAGCCGACACGCCGCCGGAAGTGACGATCGCGTCAGCGTTTTCGCAAGCCGTGCGCAGCGCGCTTTCAAGGGATGCCGGGTCGTCGCGTACGACGCCCATGTCGATCACCTCGCATCCCAGGCGAGTGAGCATGCCGTAGACGGTGTAGCGGTTGCTGTCATAGATGCAGCCGTCGTCGAGCCGCTCGCCGATCGAGCGAAGCTCATCCCCGGTGGAGAAGAACGCGGCGCGCAACCGCCGCACTACGGGAACTTCGCCAATCCCGAGCGAGGCGAGCAGGCCAAGGTCTGCCGGCCTCAAGATCTTTCCTTTTCGCAGCGCTGGCGCACCTGCTGCCAGGTCCTCCCCACGTCGGCGGCGGTTGTCCCCGCTTTTCAGCAATCCCGGCGCAATCGATACGACGCCTTCCATCGGCGTGTGCGTGAGTTCCTGCGGTACCACCGTATCGCAGTCCGCCGGCATGACCGCGCCCGTCATGATGCGTACGCACTCGCCAGCACTGACGCTGCCCTGGTACGGATGGCCGGCAAGCGCCGAACCGACGACCTTGAGTTCGACTGGCAGCGTACCCAGCACACCGCCGTGGAATGCATAGCCATCCATCGCGGAGTTGTCGTGGGCAGGCACGTCGATCGGAGAAATGACGTCCTCGGCCAGTACGCGACCGAGGGAGGCAGTGAGGCCTGCCGATTCAACACTGGTAATTGGTGCCACATAGGCACGGATGATTTCCAGCGCCTGGCTTGTCTCAAGCGAAGCCGGGTCATAACCGGCAATGCGATTGGCGATCTCTGAAAGGCGGGAGTCGGTCATGACGCAGCGAGCTTCTTCAATTCTTCAAGAGTGTTGATGTTCTGGAACGCCGCATCGTCCGGATAGCTCACTTCCACCGCTGCCTGCGAACGCATCCAGGCTTCCACGCGCCGTCCTCCGTCTTCAAGATACCTGACCAGTCCGGGCAGGGTGTCGGACACCTTCAAGAGGCAGAACACCGGATGAGACTGCCTTGCCTCATCCGAGCCGGTGACAGCAAACGCGACATGCACGCGGCTGCGTTCAAGAGCATCCTTCAAGCGCGCAACCAAGTCCATAGGTAAAAAGGGAGAGTCGCAAGGCGCAGTGGCAAGGTAGGTCGTATCGCATTCCACCAGTCCTGCATGCAGGCCGGCCAGCGGGCCCGGGAACTCTCCCATCCGATCCGGCCAGACCGGATAGCCGAATCCGCGATAGACGTCGAGATTCTGGTTGGCGTTGATCGCGAGCTTGTCAACCTGCGGCGCGAGCCGTTGCAGCACATGGGCTGCCATCGGTTTTCCCCGGAAGTCCTGCAGCCCCTTGTCGACCCCGCCCATCCTTGTGCCGCGTCCGCCGGCGAGGAGGAGACCGGTGACCGTCATGCTCATCCTCCGATGTAGGACATCTCGACCTTGCGCACGGTCTTGTCCAGTCCAGCCGTGTTGGCCGTCCGCAATTCGGAATAACGGTCGTCGCGACGACGCCAGATATGGGCAATGGCGGTCGCGATCTCGGTATCGCTTCGTCCGCCGCGCATCAGTGCGCGCAAGTCGTGTCCGCCGGTGGCAAACAGGCAGGTGTACAACTTGCCTTCAGTGGATAGCCGGGCGCGCGTGCAGTCGCGGCAGAAGGCTCGGGTCACGCTCGAGATCACGCCGATTTCGCTGCCGTCGTCGACATGGCGCCAGCGCTCCGCAGTTTCGCCTGTGTAGTTCGGTTCGATCTCCTCCAGCGGCATCTCGGCGTGGATGCGGCGGATGACTTCCGCCGACGGGACGACCTCGTCCATCTTCCATCCGTTGCTCGCGCCGACATCCATGTACTCGATGAAGCGCAGGATGAACGGCGATCCCTTGAAGTGCCTGGCCATCGGCAGGATCTCCTGGTCGTTCATTCCGCCCTTGACGACCATGTTGATCTTGACCGGACCCAAGTCCGCATTATGCGCGGCGTCGATGCCCTTCAATACGTCGGCCACCGGGAAATCGACGTCGTTCATTCGCTGGAAGACGGTGTCATCGAGCGCATCGAGCGACACCGTCACGCGGTGCAGGCCGGCGTCCTTCAGGGCGCGCGCCTTCCTGGCGAGGAGCGATCCATTGGTGGTCAGGGTAAGATCGATCGCTTCGCCATCAACGGTGGTCAGTGCGCTCAGCATTTCGATCAGCTTTTCGATGTTCTTCCGCAGCAAAGGCTCGCCGCCGGTCAGGCGAATCTTCCTTACGCCATGCGCGACGAATATCTTCGCGACACGCGTGATTTCCTCGAATGAGAGCAACGCCGAATGCGGCAGGAAGGCATAGTCCTTGTCGAAGACTTCCTTCGGCATGCAATACACGCAGCGGAAGTTGCATCGGTCTGTGACTGAAATGCGCAAGTCGTGCAGAGGGCGTGACCGGACGTCCTGGAGCAGTCCGGTGGGCGACTCGAGGTCGGCAGGGATATCCGGCGCCGCAGATAGCAAGCGGTGGTCAGCGACGGGGATGATTCTTTCGGCCATACTGGACGTGCAATCGATAGGGGTAAGACAGGGACTAAGATATCACGAGACCAATCACCGCACAGGCAACAATCAGGGTGATGGTGCCGACCTTGTAGCGCATGAGGGCGATGGCTGCCGCGGCGGCGATGGCGATCGCCAGGAAATCCCAATCCGCTGCCGGGCGGGTGAGTCCGAACACGTGTTCTGCAAAAAAGACTGCAAGACTGACAATCACGCCAACCACGGCGGCCGAGATCGCCGTCAGCGGAGCGGTCAGCCGGATGTTGCCGCGGGTCGACTCGACCAGCGGTCCACCGGCGAGAATGAAGATGAAGGAGGGCAGGAAGGTAAAGAATGTGGCCGTGCTCGCACCTGCGATACCTGCCAGCAACAGGGATTCGCTGCCGAATACTTCTTTTGTCCATGCGCCGACAAATCCCACGAAGGCAACGATCATGATCAGCGGGCCGGGCGTTGTTTCGCCCAGCGCCAGACCGTCGATCATCTGTACAGGCGTCAGCCACTGGAAATGTTCGACCGCGCCTTGGTACACATAGGGCAAGACGGCATAGGCGCCGCCAAAGGTGAGCAAGGCTGCTTTCGTAAAAAACCAGCCCATTTGTGCGAGCGGGCTGGAAGACGTGAAATACGCGGCCAAAGCCATCCACGCGACGCCGCCCAAGCCGATTCCGGCGGCACCGAACGCCACCACCTTATGCCAGGAAAACCGGGCATGGGAAGGTGTGGGCGTATCATCATCGATCAGGGCCGGTCCATAGGACGCCGTTCCACTGTTTGCATGAGCACCCCCGGGTTGAAACTTCGCCGGCGCGATGCGCCCGCCAATGAGCCCGATAACGGCGGCAGCCAGCACGATCAAAGGGAAGGGGACGCGCAGGACGGCAATCGCGATGAAGGCGCCGATTGCAATCGCGACAAGCAAGCCGTTTTTCAATGACCTGCTGCCGATGCGCCATGCCGCCGCAAGCACGATTGCCACGACCGCCGGCTTGATGCCATACAACAATCCGGCTACGGCCGATGTATTGCCGAAAACAATATAAACCCAAGACAGTGCCATCAGGATCAGCAGCGACGGCAGGACAAACAGGGTGCCCGCAATAATGCCGCCCCACGTACGGTGCATCAGCCATCCGATATACACGGCAAGCTGGGTGGCCTCCGGGCCGGGCAGAAGCATGCAATAGTTGAGCGCGTGCAGGAATCGGTGCTCGGAAATCCAGCGCCGCTTCTCCACCAGGTCGGAATGCATGATCGCAATCTGTCCCGCCGGGCCGCCGAAACTGATGAAGCCGAGTTTCAGCCAGTACCAGAATGCCTCCCACATTCCTACCGGTGCGGGGCGTTGCAGGTTGGCAGTCATGCTGGTGTCATGCATGGTTATGGGCAAAGGTGGGGGAAATAAAACAAAAAGGGAGCACATGCTCCCTTTCTGCAAACTGACCGGCGTTCAGGAGGCCATCGCCGCCAGGCTCGGCACTCCCTTACGCGCCTAACGGCGGGTTTCGACCTGGATCAGCGGCTCGGACGAGACCGGCGGCAGCGGCTTTCGCAGGCGCGGAATGCGTGCGGGTGGAACATGCCGTTCCGCTGCTTCCTGCGCGGCGCGCAGCTTCTCCGGATCGGTCACTGCAAGCGTGAGGCCGGCGGCCGAGAGCACATCACTGAGTTGCTCGAGCGGCATGGGCGCGGGAGCAATCGTCGTCGCTGAAGCAACAATGATAGGTGCCTGGGCGGGTTGCGGCTCGATTCGAGCCGGTTCCACCGCAGCGGCAACTGCCGGGATCGATTCGACAGGTGCAGCGATGGCTGGTGGCTCGGCAACAGGCTCGGTGGCAATAGGCTCGGCAGCGGTCTCTGAGACGTTATCGGCAACGACCGCAGCGTCCTCGGCAGCGGCTGGCTCGGGTGTCACGGTTACGGGCGCAGGGGTTGCGATTTCCGCAATCTCAAGCTGCACTGCCTGCTGTACGCCGGCGCCTTCCTCTACAGCTTCTTCCTCTGCACCAGCAATGCCATCCACGCCTTCCCGGTCGCGACGATTGCGGTTGCGGCCACCGCGACGGCGACGGCGACGGCGCTCATCACCTCCAGGTTCACCGGTTCCCTCCGAAGCAATGGCAGTCATGTCGACAGTCTCGTCATCGGTGTTCACAACGGGTTCAGCGACTTGTGCCTGAGCAACGGCCGGTACGACCGGCGCGGCATTCAGCAGATCTTCCACAGGCGCGACTTCGCGAAGTTCTTCGCGCTGGCGCTGCTGGCGTTCACGGCGGGATTCGGCACCTTCACGCGGCTCA
Source organism: uncultured Noviherbaspirillum sp. (assembly GCA_966212545.1). Taxonomy (GTDB): domain Bacteria; phylum Pseudomonadota; class Gammaproteobacteria; order Burkholderiales; family Burkholderiaceae_D; genus Noviherbaspirillum. The sequence goes on from CBIHRW010000009.1 coordinate 39,019, forward strand.
CGTCCTTCACGTGTTTCGCGCTGTTCGCGCGGCACCCGCGGCTCTCGTGATTCCCGTCCTTCGCGGGCCTCGCGCGGCTCCCGCGGTGGACGCGGAGGACGTTGCTGCTGCGAAGTCTCTGCGGTCGGCACTGCGGCTTGCTTTACCGTCTCCTGCGCGGTTTCGCGTTCCTCGCCACGGTCACGACCGCCACGGCCGCGACGGTTACGCCCGCGGCCATTGCGGTCGCTGCGTTCGCGAGTCTGAACCGGCTTTTCTTCGACGACCGGCGCGGGCGCTACCACGGGGGCTACGCGCTTCTTGCGGAAGAAGCCGAATACGCGGCTCAGGAAACCTTCTTCCTCGACTGGCACCGCTACCGGAGCGGGAGCGGGCGCCGGTTCAATCGGTTTGCGCTCCACGATCGGCGCCGGTTGGTCCGGGGTGATGCCTTTGACCACGGCTTCCTGGCGCGGACGCACTTCTTCCTTCTGGCGCTTGCCGTAGCTGATGTCGGTATCCGCTTCCTCGGCCATCGTGTAGCTGGCCTGCGCTTCTTCCAGACGCGGATCGTCGTGCTTGATACGCTCAAGCTTGTAATGCGGCGTTTCGAGGTGCTTGTTCGGAATCAGGATGACGGTCACGCGGTGGCGCGTTTCGATCTTCAGGATTTCGCCGCGCTTCTCGTTCAGCAAGAACGCAGCCACGTCGACAGGTGCCTGTACGTGGATCGCGGCCGAGTTTTCCTTCATTGCCTCTTCCTGGATGATGCGCAGGACCTGCAATGCGGAGGACTCGGTATCGCGAATGTGGCCGGTGCCGTTGCAGCGTGGGCAGGTCACGTGGCTGCCTTCGGACAGTGACGGTCGCAGGCGCTGGCGGGACAGTTCCATCAGGCCGAAGCGAGAAATCTTTCCCATTTGCACGCGAGCGCGGTCGTAGCGCAGCGCATCCTTCAGGCGGGTCTCGACTTCACGTTGATTCTTCGCGTTCTCCATGTCGATGAAGTCGATCACGATCAGGCCGCCCAAGTCGCGCAGGCGCAACTGGCGGGCCACTTCGTCGGCGGCTTCGAGATTGGTATGGAGGGCGGTGGTTTCGATGTCGCTGCCGCGCGTGGCGCGGGCGGAGTTGACGTCGATGGAAACGAGGGCTTCGGTGTGGTCGATGACGATGGCGCCACCGGAGGGCAGGGGGACCGTGCGGGAGTAGGCGGTTTCGATCTGGTGCTCGATCTGGAAACGCGAGAACAGCGGCACATCGTCACGGTAGCGCTTGACCCGGTGCACCATGTCCGGCATCACGTGGCTCATGAACTGCTGGGCCTGTTCGTAGATGTCGTCGGTATCGATCAGGATTTCGCCGATGTCAGGCTGGAAATAGTCGCGGATGGCGCGGATGACCAACGAGGATTCCTGGTAAATCAGGAAGGCGCCCGGGGCGGACTGGCCAGCACCTTCGATCGCCCGCCATAGCTGCAGCAGGTAGTTCAAGTCCCACTGCAGCTCTTCCACGTTGCGGCCGATGCCGGCAGTACGGGCAATGACGGACATGCCGGACGGAATCTCCAGCTTGTCCATGGTTTCGCGCAGTTCCTGGCGGTCTTCGCCTTCGACACGGCGGGAGACACCGCCACCGCGCGGATTGTTCGGCATCAGCACCAGATAGCGGCCGGCCAGCGAAATGAAGGAGGTCAGCGCTGCACCTTTGTTGCCCCGCTCCTCCTTCTCGACCTGGACCATGATTTCCTGGCCTTCACGCAGTGCGTCCTTGATGGAGGCGTTGCGGACGTCGATGCCATCCTTGAAATAGCTGCGCGCCACTTCCTTGAAGGGCAGGAAGCCGTGGCGTTCTTCGCCGTAATTGACGAAGCAGGCTTCGAGCGAGGGTTCGATGCGGGTAATGACACCTTTGTAGATGTTCGACTTGCGCTGTTCGCGTCCGGTCGTTTCGATGTCGATGTCGATGAGTTTTTGCCCATCGACAATGGCCACGCGCAGTTCTTCCTGCTGCGTGGCATTGAACAACATTCGTTTCATTTTTATTTACTCCGTGACTCTTGGGTCAACTGTAAGGCCGCAATGGCGAGCTTCGCCTGTGCGGCAACCGGTACCGATGTACGCGAGGTCGGAGTGCTTGAGGAGGGAATTGCCTTTAGTGTGCGGTAGCGCGGTACATCAACGCAGGGGCCGCAACGGGGCGCGGACGTGACTGAAACGAATGCCGAGTACGCACGTCGCCGGCACCGCGCAGGACGACCGGGCGTTATCGGCCGGGTCGGGCGCAGCGTCAGGCAGCGAGCATGGTGATGATGGAGCCAGGCAAAGAATCATGGCGTTCAACGAATCGGCAAACAGGGGTCAACCACATCAACCAGCGAGCATCCCTTCCAGGCGTGCTCGCCAGACATATCCTTGATATTCAAGCAATCTTGTCCAACGTCTCTTCGCGCTGCCCGATTGCAACTACGGTGCAACCCAGGTTCGCGCAAGGACGGTGCATACACAACTTTCCAGACACCACCGAAAACAATCCGAGCCCCAACCCGGGATTGGCGGTGCGCGATGCACTGTGTACATGTCCGCTCCTAGACCCCGGTCTTGGTCACTCTTGCAATTTTAGTAGTGCCCTGCCCATCGAATTTGCAATTCGGCGAGGCCGATGGACGTGCCCCTGTGTAGAATGTGCTTTTTATTCTCACACGCGTACCGGATTGTAACCGGCACGAAACAATTATATCTGCAAAATGAAGGACTTAGCGAGATTTTCTGGGGGGCGGGCGGATTCGGCTTCAATTGATCAGTCCTCCCCGGCATCCGCTCAGGTCCGGATGGTCACCATTTCCGAGGACGAAGCGGACCAGCGCATCGACAATTTCCTGTTGCGTGTCTGTAAAGGTGTGCCGAAAAGCCATATTTACCGGGTGCTGCGGTCCGGCGAGGTACGGGTTAACAAGGGCCGGATCGACCAGACCTACCGCCTCAAACAGGGCGATGTGGTCCGTATCCCGCCAGTTCGTGTTGCCGAGAAGGCAATTCATTCGGTTCCCGGGGCGGAATTCCACATCCTGCTGGAGGACGCGCACCTCCTCGTCATCGACAAGCCGGCCGGCGTGGCCGTGCATGGCGGCTCCGGCGTCAGTTACGGCGTGATCGAGCAGCTGCGTGCGGCGCGCCCGCAAGCCAAATTCCTCGAACTCGTGCATCGACTGGATCGCGAAACCTCGGGGGTGTTGCTTCTAGCCAAGAAGCGCTCCGCGTTGACCGACCTTCATGAACAGATTCGCGAGGGTGAATTGGACAAGCGCTACCTTGCTCTTGTGCATGGCGAGTGGAAGAACGCCCGGCAGCATGTAAAGCTGCCATTATTTAAATATACGACTCCCGATGGAGAGCGGCGCGTCCGCGTCCAGTCTGATGGGCAGGCATCGCATACCGTGTTCAACCTGGTCCGGCGCTACGGCGACTACGCACTGCTCGAAGCGGAATTGAAAACCGGCCGGACCCACCAGATCCGTGTCCATCTCGCCTCCAGCGGGTTTCCCATCGTCGGTGACGACAAGTATGGCGATTTTGCCTTGAACAAGGCGCTTCAGAAGGCGGATGTGGATCGGATCGCGCTCAAGCGCATGTTCCTGCATGCGCACCAAGTCACGTTTCGGCATCCGGACAGCGGAGAGGCTGTCACCTTGAAAGCGCCTCTTCCACCGGAATGCGAGCGCTTTCTGAAGAGCCTCAAGACACCGGCTGCATGAGCAATATTCATATCAACAAAATTGCAGCAATGCTGCCTAGAAAATGGCAAGAAAGAAATTTGACCTGATCGTATTCGACTGGGACGGAACGCTGATGGATAGCACGTCAACCATTGTGGCGTGCATACAGGCTGCGGCAAAGGACCTTGGTTTGCCAGTTCCGAACGACAAGCAGGCGGCCTATGTAATCGGCCTAGCGCTGCCGGAAGCCATGCAGGCGGTAATCCCGGGGCTCGAGCCCAAGCATTATCCGCATATGGTCGAGCGCTATCGGTACCATTACCTGACCAAAGACAAGGGTTTGACGCTATTCGACGGCGCCAGGGAAATGCTGAACGACCTTGCGCAGGAAGGGTATTTTCTTGCCGTAGCGACCGGGAAGAGCAGGGTAGGGCTTAACCGCGCGTTGGATACAGCTAACTTGCTGTCCGTGTTCGACGCTACTCGCTGTGCCGATGAAACTTTTTCCAAGCCGCATCCCGCCATGCTGCAGGAGCTGACGCGTGAACTCGGCCAGGACATGCGACGTACCCTGATGATCGGCGACACGACGCATGACCTGCAAATGGCAGCCAATGCGGGCGCTGCAAGCGTCGGGGTGCACTATGGTGCTCACGCGGCACCGGAGTTGGAAGCACTGGGTCCTTTGTTCATTGCAAGTTCTGTCGCCGAACTGCACACATGGTTGCGCGAAAATGCATAATTCACAAATGGATGATGTCGTCATTACTGTTTGTGCATCTACGGAATTAATGGAAGGCGGGAAGGGAGTCCGGTTTCCAGTCACCGCAGGCGGCGAGGACAGCACGGGTTTTGTTGTCAGGTATGACAACGCGGTATATGCCTATTTGAACCGTTGTGCACATGTCCCGATTGAACTTGACTGGAATGAGGGTGAGTTTTTCGAATCCAGCGGCCTGTACCTCATGTGCTCGACCCATGGTGCGTTATATACGCCGGAAACGGGGCGATGCGCCGGAGGGCCATGCCGGGGCGGGCGATTGCGACCCATTACCGTATTTGAAAAGGATGGCCAGGTGTTCTGGCGCCCGGATGACTATGTCAAACCGGTGAGAGCCTGATTCGCAGAATTTTCACGGATATTGAACGATGATTGACGATAATTTCGACGAGCAGAACCAGGTTCGCAATTCAGTGCCGCCCCCGGCTTCGCCCCGCAGTGCTGGATGGGAAAGGGAGGTCCTTGAAAAGCTGGCGTTTGCGACGCTGCGCGAACAGCGCGCTGCGCGCCGCTGGAATATCTTTTTCCGCTTCCTCACGCTTGGCATCATTGCATTCGGTCTGTGGATGGCATTCGGCTACAGTCAGCAGGATGCAGACGTCGTCGGTCCGCATACGGCGCTGATCGAGATAGACGGCACGATCGAATCCGGTACATCCGGTTCCGCCGATGTTGTGATCCAGGCCCTCAACCGGGCCTACGCAGATGATGGCTCGGTAGGTATTGTCCTGCGTATCAACAGTCCAGGCGGCAGCCCCGTCCAAGCGGGCATCATCAATGATGAAATCGCGCGCTTGCGTCAGGAGTTCCCGAAAAAACCGCTGTATGTTGTCGTGGACGAAATCTGCGCTTCCGGCGGCTATTACATCGCGGCCGCCGCAGACAAAATATTCGTCAACAAGGCCAGCATCGTCGGCTCGATTGGCGTATTGATGGACGGCTTCGGCTTCACAGGTCTAATGGATAAGGCGGGCATTGAGCGCAGACTCATGACTGCCGGCGAAAACAAGGGCTTCCTCGATCCGTTTAGTCCGCAAAGTGCCAAGCATCGCAACTATGCGCAGGAAATGCTCAATGAAGTGCATCAGCAATTCATCGATGTCGTGCGCAAGGGGCGCGGCGAGCGGTTGAAGGAAACGCCGGATACCTTCTCGGGCTTATTCTGGAGCGGCTCGAAGGCTGTCGAAATCGGCCTTGCTGACGGTTTCGGCACCGTTGATTCCGTGGCGCGCGACGAACTCAAGGCTGAGGACATTGTCGACTACACGCAGCACGAAGGGCTTTCGGAGCGCTTGCTCAAGAAATTCGGCGGCGCGGTTGGAACCGCGGCAATGAACTCCATCTGGAACAGTTCCGCGCGACCCGCCTTCAGGTAGGAGCATGTGTAAATTGTCTATGAATTGTCTATGACGCATTGCCGCGCCATAGTGATTTTTCAAGGCTGCGTCGCATTCCTCAGCCTTGAATCCTGCACCACGCGATTTATACTGTAGTTGTCTGGCACCGGTTTCGATCCTGCTATCGCACAAGAAGCACGCTACAGGTAAAACTCTCGGGCCGGATGAAAAATACCGCGTCTCGGACGCGGCTTTGAGAGGCAAAATGAATGGCCTTCTCAATCACTGCCCGACAGGGCATGCAAAACGGCGGCGCAATACCGCCGTTTTGCGTTCTGATCCTACTGCGCGAGGATCAGAAATACTGTGGGGCGTTTGTGAAAATTTGGGGTTTTCCCGGATGCAATGTCAGCCTTCCATTTCGAAGCCGTTTGAGTTCGAACCTCCTCCGAAGGAAGGCTCAGGTCGGTTGCCACGCATATCAGGGTATTTCCTTGGCAGGCTTCTGTGATCGCCTCAAGCATGACTGCATTCCTGTAAGGCGTCTCAATGAAGAGTTGTGTCTGCTTTTCCTGGCGCGAGCGTTCCTCGAGCGCCTTGAGGCGCTTCGACCTTTGCCCGGCATCCGTCGGAAGATAGCCGTTGAAGGCAAAGCTTTGTCCGTTCAAACCGCTCGCCATCACAGCGAGGAGTAGCGACGAGGGGCCGACGAGCGGCCGGACCCGAATGCCATTTGCATGCGCCAGGCGGACGAGATTGGCGCCGGGGTCGGCGACGGCGGGCACGCCTGCCTCAGAGATCAGGCCTGCGTTGTGCCCTTCCTTTAGGGGAGTAAGTAGCGCGGGTAGTGCGGCAGCGTCTGTGTTGACATTCAATTCGCTGATCCGGATTTCCTGAATCGGTTTACGTAGGGGGTGAATCGAGGCAACCAGTTTTAGGTGGGCGCGTGTCGTCTTTGCATTTTCTGCGATGAAGTAGTCGAGACCTGCTGTAACGGCCAGTACTTCGTCGGGGATGACAGAGCGCAGGCCGTTTTCCTGCCCGGGACTGATTGTGCCGAGCGTGTTGGGAATCAGGTAGAGGATGCCGGCCATTCTCGTCATACTCCAAAAAACGAAATGCCTGCTCGCCGGAGCATGGTGCACAGCGCAATCAGCGGAAGGCCGGTCAATGCAGTCGGGTCGCTGCTTTCGATGCTTTCGATTAGCGCAATGCCAAGGCCTTCATTCTTGGCGCTGCCCGCGGAGTCGTACGGTTGCTCGATGCGCAGATAAGCGTCCAGTTCATGGTCCGGAAGGTGCCGAAAACGCACGAAGGTCCGTACATTCTCGATTTGCGCCGGCTCACTCGCGGCATTGTCCCGTCCATCCCAGAGACAGATCGCAGTATGAAAGACGACTTCACGTCCACGCATTTTTTTCAGCTGCGCCAGGGCGTTTTCGTGTGTGCCGGGCTTGCCGATCTGGTCACCGTCAAGCGTCGCAACTTGGTCCGAGCCGATGACGAGGGCGCCGGGAGAGTTGGATGCGATGGAAAGTGCTTTCTCTTTAGCAAGTCGAAGCGCCGTCTGTTCCGGCGACTCTCCAGGCAGCGGTGTCTCGTCAATATCAGGTGAGGCTGTTTCGAAAGGCAGGTGCAGGCGCGTCAGCAATTCCTTTCGATATTTGGAGCTGGAGGCGAGGATCAGGCGGGGACAAGCGTTCGGAAGGGGCATTTTGCGGTCTTTTTTTGAATGATTGCTCAACAAAAGCGGCCTAACACTTTGACGAATAAGGGAAAAGTCTGTTATTATCGCAGGTTTTCCGGGTTCGGCTTGTCGTATGAGTGCTTTTGTGATCGACGCCTTTGAATTTTGTCGGCTCAAAGAGCGTCGCGAAGGGGAGATTTCCGTCGCCGACCTGCCCAGGCTGGCAGAAGAGTCCGTCGAAAAAGCCGGCGGCGTCCGCTGGTCGTTACAGGGCGGAAGCGACCATCGAGGGCATCCTCAGTTGGACTTGACCGTGTCGGGCAAGTTGAATCTGATGTGCCAGCGCTGTCTGACGCCGTTCGAGTTTGGATTCGACTCTGGTGCAAAGCTCATTCTCGCCCAGGATGAGGGGAGTGCCGATGAAATCGATGCGCTTCTTGCAGAGGAATCGGTGGAGGTCATCGTCGGCAGCCGCAGTTTCGACGTGGCGCAACTTGTCGAGGATGAGGCGTTGCTGGCAATTCCGCTGTCGCCCAAGCACGACATGTGCCCCGCTCCGGTTGAGCAGAAGGCGACCGAGGTGGGCGGCAAAGAGTCGCCGTTTGCTGTGCTGAAGAAGTTGAAGCAGTAGATGTGGCCGGCATAATGCACGCCGTGCGAGAAGTGCAGAAGGATTCCCGGGCTGCGAGAGATTGCAGGCCGGATATGTTAAAATTTCAGATCTAAAGATTTAGGAGTCATCATGGCCGTTCAACAGAATAAAAAGTCCCCGTCCAAGCGTGGTATGCACCGTTCGCACGACCACCTCAGCGTGCCGCCGCTGGCCGTCGAGCCGACCACCGGTGAAACGCACCTGCGTCACCACATCAGCCCGAACGGCTACTATCGCGGTCGCAAGGTCCTCAAGACCAAGAACGACGAGTAATTCGCTGTCATTGTTCAAGGCTGAAAAGCGGCGCAGAGAGTTTGACTTGGCGCCGTTTTTTCATATGCTGAAAAAGTGCATCGCGTCATTTTGAATCACGCCGGATCTGGCCCGCTAGCTGGTTAGAGCGAGGTACTGAGTCAAAACAATGACAATCAAAATTTCCATCGACTGCATGGGTGGCGATCATGGCCCATCGGTCACGATTCCCGCAGCCGTCTCATTCGCTAATCACGAACCTGACGCCGAACTTATTTTGGTTGGTCTTGAAGATGTTATTCAGGCCGAGCTGAAAAAGCTTCGTGCCTCATCGCATCCACGCCTTTCCATCGTCAACGCCACCGAGGTCGTCACTATGGACGATCCGGTTGAGGTGGCTCTGCGCCGCAAGAAGGACTCTTCTATGCGAGTCGCCGTCAATCTGGTCAAGGAAGGCAAAGCCGACGCATGTGTTTCCGCCGGAAATACCGGCGCGCTCATGGCCGTGTCCCGCTATGTGCTGAAAACCATCCCTGGCGTTGACCGCCCGGCGATCTGCTTCCCGATGCCGAATCAGAAGGATTCTCCGACATACATGCTCGATCTGGGCGCGAACGTCGACTGCGAACCTCAACACCTCCACCAGTTTGCCCTGATGGGATCGGCCTTGGTGTCCGCTCTCGAAGACAAGGCAAAACCCACAGTTGGTCTGCTGAATATCGGCGAGGAAGATATCAAGGGCAACGAAGTCGTCAAGCAGACGGCAGCCTTGCTGCGAGCGGACCACGAAAAGGGCGTCATCAACTTCTACGGGAACGTCGAAGGCAATGACATCTTTGAGGGAACGACCGACGTTGTCGTGTGTGACGGCTTCGTAGGCAATGTCGTGCTCAAGGCGTCCGAAGGCCTCGGGCGTTTCCTGAAAACCGTTTTCAAGAACGAATTCAAGAGCAATCCAATCAACATCCTCGGTGCGCTCATTGCACAGGGTGCCCTCAAGGCGATCTCGCAGAGGATGAATCCGTCCCGCTACAATGGCGCAAGTTTCCTCGGACTGCGCGGCCTGGTTTTCAAGAGCCATGGTGGGGAGGATGCATATGGTTACGAATGGGCGATCAAACGCGCATTCGATGCAGCGAACCACGACCTGTTGTCGCGTATCTCGAAAACCATCGCAGAATTGATGCCGCAGCAGGATCCGGCGGCGACACCAGAGGTGTCGGGGTCGCTTACTGAATTAACCCAACAAAAGACGGCATGACGCTCTACAGCAAAATCATAGGAACGGGTAGTTATCTTCCCCCCAGGCGCGTAACAAATGATGAACTCGCCGCACAGTTGGCCGAGAAGGGGATCGAAACATCGGACGAATGGATCGTGTCGCGCAGCGGTATTTCTGCGCGCCATTACGCCGATCCGACCGTCCAGTCCAGCGATCTTGCTGTGGAGGCAGCCAAGCGAGCGCTGCAGGCCGCTTGCCTGACTCCTGCGGACATTGACCTGATCATCGTTGCGACGTCGACGCCAGACCATTTCGGCGGCTTCCCGAGTACGGCATGTGTGGTTCAGCGCAAGCTTGGTATTGCCAACGGCGGGGCCGCATTCGACGTTCAAGCCGTATGCAGCGGCTTCGTCTATGCGATGTCCGTCGCAGATAGCTTCATCAAGTCGGGCGCGCACAAGAACGTGCTGGTCATCGGTGCGGAAGTGTTTTCCCGTATCCTCAACTTCGACGACCGCACCACCTGCGTTCTCTTCGGAGATGGTGCCGGAGCGATCGTGATGACCGGGGCCAACGAGCCGGGAATTCTCGCCACAAAGCTGCACGCCGACGGCAGTCATGGCGATATCCTCTGCGTGCCCGGCAGCGTCACCGGAGGTGCGATCGAAGGTAGCGCATTCCTGTACATGGATGGACAGGCAGTGTTTAAACTAGCCGTTTCTGTCCTCGAAAAGGTTGCCAACGAAGCTCTCGATGCCGGCGGGTTGAATGCATCCCAGATCGATTGGCTCGTACCCCACCAGGCGAATATCCGCATCATGCAGGGCACTGCCAGGAAGCTTGGTCTGCCGCTGGAAAAGATGGTGGTGACCGTCGACCAGCACGGCAATACTTCGGCGGCTTCCATTCCCCTCGCTCTCGACGCGGCGATACGCGACGGACGCATCAAGTCCGGCCAGAACGTCATGATGGAAGGTGTCGGCGGCGGATTCACTTGGGGTGCGGTCCTCGCACGCATGTAATTACCTATCTCGATACAAGAATGACCAAATTCGCATTTGTATTTCCAGGTCAAGGTTCGCAGGCCATCGGCATGCTGAACGGGTTTGCCGACAATGAGGTTGTCCGTGAGACGGTCGCGGAGGCATCGGATGCCCTGAAGTTCGATCTTGGCAAGCTGATCGCTGAAGGTCCGAAGGAGGAGTTGGACCTGACGACCAACACGCAACCGGTGATGCTGACAGCTGCGGTAGCCTGCTATCGCGCGTGGATTGCTGCGGGTGGCAAGGCTCCGAGCATTGTTGCAGGGCACAGTTTGGGTGAGTATTCGGCACTGGTCGCTTCCGGTGTAATTGCCTTCAACGATGCAGTGCCACTGGTGCGCTTCCGTGCACAGGCAATGCAAGAAGCAGTACCGGTCGGGCAGGGCGGAATGGCTGCGATTCTCGGTCTGTCGGATGATGATGTACGCGCGGCATGCGCAGAGGCGGCGCAATCCCAAGTCGTTGAGGCTGTCAATTTCAATGCGCCCGCACAGGTTGTGATTGCTGGCCACAAAGCGGCAGTCGAGCGTGCATGCGAGGTTGCGAAAGCTAAGGGGGCCAAGCGCGCCCTGGCGCTCCCGGTATCTGCCCCATTCCATTCTTCCTTGCTCAAACCTGCGTCCGACCGTTTGCGCGAGTACCTGGCAACGCTCGAGTTTTCAGCGCCTCAATTGACTTTGATCAACAACGTTGATGTCGCGGTTGTGCAGGATGCGGCCGGAATCAAGGATGCTCTCGTACGCCAGGCGGCGAGTCCGGTGCGCTGGGTAGAAACCGTGCAGAAAATGGCGGACGAAGGCGTCACCCATGTGATCGAGTGTGGGCCGGGCAAAGTACTTGCCGGTCTTGTCAAGCGCATCAACGGTGACCTCGTCGGTGACGCCATCTTCGATAAGGCTTCGCTGGACAAAGTTTTGGAGCTTCTCAAGTGAATCTGAACAATCAAGTGGCCCTGGTGACCGGGGCGTCGCGCGGTATCGGTCGAGCCATCGTGCAGGAACTGGCTCGCCAAGGCGCAAAAGTTGTTGGCACCGCGACGTCGGAAGGCGGGGCGACTGCGATAACCGAATATCTGTCAGCGATTCGTCCGGATTGCGGTCGCGGTACTGTGCTGAATGTGACCAATCCAGACGCTTGCACAGCAGTGATCGAGCAGGTCCAGAAGGAATTCGGTGGCCTATCCATTCTCGTCAACAACGCAGGCATCACCAAGGACCAACTCGCCATGCGCATGAAGGATGAGGAGTGGGATGATGTCATTGCAACCAACCTGACGGCAGTCGGGCGGCTCTCGCGCGCTGTCCTGCGCGGAATGATGAAGGCAAAGTACGGCCGCATTATTAACATCACGTCTGTTGTCGGTTCCGCAGGTAATCCAGGCCAAATGAACTATGCTGCAGCCAAAGCGGGCGTCGCCGGGATGAGCCGTGCGCTGGCGCGCGAAATTGGCAGCCGTAACATCACCGTCAATTGCATCGCGCCAGGCTTCATTGACACCGACATGACGCGTGAATTGGGTGAGCAGCAAACAGCTGCGCTTATGCAGCAAATTCCGCTGGGCCGCTTCGGGCAGCCTGAGGATATCGCCGCAGCAGTGGCGTTTCTTGCTTCGTCTCAAGCCGGCTACATCACAGGAACAACGCTGCATGTAAATGGCGGCATGTACATGAGTTAAACAACTCTTGGACGCTTTTGGCTGAAGATCAAGCATTATTGAAAACAAAAGCCAAAAGTGAATTTTCATTGCGCAAACCTGATAAAATGCGCGCACTTTCTGTAACCCACTGGAGGGATAATATGTCCGATATCGAACAACGCGTTAAGAAGATCGTCGCTGAGCAACTGGGTGTCGCCGAAGCCGACATCAAGAATGAGTCGTCCTTCGTTGATGACCTCGGTGCCGACTCGCTTGACACGGTTGAACTCGTGATGGCACTCGAAGACGAATTCGAAATGGAAATCCCCGACGAGCAGGCTGAGAAGATCACCACCGTGCAGCAGGCGATTGACTACGCCAAGGCGCACGTCAAGGCCTGATGCTGATTTGATTCAAACAGGAGTACCGCTTGAGCCGCTCTCGTGAACGTCGCGTCGTAGTGACTGGCCTCGGATGCGTTTCGCCTGTCGGCAATTCGATTGCCGATGCATGGGCAGCGCTGATCGAAGGCAAATCAGGCATTGCGACCATCACCAAATTTGACGCCGCGCCTTTCTCGACCCGCTTCGCTGGTGAAGTCAAGGGCTTCAACATCGAAGACTACATTCCGGGTAAGGAAGCGCGTCACATGGATACCTTCATCCACTACGGGATGGCAGCGGGTATCCAGGCGATTCAGGATAGCGGCCTTGTCGCGACTGATGAAAATGCCGAGCGTATCGGTGTCATCGTCGGTTCAGGCATTGGCGGTCTTCCAATGATCGAGGAAACGCATGCAGAACTGACTAATCGCGGCCCACGCCGGATCAGTCCCTTCTTCGTTCCAGCATCGATCATCAACATGATTTCTGGCCATCTGTCGATCAAGTACGGTTTCAAGGGGCCGAACTTGGCGATCGTGACTGCTTGTACTACTGGCCTGCACTGTATTGGCGCTGCTGCGCGCATGATCGAGTACGGCGATGCCGATGTCATGGTTGCGGGAGGTGCCGAATCCACGGTGTCTCCGCTCGGCGTCGGCGGTTTTGCCGCCGCACGTGCGCTTTCAGCACGGAACGATGATCCGGCGACCGCGTCCCGTCCTTGGGACAAGGACCGCGATGGATTCGTGCTAGGCGAGGGAGCGGGCGTGATGGTGCTCGAAGAGTATGAACATGCCAAGGCGCGCGGCGCGAAGATCTACGCAGAAGTACTCGGTTTCGGCATGAGCGCGGACGCGTACCACATGACCGCCCCCTTGGAAGACGGTGACGGCGCGCGGCGCTGCATGGTTGCAGCGATGAAGAATGCGCAGATCAATCCAGATGAAGTCAGCTACGTGAACGCGCATGGTACGTCCACCCCGCTCGGCGACATCGCCGAGACGGTTGCGATCAAGCGCGCTCTGGGGCAGCATGCGAATAAGGTTGTGGTGAACTCGACCAAGTCCATGACCGGCCACCTGCTGGGTGGTGCTGGCGGGCTTGAGTCCGTCTTTACCGTTCTGGCTGTGCATAACCAGATCTCGCCGCCGACCATCAACATCTTTAATCAGGATCCGGCTTGCGACCTGGACTACTGCGCCAATACCGCAAGACAGATGCCTATCAACATCGCAGTCAAGAATTCGTTCGGCTTTGGTGGCACGAACGGAACCCTCATTTTCGGTAAGGTCTGATTACAGCGTTCCTCTCTCATCCGCAGAGAGGAGCGTTTGGCATTCCGCCTTCGTCCATTTCCATGTCCATCGCGGTATCCGCCTTCGTGCGCCCGTCACGCATCTTGTTTGCGATGACCGCTATGATGGCTGCGAGTGCTGCACTCATCGGTATCGCGATCGGCTTTGGATTGTTCGGCGACCAGTCACAGACGGTTCGCCTCACCTCTGCCTCGTTGGTGCTTTTCCTCGCGTTTTTTGGGTTTTATCATGGCACCCGCGACCGAAAAACCATACAACTTGATATCTCCGGCACAGGGCAAATCCGCCTCCTGAAAGTGTCCGAGGAACCCCCTTGTACAGATTCGAACTGGCCGCATGTAAGGGAGATGGGTGAAGTGGTTCGCCTCAAGAGCGACTCGACCATCTGGCCGTACATGCTTTTGCTGCGCCTGCAGTCCGAGGATGGGGAAATTACGATCGTGCCGATTTTTCCCGATAGCGTTTCGCGGGACGGTTTTCGGGCATTGTCGGTGGCGTGCCGATGGATCGCGACACAGAAAGAGGCGCAGGACGCAAATTTTTTCTGAAAATTGTTCGATTTAGTGAACTTATTGCATTTCCTACAGTCAACTACTCTAGCCGCGTGTATGTTGCAACGAAACAAGGGATCGGGGATTGACGACAGAACGCGACATTGATCAACTGCTTGTCGAGCGTGTCCAGCGCGGCGATAAAAAGGCGTTCGAGCTGTTGGTGTCCAAGTACCAGCGGAAACTGATGCGGCTCGTATCGCGACTTGTACGCGACCAGGCGGAAGCCGAGGACGTCGTGCAGGAGGCCTTTATCAAGGCGTACCGTGCATTGCCGCAATTTCGCGGCGATTCGGCTTTCTATACCTGGTTGTATCGGATCGGTATCAATACCGCGAAGAACTACCTGGTGACGCAGGGAAGACGCGCGCCGACCTCGACAGAGGCAGATGCTGAAGAAGCAGAAACTTTTGATGACGGCGAGCATCTTAGGGACATCAATACGCCCGAATCGATGCTTGCGACCAAGCAGATTGCAGAAACCGTCAATGTGGCGATGGACGCGCTGCCGGATGAGTTACGGATAGCAATTACATTGCGTGAGATCGAGGGCTTGAGCTACGATGAAATTGCGGAAGCAATGGGGTGTCCGATAGGCACCGTACGTAGCCGGATCTTCCGGGCTCGAGAAGCTATCGCGGAAAAATTGAGACCGCTGTTGGGCACTGCGATTGACAAGCGCTGGTAGTAGCAGGGATAAGCAGAACAAGGCTTTTTTAAGCAAAAAACAGGGTTTGGCGCATCCTGAACGAGGTAGTTATGAAGACGAATGAGATGACCCGGGAACAGATTTCCGCACTGGCAGACGGGGAGCTTGCGGACGAGCACATAGAACTAGCGCTCGCTGCGTTGCGCCAGGAGGAAGGGCGAACCGACTGGGAGGTTTATCACCAGATCGGTGATGTGTTGCGCTCGGACGACATGGCGGTCAGACTTAGCCCCGGGTTTGCGGCGCGGATGGCGGCACGCCTTGAAGCTGAGCCGACGATTGTCGCGCCGAAGCCCGCGCAGAACCAGGCAGGCTCCGACGACGTGAAGCGCGGAGCAAGCCAGGCCAGGCGTTGGGCAATTCCGAGCATGGCTGCGGCCGCCGCGATGGCGACCGTGGCATTCTTCACGACGCCGCAGTTGATGGTGGCACTGAAAGGAGACGGCGAAGCGTCACAAACAACAAAAATGGCGTCAGGAGTTGAACAGGCTGGTGTAGTCGCAGCATCTGCCCCCGAAGGCGTCGTATTGCGTGACCCGCGCATCGACGACTATTTGATGGCGCATCAGCGTTTCTCTCCATCCGTTTACAGCAGTGCGCAATTCGCGCGATCGGCGACCTTCGCTACCGATTCGAATAAATGATTCTTATGCGGCAAACACTCGTTTTACTCAAGTTTGTCGTTGCCACGTCGTTTTTTTTCCTCGGACTTTCGGCTTCGGCTGACAGTCCCGACGCGTTGTCCGGCACTCGGGAAGCGCAATCATGGTTGAAAAAGATCCAGTCGGCGGCACAAAAACTCAATTTCTCCGGGACCTTCGTCTATCAGCAAGGCAATCAGATGCGGACTTCCCGCATTACGCACTTGCTGGAAGGGAAAAACGAGATCGAAAAGCTCGAAGTACTCGACGGAAAACCACGCGAGTACCTTCGTACGAACGATGAAGTGATCTGCTACGTGCCGGAAGCGAAGACGCTGCTGGTCGAGAAGCGCGTTACGCACGACGTCTTCCCTGCGATCCTTGCAGCCAATCCGGCCGACATTGGTGAATTCTATAGTGCGAAAATGGATGCCGTGGGGCGAGTCGCCGGGCGTGACTGCCAGGCCATCGTTCTCGAGCCGAAGGACAGCATGCGCTACGGGTATCGCCTGTGGGCGGACAAGGCGACCGGCCTGCTTCTGCGCGCGCAGACGTTGAACGAAAAGCGCGAGGTAATCGAGCAGATTGCATTTACCCAGATTTCCATCGGCAACGTCGATCGTGCACGCGCGAAGCCGACGTTCGGCGACACGAGCGGCTGGCGAGTCGAAAATGCGGTAATGAGCCAGGCGAGCCTATCCGGCTGGACTGTGAAATCGTTGCCATCCGGTTTCCGCAAAATAAGGGAAGTGAAGCGATTGGTTTCCGATGCCGCTCCGGTCAGCGTAACGCAAGCCGGAGCCCAAGTCACCCAGCGGGAAGTCTCCCATATCGTTTTCTCGGACGGTCTTGCAGCCATTTCGGTTTTTATCGAGCCTGGATCCCAGAGCCGCACCGAAGGATCGATCCAGCAGGGGGCATTGAATATCGTTGGTAAGCGCCAAGGCGACTATTGGCTTACCATTGTCGGGGAGGTACCATCAACGGCCATCAGGCAGGTCGCCAATTCGATTGAGTTCAAATCCCAATAGCTAGAAAAACACGACGATATGAAAACAATCCAACAAGCTCGAACTTTTGCTTTTGCTCTTCTGGTCGGCGCCTTCGGCGGCATCGTACTGCCGGTCGGACTGGCAGGTGTTTCCGACGCGCAGGCCGCGACTGCAGTTCCCGGGTTACCCGACTTTGCTGATCTGGTAGAGAGGACCGGACCTGCTGTCGTCAATATCCGCACCATCGAGCGGGTCAAGCCCGGCCAGAACGGCGGCATTCCTGGCGCCGAAGACGAAGAGATGCAGGAATTCTTCCGCCGCTTCTTCGGCGTTCCCATGCCGCGCCCTCAACCAGATCGCACTCCCCGCGGACGTCCCCCCGGCCCCCAGCAGGAAGAGGAAGTTCCGCGCGGCGTCGGCTCAGGATTCATCATTTCGGCTGACGGTTTTGTGCTCACGAACGCCCATGTGGTCGACGGTGCGGACGACGTCTATGTCACGCTGACGGACAAGCGCGAGTACAAGGCCAAGATCATTGGTGTCGACAAGCGGACTGACGTTGCGGTTGTCAAGATCGAGGGTAACAACCTGCCACGCCTGACTATCGGCGATCCGAACAAGCTTCGTGTCGGAGAATGGGTCATTGCGATTGGCTCTCCTTTCGGGCTGGACAATACGGTGACTGCAGGAATCATTTCTGCAAAGGCGCGCGATACAGGGGACTACCTGCCGTTGATTCAGACCGACGTCGCAGTTAACCCCGGCAATTCCGGCGGGCCGCTGATCAACATGCGCGGCGAAGTCGTTGGCATCAATTCCCAGATCTACAGTCGTTCTGGCGGATATATGGGTATTTCGTTTGCCGTACCTATCGATGAAGCGATGCGCGTCGCCGATCAGCTCCGAACGACAGGGCGGGTGACCCGTGGCCGTATCGGCGTTCAGATCGGCGAGGTGACGAAGGACGTCGCCGAGTCGCTCGGACTCGCGCGGGCGCAGGGCGCGCTCGTTCAGCGTGTCGAACCAGGTGGGCCGGCTGAAAAGGGCGGCCTGGAGGCTGGCGATATCATCCTCAAGTTCAACGGGGCGAACATCGAGAAATCGAGCGACTTGCCTCGCTTGGTCGGTGCAACCAAGCCGGGAACACGTACGACGCTGACTGTCTGGCGCAAAGGGGCGGCAAAGGACGTGACGCTGACGATCGCGGAACTTGAGCCTGAAAAGGTTGCTCGCAAGGACGAGAAGAAGAGCAAGCCGGATCAGGCGCCAAATACTCTTGGTCTCGTCGTCAGTGACCTCTCTGATGCGCAGAAGAAGGAGCTCAAGGTTGATGGCGGCGTGATCGTTGACGCTGCCGAGGGGCCTGCTGCACGTTCCGGCCTGCGTGCGGGCGATGTCATCCTCAGGCTCAACAACAACGACGTGAAGGACGCCAAACAGTTCAACGCGTTAGTTGCTAAGCTTGAACCCAAGAAGCTCGCCGTTGTCCTCGTCCGACGTGGCGATGCCTCTCAGTTCGTTCCGATCCGCCCCAACGGCCAGTAACAATGCTTGTTCCGATGCGGGAGTCATGGCGGTAGCTGTGGCTCCCGTTTTCACGTGCATTTGACGGCACCCGTCTGTGCCGGCTTTGTCGAGCGGACAGTTACAATCTATACTGAACCAGAAGCCGTTAACGATGTTTGCAACGGCAAGTCTGTACTGACGATAACAATGCCTTTCACAAGATCGCTGTGGTCCATTTCACTCTCTATACCCGATCCTATTGTCACCTCTGCGACGACATGCTCGAGGCCTTGCAATCCTTGAGCGGCGAGTACCCTTTTACTGTCGAGTTGATGGATGTGGATGCGGACGAGGCGCTTGTTGCGCAGTTCGACGAGCTGGTCCCTGTCTTGTATGGAAAGAAAGGCAGTGCTGATTCGGTACAGTTGTGCAACTACTTTCTCGATGATATGAAAGTCAGGGAATTCCTCGCGGCTTCGCAGCAGCTTGTCCCGCGCGGGTCTTAACAAGCATCCGACATCGCATAAGCACCTGACGCCCTCGGCTCGAACGCGCGGCACCTTCACCGGGATTGGCGATTTTCCGGGCTTTCCCCCCTGAAATCCGGTAAAATGCCGGCTGTCGAATAACCTTCTGTCTATAAGGCGCTCGTTGGGGGAGCTCCCCTATTCAGAGCGCCTTTTTTGTAATTGCATCTTAGCTAATGGACAACATTCGGAATTTTTCCATCATTGCCCATATCGATCATGGCAAGTCCACGCTTGCGGACCGCATCATCCAACTCTGCGGCGGCCTGTCCGAGCGCGAAATGGAAGCGCAAGTGCTGGATTCGATGGACCTGGAACGTGAGCGTGGTATCACCATCAAGGCTCAGACGGCAGCCTTGGCATACAAGGCTCGCGACGGCAAGACCTACAACCTCAATCTCATCGATACCCCAGGCCACGTAGACTTCAGCTACGAGGTCAGCCGCTCGCTTTCCGCATGCGAAGGCGCACTACTTGTCGTGGACGCATCCCAAGGCGTCGAGGCGCAGACAGTCGCAAACTGTTATACCGCGCTCGATCTGAACGTTGAAGTTGTACCTGTCCTGAACAAGATCGATCTTCCGTCTGCAGACCCGGACAATGCGATTCGCGAAATCGAAGATGTAATCGGCATCGACGCGAGTGACGCAGTGCGCTGCTCGGCCAAGACCGGCATGGGCGTTGAGGATGTGCTGGAGGCGCTGATCGCGAAAGTACCGCCGCCAAAGGGCGATCCGGACGCGAATCTCCAAGGCCTGATCATCGACTCCTGGTTCGACAACTATGTCGGCGTCGTGATGCTGGTGCGCATCGTCAACGGGACGCTTCGTCCCAAAGACAAGGTCCAGCTGATGGCGACGGGGGCACAATACTTGACCGAGAGCGTCGGCGTATTCACGCCGAAATCGCAGGCGCGTGACGTCTTGTCCGCCGGCCAGGTCGGTTTTGTCATCGCAGGCATCAAGGAGTTGAAGGCTGCACGCGTGGGCGACACCATTACCTTGGCATCGAAGCCAGCTGCCGAGCCGCTGCCGGGTTTCAAGGAGGTGCAGCCGCAGGTGTTCGCTGGACTGTTCCCGGTGGAGGCGAACCAGTACGATGCGTTGCGTGATTCGCTCGAAAAGCTGAAGCTCAACGATGCGGCTCTCCAGTACGAGCCGGAGGTGTCGCAGGCACTCGGTTTCGGCTTCCGCTGCGGCTTCCTCGGCCTTCTCCACATGGAGATCGTGCAGGAGCGTCTCGAGCGCGAATTTGACATGGACCTGATCACCACGGCGCCGACCGTGGTGTACGAAGTCGTCCAACGCGACGGCACGGTGATCATGGTGGACAATCCATCGAAAATGCCGGACCCGGCAAAGATCGACGAGATTCGCGAACCCATTGTGACGGTCAACCTGTACATGCCGCAGGAGTACGTGGGCTCGGTAATCACGCTATGCACCCAAAAGCGCGGTGTGCAGATCAATATGGCCTACCACGGCAAGCAAGTGATGCTCACCTACGAGATGCCGATGGCGGAGATCGTGCTCGACTTCTTTGACAAGCTGAAATCGACCTCGCGCGGCTATGCTTCGATGGACTATGAGTTCAAGGAATATCGTGCCGCCGACGTGGTGAAGGTGGACATGCTGATCAATGCGGAAAAGGTCGACGCCCTGGCAATCATCGTGCACCGTGGCAGCAGCCAGTTCCGGGGACGCGCCGTCGCGGCCAAGATGCGCGAGCTGATTCCGCGCCAGATGTTCGATGTCGCCATCCAGGCCGCAATCGGTTCAAACATCATCGCGCGCGAAAACGTCAAGGCGATGCGCAAGAACGTGCTGGCCAAGTGCTATGGCGGCGATATCTCGCGCAAGCGCAAACTTCTCGAAAAGCAGAAGGCGGGCAAGAAACGCATGAAGCAGGTGGGTTCGGTGGAGGTGCCCCAAGAGGCATTCCTGGCGATTTTACAAGTGGATGAGAAATGAGTTTGCAAGCGATACTCGGCAACTTTGCATTAATCCTTTTTATTCTCACCATCGGTACCGGGATCATTTGGTTCCTGGATGTCTTCCATTTCGCACGCCAGCGCCGGGCTCGTGCCGACGCCGCGCTCGCCGAGTTCGATGCGCGCCACGCTCGCCTGCGAGCGGATGGCATTAAATCCGATGAGGGGGGGCGGGCCAAGCTGGAGGCCGACCTTCTGAGGCAACCCACTTGGATCGAGTACTCCGGCTCTTTTTTTCCAGTCATCGCCCTGGTTTTCTTCCTGCGCTCCTTCCTGTACGAACCGTTCAAGATTCCGTCCAGCTCGATGGTGCCAACCTTGGTGATCGGCGACCTGATCCTGGTGAACAAATATACGTATGGGATCCGGCTACCGATCATTAACAAGAAGATCATTGACATCAACGACCCGCAGCGCGGCGACGTCATGGTGTTCAAGTACCCGAAGGATCCCTCGCTCGACTACATCAAACGTGTGATCGGCGTTCCTGGTGATAAAATTGTATATAAAAACAAGCGTTTAACGGTAAATGGTAAAGAAGTTTCTTACGAACCTCTGCCTGATTACCTTGACGAAGAGCATTTGAGCTATTCGAAGCAGTACCAGGAGCATCTCGCCAGCGTGCCGCACCGGATCCTTAACGACGAAAAGGCACCATCCTACGTGCAGAACCCGGATCCATTTCCAATGCGGGATCTGTGCAGTTACAACCTGGAAGGATTCAGCTGTACTGTCCCCACTGGACATTACTTCATGATGGGGGATAATCGGGATAACAGCCTCGATAGCCGATATTGGGGTTTTGTGCCGGATAGAAACATTGTCGGAAAGGCATTTTTTGTCTGGATGAATCTCGGGAATCCGAGGCGAATTGGCGGTTTTCAATAATCATAAATAGGGAGTGTGTGCATGAAGCTGGGAGCTTTTGCCGGAATCAGGCAACGCGGGCTTTCTTTGGTTACTTTCCTCTTCGGCATCATCGTTGTCGCCTTGCTTGCCGTTGTAGGAATGAAAGTTGTACCGACGGTTGTTGAATACTCGGCAATCAAGAAAGCGATCGTCAATGCCAAGAACTCAGGATCCAGTGCTCAGGAGATCCAGATGTCCTTTGAAAGACAAAGGCAAACGAATTACGTCGAGTCAGTGACCGGCAAGGACCTCGAGATTATGAAGAATGCCGACGGATATGACGTCAACGTTGCGTATCAAAAGAAAATTGAGTTGTTCGGGCCCGTTAGTCTCGTGATTGATTACGCAGCCACCACTGCCAACGGATCTGCAAAGTAAGCACAACCGCGATGTAGTTGGACGCCGATCAAGATGGATTTCAAGTTACTGCAGGATAAGCTAGGCCATACGTTCAAGGATGCTGCGTTATTGCAGCAGGCCCTGACGCACCGTAGTCATAGCAGCCTGCATAATGAACGGTTGGAATTTCTCGGCGATTCCGTCTTGAACTGCGTCGTCGCATCGCTTTTGTTCGAGCGTTACAACAAGATCGACGAGGGGGATCTTTCGCGGCTGCGAGCCAATCTCGTCAAGCAGCAGTCGTTGTATGAAATCGCGCAGCGCCTCGAACTGTCACAATTCCTGCGACTCGGCGAAGGTGAGCTGAAATCTGGCGGCTTTCGCCGTCCGTCCATTCTTGCCGATACATTGGAAGCATTGTTTGGTGCAATATTCCTGGATGCGGGGTTCAACGCTGCGCGCGATGTAATCCGATCCCTCTATATCCCGATTCTCGATACGGTTGACCCCAAGACGCTTGGCAAGGATGCCAAGACCTTGTTGCAAGAATTTCTTCAAGGTAAGAAATTGGCCCTGCCGCAATATAACGTGGTCGCCACTCATGGTGCTGCACACAACCAGGAGTTCGAGGTTGAGTGCCTTGTTCCCAAGCTGGACATCCAGGTTTTCGGCACTGGCGGCAGCCGCCGGGCTGGCGAGCAGGCAGCTGCAAAGCTCGCGTTGGAGGCGGTCCAGAATGCGTTGGCAAAGTCGTCGGCATCCAGCCGGAAAAGCCGGCCGCGCGCCTCCCAGCTCAAGCTGGCAGGAATTGCGACAATCCAGCCCGACGCACCGGTGCCTGATGATTCCCGGAAGGCCGGGAAGGCTGCAAAGGGGGACGGGAAGCAGGAGGCGAAACCGGATCCGGCTCAGAACAAGCTTGACCTGAAATCCGAACCCGTTACCGAGGTCAAACCAGAATCGTCGGCCAAGGAAAAGGCTCCGCTTGCCACGAACTCCACAACAGATACCGCTGTACAAGCAACATCTACTACCCAATCAAAAACTGCATGACCTCATCCGACGCCCCTGCCGACTTTCGCTGTGGATATATCGCCATTGTAGGCCGTCCGAATGTAGGGAAATCGACGCTGATGAATGCGCTGATCGGCGCAAAGGTCAGTATTACGTCCCGCAAGGCACAGACGACACGGCATCGCATCACGGGAATCCAGACAACCGAAGGGGCGCAGTTCGTTTATGTCGACACCCCCGGATTCCAGACCCGGCATTCGAATGCGCTCAATAAGACGCTGAACCGTACCGTCACGACGACGTTGACGGCAGCCGATGTGATTCTCTTCGTGGTCGAATCGGGCACGTTCGGTCCTGCGGACAAGCAGGTGCTGGAGCTGATTCCGAAGAACGTCCCGTGCATCCTCGTGATCAACAAGGCCGATCGCTCCAAGGACAAGGCCGTCATGATGCCGTTCGCGCAGAAGGTTGCGTCGGAGCGTGATTTTGCTGCGATTATCCCGGTGTCGGCGAAGCAGCGCTTCCAGCTCGATGTGCTGGAAGGCGAAATTGAGAAACTCCTTCCGGTGAATCCTCCGATGTTCGGCGAGGACGACATCACCGATCGCAGCGAGCGGTTTCTGGCTTCGGAAATCGTTCGGGAAAAGGTCTTTCGCTTTGTCGGCGACGAGTTGCCTTATACGAGCACGGTACTGATCGAAAAATTCGAACAGGAGGGCAACCTGCGCCGGATCTTTGCCGCCATCCTGGTCGACCGCGACAGCCACAAAGCGATGGTGATCGGGCAGAAAGGCGCGAAGCTCAAGGAAATTTCGACGCAGGCCCGCCTCGACATGGAAAAACTGTTCGGTGGTCCGGTATATCTCGAAATTTGGATCAAGGTCAAATCGGGCTGGGCCGACAATGAAGCCGGGCTACGTGCGTACGGCTACGAGTAAGGCCGCCGGATCGGATCGACACTTGGTCTACACGTTCTGACATGGCGTTCCCGCTTACCCACGTTGAAGAGCGGCCGGACGACGACCGGTTGTCGGTGCCTGACGTTTCCGAAGGCAGTGTGCCCCGGCGCGCCCCCAAAGCGCCGCGACGGGAAGCAGGACAAGGCAAGTCCCCCGAGAAGGAATACAAGGTTGCTTCGCAACCGGCATTCGTGCTGCACAGTTATCCCTACAAGGAAACCAGCCTCATCGTCGACGTCTTTTCGCGGGATTACGGACGTGTTGCCCTGATTGCCAAGGGAGCCAAGCGGCCGCACTCGAAATTGCGGGCGGTGCTGCAGACGTTCCAACCCTTGTCGGTCAACTGGAGCGGCAAGGCGGAGGTTCGGACCCTGACCTCTGCAGAGTGGATCGGTGGACTTTTGCCCTTGGAAAAATCCGCTCTGCTGTGTGGTTTTTACCTGAACGAGCTGTTGGTCAAGCTCCTGGCGCGCGACGATGCCCATCCTGCTTTGTTTGATCATTACATTGCCACGCTGAACCAGCTGGCACACGATGAGCCGGCGCCGATCGTGCTGCGGAAGTTCGAGCGTGCCCTGCTGAAGGAAACCGGCGTCGGCAGCAACTTGTCGGTCTGCACGACAACAGGTCGCACTGTCGATGTCGAACAGGTGTATGTCGTCGATCCCGAACGCGGCCCTCGGCCGGCGCATCCGGCGGATAACACGCCGCGTGTAACCGGTAAGACCCTCCTGGACATGGAGAGAGAAGACTACAGTGACAATACGACCCAGATGCAGAGCAAGTTCTTGATGCGCTTCCTGCTTGCGCATCATTTGGGCGGTGCCCCGCTCAATACGCGGCAGATTCTGATAGATTTGATGCAGTTATAAGTCCAACCTCATCATTCCCAAGCCATGAGCCTCCTACATCCAACCACTCCGGTAATCGACCTTGGCGTCAACATCGATCATGTGGCCACGCTACGCAACGCGCGCGGCACGACCTACCCCGATCCGGTGCAGGCCGCCTTACTGGCGGAGGAGGCCGGCGCCGATTGCATCACCCTCCATATGCGCGAGGATCGGCGTCATATCAAGGATGCGGACGTGGAGGCAATCCGCCCACAACTACGCACCCGGATGAATCTCGAAGCAGCGGTGACGCACGAGATGCTCGATTTCGCCTGCCGTATTCGTCCGCAAGACGTTTGCCTCGTCCCTGAGCGCCGCAACGAAGTGACGACAGAAGGCGGGCTGGACGTGGCGAAGCATTTTGCCGACGTTCAGGCCGCGGTTCGCCAGTTGCAGGCCGAAGGCATTCGCGTAAGCCTCTTCATCGACGCGGAACCGCAACAGATCCGGGCTGCGGCTGAAGCGGGGGCCCCGGTCATCGAGATCCACACAGGGCGTTATGCCGATGCGATCAGCGAGACAGAGCAGCAGAAGGAACTGGAACGCGTCCATGCGGGCGTCCTCGAGGGCGTAAGGCTCGGATTGAAAGTCAATGCGGGGCACGGCCTGCATTACACCAACGTGCAGGCGATCGCGGCCATCGCAGAAATTGCCGAACTGAACATCGGCCATGCCATCGTGTCGCAGGCCGTTTTCGTGGGCTGGAAGAATGCCGTCAAGGAAATGAAGGCGATCATGGTGGCCGCGCGTCTGGGCCTTCACAAGAAATGATCTACGGCATCGGCACCGACATCATTCAAATTTCGCGCATCGAGGCAGCACTCGCCCGTAACGGTGAGCGCTTCGCCGAGAAGATCCTCGGACCGGAAGAGCTGGATAAGTACCGACGACGCAAATTAAAGATGGAGGCACGGGGCATACGTTTCCTTGCCACGCGATTTGCGGCGAAGGAGGCCTTCTCTAAGGCGATCGGGCTCGGCATGCGCATGCCAATGACTTGGCGCGCAATGCAGACGCTGAACGCCGCCAGCGGCAAGCCGGTCGCCGTGACCAGCGGCGCGCTGAAGGAATTTATGGAACAGAACGGGCTCACCGTGCAGGTATCGATTACCGATGAAGCCGATTACGCGGTAGCCTTCGTCCTTGTGGAGAAAAAATGAAGAACGTGGCGGTAAACGCTAAGCAGAATCTCGGGCCGGTGATGCTCGACGTCGTCGGCACCTACCTGAACGAGGAAGATATTCGCCGGATCCAGCATCCGCTCACTGGTGGCGTCATTCTCTTTGCCAGGAATTATGAGAGCCGCCGGCAACTCGTCGAATTGACCAGAGCCATTCATGATGCGCGCCCCGGCGTGCTGATCGCCGTCGATCACGAGGGAGGCAGGGTACAGCGCTTCAAGACCGACGGATTTACCCGGTTGCCGGCAATGCGCAAGCTCGGTGAGCTGTGGGACAAGGATGTGCTCGGTGCAATCAAGGCTGCCACCGACATCGGATTCGTGCTCGCGGCCGAACTGCGCGCGTGCGGAGTCGACCTGTCGTTTACGCCGGTGCTCGATCTCGACTACGGCGAGTCCGGTGTGATCGGCGACCGTGCATTCCACCGTGACCCGCGGGTCGTCAGCGTGCTCGCCAAGAGCCTGAATCATGGACTGATGCTGGCAGGCATGGCCAACTGCGGCAAACATTTTCCCGGACACGGCTTCGTGAAGGCGGATTCGCATGTCGACATTCCCGTTGACGAGCGCAGTCTGAAGGAAATCCTCGCCGAGGACGCGGCGCCGTATGGTTGGCTTGGTTTGGGCTTGGCAGGTGTAATGCCGGCCCACGTCATTTATCCGAAGGTTGACAAGAACCCTGCGGGATTCTCGAAGAAGTGGCTGACCATTCTGCGGCGCGATTACGGCTTCGAGGGTGTCATCTTCAGCGACGACCTTAGTATGGAAGGCGCCAGCGTCGCCGGTGGGGTGGTCGACGGTGCCCACGCCGCGCTGGCAGCCGGGTGTGACATGGTCTTGATCTGCAATTCCCCAGACAAGGCGGATGAGTTGCTTCAGGGCTTGAAGGTCAAGGCGGGCCCGGCGTCGAAGGCGTCCACGGCACGCATTGCAGCACTCGTGCCGCAATCGCCCGCACCGGCTTGGGAAGAACTGCAGGACGATCCACGCTATCGCGCCGCCAAGCGCACTGCGGAGTCGTTTGCGAACGCCTGATCCGCATGTCTGACAACGCTGCTCCGGATCCGCGCGCGGCCCTCCTGGAGATGGTCGCGGCGCTCCCACACCTGCCCGGGGTGTATCGCTATTTCGATGCGGAGGGCAAGCTTCTCTATGTCGGCAAGGCGCGCGACCTCAAAAAGCGCGTGTCGAGCTATTTCCAGAAGACGCTCACCAGTCCGCGTACCGCGATGATGGTGGAGCGCATTGCGCGCCTCGAAACCACCGTCACGCGCAGTGAAGCCGAGGCGCTGCTGCTCGAGAACAATCTCATCAAGACGCAGCAACCGCGCTTCAATATCCTTTTCCGTGACGACAAGTCCTATCCGTATCTCAAGATTACGGCCGAGGACGTGCCGCGCATGGCCTACTACCGTGGCGCGGTGGACAAGAAGAACCAGTATTTCGGCCCGTTCCCGAGTGCGTGGGCGGTGAAGGAGTCGATCCAGATCTTGCAGAAGGTTTTCCAGCTGCGTACCTGCGAGGACACGGTATTCGCCAACCGGACAAGGCCGTGCCTGCTGCACCAGATCCATCGCTGCAGCGCGCCGTGCGTCAACGCGATCAGCCGAGACGACTATGCGCATGACGTCGAGAACGCGGCCAAGTTTCTCCGCGGACGGCAAAAGGAGGTGCTCGAGGTGCTGGAAGCGAAGATGCATGCGTTTGCAGCTGAACTGAAATTCGAGCAGGCCGCCGGCGTGCGAAACCAGATCACGGCATTGTCACGTGTGCTGCACCAGCAGGCGATGGAGACCGTCGGCGATGCGGATATCGACGTCATTGCAGTAGTCGTGCACGGCGGACGGGCATGCGTGAACCTCGCCATGGTCCGCGGCGGACGGCATCTCGGCGACCGGGCCTACTTCCCAACGCATGTTGACGGCGCCATCGCCGACACGCAAGCCGACGTCGAGGTGGAAGTGGTAAAAGCGTTCCTCGCCCAGCATTACATCGACACCTTCGTTCCTTCGACCATCATCCTCAACGTCGAATTGGACGAGCCCGCCCTGATGATGGCGCTCATGGAGCAATGCGGCCATCGCATTGCGCTGGTCTTCCAGCCGCAGGAGCAGCGCCGTCAATGGCTGGAGATGGCGCAGAAGGGCGCCGAGATCGCCTTGGCGCGCCTGCTTTCGGAGCAAGGGTCGCAGAAAGCGAGGACCAGGGCGCTTGTCGACGTTCTCGGGCTCGACACCGCCGATATTGACGCGCTTCGAATCGAGTGCTTCGACATCAGCCACACGCAAGGCGAGGCGACCCAGGCGTCATGCGTCGTTTTCCATCATCACACGATGCAGAATGGCGAATACCGCCGCTATAACATCAATGACATCACGCCCGGCGACGATTACGCTGCGATGCGCCAGGTGCTTATGCGCCGCTACGAAAAGGTGGCGAACGGAGAGGGTGTCATGCCGGACGTCGTCCTGATCGACGGCGGCAAGGGGCAGGTGGAAATGGCACGGCAGGTATTCAGTGAACTCGGCCTGGATATCGGCTTGCTTGTCGGTGTCGCGAAAGGGGAAGGGCGCAAGGTCGGCCTCGAGACCCTGGTTTTCGCCGACGAACGGCCGCCGCTCGAGCTAGGCAAGGAGTCCGCAGCGCTCATGCTCATTGCGCAGATCCGCGATGAGGCGCATCGCTTCGCGATTACTGGCATGCGAGCGAAGCGTGCCAAGGCACGCCAGAGCTCTCGCCTGGAGGATATCGAAGGCATCGGCGCCAAGCGCCGCCAGAAACTGCTTGCACGCTTTGGCGGCTTGCGCGGTGTGGCGGATGCCAGTGTGGATGAACTCGCGTCGGTCGATGGCATTTCGCGAAAACTCGCCGAAGAAATCTACCGGCAACTGCACTGAGCCGGCATGTCGGCGCAATGCCATTTGCGGGGAAGACGATTTCCACGCGATAATCGGCATTATTCATAGGCGTCGACCATGCCCTTCAATATTCCGATTCTGTTGACCTGGCTCCGTGTAGCCCTTATCCCGCTCGTCGTCGGCGTGTTCTATCTGCCGGACGCGTGGTTGTCCCCATACGCGAAGGGTGTCGCTTCCACCGCGATCTTCATCGTCGCTGCGGTGACGGATTGGTTCGACGGTTTCCTTGCGCGGCGGTGGAACGAGACCTCCGCTTTCGGTGCATTCCTCGATCCGGTCGCCGATAAGCTGATGGTTGCCGGTGCACTTCTGGTGCTCGTCGAATTTGACCGCGTCAACGCGGTCATCGCTTTCATCATCATCGGCCGCGAGATCGCAATTACCGCCTTGCGTGAATGGATGGCGCAGATCGGCGCATCGAAGTCGGTCGCGGTCAGTTCGATCGGGAAGATCAAGACAACGGCGCAGATGATCGCGATTCCCATGCTGCTGTATAGCGACATACTGTTCGGCGTCATCGATACGCGTCTCTTGGGTGCATGGCTGCTGGTGATTGCTGCTGTACTTACGGTGTGGTCCATGTTCTACTATCTGCAGAAGGCATGGCCGCTGATCAAAGAGAAGGCCGAACTGCGGATCTAAATCGTGCGTTGTGCTTGACAAAAAATGGCAGGTGTCTATAATGTGCGTCTGTTGTGAACGACGCGGGAATAGCTCAGTTGGTAGAGCGCAACCTTGCCAAGGTTGAGGTCGAGGGTTCGAGACCCTTTTCCCGCTCCAAGATTCTGAAAGGAAGCTTACGCAAGCTTCCTTTTTTATTTCACAAAGTTAGGTGCCGCGCGCCGAGTTTTGTGAAATCGCAAGGTGGTTCACGCGGGAATAGCTCAGTTGGTAGAGCGCAACCTTGCCAAGGTTGAGGTCGAGGGTTCGAGACCCTTTTCCCGCTCCAGATTCAAGTGGAAGTGCATCGCTTCCATGCTTGTTCGAAGGCTGTGTTTAGTGAGTGGCAGGCGGACAAAGCACCAATTCGGTTTTGTGGTTAAAATACCCTCCCGTGGCGGGGTAGCAAAGTGGTTATGCAGCGGCCTGCAAAGCCGTCTACGCCGGTTCAATTCCGACCCCCGCCTCCAGTTTTCCAAAAAAGCGCCGCGTGCGCTTTTTTTACTTGTGCGCTCGATCTATCGCTCAGGTTGTCGATAACGCACAGGCCCGAGTGGTGAAATTGGTAGACACAGCGGACTTAAAATCCGCCGCTTACCCGAGAGGGGGCGTACCGGTTCGATTCCGGTCTCGGGCACCAGTCCAATAAAAACAAGGCTTTAGGGCCAATTGGGTATAAGCAATTATACCGATCACACCCGATATTTTTCCCGGAAACTTGACCAGATTTGACCAGACTTGACCTTGGAAGTCAGGCAAGAGGACGGATTGTTCCTATTTGATCGGGAGATTTCGGTATAACGAATAATTGACCCGATGGAAGGATTCGTCTAACCTCATTTCCATCAAGCAAGGGGTCAACGTAACAGTGACCTCGTGGGAGTGCGCTTTAGAAATACACTGTGTAGCCCCAGCGCAATCCACGAGTCTGCAGGTTCAATCGAGGGATGAAAACCTGCGGGAAGAGCAAGGCAACGCTCGGCGAGGTACAGTCCTCGCTGGGGACAATGGCTCGGTTCGGAAGTGCAGACGGATCAAGACTTATTGTCCTTAGTGCTCAAGACCCCGTTGAGGGTACGCGGTAAAGAGGGCGCATAAATCCGCCCGTTTCCGCTTACCCAACAGATCGGCCCTCACAAGCGCACGTGCCCTTGTGAGGTATCCATGAAGCCAGACACTCTGGATCTCGTTCTGCGCCAATCTAATGGCGCAATTTTGATTCCCTTGAAGCGTGCTGCCTGCATCCTTGGCAGAGAGCCGCAGACCATCCGTAATCAGCTTAGCTTAGGCAAATGCTCCCTTTCACCGGTCCGGATGGGACGCTCAGTTTTCTTTCGCGCTGACGATCTAGCGAGGGAGATTGACCAAGCACAAGTGCGTCCTCGCCGAGGCCGTCCGACGAAGGCCGAAAAGATGCGCACGCGGAGCGAGTCAAAAAATGGCTAAAGATTTGCCTCTCGACAAAGCGTTTGCGGCACACATTGTATCGAGTGCTGTTGCTGCAAGAGGTAACGGGAGGCCCAAGTGATGCGCCAATCCTGTTTAAAGCCAACGCCGGCGCTAATCCCTCCAGGTTGGATGAAGCGTGCCGAAGACGCGGAGCGGAAAAGGGTCGAAAGCAAGAGGGAACGTGCGTTTCAGCAGCAGGAGCGGGCAAAAATTGTGCAGCTTCCACTCTGGAGGGAAGACCGCCGTGCAATGCCGAACGAGTATGCCCGATCGGCAATTTTCACCATACGGAATAAGCGCGAGCCTCGCACATCGTTCATGAATCAGCCGATCTTCGTGGTTGGCGAGGGGGAAATCACTTATACAGGCATCGAGCTACGTGCCTACGACGATGAATTGGTATGGCTGCAAATTCTAAACATGGCGAAGGAGACACCGTTAGGCAAATGGATCGAATTTACGCCTTACAAAGTTTGCCAAGCCATCGATTGGCCTCTGAATAGCGAGTACTACAACAAGCTGCACAATTGTTTGCTACGGCTCAAGGCTACTGCAGTAGCCTTGAGCAATAAGCGCCTCGGCAAAGGCAAGGCAATCTCGTTCATTCAAGAATACGAATGGGAAGACAACACAGGAAAGAAGCTACCCAAACGCCGCGTCATGATCCATCCGGACATGGCCGAGCTCTTCGCTGGTAACAAATTTACCGAGGTGGAATGGCGAGCTTATCTGAAGCTTAAACCTCTTGCGCGCAGGCTTTATGACTATGCAGCGAGCCACCGTAAACCGAACGCTTTGCTGTTGGAGACAGTCAAGAAAATGTGCGCGTCTGATCAAGGAAAGCTCGCGGAGAAGAGGAATGAGAAGAATCGCGACCGCAAGTGGACTGAGCAGGTAAACGAGGCCCTCGACCAATTGGGGAGAAGCGGTTTGGTGCAAGGAGAAGTGCGGCTTGGCAAGGTGTTTTTCAATCGGGAAACTGGCGAAGCCGATTGACTATTGACGTTTGAGGGGCGGTTTGAAGTTCGAACTCTTGACAGATGAGGGGCGCACTATCGACACATGGGGGGCGATTCTATTGACAGATGAGGGGCAGAGAGAATCGAAAAAAGCCAGCGGCTACGCGGCTTCCAGACCGATATTTCTGTACGTTAACCATTTTTAACCAACTTCTTTAACCCTGGGGTTGTGGATAATAAATTGCCCGATAAAAGGGGGATAGCGCCGGATCGCCCACAAATCACCTATGCGCTAAGCACGATCACCATAGAAGTTTTGCAATAGGGCAGGGCGTGGGGAGGAGATGGTGAAAAAGCAGCATGGGATGGAATACAGGCCTGCCAAGGCGTTTTTAGGACGGTTGGTGGGGAAAGTCAGCCGAAGTCAAGAAGTGGCTAGAAGGTTTGATTACTTGACCGGAATCCGACTTGATTTTTGCGAGCTATCGGTGTACCCGGCCCAACTGGTTTCGGCGACTGGAGTCAACATGAAAATTCGCGATGCAAAACGCCGCAGATGTGCACGTTACCGGGAAATACTTGCGCAGGAGGCTGAACGCACAAAAATGGAGGCCCGCGCTTGGCTTGACGCCGCACCGGTCGGCCGGGAATTCGGTTCGCGCGACTTTGAACGACTGGCCGCAGCCGATGCTTTCTTCACTCAGCGGCAGGTGAAAAAGGCATGAAAAACAGAACTAAAAAGAGACAGCTTTACGCTCGTATCAAACCTTCGGTGTCGGTCCCGAAGCAGTTTACAGGCGTTGCTGCACAGTGCTGCTGAAGCAAAGGCAGGGAAAGCCAGACCGAAAGTACGCCCTGTCAAACTGGAGCTTTCCGGTGAGGAAGGCATCCGGAATGTTCTTGAAGTAGCAAAGCGTGTCATGAAGAAGCATGCTGATGTGATCAAGGCGCTTGCCAAGCGATAGCCAGGTGCGTGAAGAAGAAGTCTTACGAGCCATCCCAGCGAAAACGAGTTTTTGGTTCGTGTGCTTTTTGGAAATATTCAACCTCTGCACCCCTGGCCAGTGAGCGGCGCAGCCGCTCAAGGGGGCGCTTGCGCGCCGGTTTTCTCGATGCGCGCCGGTCAAAGCGTGCTTCTTGAATTCACGTCTGGGCTCCATGGCAAAACCGATAGCAGGGCGCGTCAGAAAATCAAGCGACTTTCGCGGCATATCCTCGCCCGCAAGCGGACTGCGGTATTCCACGGTTCGCTTGATTTTCCGTCTTGTGCGCCCTGCTACCCATGCCATTACCGCCCAGCCATGAACTCAAGAAGCAGATTCACGTTTTGACAGCAACACCATGCACCGAGAAAACAAAAACGATCCGCCAACCGGAATCTAAGAAGCAGATTTTTCAGAGCGAATTTTCGTCATACCTTAAAGGAGGCACAACAATATGTATCCCCTTGTTCAAACAATCCTATCTGCGATGACTGTTTTTATCCCGGTGATCGCAGGCGCTTTCATCATTCTGAATACTTTGATTATCCGGATCGCAAAACGGCGCTATGCGCATGGCCGTTTGCTTGTATCACAAATCGAGTTTGACTCGAAGATGCGCATTTTTCGTCTGACAAATGTGGCGATCGCAGGCGGCGCGCTTGTTTTCACTGCTGGTGTGTACTACTTGCAGTCGTATTACTCTAAGTTTTAGATGTATTGCTTTTGTTGCCATGTTTAAATAGAGTGGCAAGAACGACCGATCCGTAAGGGAGGTGTACCGTGTTTGGCATGAATAAAAGTGATGCGCTGGGTGCGCTAGAAGATGTAGTGGTCGTGAAGAGCATCGCCGCTGGAGCCCAAGCGAAGGCAGAGGCCAAGACATTTGAGCAACAAGATGAATTGCTCCGCAAAGGTGCACAAAAGCTCGCTGAGCTAAGGGCTATCATCGAGAAGCAACAAGCCGCACTTGCCGCCGCTACAGCACGAGCGGAGCGGGCTGAGGCAGAACTTGAATCTTTACGCGAAATTAATGCTGATCACGTCGCGGTTGCTAATGCAGCAGGGGCTACCCTGAGGGAGTCGGTTCGAGAGTTGCAGGAAAGGACCCACGATCCAATAGCGAAGGAAGAGCTTTACCGGAAAATCCGGACCCAAAACTACCATGAGCAGGTGAATAAACTGATGGCGCTTGGGCACTTAAAGAATGACCCACGCCGTACAGACGCAGTCGATCATCGTCAATGGTATGTCAAAGGGCTCGATCCCGACAACGGACTGTGAGATGACAAAAACCCCGGAAACCGGGGTTTTTCTTTTGTTAGTTCCTTCCATCGTCGCGAAGAGCGCTGTTGCTGTGCCCCTCTGGCATAGAAACGGAATCTCGGTGTTCAGCAGAGGAAGGACTTTCTGAATTCTGGGCTAGGGCCGTAGATTGACCAGCGAAGCCCTCTGGTGCATGAAGACTCAACTGCGTGTTCATGTCAGTTGACCCACTACTGTCACGCTTCCGGTTCTCCAGTTTCTCTTTTTCACCCGACGAGTATTTTGCAGCACCTGCGACAGCTGCTGTGCGAGCTTGAGTGCTGGCCGCATTCTCCAAACGTTGCGCGGTGGACTGTTCGCCCATGTCGCCGATGCCGGCGCCGACCCACTTCAGGATGCGATCCGGGAAAGTTTGTGGGAGGCTGAAGACTAACATGAAGACAGAGAAAATCATGAAGCAGTAGCCCAGCATAAATCCAGCGAAAGAGAACAAGCCGGTGAACGAGTCAGCTTGTATCGATCTGACGGCGACGATAAATCCTTCATTAAGAAATTGAACAAGCGGATTAAGGATCGCCATACTGAACACCATCCCCAGGACCATCAAGGCAGGGCGGAAGAAGCCGGACATCACCAGCAGATAACCTTGCGCCTGACTGCCAATGAAACTGTCTTCGCGGGCAGGAGTGGTATGTGCAGCCATCCACAAAACACCAGCTGCCAACATCTCTCCGACAAAGATGAGCCATCCAGCGACGCCGAGCATAAAAATGTAGCTTGGGATCATTGGCACCCAGATGCCAAGGAAGTAGCCGGTGTAGAGGATCGTGAAAATGGAGGGTGACAAATTCGACCAAGTTTCGGAGACAAAGGTCGACAGAAACCTGAGTGAGGCGGGAATCGCCGGAATAGCCTTCGAAAACGCCTTTGTCACGAATGATTCGTCGGCGGCTTTTTCAGCCGTGGCGAGCGAGGTCGTAATTGCGGCCTTCGTGACCATAATAGTCGCAGCAGAAGTGCTCATCCAATCGCCTAAATTTTTGACCTTCATGACTGGGTCTTGGTCGGGATCACCCAGATAATGGACGGCACCAGACATCAAATTGATTGGAAGGCTGTTAAACCACGAAGTAACCGACGCCTTATAGGCAGTCCCGCTATCCGCAGAAAAATCCACTTCCGAAAAATTCGACTGAATCACAGGCATTTTGGGTGTGGCTGATGCAACCTTCGCTTGCAGGTCAAGTGCTCTTCTGGCGACCTCAGCCCCAATTATGTTGTATTGGTTCAGAATATTGTTTGCTGCTAAACCAACGTCGCCGGACAGAACCCCGTTAAG
Organism: uncultured Noviherbaspirillum sp.; assembly: GCA_966212545.1. Lineage (GTDB taxonomy): Bacteria > Pseudomonadota > Gammaproteobacteria > Burkholderiales > Burkholderiaceae_D > Noviherbaspirillum. The sequence continues at coordinate 74,803 of CBIHRW010000009.1, forward strand.
TGTTCCTGTCCCTGCTATGAAGTTTGATTCTGACTTGGATGCGTTGCGAACTGCATCCTTGATACTAGAAAGTTCACTGTAGAGTGATCCGGCGAAGACCCAGCCCTTGGAGCTCAACTTATCTGCCACATTGTTGTTGTCATTCTGGAGTTGTCGTGACACCTCTGCGGCAATCTCAGTCAAGTAATTTTGCTTGAACCGAGTGACGACGTTTGCAACCACCTGTGAATCAATTGTTTGAGTCGAATCTTGAGATATCGCGGCTCGGGCTGCGGCTGCCGCAAGTGGCGTGATGACACTGTTCGCGTTAAAGAGATTCGTGACGTACCGGTACCGAATGTTGGCGATGGCATCTTGTAGCGAGTTGACTACCTGTGTCGTTGCATTGCTTCGACTGGACGACGGCGTAAAAGTGTCGCTGAGCTCAATCTGTCCGCAGATCGTTTCGCTACTCGGCCATGCTGGATCTTTGTAAAAGATTCTTGTCTTGTACGTTGTCCCACCCCCCGATATCGGTGCCGAGGAATCTACCTTTTGAATCTGCAGATTGACGGATGTGCCTGCGGTTGTCGCATTGACGGCAGCGTTCACCCCGACTGCACATAGATGCATGCGAAGTGCGTTAGTCGCAACCGATTCGAAGTTCGGGTCGTTCGTGATGCTCTTGACCGCTTCAGAAGCGACGTTTTGAGCTACCGCGTATTGGACTACCGACTTCCACAGGTTTGAGGCAAAACCGACTGAATAGCAAACAATGGTCAGCAGGATGATTTGGATGCCTGCATAGCCGCTCCCGGTCGGGATCAATGTTGCGGCTGAAACCAGTGTTCGGAGTGGCGTGTAGAAGGTGGACCACTTTTTCCCCAGTGCTTCGCCGTCGTTAGCGGTATTGGTGATGCCGAAGACCGTAACCCATAACAGGATCACCGTGCCAAAGAACAGAACACCGGAGTTAAAGAACCGGAAGGCTTCACCCAACATGTTGGCCGTCGCGCTTGACGCTGTCTGAGTGTTGCCAGCAATGATTCCGTCCATGACCCGGCCAAAAATCATGCGCAGCATTTCAACTGCAGCATCGTCGCTTGAAGGCGTGAATGGATTATTCATTTTTTTGCTCCCTACACAGGGTCCTCGCAGATATTTTTTTTGCGCTCCCCCGTGCGAAAAAGACTCATCTAGAACATCTACAGTATACGACTGTGAAACGATGTAAGCTATTGATTTTTAAGGTAATTTGTGCGCATTTTTAAATCTTTTTTTCTTCGTTTTTCGATAGAATTTTTTATTTAAAAATGCATTAAAAAAGGCCGCATTTGCGGCCTTTTAGGAGTCTTGTTAGCTGTGTGTATCTAGGTGCTCGCGGATTGCCTTGCGCAGTCGCTGTTGCTCCTGCCTGTGTTCTCGCATAGCGGCGGCGAGCTCGCGCCGTTGACGGACAATTTGCTCTCCCAGGTCGCGCAAGAACTGCGTATTTTTGTTGGTAGTGGTATTGTTTTGGATAGCCATATCAACTCCCTGTAAGTTGTAGTGGTCAGGTTCTTGCCGGTGTTAGCGCATCGGCAGGAACCGCTTTGGTTAGCGATCATGGCAACCGCCATCCATAAATGTTTCCATTCGGCGCTGCTCTGACAAAGCAACTACCGTCCTCCGCAGCCCAGCCAGGTAGATCGCAGCGCGCCAGATTGCCGATGCTGCCTGCCTGCGCCAGTTGATACGCAACTTTCCCTTCCGGTGTATTCGCCCACGCTGCCGCTGCTTTCTCATCCTTGGCTTCGGAATAGCCGACGCCATAGCCGCTATTAAATCCGGACTTGTATGCAGTACTATGAACGTACCAACTGAGCAGGGCTAGGCACAGCACGACCAGAACCAGACATCCACTCGCCCATTGCCACATCTGCTTGCGAGATGTGTTGTGTGCGACTTCTTGGGCGGTTGCTGCTACTGCTTTCGCCAAGTCGGCTTTTGCCGATCCTGTTGCGGCACTCAGGATTGCATTGGCCGTCGCCCTGAAATCGATCAGCGTGTTTTCTGCTGATTTTGCTATCGCTGCAGGGATCTGGATGTATTGATTCTGGTAGTGCTGTAATGCCATCAGCACGAGCCA
>CBIHRW010000010.1:0-74323 GCA_966212545.1 uncultured Noviherbaspirillum sp.
GTCACAAGCCAGCCTGTGTACGGCACCTCCGGCCAGTGAAAAAACCTGCGGGCATGGGTGTTACTACGCAAATGACCCAAAACCCCTTCAACCGGAGCAGTTAGCCGGCCCGAAGGGGTTTTTCTCATAGAAGCCCTCGCTTTACGTCGTTATTCTTCCTGAATGACGACAGAAATGCGCAAAACTCCTTCCTACCTCAAAGGCCTGGCCGAAACCCGCGCGCGAGTGGCCGGCGACCTCCTGCGATACCAAGAAATCTACGAAGAAATTGGCCGGAAAATGGCCGAAGCGGCCGCCGAACTGGAGGCGTGCGACCGCCTCATTCGGAAGTTTGACGAGCGGCTGGCGCCCGAGAGGATTGAGCCGATTCGAGCCTGGAAAGGTCGATACGGCGAACGAGGTGCGCTGGTGGAAGCAATCAAGCGGCTGCTACAGTCCCGCGCGCCTGATGCTGTCACTACAACTGAAATTGGTTGGGAACTGCAACTTCAGTTCCGGCTGGATTTCAGTACGGCACAAGAAAAGACCCGCTGGCAAACGAACTCGGTGGCACCTGCCCTCAAAAAGCTGGTGGCTGAGAACGTTGTCGAACGGCTTCATGACGTAGCACCTACCGGGGAGGTCGGCCGCTGGCGTTGGAAGTCGGATGACGTCCTTTTATTGGACCACTTGCGGGCGCAGGCTGAGGCAGCGGGTGTATCAACTCAACAGTGCGATGATGTCCCCGAGTAAAGCCTTTCCAGTACTCTGACTCGCCTACGTTCATCGCCAGGTTGAGGGCCAGCTTTAACTGCTGCCCATTGGGAAGCCGGCGGGTGTCAGACCTGAAAGCAATCTCGGTAGCATAGTCGAGCATGTACTTCGGCTCGATGTTCAGGTGGATGCCTTTCTCGGCGCGGTCATAGCGCCAGTTCAGCTCTTCGACCTGGTTGTTGTTCTCACCGTTCGGCCCGCACAATTCCTTGGCATGCTCCACCTTTCGATGAGCGCGGAATCTCTTACCAAGGTCTGCATACGCCGGCGACGTATCGGTGTTCAGGTCACTCTCTGGCATCGCGATGAACGCCTTCATGATTGCCTCGACTACTGGCGCCGTTTCGGTCAGCCCGATGGCGATTCGGGTGGCAACAGCACCTTTGCCGCGGGTACCGGACCGGCGGCGCACCGGGAAGATAAGGCGACGGTCCTTCGGCAGGCGACGTCCGAACTCTGGGTCAATGACTCCTTCGGGCTTCTTCCGCGCGCCCGACTTGCCGGTCTGGGTCAGCATGACTTCATTGAGTTGCGCAACATCGGTAGTTGCATCCACGGCGCGTGAACCTTGCGGCTTGCCGCGCTTCTCCGCGGAGCGTCGTCCGGACTGGTGGGCGCCGTCCATCTCGACGTCTCCGTTGATGAGTCCGACGTTATAGCCGCGCACCATTGCTTCCCGCATCTTGTGCTGCAAAGTGAAGACCGTGTTGTACGTCGTGTCCATGTGGCGCTTCAGCTCGAGCGCGGGCTGGCCGGCAGCTGAGTTCACCCAGAGGAGCACACTGGTTACAATATCTCTTAACGGCTTCTTCCTGCGCGCGAACACCGTGCCAGACGTAACGCTGAACGTGCTGTCGCATCCCGCGCATTTCCAGCGCTTTTGCAGCGGTCGCCAGTAATGCTTGCCAATCGTCCCGCAGTGCGGGCAGCCTACTGTCTCCCACCCGCCAAAGCGTGTCTGGACGAGGAAGTCGATGCATTCCCTCTCTGTCCATTTCAGCACTTCCGGGACGGACAACGATACCGATTCCCGAGACATGTGCCACGTGGCCGTGCCGGAACGCCGACGCTTGGGCTTTCCTGAACTGCTGACGCTTGCCGTCATACGGCCTCCGATAAGAATTTGAGATACAGCGATTCCGGTGCGATGCCTTGCGGCGCACCCTGGTGTTCAGCTGGCGGTTTGCCACTGTGATGCAGCCAGGTGACGAATCCGGTTCTGGCGGGTTCAACGAGCCGGTGTATTGGGACGTATCTGCGGCCATCAACTTCCACAGGCGTGGGCACGCATAGACTTGGGCGGACGGGCAGTTCCGGCTTTCCAGCTAGTCGGATGAGGCAAGCATGCAGGAGCAGCTCCGCCGGGCGCAGGTAATCGGGGCGGAACGCAAACGGTTCTGTAACGTGCCGGCCCATCGTGTGTTCCTCGAAGCGCGCAATGTACGTTCCTCGAGTGCGACCGGCTTGAACGATGTCGACACTTCCGAGTGTTCTGCGTCGTTCGCTGCCTGTGGTGGGAACATGCTCAATAAGCGCAGAGACTTGGCGAGCGAATGCACCGCGTTTTCGGGAGATAGTGACGGTTGGCACTTCCTCCGTCAGGCAGTCAACGTCCGAGCGCAGCCCCAAGGCGATAGCACGGGCGACGAGGTCCCACAGGCTCGCGGACCAGCGCGGGTAGTCATAGATGGCGGTCGGAGGCGTAGCGCCAACACCGTTCTGGAAGAGAATGGTTTTATAGGTGGCGACGGGGGCGAGCTTTTCGTATCCGATGTCGAGCCAGGCAAGGAGGTTGAAACGGGTGGCAGTGGCCAAAGCGCCGGCATGTATGCTGACTTTAAGCATCAGAGCACCCGGATATCCCAGGTCTGGCCGAACAGCACGCCGTCAATTTGCTCGACGCCCCGCAGACGCATCATGTTGTCGTCAGCCCAGATAATTTGCACATCCAGCAGTTCGGGGAGAAGCGGAGTTTCCAGTCCATCCGTTGCGCTGGTGAGAGTGGCGCAGATGACGACACGACCGAGCGTATGAAGACGGTTTTCAAATACTCGCAGATTTCCGCGTGACGCCGGCTCCTTCAGCCGCTGAGCCTTGGCTAAAGGTTTGCCTCGAAAATTAATGGGACGAATTTCTGCGCGCATGGCCGATATACCTCAAAATGACAACTGGGTTGAAAATAGGAACTCTGGCGTGTAGTCACCCAAAAGCTCCAAAATCGCTCAGTCCTCCATCGTTGAAGTAATTTCCTCAAAATTGAGGAAAGTCATATAAAAATCGACCTGTTTTCATGCCTGCTTCCGTGAATTGGCAGCAAGAGGCTCGCCGTATCTTGCGCACTGAACTTGCACGCCGCGACATCGGCTACAAGGAGCTCGCGCGCGCCCTCGAGGCGGTCGGGGTTGAGGAAAGCGCCAAGGCTCTCTCAAACAAAATCAACCGTGGGACTTTTTCATTTGTCTTCTTCCTGCAGTGCATGCGCGCGCTGGAGGTTGAGGTCGTTCGCCTGCAAGACTGAGTTAGAGTGGCCAGTAGCGCCTTGAAAGAGCACCACGCCGTGCGCGCTCTCGCCCTTCGGGCGCTGCCGAAATTCTGCCCGCACGTACCACCATTTTTCTTCGCTCCCATCTCACGCTCCTGAGGCTTGTTGTTGTCACCACTGTACGTTTGTACAGTGGTGATGTCAAGCCGAAGAAGCCTATAAGTATTTGATTTACTGGGAGTTTATTTCGGCGAAGCGTCCAGGAACGCTAAAAGCTTACGGCGTTATACGCAATTATCCTTGGCGGGTATAAATATACCGATGGAAGAAAATTTGAGCCGCTCAAGACGCTCGCCTCCTAACCTCCGCCGCGTGGCCGGTTTCGGCTAAAGGGATAAACCAATTTCTATACAAATAACACTCGCTACGTAGATAGCAGTTACCTCACTCTCAACCATCATAAGAGCGGCACGCAAAAAGGCATTCGTTTGAATTCTTGAGGCACTAGGTATTCAGCGGATGCCGCTCCGATTCATCCTCGGAGCTCTCAACATGTCGCAACTCGTCCAGGCCGACCAAGCGTCAAAGAACGCTAGTCAGTCCTCTGTCCCAACTACGCCACCAAAGAAGGGGAAGAAACTACAGGCGCAAGGCCACAAGGTTTCCGTCGCGCTTGAAAACAAAGACTGCCTTGAGTACCTACGCAGTTTACCGGACGGGTCCGTCGATTTGGCACTTCTTGACCCACCTTATGAAATCAGCCGTAAAACGGGTTTTCAAAGCGTCAAGGAGGGGGTTGAGCGATTCGCCGTCTCTATGGACTTCGGTGCCTGGGACCACAACTTCCCTGAGATGGCCGAGGTTGTTAAAGAGGTCTATCGCGTCCTGCGGAAAGGAGGCACGGCAATCATCTTCTACGACTTGTGGAAGATTTCGCTCCTCGCCAAATATTTCGAGGACGCCAAATTCAAGCAGCTCCGCCTAATCGAATGGATTAAGACTAATCCAGTTCCGCTCAACAGCAAGCGTAACTACCTGACTAACTCGCGCGAGATTGCCGTCGCGGCGGTCAAGGGCAGCAACCCGACCTTTAACTCGGCCTACGACAATGGCGTCTACTCTGCCCCAATCTGCCATGAGAAAGGTCGCTTCCATCCCACACAGAAACCGCTAAGCCTCATTACTGAGCTGATTAAGAAACACTCGCGCGCAGGCGATGTAGTTCTTGACTGTTTTTCGGGCAGTGGTACTACGGCCGTCGCTGCTGGCCTTTTGGGAAGGTCCTTTACCGGGTGTGAGCTCGATAAAGATTACTTTGCGCAATCGAGCAACCGAATCAGAGAGACGCTCGGCGCCGCATCGCTGTCAGACGTGGAGTTCAAGTTCCATGGCTAATAAGCGAGAAGCGGGAACCACCCGAAAATTTCTGGAATATGCAAAACCAGATAAGAACGGCTGGACGGAGGTTATTCACGTTGAAGAACTGAACAAACATTTCAAGACTACAGAGTTCACGACGAACAACGGAGGTGCTTGGTGCCGAAGCGATACTCCGCTTTTAAGCAAATACAACGTAGAGCGTATAAAAGGGGTCGTGACAAACGAACAGGGCAGGAAAGTGTCCCGCATTATTGCCCTTCAACTGAAGGGCCTTAAGGAGTCAGATTCAAATCGCGCAATAAGGGATGACATTCGCGAAATCATCAAGCTCCGGAAATGCGTGATTCTGCAGACAGCAAGTGACATTCAGGTCGACCATAAGGCAAGGCTTGAAACCACACCGCATGTTATGAAGAAGGAGACGCAGGGCCTCGATGATTTTCAAGCACTTTGCCGGGCGGCTAATGCGGCGAAGAGGGGACATTGCCAGGCATGCAAAGACACGAAGATACGCTTCGACGCGACTGTATTGGGCTACTCGGTCTCTCAGTGGACTGGTGGCCATAAATTTAACAACAGCTGTGTGGGCTGCTATTGGTATGACCCGGTTGAATTCAACGCTCAAGTGAGCAAGGGATTCAAGGTTGTTCCACTTCGGAAAGAGACTGAAGGCGGGGCCTAACGCAGCCGGGCTTCGTAGAAGAGGATAACAAGCCTCTTTGGGACTAAAAATATGCAATAGGTGTTATATCTCCCCGAAAAATCGGGTATATATAACACCATTGTTATGTTTGGAGTGGTTATGAAAACGGTCGTTGACCTGGGCGAAGAGTTCAAAATACTGCGAAAGCAAGTAGGCAGGACCCAGCGCGCGGTGGCGGACTCGATTGGCACTCAACAGGAAGCGATATCGCGATTCGAGCGCGGCCGCGGCCACGATTTTTCGCTCGGGCGCCTCTTGCAGCTTGCGCACGCCATTGGTTACGACATCCAGTTCGTACCGCTTAAGGGCAGGCCCACGCTGACTGACGTGCTTGAGGAGCGGCTGCAGTCAAAAAACACTGGTCCGGACTCGCGCTAGTTGGCCGTAAAAGACTGTAGTCGTTACCGGCGTGACCATTTGCCATTTTGGTCGTAGCTGAAGGAACGCTCCAGGCCAGCGGCCTGCCACAACAGGTCAAATAACGGCCTTAATGCCGCCTCTCCAGCCAGCTCACCTTTAATCTGAACATCTGGAATCAAAAGCGTTGCACGGTCAAAACATCCTTGGTGGTCATCTAAATCGAAGCGATTACGGTCAACGCCGAACCGCACTTCGTTGGCACGGGTCAGCGACAACATAGCCGTTAGGTCTAAACCGGCCCCCAAGAACATTAGCTCCCGGCGAAACCTCTTCAACAGTTCAATGACTTCATCCTCAAACCGGTAACTGGGAAGGCTTGGAGACACATCTGACTGTCCCGAAGTCAAAATCTTTGTAGCTTCAAAAAAACCATTTCGGAAAAATTGCGAATAGCCATGCGCCCGCCCATCTTCGCCGACATTCCTGACTTGCAGAGCTCCATCTATGTTCAGCCGGCTTTGTCCTCCAATCGCACTGAGCAGAGGTAGCTGTCGTTCGCTCTGGTAGAGAACTGGGTCAACGCTCATAAGGTTTAGGGCCGCGTCCGCAGGCACGAGGTGCAGCACCACAACGGAACCGCCTACGAGCCGGGCTGGCAATTCACCTGCGAGGATTCGACCAAGCCGTTCTGTTCGAAAATCACGCACTTGCTTTCCTTGGTCGGCTGACCGGAGGAATAACCCACGAATTTCGGGAACATCTAGCTGGCGCTTACGCCCATTGTCCCTGATGTAAAAATGCTGATTTGTTTTGACCCTATGAGGACCTGCCCAACTTTGCGGTATCCGTACGACCATCACGTTTCCGCCCGAAACGGTAACGGCCTGTACTTGAACGCCCGGCAGGCGAGGCTCAACGTTATTCAAAAGAATGTCTTGAAGCCGTCTCGCCTCGAAGTCAGCGTCTGTCGTGAACGGAACGATGCGACCTGCTCGCCCGTCAACCTCGTCGATGCCATAAACGATGTCGCCGCCTGAGCTATTTGCAAAAGCAGAGACGTCAGCGACAAACTCGTTCTTTGCGGAATTGTCGGTCACTGGCAGGTCTCGCTTGAATTCAAGGTAGGCGGATTCTGTAGCCTGTTCCGCCACTAAACTATCAATATCGGCTGCAGTGGTCTTAGCTATTTCTCGAGGTATCGGCATGATTTGTTGAGTAGTTAGTAGGCAGGCATTCAGGCTGGCCGCAGCACATTAGCTCACATCGCCAATGATACGCTTGCAAACTCTACAACTTCACTACTTTTGGTTGTAATCCATTTCCAACCGGCATGATTTCTTGTATTGTGTTCCTCTATACAAAAGGATTGGAAATTCTATGCCTGGCGAAAAGAGCGTTCCGATAAGTTTTCGAGTCTCTCCGCGGTTCAAAACCTTGCTTCAGACTGCGGCGGCAAGGGAAAACAGAAGCCTCACGAATATGCTTGAGACGTTACTTTTCGCGTACTGCGAGCAGCACGGGCTGAGCGAAGCAGTGGAGCCGCCGAATGCTCTCCAAAATAATAAGAATGGAGCCAAAAAATGAATGAGGCAGCGCCACGCGTCCTTGACCTGCTGACGTACATCGAGCAAGTCGAAAAACTGAAGACCAAGCCGGCATTTTCTGTTCCGACGGAGTACTTTGTCGCCCACCAGCATGAGCTGCGGGGACTTCCGGAGCTCCAGTTCAACCTTCAGGTAGAAGGCGATGACATTTGGCTACGCGTACCTCGCCTCCGGGAGATTCCGGCACCAGAGGTCGACGAGACGCTCAAGCCGTGGATTACTTTGCCAAAGAGCCCGGAAAAGTCGCCCGAATTGAAGACGGAGTGCGTGACCTTTGAAGGCAAGCGGGAAGTCGCACGCGAACAGCTGAAAGACCACCCAGAAATCAAGGAGCTGTTCGACTGGTACGTGGAAAACCAGTGGGAACCGTGGGCAGCTGCCGAACGGCCGCGACGGAAGACAATTGCTCGCTACAACCAGCTGTTCGCACTGCAGCAGGCTATTTCATCCGAAGGGGCTGAAACGCCTATTGAACTCGTGTGGGGCATCGGTTTCGCATCCTGGAAAAAGGAAGGTTTTGGCACGCCGGTCAAGCACCCACTGCTCGTGCAGTCCTGTGAAATAACTCTCAACGAAAAATCGTTCGACCTCGAAATCCGCCCGCGCGACGTTGAGCCTCGCCTTGAGGCCGACTGTTATGCAGAGATGGAGCTACCCGGCGTGCGAGCATTGGACGCATTCTGGAAGAGCACTCTCGCCACCGGCGCACACCGAGTGAACCCTTTTGAGTCGTCTACCTTCGATGGGGTGCTCAAAGCCGCTGTCGGGCACTTGGACCCATCAGGCGCCTATGAGGTGCGTTCGGAGGACCTTACCCCGCCAGCACCTGCTGACCATCTGAAGATTACAAATACCTGGGTGCTATTCGGGCGCAAACGGTCGGGAGACATCTTCCTCGAAGATATCCGGCGCCTGAAGAAGAGCGTCGAGACGGCTTCGGCTCTGCCTGGTGTAATCCGGAGCTTCGTAGAACACGGTGACGATACGGTTCGCGTGAAGCCCGAACAGCCGTTCCGCGGCCTATCGTCGAGCGACAGTCCGTCTGGTGCTTTTGAGCTCTACTTCCCGATGGCGTACAACGACGAACAGGTCTCCATTGTCCAAAAATTGGAGAGTAATGACGGGGTCGTCGTTCAAGGGCCGCCCGGCACCGGCAAGACCCATACGATTGCCAACGTCATCTGCCACTACCTTGCACAAGGCAAGCGGGTGCTCGTCACCGCTAAAGGTGAATCGGCCTTGGCAGTTTTGCAAGAAAAGCTCCCCGAGAGAATCCGGCCGCTGAGCGTTTCTCTGCTCTCGGACGAGCGAGACGGGATGAAACAGTTTGAACACTCGATTCAAACGATTGCGTCCAGCGTCGCCTCGCTCAATCCTGCCCGTGCTGCAAGTGCCATTGCCGCGGCCGAGGCGAAGCTCAACCAGCTCCATGCCAAAATCGCCCACGTCGACCAAGCGGTATCCGCATTTGCAGAAAAGCATATGCGGAATTACTCCTTCCAAGGTCGGGAGGTAACGCCGGAAGAAATGGCAAAGCTGGTTCTGGAGCAGGCCGAAGAGCATCAGTGGTTTGATGACGAGCCGCCAGCTACCAAAGACGGCAAGTTGGGGTTTGACGATGGTGACATCAGCGCTTTGCGCCAAGCCCGAATCAAGGTTGGAACCGACTTAAGCTACCTGAACTCGTCTTTGCCGGCCCCGGATGACTTCCCGACCTGGCAAGACCTTGTGGGTCTTCACCGTGACTTGATAAAGGCGAAGGCCATTGAGGCCAATGTCACGGAAGGTAGTTTGCTGGCGCTGGTGGATTCGCAGTTCGAGACCTTCGAAAAGGCACAGAACCTGGTCGCCTTCCTCGATGAGAGGAGCGCAATCAAATCAAAACTGGCTGGCGTCTCCCGGCCATGGATTGAAGCCTTGCACAAGCGCCTGGCGGATATGCAGCCGAACGACCCATTGTGGCAGGCCCTGCAGCAGGTATGCACTGACGTGCGCACGCTTGAGGGTACGCGCCGCGAGCTGCTGGCCAAGGCAATTGAACTTCCGGCCGGCGCGGAGCTGCACGAAGACTTCAACGATGCGCTCGCGCGCCTGGTTGGCGGAAAGAGCGCATTTGCACTGCCTTTCGGCAAAGGCGAGGCTCGGAAGCTTGTTCAAGCTGTGAAGGTGCTAGGCATAGCGCCTAGCTCAAAGGAAGATTGGACGTTGGTTGAGCGCACGGCCGGCTGGCGCGTGGAGGTGCGGAAAGTTTTGGCTCGATGGAACTCTCTGTCTGAGGAGTTCGGCCTTGAGCCTGTCGGAGAGGGTTTGGAAGCGGCCTTTAAGGGAGTTGTCCAATCGCAAATGCATATTGAGGACGTGCATCGCCTCGTCTTTGAGTTTGACGCAAACCTTCACGAACGCATTCTGGCGGTCTTTGGCCGGCAGGTGGCAGACCGAATGTGGGATGAAGGCGAGCCCTTCCTGACCGCAGTATCGTTGAGCCTCCAGGCTCACGTCGATAAGGGGCGGTTGGCTTACGCGATGAAGCGCGTTCAGGACTTGATGAAGAAACTGGAGGGCCGTTCCGGCGTCATTGTTGACGAGCTCCGAACCTTCCTTATCGAATCGTTAGGACATAGCGCGGCCGATGAAACAGCTCTACAAACGACTTGGGGAGCAATGCAGGCCGAGCTTTCCAGATTGGTTAGCCAACGTCCTTGGCTGGACGTAATCAACAGTGTTTCTTCCTCGCTTGAGACCGCCGGCGCCCTTAAGTGGGCAAAACGAGTTCGAACGGAACCGGCAACTTCGGACCTTGACGCCATGACGCCAACCAGGTGGCTGGAAGCCTGGAATTGGCGGCAAGCGGTCATGTTCCTCGACCGTATCGACGGACACCACAAGTTGCGTGAGTTGTTTGAGGAGAGAAAGGCACTTACAACTACGCTGGCCCGGACGTATCAGGACCTTGTGGCCGAAAAAACGTGGCTTGGTGTATTCAACAATTCCCCGGACAGCGTACGTCAAGCCCTGCAGGCCTATTTGAACGCTGTACAGGCTATGGGGTCAGGCACCGGCGTGCGCGCGATACGACATCGGAAGACGGCGCGTGACGCTATGGTACGGGCTTATCAGGCCGTTCCTTGCTGGGTGCTACCCCAGTGGCGGGTTTCAGAAACTATCCCACCCGAAGTAGGATTGTTCGACCTGGTTGTTATTGATGAGGCGTCACAGTCTGACATCTGGGCACTGCCTGCACTATTGCGTGGCAAGAAGTTGCTGGTTGTCGGTGACCACAAACAGGTGTCGCCGTCAGCAGTCGGAACCGCGGAAGAAAAAATCAAGGAATTGAGTACTCGGTTCCTGAGCAACCAGCCGCACGGTGCGCAGATGACCCCTGACAAATCCATCTACGACCTGGCGCGGGTGGTATTCGCTGGTAACTCGGTGATGCTGAAAGAGCACTTCCGATGCGTTCCGGCCATCATCGAGTTCTCAAACCGGGAGTTCTATGAAGGCGATATAAAACCATTACGCCTACCGAAAGCGAACGAGCGCCTCGACCCGCCACTTATCGATGTGTACGTCAAGGGAGGATATCGAAAGGTCGACGTCAATCCAGCGGAGGCGGAAGCCATCGTCAACGAGATTGAGGCTATTCTGGCTGACGAACAGTTTAACGGGCGCACTATTGGCGTCGTCACACTTCTCGGTACTGCGCAGGCGGCGCACATCCAAGAGCTAATCGGTACCCGTATTTCTCCGGCAGATGTCCTTGCTCGAAAAATCGCTGTCGGCCCGCCGCCTGTCTTCCAGGGCCGCGAGCGCGACATCATGATGATTTCCATGGTGCTCGCACCGGGTGACCGCGCTGCACAAAATAGAGCAGACACGTATCAGCGCTTCAACGTGGCGTTGTCGCGTGCGCGAGACCGGATGTATTTGTTCCGGTCGGTGACGGAAACCACGTTCAAAGAGGACACGCTGAATGCCCGCCTCATCCAGCACTTTCGGAAGCCGTTCCGTCAGGATGGCCAAAAAGTGCAGGCGTTACGCGAAAAATGCGAATCTGGCTTCGAGCTGGAAATGTTCGATGAGCTGGTAAAGCGGGGCTACCGCGTCCAGCCTCAAGTGCCTTGCGGCGGATACCGCATTGACTTCGTTGTTGAGGGAAATGAAGGCCGACGCCTGGCAATCGAGTGTGACGGAGACCGTTTCCATGGGCCAGGCCAATGGGCTGATGACATGGCACGTCAACGAGTACTCGAACGAGCTGGCTGGACGTTCTGGCGCTGCTTCGCATCCAGCTTCGTACGCCGGCGGGAAGAAGTGCTGGCTGACCTGCTACAGACGTTGGAACGTCTGGGCATTGAGCCGCTTGGTGCGGAGTCAGTTGATAACACGATTTGGGTACATACAAAGGAAGTTGACCCCTACGGCGTGGACGAAGAACAGGCGGACGAACAGGAGGTTACGCAGTAATGGCACGCCTACTGATGCGACATAGTATTGTCGAGCTCGAGCAACTGTTCTCGTTCGCCAAGGGCGACATCAAGACGTTGCAGGCGCTGGAAGATGAACTAAAGCACAGGAACGTTCCACGAGCGGTGGCACTATTGGATAAGGTCCAGCGTGCGCTTCGTGCGGCAAAGCCTACATCCAAGCCGCCTGAAGCACCGGAACCCACTCCTAAACCAACGGAAAGTGGGGCGAACCCACAGGGCGCCCTGTGGGGTGAGGAGCCGAAGCGGGTACCCAAAACTGTGGTGGTAACGAAGGTGAGTCAGCCTGCAAAATCCCCTTCAGAAGCCGTGCCGACACAGCAACCTATCAAGCCGCCTGCACCACCTGTGCAGCCGACGAAGCCAGTCGAAGTGGTGCCCCCGATGAGCGCAGACGAGGCATATAAGGTTTTGAAGGCCACCCCGGGTTCAACGTGGGAGGCAATCGAGCAAACTCGTCGCCAGCTGGTACAACTTGCGCACCCAGAAAAGGTCGCCGGGCTCAGCCCTGAACGGCGCGCGCAAGTGCAAGCAGATGCCAAGCGAGCAAACGCTGCCTATGCAGTTCTACTGCAGGTCAGAGTACGGGACAACCAAGGATAGAGCCGAAATCATGCCTTGCACGTCAGTCGACTAGCGAGAGGAATCGCAGCAGAACCAATAACAAAGGGAGAATAAGAATAATGAACGATATCGCAGAGGGTCTGGCCGATAACTACAATTTGTCGCAAGAAGCTGGAAAAAAAGAAATCACTCGCTCTTGGCGTGCACTTCGCCCAGAAACTCGCGCCTGGCTGACGAGCACCGGACATTACAATGACCGCGGCACACCGATACAGGTAGAAAGTGGCGAGGCGGAGGTAGAAGACCTTGAATACAATTTTGGCCTAATGATTCGCTGCGTAGAGGCAAAGCTGCCGAACCGAACGGAAAAAGGCGCACCTATCCCTTCCGAAGCGACCAACAGCGAAATCCCGTCAGCGCTTGCCGCATTGATTTATCTCCCCATTGGTCAAGACCCTGTCTTTCTTCGTCGAGCCTTGCTAGCGCTGCAGCGCTTCGAAATGGCTCGGCTTCTTTGCGTTCTTCCCGCTCAAAAAGAAAGTTCATCACTGCAGGATATCGGCAGGCTTGCTTTCGGGTTGTTCTGTTTGGTACTGCTGCTTGTCTCGCCGGCGATTCTTGCCGGTGGACTTGTTTCAGCAGCGAATGGTGATTACGGCGATACGTCGGCAGCCCTATACGCTTTGGGTTTTATCGCTTGGATGCTCAACATTTTGAGAGGCCTCGGAAAAGACGGACCGGGGACCATTGATGAGCAAACCTACAAAGCCTGGGCCGCCCTAAATCCGTACCAGTCGGGAAACTGGACTGTTGGCGGAGCTGGGGCTTCTGCTTATTTTAGCGAGATGTCTCGAAAGGGATTGCAGGTTCCAGCCGTTGCATTTGACCTCTGCGAGAGCCTAAAAGCCCAAGTTTTACGGCCAGACCCGGCATCCGAAAAGCTAACAACAATAAGGTGAACCTCTTGAACACAAGACCACGTACCATCCAAATATTTCTGCCGTTCGGTGACCCCAGAGGCATTCGCGTCGCAGAACTCACGACGAGCATTGTTCGGGTTATCGAAGTGCCTCGTTCAATGCTCGAGCAATTTCAGAAAATGCCTGAAGCGAATCAGGTAGGCGTGTATTTCCTTGTCGGTGATAGCGAGGACCAAGAGCAACCAGCCGTTTATGTGGGGCAAACAGGCTCACTTGGTACCCGCCTTGGGGACCATCACAAAGACCCCAAGAAGGAATTCTGGAATCGAGCGTTCGTTGTTGTGTCGCTTACGAACAGTCTCACCCAGACTCATACGCTATTTCTTGAGTGGTGCAGTATAAAGCACGTGACTGAGGCCGGCAGGTATAAATCAGAAAATGGCAATGGCGGAAGCAAACCTCACACGCCGGCACCTCTCGAAGCGGATTGCCTGGATATTTTCGATACTGCACGCACTTTACTGGCGACGCTCGGCCAACCGGTATTCGAACCAATTGCAAAAGCAGTAGGGTGTATCCCGCAGGAAGATTTGTTCTTTTTGCGGGGCTCAAACTACGAAGCATCGGGGGAATACACCGCCGACGGGTTTGTTGTGCTCAGTGGTGCCAAAGCTCGGAAAGAGCTTGCCCAAAGCTTGGTTAACACGTCCTTTGTTAAGCGCCGCCAAGCGCTCCTTGATGACGGTACCTTGAAAGAGGTCGGAGACCATCTCGTGTTTCAACGTGACGTTTTGTTTAAAACTCCAAGCGGCGCCTCGGACATAGTTTCAGGGATGAGCACCAATGGCTGGCTTGTCTGGAAGACCAAATCCGGAAAGACGCTCGACGAACTGAAGCGCCAACCCATAAGCCCTTTGGCAGCTTAAGGGCTTGGTATCAGATAAAAAATGCAGCCTAGGCCGGCACCACAGTTACGAACTCCATTCGGTCTGAAGAACGGTCGAATGGTTGCGCCGGCTGAAGTGGAATCGGGTTTGGATTGTGGCTGCACCTGCTTGGGCTGCGGAGACAAACTGATAGCCAAGAAAGGCTCCAAGCGCGCGTGGCACTTTGCTCATCACGTTGTATTGGCGACGCAGTCCTGCGTTGAAACAGCCATTCACGCTGCGGCGAAACAGATTCTTCTTGAGAACAATTGGCTCCAAGTTCCTGAAAAGGTGGTCACCGTCTTCGGCCGCACTAAGTTCGGCGCAACTCCCTCAAAAAGTAGAACTCTGGGGCCGGCCCGGACCATACGCTTTGACTACAGCCGAGCCGAGGTATGGGAAGCAGGGACAAGCCTACGTCCAGACGTTGTGGGCTATCGGGGCACCCGTCGACTACTGGTCGAAATGTGCTTTAAGCACGAAGTGGACGAAGTTAAGCGACGCAAGCTTGTTTCTCTTGGCATACCTGCCGTCGAAATTGACCTTTCTGACCTCGTGCTGGACGTCGACTTCGATGCTGTGCGTGAGCGCGTCTTGAATGACTTGTCACACAAAGAGTGGCTTTTCTACCCTGGACAAGCTGAGGCTGAAGCGGAACTGAATCTGGAAGTACAGAGGGAAGTAGAAGCTCTGGAACATGCGTACGATGCGAGGGAGGCTGCACAGCGCGAAAAAGAGGAGGCGCGTAGACGAGAGAAGGAACGCGTTCGACAGGCAATAGTGGACGCAAATGAGCAATACCGACTCTTGCCCTCGACCGAGAAAGAGCACCAGGTACGCGAGAAGTTGGGTATAACAGGGACGTGGCCCTACTACCTGAATAAGCCCAGCCCCGAAGCCAGCGCCATTGCAGAGCCAGCGCGTATATGGCAAGCCGCGCTATTTGCTCGCTTCGTACTTGGCAAAGCAGACAGTGATTCCCGACTAGTGCTTGAAACCCTTGTAGAGTGGGTCATAGGTCGGTTTGGTTTGGTGGAAAATCGCGCTGCAGATGCCGCGACGGCGGTACGGAAATTTCTGGCCTACCTAAGCGCTTGCGGCTTCCTGGAAAAGTCGCCATACAATCCGTACGGCACACCATACTATGAAGTGGCACACGGTGACTTACAGCCGCCACCCAGACCTCCGAAAAAGGAGTCGACACCCAGCCCGAAACCTACTACTGGTTTGACGGTTACTTTTCAGAAATCAAATCCAGAGGTTGCTATCAGAAGACCGCACTGGCTATGGCGTGCAAGCTGGCCAGCCAGGAACGAAATGTTAGAGGTGTCAGAAAAGCTTTTAGTCAGCAGCCCATATAAACAGGTATTGGGCAGTATTGCTCTTACCTTAACACGAGAGAATTGCCTGTCTGAGCCAATGTTGCTTGCGAATAGGCTGGAAGCCGAAGGGGTCCCGCATGAACACACTTTGAGTTTTCTCGTGAAGCTCGGGTTGGCTCTCAAGACCCATCGGTCATGGTAGTTGTTACTTTGGCCGGCTCGCAGTGAACCGGAAGCCCTTAGACCAACCGACCTTCAAATTCTGCGCTTTTTACCGCAATAACTCTTTGAAACTAAAGGGAATTGGTCAATTGCGTAGTAACACCCGCGGGCATAAAAAAAGCCGACCAGACGGTCGGCTTTTTGTTCTGCTGCAGATTGCTTACTTGGAAGCGGAAACCATGTAATCGACAGCAGCCTTGACCTCGTCGTCCGAAGCGGAAGAACCACCCTTCGGAGGCATCATGCCCGACTTGCCCTGGAAGCCCTTGATCGCGTGCTCGTACAGGGTCTTGTCGCCTTGCTTGATACGCGGAGCCCATGCTGCCTTGTCGCCGACCTTCGGCGCACCGGCAACGCCGGCGGTATGGCATGCAGCACAAGCGGCGTCGTAGACCTTCTTGCCGTCGACCTTGCCAGTGCTCGCTGTAGCCTGGGTCTGCTCGGCGGGCGCAGAAGCGGCCGGTGCAGCTGCGGATGCTGCAGCCGGTGCTGCGGCAGCCTTGACCGCGGGTTCCTTCAGGTTGCCGCCGGATTTGTTGGCCATGTAGACCACGGCGCGCTCGACTTCGATGTCATCGAGATCCGGGTTGCCGCCCTTGGCCGGCATCGCATTGAGGCCCTTGATCGCATTGCCCACGAGCGTTGCCTGGCCCTTGCTGAGGCGAGCCGCCCACGAGCCGTTGTCGCCAGTCTTCGGCGCACCTGCCGCGCCAGTGTCATGGCAGGCGGCACAGACAGCCTTGTACACGGCATCGCCGGCTTGCAGTTGCTTCGGCGCATTCGCATCCTTCAGCGTGAAGCCTTCGTCCGCCACCGGGCGCAGACGGGTCGCGACCGCTTCCGAAGTCATGCTGTCGGAACCTGCGCCAACCTTTTCTGCATTGGCCACGTACTGGACCAGCAGGACGATCGAGATGATCGGCACCAAAAAGCCGGCAGCCACTGCAGCGATCAACTGCTTCGGCGTCTGGATCGCGGATTGGTGTTCGTTGTGTGCGTCGCTCATTATTCCCTCAGTGCATTTTTAAAAACCGGTGGGCGGAGGCCGCGTGCGCTATGGAAGTCCTGATGCTGCAGCGCAATACCTCGCAAAACCCTTGATTATAGTCGGAAAATAGTGTGATTGGAACGGAAAAGGACCGCTTCAGGCGCGCCAAACGGCGGTTTCACGTGGACGTGCAACAGGAAAACCGGTATCCTTCATGCCTCTTCAATGCTGCTTGCATCCAAGGCAGCTTTCCTACGCGGCTGTAGCTCAGTGGATAGAGTATTGGCCTCCGAAGCCAAGGGTCGTGGGTTCGATCCCCGCCAGCCGCGCCATCCATCTCCGACTTCCCAACTTCCCAGTATGTGCTCGCATTCACTCATCCTGAGCTCGGTGACAAAAAAATTGTATATGCGCCGGCGCCTGTTTATTGCGTCAACCCTGTTGGAAACTATTGCGGAGTAACACCCGGCGAGAAAGGCCCCGGACAGCCGGACACCCCGCGGACAGAGCCCGACCGGATCCTTTTGCCTCCTGATCATCCAGAGGGGCAACAGGCGCATCTCGAACCGGTCGAGAGGCCAAAGGATATTCCCGATCCTCTGACACTTGCCCTGCTCGGCATCGGCCTCGCCGGCTTGCGCTTTACGCGAAACCGGTGACAGTAGGACTCCTTGCGACCGGAGAATTTTTCACAGATCCAATGCGGGCAATCGGGCATCCTTTGACGCTGGTGGACCTTAGCGCGAACGGCTGCAACTGTTCCACCCGGAAATTGTGATTCGTCAATAAACAACGCATTCAGTGCGAGAAAATTCGGGATCATCTTTCCCGAAGGTATCAACATGTGCGCACTTCCTGTTCAAGAACATGCTGTGATCAGCCAGCCGCGATTGCACTGCCCATATTGCGGCGACGATTTTCTCTTGAGTCATGGCACCAGGTTGGAGGACTACGGCGTGATCTGTCCGAACGTAAAATGCGGAAGTCGCATTCGCATGAGCATCGGACCCTTGGAAGCAGCTATCGCGAAGGCGCAGCAGCAATGTGCGTAAGCAAGGTGAGTGTCGAAAAAGGACGCAGTGAAAAATCAGCTGCGCAATAAATCGAACTTGTGCACGCGTCAAAATGTGTAAAGTCTGCCGACGCAATTCCAGTCTTGGTCCGGAGTACGCATTAGAAAAATTTTCCCAGCGGCAAAAATAGCTCCAACTATTGAGTTGCCTCAACAGCCGTTTGCCGCAAAGTCATTGCTCATGACCAGTGGCAATTTAAACTGACGTTCCCCATGACAAAAACTTCAGGGAGCGTGCCATGAACAAGAATGCCGGAATCAAGCCCGTCACCGAAGAAGTGCGGCGCATGCAGTTCAATACCAACAAGCTGGAGGCGGCGCTGTGCATCGTGCTCTCGGCCGCCATCAGCATTGGCATCATTGTGTGGCTTCTATCCTGAACACCAGCCTGCCTAATCCCCACAGAAAAGCAGCTGAATAAAGTTGCCCTCGCGCATGCCGCGCTGACTGCGCACACCCTTCATTCATACCTCCCAGCACCGGGGAACTTCCGCGCATTCCTTTCCAATCGGTAAGTTCCTTACAGCATTTGATGCCCCGCAGACATTTGGCGACGAAGTATTACAGGCTGTAACTTCATTGCGTTTTGTCAAGAATGTAAAAAGTATCAACAGTTAACTTACGTCATGCAAATTGCCAAACAGTAAACGTCTCACGCATTTGGCCAACAAAAGAAAACAGTCGGAGTAATGCATGGTAAAGATCTTCAACCACTACGTTTCCAAGCTGGTGTCCGCGCTTCTCCTCATAGAGATCTTTGCACTGATCCTTGCACTGTACGGAGCTCACGACTTTCTTGCCGCGTACGGCTATGCGGTAAGGTCGCTTGATGATGCTTTCTTCGCTTCGGCGTCGGCGTTTTCGCTGCTCACGGTGTTCAGCATGGCCGCATTCGGCCTCTATCATCTGGAAGAAAAACCGACAGCGACGGCGACCGCATTGCGCCTGGTTCCGTCCGCAGGCCTGGCCTTCATCATCTCGGCCATCCTGTTCCGCATGGTGCCCGAGCTGTACTTCGACATGCGTGTACTGTCCGTTGCCGCCGCAGGCGGCGGGATCGCGGTCCTGCTGCTGCGCACGCTCATTTTCCGTACCTTTGAACTGAGCTTCCTGGAGTCTCGCGTCATCTTTGTGGGTGAGGGCGCATTGGCGAAGGAGTGCAGCACGCTGGCCGTCGACACCATCTTCCCGAAGAAATACAACATCGTCGGCTTCGTGCCGACGCGCACCGAAGAGTGTGCTGTCGCCACCGCGGACATCCTGCCTGCGGGCGAGTCGCTCTTCTCGATCGCGAAGAAACACAGCGTGCGCGAGATCGTCGTTTCCGCGCAGAACCGCCGCGGCGCCAGCTTTCCGCTCCATGAATTGCTCGAATGCAAACTCAATGGCATCAAGGTCACCGGCGCCGCCGCCTTCATCGAGCGCGAGGCGCGCCAGATTCGTGTCGATTCGCTCTATCCAAGCTGGCTGATCTATGGCGACGGCTTCAACCAAAGCACCGTCCGCACGGTCGGCAAGCGCACCTTCGACCTGATGGTCAGCCTGCTGATCTTCACCGTATCGCTTCCGGTCATGCTGCTGACCGCGCTGTGCATCTGGCTGGAAGACAAGGGCCCGGTCATCTACCGGCAGGAGCGGGTAGGCAAGGATGGCAAAAGCTTCTTCGTTCTCAAGTTCCGCAGTATGCGGAGCGATGCGGAAAAAGGTGGCACTCCGCAATGGGCGACCGCGAACGACGATCGAACGACCGGTGTGGGCCGTTTCATCCGCAAGGTGCGCATTGATGAACTGCCGCAGATCATCAACGTACTGCGCGGCGAAATGAGCTTCGTCGGTCCGCGCCCGGAACGGCCTTACTTCGTGAAACAGCTCAACGAAAAGATTCCTTACTACAACGTCCGCCATACCATCAAGCCCGGCATTACAGGTTTCGCGCAAGTGCGCTACCAGTACGGCTCCTCGGTCGAGGACGCTATTCAGAAGCTGCAGTACGACCTGTACTACGTGAAGAACCACGGTCTCTTCCTGGATCTCCTGATCCTGGTCGAGACGTTGCAGGTCGTCCTTTTCGCCAAGGGAAGCCGATAAGCGCCGGGGATGACAATGTCGACGAGCGTCATGGCGGCGAGCTACTCCTTCGCCGCCCTCGCATTTTTTGGTCTTGCGCTGCTGCTTGTAACAAGCTGGCAGGGGAGGCTGCACGGCGCCGCACTGACGGCCGCCTGCGTGCTGACCGCCGCCTGGGCCGCCGCTTCGGCGCTCACAGCCTTGTATGGTCCCGCGCTGGTACCGCCGGCGGCCGTGCTGGAAATCCTGCGCGGCGCGGCGTGGTCCCTTTTTCTGCTGTCCGTCCTCGGCAAGTTGAGGCGGGGTGCGGAGAGTGCGCAGGCAACGAATATCCTGGCAGCAGGTATTGGCGTCTTCTATCTGGTGATGTGCGGCGCCACCGTGTACCTGTATGTGGAGCCGGACTTTGCAAAAGGCATAGGCGGCTTTGCGACGGTTGTTGTCGGACGCATTGCCATTGCCGTGCTCAACATGTTCCTCGTCGAACAGCTGTACCGCAACACCGTGCAGGAAGCACGTTGGGCAATCAAGTTCGCCTGCCTCGGCATCGGCGGGCTGTTTGCCTATGATTTCTACCTGTACAGCGATGCCATGCTGTTCCGCCACATTAGTGCGGAGATCTGGTCGGCACGCGGTGTGGTCGACGCCCTGACCGTTCCGTTGATCGCGATATCTGCCGCGCGCAACCCGCGCTGGTCCACCGGCATCTCGGTCTCGCGGACGATGCTGTTCCATTCCGCCGCGGTGTTCGGCTCCGCCATCTACCTGCTGACGATGGCTGCAGCCGGATACTACCTGCGCCTGTTCGGCGGTACCTGGGGCACCGTGATGCAGGTCGCCTTTCTGTTCGGCGCGGGAATCCTGCTGTTCACTGCGCTGTTCTCGGGATCGGTGCGTGCCTGGCTCAAGGTCTTCATCAGCAAGCATTTCTATAGCTATCGTTACGATTATCGCGACGAGTGGATTCGTTTTACACGCGCGCTCTCGGATGCCGGACCCGGTCTGAACGAGCGGACCGTGCAGGCAATCGCCAAACTGATGGAGAGTCCGTCCGGTGCACTCTATATCCGCCGGGACGAGGCTGGCTGCTGCGAACCGGTCACGCACTGGAACATGAAGGCCACGCACGAGACCGAGCCATTGCAGGGGACT
Source organism: uncultured Noviherbaspirillum sp. (assembly GCA_966212545.1). Lineage (GTDB taxonomy): Bacteria > Pseudomonadota > Gammaproteobacteria > Burkholderiales > Burkholderiaceae_D > Noviherbaspirillum. Next base: position 21,000 of record CBIHRW010000010.1, read on the forward strand.
TTGTGCCGCTACCTCGAAAATACGCAATGGGTGATCGATCTGCAGGAAATGCAATCCTATCCGGAGAAATACGAGGGATTGACGCTGCCGCTTTGGTTGACGGAAATGAAGAATGCTTGGCTGGTCGTGCCGCTGTTGCTGGAGCGCCAGTTGTTCGGGTTCGTGCTGCTGGGCCCCTCGCGCAGCCGCATCAAGCTCAACTGGGAGGCGATCGACCTGCTCAAGATCGCCGGCATGCAGGCGGCGAGTCACCTTGCGCAACGCGAAACGCAGAATGCACTGATGGTGGCACGGCAGTTCGAGTCGTATACGCGGATGTCCACCTTCCTCGTGCATGACCTCAAGAACCTGATTGCACAGCTTTCACTGATGCTCGCCAATGCCGAACGGCACAAGGACAACCCGGCCTTCCAGGAAGACATGCTGGAGACGGTCGATCTGTCGGTACAGAAAATGAAGCTGATGCTGCAGAGACTGAGCCGCGGCCCCGCTATCGAAAGCCCGGCACCCGTACCGTTGGCCGATCTCCTGCGCCAGGCTGTCCAGCTCAAATCCGCGGGCGAGCCGAAGCCGGAACTGCGCATCGAAACGTTGGACGCCGTCGTGCTCGCCGACCCCTCTCGGCTTGAACGGGTACTTGGACACCTGATCCAGAATGCGATCGAGGCGACGCCGCGCAACGGCAGCGTGACCGTGTGCCTGCGCCGGCAGGGTGACAACGCCGTGGTCGAGGTGCAGGACACCGGCCATGGCATGACGGAGGAATTCATCCGCGACAAGCTGTTCCGGCCGTTCGAATCAACCAAGGCTGCGGGCATGGGCATCGGCGCATTCGAGAGCCGAACCTACATCCGGCTGCTGGGCGGCGACATCGACGTGCACAGCGCGCCATCGGCGGGCACGACCTTCCGGGTCGCGCTGCCGGTCCATCAATACGACAATCTGGCGGCCGCCGCCGCATAGTGCAACTGCAGGGAGCATATCCATGAGTGACAACAAGAAAAAACTGCTGGTGATCGAAGACGATCCCGGGCTGCAGAAGCAGCTGCGCTGGAGTTTCGACGCCTACGACGTGCAGGTCGCCGGCGACCGGGAAAGCGCGATCGCCCAGATCCGGCGGCATGAACCGGCAGTGGTCACGATGGATCTCGGGCTTCCTCCCGATGCGGACGGCGTGAGCGAAGGATTGGCGACGCTGCAGCAGATTCTCGCGATGGCGCCCGATACCAAGGTCATCGTCCTCACCGGCAACCAGGACCGCGCCAACGCAGTGCAAGCGATCGGCCTCGGCGCATACGATTTTCACCAGAAGCCCTTCGATGCGCAGACGCTGGGCCTGGTCATCGAGCGCGCCTTCCATCTGCATGCGCTGCAGCTGGAAAACCGCCGCCTCCTCCGTGTGCAGGAAGATTCGCCGATGGCCGGTATCATCAGCCGCGATCCCGGCATGCTGAAGGTCTGCCGCAGCATCGAGAAAGTTGCGCCTTCGACCGCAACCGTCATGCTGCTCGGTGGAAGCGGAACCGGCAAGGAACTGCTGGCGCGCGCCGTTCACCAGATGAGCCCGCGGCGCGACAAACGCTTCGTTGCGATCAATTGCGCTGCCATTCCTGAAACCCTGCTCGAGAGCGAACTGTTCGGCTACGAGAAGGGCGCGTTTACCGGCGCCGCCAAGCAGACGCTGGGCAAGATCGAAACGGCGGATGGCGGCACCTTCTTCCTTGATGAGGTCGGCGATCTGCCGTTTCCGTTGCAGGCCAAGCTGCTGCGCTTCCTGCAGGAGCGTGTGATCGAACGCGTTGGCGGACGCGTCGAAATTCCGGTCGATGTGCGCATCGTCTGCGCGACGCACCAGAACCTGCAGGACCTCGTCGCCCAGGGACGCTTCCGCGAAGATTTGTTCTACCGGCTGAGCGAGATCGTGCTCAGCATTCCGCCGCTTCGCGACCGCGTTGGCGATCGCGCGCTGCTGGCCCATCATTTCAAGAACGAGTTCGCGCTCATGCAGCGCCGCACATCACTGAGTTTCAGTGAGGAGGCGCTTGCGGCGATCGATGCCCATCCGTGGCCAGGCAACGTTCGCGAAATGGAAAACTGCATCAAGCGCGCGGTCATCATGGCCGACGGCCCGCAGATCACTGCCGAGGATCTCGGCCTGGCAACGCCGCCGGAGGATGCGTTCATCAATCTGCGCCAGGCGCGTGACGAAGCGGAATACAAGGCTCTGGTCAAATCGCTGGCGCGCGTGGATGGGAATATCGTCAAGGCGGCGGAACTGCTCGGCGTCAGCCGCCCGACCATCTACGACCTGATGAGCAGGCACGGCGTCAAATAGAAAGCACGGAATTGAGCGGACTCATCCACGAACTGATCCACGAGCGCGCGCATGCGACGTCGGAAGACGAGGCGCTGGTCGACCAGCACCGGCGCCTGAGCTACACCGGGCTGGCAAGACGGCTGGATGCGATGGCAGGTGCACTGCTCGTTGCCGGTCTCTTTCGCAGCGAACGCGTCGCGGTGTACCTGGAAAAGCGTATCGAAACCGTCGTCGCGCTGTTCGGCACGTCAGCTGCCGGCGGGGTCTTCGTACCGGTCAATCCCTTGCTGAAGGCCGAACAGGTCATCCACATTCTCACCGACTGCAATGTCCGCATCCTGGTGACCTCAGCCGAGCGCCTGAAGCTGCTCGCCCCAGTCTTGCCGCGCTGCCTCGACCTGCACACCGTCGTGTACATCGGCCATGCGCAAGACATCCCGTCGCTGCCCGGCCTGCGTGTCTTGCACTGGGAAGATTTCCTTGCTGCAGGAAAACCGGTTGCGCCGCACCGCTGCATCGATAGTGATATGGCGGCGATCCTGTATACCTCCGGCAGCACCGGCAAACCCAAGGGCGTCGTGCTGTCGCATCGCAACCTCGTCGCCGGTGCCAGAAGCGTGGTGCAGTATCTCGGGAACACCTCCCAGGACCGCATCCTTGCGCTGCTGCCGCTCAGTTTCGATTACGGGCTCAATCAGTTGACGACGGCCTTCTGCTGCGGCGCTACCGCAGTCCTGATGAATTACCTTCTCCCGCGCGACGTGGTGCGCATCGTGGAAGAGGAGCGCATCACCGGCCTGGCAGCGGTGCCGCCGCTATGGATTCAGCTCGCTCAGCAGACCTGGCCGGAGCTCACCACCTTGCGCTACCTGACCAACTCGGGCGGCGCAATGCCGCAGCCTGTGCTCGCATCATTGCGGGCCGCGCTGCCAGGCGCGAATGTATTCCTGATGTACGGCCTCACCGAAGCCTTCCGCTCGACCTATCTGCCGCCATCCGAACTCGATCGCCGCCCCGATTCCATCGGTCGCGCCATTCCCAACGCGGAAATCATGGTGGTCCGGCCCGACGGCAGCTTGTGCGACGTGGATGAACCGGGCGAACTGGTGCATCGCGGTGCGCTGGTGTCGCTCGGGTACTGGAACGACCCCGAGAGGACCGCCGAACGCTTCCGCCGTGTCCCCGGCACAGAGAGCGGCCTGCCTTTACCGGAACTGGCCGTCTGGTCGGGCGATACGGTTCGCATGGATGCCGAGGGATATCTGTACTTCATCGGACGGCGCGATGAAATGATCAAGGTGTCGGGCTACCGCGTGAGTCCGGCCGAAGTCGAAGAAGTGCTCCATGCAACCGGCCTGGTAACCGAGGCGGCGGCTTGCGGCGTACCCCATCCCACGCTCGGGCAGGCCATCGTGGCTGCCGTGATGCCGGCGGAGGGGCGAGAGGTGACGTCGGCGGCCCTCCTGCAGGAATGCCGTTTGCGCCTGCCCGGATACATGGTACCGTCGCACATTGCATTCAGTGCCGAATCGCTGCCCCGCAACCCAAACGGAAAGATCGACCGCACCTTACTGCGGAATTCATTTAGCAATCTGTTTGCCGACATCGCCACTTCATGACCGACACCAGTCTTGCTCCAGTCCGCACAATTCCGTTTCCCGTGGTCGACAACTGTCTGCAGGTTGGCGGAATTCCGCTGCCCCGCCTGGTGCAGCGCGTAGGCAGGACGCCGTTCTATGCCTATGATCGCAGCCTGCTCACCACGCGCGTGAAGAAGCTGCGTGCTGTCCTGCCGCCTGCGGTCAGGCTGCATTATTCGGTCAAGGCCAATCCGATGCCGGCGCTGGTGCAGCACATGGCTGGCCTGATTGATGGCTGCGACGTATCGTCCGGCGGTGAACTCAAGGTCGTCCTCGACACGACGATGCCGACGCAAGACGTCAGCTTTTCCGGACCCGGCAAGGGGGAGGATGAACTCGCGCGCGCGGTAGCGGCCGGCATCCTGGTCAATATCGAGTCGGATCGCGAGCTGGAGCGCGTGGCGCACATCGGAGACCGCCTCGGCATCCGTCCGCGTATTGCGCTGCGCATCAATCCGGATTTCGAGTTGAAGTCATCGGGCATGCGGATGGGCGGTGGAGCCAAGCAGTTCGGCGTTGACGTCGAGCAGGCGCCGCAGCTGCTGCGGCGTGCCGGCATTCTGGGCCTCGATTTCTATGGACTGCATATATATAGCGGCTCGCAATGCCTGAAGGCGGACGCGATCGTCGAATCGCAGGCGCATGCGCTGGCACTCGCACTCAGACTCGCCGAGCACGCCCCCCAACCCATGCGGCTGCTGAACATGGGCGGGGGATTCGGCGTCCCGTACTTCCCTGGCGATGCACCGTTGGATCTTGCCCCCGTGGGCGAACATCTCGGCGAAGTGATCGAGCAACTCACCATGGCCCAGCCTGGAGCGCAAGTCGCGTTGGAACTCGGCCGCTACCTCGTTAGCGAAGCCGGTATCTATGTCACCCGGATCACCGATCGCAAGATCTCGCGCAACCAGACCTTCCTCGTCGCCGACGGCGGCATGCACCATCACCTCGCCGCGTCCGGAAACCTCGGCCAGGTGCTTCGCAAGAATTATCCCGTCCTCATCGGGAATCGCGTCGAGAGTGACCAAATGGAAGCCGTGTCTGTCGTCGGGCCGTTGTGCACGCCGCTGGACTTGCTTGCGGACCGGATGACGCTCCCGAAAGCGGACGTCGGCGACCTTGTCGTCGTTCTCCAGTCCGGCGCCTACGGATTGACGGCCAGCCCGACCGCATTCCTCGGCCATCCGGCACCGGAAGAGGTACTGGTTTAGGTGGCTACCCGACACACTATTCCGGCGCGCGCATTGACGCCCTAGCTAATCAGGATGACTTCCCGACATACATCTGCCGCAGCCATACTTGTCTTGACGACAAGCATGACGCCCGCCACCGCCGTCACGATTCGTGACACTATTTATGTTGTCAAAATGTCTACGAAGATGATAGATTCCCGCTATTGGGAGGCGGCGCGGCGAGAGTCGGAAAAAAAAGTTGTTAATTCGCGGAACTATTTCCCAAAGAAAATATTCTTACCCTACGGCAACTATCTCAAGTCCGAGATAGGCACCTATATCAGGGGGAGTTCCATGACCTTAACATCAGGCGCTATTCTGCGTGGCTTGTCGTGTCTGAGCGCGACAACAGTACTTTTGGCGGCATGTGGCGGCGGCGATATGGCTGCTGACGATGCTTCCATGAAGGCAACAAATGTCAACGCCAGTGCCAAGGCAAAACTACCGGAAAATGCCGGCGCAGCACCTGCCGCTGATGCTACAGACACAAATGGCAGCCTTGACGACCTGCCGGAGCCCATCGCTGAATCCTCGGGTGAACCGACAAGCAACGAAGCAACCATCCTCGCCTCCAACGACGCCGGTACCTCGCAGCCTGTGCCTCTCAGCTATACGCTGGCGGGCGATGCACTCGTCAAGCCGCCTACCGATATTTCGGTTACGTCGACCTCCACTACGGCGCCAGCGGCAACCACCGGCGGAATCACCAACCTGAAGCTTCAAAACACGGCCGCGGTCGAACAGCGCAACGTCCCGTTTACGGTAGGCCAGGTATTTGCCAAGGGCGCATTGCTGCAGACCGACGGCCTCGTCGGCAGGATGAACAACAGCGGTATCGCGCTGCAGGTCGATGTCAAGGCGACGCACCCGGACGGTTCCGTGCGCCACGCGATCATTTCCGGCGTCGTGCCGTCGCTCGCCGCAGGCGAAGTCGGCAATATGGACCTGTTCAAGGCGGTAACCGCAACCAAGACGCCCGCTGCCCCGACGACCCTCACTGGCGCCGGCTTCACCGCAGGCGTCAGCGCCAACCTCGGCGGCGTGATGTACACCGCCTCCGCCGATGCGCTCCTCAAGAGCGGTATCTACAAGACCTGGCTCTCTGGTTCCGTCGTGAACGAATGGCACGTGACGTCGCCCCTGAAGACGTCCGCCGGGGTGCCGCATCCACATCTCACGGCACGCTTCGCGATCCGTTCCTACGCCGGCCTGAATAAGGCGCGCGTTGATGTCACCATCGAGAACAACTGGGCCTATGAACCGGCACCTCAAAACTTTACCTACGACGCGCAGGTACAGGTTGGTGGTCAGACGGTGTTTTCGCAGGCCGCGCTTAAGCACTTCCACCACGCGCGGTGGCGCAAAATCTTCTGGTGGGGCTCGGCACCGCAAGCGGAAGTCCAGCACAACACGAAATATCTGATTGCCACCGGGGCGCTGCCAAACTACGACACGAATCTGATTATTTCTCCCACTGCGCTCAATGGACTCGACAGTCGCTGGACCAATTCCAATACCGCACCGATGGGGGCCGGCATCGTGGTTACAGCGATGTCTACCGCAGGCGGCCGCCCCGATATCGGACCGCTGCCCGAATGGGGTGCCATGTACCTGCTTAGCATGGACAAACGGGCAAAGAAAGTTGCGCTCGGCGTCGGTGACTTGGCGGGTAGCTGGCCAGTCCACTACCGCGACAAGAGAACCGACCTGCCTGTTTCACTGGCAAACTATCCTTACATGACGCTTCTCGGCAATGCCAGCGATACTATTAATCCCGCGACCAAGCGGAGCGAAGCCTTTCCAGCTTGCGGGGGAGATTGCACGACGGTCTTCAAGCCAGTTTCGAGCCACCAGCCATCCCTGGCCTATCTGCCCTATCTGGTTACTGGCGACCACTACTATCTGGAGGAGCTGCAGTTCTGGGCGAACTTCAATATGTTGCGAACCAATCCGACCTACCGATCATTCGAGAAGGGTCTCGTGAAGGCAGATGAGGTTCGAGGTCAGGCATGGTCGCTGCGTACATTGGGACAGACCGCGTACATTACGCCGGACAACGATCCGATGAAGAAGTATTTCGTTGATCGGATAGGCTATAACCTGGACTGGTACAACACCACCTACAGTGTTGGCAATCCGAACAAGTTGGGTGTACTTGACGGGGCGGGCGCGTATGCGTTCAAGGCGGTTGCGTATCCTACGCCGGCCGGTGCCAATACGGGCATTGCGCCGTGGCAGGACGACTTCTTTACCTGGAGCGTCGGTCACCTCTTTGAGCTCGGCTTTGCTAATGCCAAACCCCTCTTGAATTGGAAGGCAATGTTCCCGATCGCACGCATGACTGGCAGCGGATACTGCTGGATCGATGGAGCAGCATACACGCTCGCAATTCGTCCGAGTTCCACCTCGCCAGTTTTTTCGACAATCGGCGAAGCCTACCAAGCCACAATGCGAGCAAACAACGGTTCGCCGCTCGTCAACAGCACCGGAGCACATTATCTTGACCAGCCATGCGCCAGCGAAACAATGGCAAACTGGCGTACCCAGTATGACAAGGATCGCAACGTGCACTACGTTTGGAAGGCTGGCGAGATGCAAGGCTATGCTAGCTCTGCATCGGGTTATCCGTCCAATATGCAGCCCGCACTTGCAGTCGCGGCAACCAGCGAAGTGCCCAATGCTCGTGCAGCATGGGATCTTTTCATGCGCAGGACCGTGAAGCCTAACTACTCAACTGCACCGCAGTGGGCGGTCGTGCCTCGATTCTAGCCAGTCGACGCTAAAAAAATGGGTGCCCCGCCTCGGCCGGGTACCCATTTCTAATTCGGCCTCAAAATCATGAGGTATCGCACGACACGTACCTCGAGATCTCGAAGGGGTCAGAAGAAGCTTTCCGGAATCACCAGGACGTCGCCTGGACGTACCGGCATATTTGCCGATATGTCGCCATCACGCATCAAGTCGTTCAAACGGACAGCCAGTTTCTGCTGCTTGCCGCTCACAACGCGGACGATGCTTGCCCGGTTCCCTGCGGCAAATTCGGTAAGACCACCAACCGCGATTACCACGTCCATCAACGACATGCCTTCGCGATAAGCCAACGCCTGTGGCTTGGCTGCTTGGCCGATCACGCGAATCTGTTCCCCATAGGGACCGACGAAGCCAGTAACCGTCACGGTCACGACCGGATCCTGGATGAATTTCGACAGTGCCTTCTCAATGTCACGCGCAAGTTCGGTACCCGTCTTGCCGCTCGCAGGCAAGTCTTCGACCAACGGGGTCGTGATCTTGCCGTCGGGTCGTACCGGTACCGTCAGCGATACCTCGGGATGGCGCCATACCGAAATGATGACGTTATCCCCCGGTCCGATCCGGTATTCATGTTTGTAGGCCGGCGGCTCTTGAACGAGATCTGCGCTTTGCACCTGCGGCTGATTCGCACAGCCCGACATTAATAGAGCCAGCACAAGACCGAACAAGTGGAACCACGCCCGCACGAAAGGTGTCGTTTGCTTCATGTATTTCTCCCTAGCAATCGCGGAATGTTTCCTTATGGAGTGCCAGTATTGCGCACCAGCATGTTGACGGTTTGATACTTCTCAACGGTATGTGCTGCCACAAGGCATCACCGATCATGCCTCGCATAAACTCTCTTTCCTGCGCGAATCACTCGTCACTGCAGCCCTATCCGGGGAAAACAGGCATCAGCGGCGCCGCCGCCTCAACCTCGAAAACCACAAGGAAAAAGCAATGTTTACACGCCGTCATACTCGCCCGCTGTGCATCGCGACTCTCACCGCCACCTTGCTCGCCGGGGGGCTTGCCGCGTGCGGGAAGACGCAGGATACAAAGGCGCTTGTGTCCGAGGCTGGCGAGTACCATCGCAAGGGCGACAACAAGGCTGCAGTCATCCAGCTCAAGAATGCGCTGCAGACGAACCCGGACGACAAGGATGTACGTCTCTTGCTGGCCCAGGTTTACCTCGACATGGCGGATCCGGTCTCGGCGGAAAAGGAAGTACGCAAGGCTATCGACCTTGGTGCCGATGCGGACAAGACCAAGTACACGCTGGCGAAATCGCTGCTGATGCAGGCCAAGTTCCAAAACGTGCTCGACGAAACCGCAGCGGTGCCTAACGGTACTCCCTCCGGTGACATCGCCGCGCTGCGCGGCAATGCTTATATCGGCCTCGGCAAGACAGCCGAAGCGAAAGAAGCCTTCGAACTCGCGCGCAAGGGCAACGACAACCACGCCGAAGCGCTCATGGGCCTGGCCCGGCTGGCGATCCTGGCCAAGGACTACGATGCCGCCAGCAACCTCAGTGAACAGGCCGCCAGCAAAAATCCAACAAGTGTGGACGCCTGGCATTTCAGGGGTGAGTTCCTGCGTGCGCAGGCCAAGGCGGAACCCGCACTGGCGGCCTTCGAAGAGGCGCTGAAGCTCAAGCCGAATCACACACCTTCATTGGTGGCAAAGGCGGCAGTTGAAATCGGCACGGGCAAGTACGACGCTGCCCGTGCGAGCCTGGATGCGGCGCGCAAGACCGGGCCCGCCACGCCCAGCTCCCTGTATACCCAGGCACTGCTCGACTTCAAGCAGGGCAAGCATGCCGCGGCACTCGAATCGTTGCAGCACGTGCTGCGCTCGGCGCCGGGACACATGCAAGCCCAGTTGCTCGCAGGCGCGGTCCAGTACGAGCTCGGCGCAACCCAACAGGCCGAGACGCACCTCAAAACGTATCTGGAGAGCTTCCCCAACGACCTGTACGCCCGCAAGATGCTCGCTGCAACCCTGCTCAAGAATGGCGATGCCAAGCGTGCATTCTCGATCGCGTCTGCTGCTGCAAAGGAGGCACCGAAGGATCCGCAGTTGCTTGCGCTCGCCGGCGCATCGTCCATGCAGGCGCGGGACTTCTCAAGCGCCACCGACTACTTCCAGAAGGCCAGCATGGTGGCTCCGCAAGACATCGCGATTCGTACCGCGCTCGGCCAAAGCAAGCTCGGGCAGGGCGACGGCAGCGGCGCGGTGGCGGAACTTGAAAAGGCCGTCTCGCTGGAACAGAAAGGCGGCAAGGCCAGCAATGCACTCATCCTGACCTATCTGCAGCAGAAACAGTACGACAAGGCATTGGCCATGGTTGAGGCGCTCGAAAAAGAGCAGCCGAAAAACGCCGAGCTGCTGCACCTCAAGGGCGGCATCTACCTTGCCAAGCAGGACGCAGCCAAGGCCCGCGCAGTGTATGAACAGGCACTGGCAATCAATGCCACCTACTTCCCCGCGAGCGCCAGCCTCGCCCGTCTGGACATGCTGGACAAGAAGCCTGACGCCGCAAAGAAACGGTTTGAAACCCTGCTTGCCTCCGACAAGAAGAACGTGCAGGCAATGATTGCCCTTGGCAACCTGGCGCAGATGCAGAAGCAGAACGACGAAGCAACGAAATGGTTCGAGCGGGCGCACAGCGAGAATCCCGACGCAGTACAACCTGCAGCCCAATTGGCGTTGCATTACGTGCGCACCGGGCAGAAACAGAAGGCGCTGACCCTCGCGCAGAAACTCCAGACTGCCAATCCGACCGCCGCCGACGCGCTCGAATTGCTGGCGCAGATGCGCCTGGCAAATGACGACAAGAGCGGTGCCCTCGAAGGCTACGAAAAACTCGCGGTCCTCATGCCATCGTCTGCCGCTGTACATGTGCGCATTGCAGCAATCCATGTCGCCATGAACAAACCAGCACAGGCTGCAGACGCGCTGAAGAAGGCGCTCTCGCTGCAGCCCGACTTCCTGGAAGCACAGGTGGCATTGGCCGGTGTCGAGCAGGCGCGCGGCAATCACGAACAGGCGCTGTCGATCGCACGAAATATCCAGAAGCAGCACGAAAAATCACCGGCCGGCTACATGCTGGAAGGCGAACTGCTGATGGCCCAGCAGAAGCCGGCGCAGGCAGCGAAATCCTATGAACGTGCGTATGCCCTTAACAAGACCAGCCAGCACGCGATCAAGCTGCACGCCGCCTTGCGCAATGGCGGGCGTGAAAAAGAGGCGGACGCGCATATCGCCCAATGGCTGCAAGAGCACCCCACAGACCTCATGACGCACGCCTACATCGCGCAGGTCTATCTGACAAAAGGGCAGAACAAGCAGGCGATCCGTCATTACGAGACTATCCTCCAGCACGAACCCAAGGATGTGCGCGCGATGAACAATCTTGCCTGGGCCTATCAGCAGGAAAAAGACGGACGCGCCTTGCAACTCGCGGAAAAGGCGTACGCGGCCGAGGGCAGCAACCCGTCCATCCTCGACACTCTGGGCTGGATCCTGGTCGAGCGAGGAGAGCTGGCCCGCGGTGTGGATCTGCTGCAGAAGGCGGTTTCGCTCGCTCCGGACGCCGCCGAGATCCGCTATCACCTCGCTCAGGCGCTGGTAAAGACAGGCGACAAGGAGAAAGCCCGCAGCGAATTGCAGCGTGTGCTCGGCGCGGGCAAGGAATTTTCGAAGGAAAAAGAGGCACGCGCGCTGCTCGCACAGCTCTGACCATGAGCAAAATCAAAGTCATGTCGGGAGCCTTTACAGAGCCCGGTTCGGCACACCGAGAAAGTGGGATAAGTCTTTGTTTTTGAAGAAATTTTGATTGGTGGCATGCAATTTGCGAATACATCTCGGCAATACACGATGCAGTCGGTATCCAACGCAGCAAAAAGTAAGAAACCAATCATCAAACATCATTCGGAGTACAACATCATGACATTCAAGAAGCTAGCCAGCGCGGTTAGCCTCGCAGTTGGCGTCATGGCGGCGGGAAGTGCACTGGCAGCCCCGATCGACCTGACCAACACGCGACCCGTGCCGATCGGCGCCACCGCTGAGACGACCTTGCAGCAAATCCTCAATTCCGTGTTCCCCGGCCAAGGCGTCAACGTTGCCACTGACCAGAGCAGCGCCGCAATGTGGGGTTCGTCGAGCCCGGTGTTCCCGACGGTGACTCCCGTCCTGGCGTTCGAATTTGCAGGCAATGCAGGTGCAAACAGCCTCGGTCTTTGGGCCGGCAACGACACAACCGCGCTGACGCATCGAACCCTGTTCAATGGCTCCGCTGGCCCGGGTACGCGTGCAACGATCGCATGGACCGGCTATGACAGCGGCGTCGTTGGCCAGATCGGCGGACCGGCTGGCGCGGTGTTCACCGGCAGCTTCTCGGGTATTCCCTGGTCGTCGTTCGGCTTTTTCCTGAGCGGTCCGGGCAGCGGCGGCAACAGACTGTATACCGCCGATCAGCTCAACGGCGGCAACGCCTATTCGGTGGCTTACCATGGCAATGGTGTCAATGGCACAAACTGGGTGATCGGCTTCGAGGACGCGCTCCAGGGCGACCGCGATTTCCAGGATCTCGTGATTCGTGTCGAGAGCGTGGTTGCATTCGTCCCGGAACCCGCAACGGCGCTGCTGCTTGGCGCAGGCCTGCTTGGCTTCGGTGGCCTGGCACGCCGTCGTCGCGACAGCGAAAAGGCGTAATAGTCGGCCTGATGGCAAGAAACAGCGGCCCGTGGGCCGCTGTTTTGTTTCCAAAGGAAATTGTGCAGTGCGTCGAAATCCTTTACAAGATCCCCTTCTGGAAACAAGGGTATTTGCGATAATCTATTGAAATAAAAGGAAATATTTCCTCTGGCATGCAGCGTGCATAAGTGGATGCAACAGACGTTCTTGCTAGGTGCTTCTGCCAAACGAGGGCAGCAGACCTTCGTCGCATTCCGGGGCAGGCGCACCTCGACCCAGTGCAGCCAACAGGCAAATTTTCTTAAATGTCGCTCATGAGGAAAGACAACATGCATCGCAATACCAAGACAACAGGCTGGCTTGCCATGACAAGGCGGGTAGTTGCCAGGACGGTGATCGGCCTCGGCGGGCTGTTTGCGTCACACGTAGCATCGGCCGCCGTTATCATCGACATCAACACCTATGTGACCGGTAACCCGGCCAATCCGGGGAATGCGACCGTTGCGCGCCTGACGCTCGCTCAGAACGGCGCAAACGTGGACTTCACATTGGAGAACCTGGTCAATAATTTGACCGGCGCGATCGGCGACGACGCATTCATCTCCGAGCTGGAATTCTCTTTCGCCGGCAATCCATCGATCACATCTGCGTCGTTCACCAATTTCGGCGGCAGCCAGCCAATTACCCAATCCGCGGTCAGTGTCAATCCGCCGGGACAGAACGCGGGGTACAACTTCTACCTGAACATCGATTTCCCGACAAGCGGAAAACCGAATGCCGTTCCGGGGCGTTTCTTCAATGGCGAGACCAGCTCCTGGACCATCCTTGGTGTGACCGAGGCGGATTTCCTCTCACTGGTACCCGGCAGCGGCATCGATGCACTAGCGCTGGTACATATCCAGCAGGTGGGTGCCGGCCGCGGCGGCAACGGCTCTCTGAAGTATGTCGGTACCGGGTCGAATAATGTTCCGGAACCGGGTAGCGTTGCGCTGCTTGGGCTCGGTCTGCTGGGCGTGGTCGGCGCTCGCCGTCGAAGCAAGCAGTCGTAACTCCCGAAGACGCCCGGCATTGGCCGGGCACATGCACCTCTCAGAGCCTGCGCTGCCCAGCGCGGGTCTCATGTCATTTACCGCCAGTCCGTTTCTTGGCGGCAAATCTCCGTTTTTGAAAATTTCCTGTTGTCACATTGACAAACGTCAATTCTTACTCTGTGGATAAAAGTAATCTTTGATGGCGCGGAAAGCGCGCCGCTGATGCGGCCAAAGATTGCTCGAATCGCGGATGGATCCGCGACGAATCAGGGAGTACAACAAGATGGAAGAACAACTGGCGCAGCTGATTTCCCACGTAAAGGGAATCTGGAAGTATCGCTGGCTGGCGCTTGCCACCGCGTGGGTGGTCGCCATTGCCGGCGGAATCGCCGTCCACCTTGTGCCGGACAAGTATCAGGCGTCGGCGCGTGTATTTGTCGATACCCAGAGCATCCTCAAGCCCTTGTTGTCCGGCATGACCACGGTGCCGAACGTCGAACAGCAGGTCGCGATCATGAGCCGCACCCTGTTGAGCCGGCCCAACCTGGAACGGCTGACCCGCATGGTCGACCTTGATATCAAGGTCAGTACGCCCAAGGAAAAGGAAGAACAGCTCGACAGGCTGGCCCAGGATATCAAGCTGACCGGCACTGCGCGCGACAACATCTACACCATTACCTACAGCCACGAAAATCCGAGACTCGCCAAGGACGTCGTGCGATCGCTGCTGACAATCTTCGTGGAAGCCAGCATCGGTGACAAGAAGAAGGAATCGGAAAAGGCCGTCAGCTTCATCGACGACCAGATCAAGAGCTATGAAGAAAAGCTGACGGCTGCGGAAAATGCACTCAAGGAATTCAAGCTCCGGCATACCGGCCTGCTGTCGCGCCAGGGCAGTGATTACAGCAGCAAGCTGATGGATGCCAGCGACGCGCTCGGACAGGCGCGGCTCGAACTACGCGAGGCGGAGCATGCGCGCGACGCATTGAAGCGTCAGATCGCAGGTGACGAGGCGGACGCCGCCACCGCGATGCGTGCCGCAGCGGCAAGCAATCCGGAAATCGACGAGCGCCTGCAGACCTTGCGCAAGAATCTCGACAGCCTGCAAATGCAGTTCACGCCGGCGCATCCCGACATCATTTCGACCAAGCGCCTGATCGCGCAACTCGAGGAGCGCAAGCGCGAGGAGGCCAAGAACAGGAAGCCGAATCCGGATCGCGGCGCCCACTACAGCCCCCTGCTGCAGCAGCTCACGATCTCACTCGCTTCCGCAGAAGCGCGCGTCGCATCGCTGCGCACGCGTGTCGAAGAGTATGCGGCCCGCGTCAACCGTCTCACTGCAATGAACAAGGCGGTCCCGGAAGCGGAGGCCCAACTCGCGCAGCTGAACCGCGACTATGAGATCAACAAGGAAAACTACGAGAAGCTGCTCGGCAAGCGCGAAGCCGCCAAGCTCTCCGGCGAACTCACGACGACGACCGACATGATGACTTTCCGCGTTGTCGATCCGCCGATGGTGCCACAGACGCCGGCCGGTCCGCCGCGGTTCAATCTGTTCGCGACGGTGATCCTCGGCGCGCTTGCCGCCGGTGTCGCCATCGCATTCCTGATGAGCAAGATTCGACCGACTTTCCTTACGCAATACAGCCTGCGCGAGGCAACCGGGCTGCCGATTCTCGGCACCGTCGCCATGCACTGGACGGACCAGGAGCGGATCCGCCGCCGCAAGGGCGCATATGCCTTTGCCGGATCCTTCGCATTGCTGCTCGTGCTGTGTAGCGGCGTCATGGTGCGCATGTTGATCATCGCCTGACCGTCGCCCACCGACGGCACAACCAGCAACCAGAATTCCCCGGGAGAGAACGTGAGCATTATCGAAAAGGCAGCCGGACGCATCGCCCATAGCGCAAAGGAAGCGCGGCCGAATATCAAGCCGATGTCGCCAACGCCTACTCCGATCGTGGTGGCGATCCAGGACGCAGGGCCCAGTTCCGTTGAACCGGAAGCGCCGGCAAGGCCCGTGTCGACGGTAACGCGCCACAACATCGACTTGGACCGCCTTCAGAAGGCCGGCATGGTCACGCCCAATGGAGAACGGACACCGGTGGCGGAAGAATTCCGATTCATCAAGCGCCCGTTGATCGGCAAGGCGCTGCAGAAGGGCGAAGGAGCGATCCGCCACGGCAATCTGATCATGGTCACCAGTTCGCTGCCGGGCGAGGGCAAGACCTTCTGCGCGATCAATCTCGCAATGAGCATTGCGATGGAAATGGACCACACGGTCTTGCTGGTCGACGCCGATGTTGCACGTCCTTCGGTGCTCTCAACCCTCGGTCTGCATGCCGAGGCCGGATTGATGGATCTGCTGCGCGACGACTCCCTCGATATGAGCGACGTGATGATGAAGACAAACGTCCAGACGCTAAGTATTCTCCCGGCCGGCAACAGCCACAAGAACGCGACGGAACTGCTCGCCAGTCATTCGATGAAGAGGCTGCTGGATGAAATTGCAAGCCGCTACCCGGACCGTATGGTGATCTTTGATTCGCCGCCTTTGCTGCTGACCAGTGAGGCGCGCGTCCTTGCCGAGCAGATGGGGCAGATCGTCATGGTGGTAGAGGCTGAGAAGACGACGCAGAATGCGGTGAAGGATGCGTTGCGCCGCCTCGATGCCTGCACCAATATTAATCTGGTCTACAACAAGGGACGGACGTTCGTGGAGCCCAGTTCCTACGGATATTACAGCAGGACCTGAAGTGCAAAATCGAAACGCACTTGCCACGCTCTTTCCATTCGCGCCCGTTGCGGCGTGGGTCGCCATCGCGTGGCCGGCGCCCACCGCTGCGGCGGATTGGAAGATCACGCCCGGCGTCGACCTGAAGGAAACCTACACCGACAACGTGACGCTGGCGGCGTCCGGGAACGAGCGCAGCGACTTCGTCACCGAGATTACGCCGAATCTTTCGCTAAAGGCGACTGGCGCGCGCATGAAACTCTCAGCCGACTACGCGATGCGCAACTTCTTCTATGGTCGTTCCAGCGACGCGTCAAACCGGCACCATCACTTGCAGGCGATGGCCAATGCCGAACTGGTTGAGGACCTGTTCTATCTCGACGGCAAGGCATCCGCTGGTCAGCAGACGATCTCGCCATTCGGACCGCAGGCAGCAGGCGAAGGACTCCTGACGAACAACCAGGCGGATGTACGCACGTACAGCATAAGCCCGTTTCTGCGCCACCGCTTCGGGCGAAGCGCAACTGCGGAACTGCGCTACAGCCGTGACGCCGTGAGCGCCGACACCGGCGGCATGAGTGACAGCGAGTCGGACCGCTTGCGAATCCACCTCCATAGCGGTTCCGAATTCAGGGTGCTGCAATGGGACGTCCTGTATGACGACCAGAAGATCCACTATGACGCTGCCGACGACGTACGGACCAGGCAATTGTCGGGATCGCTGCGCTATGCATTGACGTCCCGCCTCGCGCTGACAGCGACCGGGGGCTACGAAGACAATAGTTATGTATCGATCGCCAGCAAGCCGGAAGGCGACTTCTGGTCGATTGGCGCGGCGTGGGCGCCTTCCGAAAGGTCGAATATTGCGGTGAACGCGGGACGGCGCTTCTTCGGCAATACCTTGTCCCTGAGCGCGCAGCACCGCACACGCATGACGGTCTGGAGCGTCGGCTACCAGGAAGAGATCACAACAACGCGTTCGCAGTTCCTGGTGCCGTCGGCGCAAGACACGGTTGCCTTTCTCAACGACCTGTGGGAAAGCAGCATACCCGACCAGGCGGCGCGAGAAGAAATGGTGCGTCATTTCATCCGAGAAGCCAATCTTCCCTCGACGGTGATCGTTCCCGTCAATAGTTTCACCAACCGTGTCTTCCTTCAGAAGAGCGCTCATGCCTCGTTGGCCATTAAAGGCGTGCGGAACACCCTGATGACCAGCGTGTTCCGCGTCGAGCGCGAGCCGCAGTCCAGCGCGACATCGGACATCTCGCTTACCGCCGGATCGGTGGCCCTGCTGGGCGACGCGACGCGGCAGGAAGGCATCAGCACTGCATGGCACCTACGCTTGTCGCCGCGCACAAGTCTGACCGCCAGCGCCGGATATAGCGAAGTCCGCTCGGCAGCGACGGGGGCGCGCGATGAGAACATCACCTACCGGCTTGGCCTGTCGCGCCAGATGCGACAGAAGGTCAAGGGCGGTGTCGAACTGCGGCGTCTCGAGAAGCGCTCCAACCGGGCCATGAGCGAGTTCAGGGAAAACGCAGTTGCCGCTTTCCTCCAGATATCCTTTTAACGGAGTGCAGCAAGCAATGTACGAAGATTTTTACGGCTTGACCGCCAATCCCTTCCAGCTCAAGCCCGACCCGCACTTCTTCTACAGCAGCAAGGGACACAAGCGCGCGATGGCCTACCTCGACTATGGCATTTCACGCGGAGAAGGGTTCATCGTCATTACCGGCGAGGTTGGTGCGGGCAAGACCACACTCATGCGCAACCTGTTCCGCAAGCTGGATTCGAACCGGATCCGCGCGGCGCAAATCGTCAATACGGCGCTGGACGCGGAAGACATTCTTAGGACGGTCGCAGCTGCATTCGGACTGCCGCACGATGGGGCCAACAAGACTGCGCTGTTGGGGCGGATCGAACTCTTCCTGCGTCAATGCGATCAGCAGAACCGCCGCGCGCTGCTGGTGGTCGACGAGGCGCAGAACCTTACCCCGCGGGCCGTGGAAGAACTGCGCATGCTGTCAAACTTCCAGACCGACGACAGTTGCCTGATGCAGATCTTCCTGCTCGGCCAGCCGGAATTCCGGCGTACCCTGCTCAGTCCCGATATGGAGCAGCTGAGGCAGCGGGTGCTTGCGACCTACCACCTGGGACCGCTCGACTACTTCGAGACCTGCGCATACATCGAGCACCGATTGCGTACCGTGGGATGGAAAGAAGATCCCCGGATCACCGACGACGCCTTTTCGGCCATCCATGAGTACACCGGAGGCATCCCGCGCAAGATCAATACGCTGTGCGACCGGCTGTTCGTGATGGGCTATTTGGAAGAACTGCACTTGTTCGACGAGCCGGAGCTCCGGACCGTCATTGATGAAGTACAGCGCGAATTCGGCATGCATGCGGAATAATTCTCGCTGACTCAATATTCCCGCAGGGAAATCAAAGGGTCGAGTATCGGCGCAGCAATCTTGCAAATCTTCATTATTTGTCGATTGTCAAAATCTTCGACGTTCCCCGCTTGCAAAATAGCCAATACGTTACAAACAAGTCTGCGGCGGCTGCAACAACAACCACATCCGGCCCATAGCAGGACATACAACACCGGCAAACAGGGAGTGTGCCATGCGTTCCAACTCAAAGTCCCGCCAGGACGGGTGTCGTTGCGGCCCCATCAAGCCTGACGCGCTGATACCTTGCATCGCCGCACTGTTCGCCGACAGCGGCCGCTTCCAATTGCAACGCCGCTGCTGAGCTCGAACGAGCCTCGCCCTTTTCAACTTTTCAGGAATCCGCTGCCATGCAAAACCAGATGCCGGAAAACAAGCCGTATCGCCTTCTCTGTGTCGTCGGCGCACGTCCCAATTTCATGAAAATGGCGCCCATCATGGCGGCGTTCAAGGACATCGCGCCCGAAATCGACGTACGCCTGCTGCATACCGGCCAGCATTACGACGCGGCAATGAACCACCAGTATTTCGAAGCCCTCGGCATTCCGGCGCCGGATGTCAACCTCGAGGTCGGCTCGGGCAGCCACGCCGCGCAGACCGCCGACGTCATGCGCCGTTTCGAACCGGCAATCGATGAGCAACAGCCGTCGGCCGTGCTGGTCGTGGGGGACGTCAATTCGACGCTGGCTTGCGCGCTTGTGGCTGCAAAAAAAGGCGTGCGCGTCATTCACGTCGAGGCCGGACTGCGCAGCTTCGATCGCGGCATGGCCGAAGAGATCAACCGCGTGCTGACCGACCAGATCTCCGACCTGTTGTTCACGACGGAACGCGAAGGCTGCACCAATCTCCTGCGCGAAGGCATTGCGGACGAACGCATCCACTTCGTCGGCAATGTGATGATCGACACCCTGCGGCGCAATCTCGAGCGTGCGGTTCCCGTTTCCGACATCCTCAAGCAAGCGGACGCGGAAAATCTGCTCGAAAATGGCAAGGACTACGCCGTCTTTACACTGCATCGTGCATCCAATGTCGACGACCCCGATACCCTCCGCGCCTTGCTCGAAACGCTGGCGACGGTCAGCAAGACCCTGCCGGTGATCTTCCCGATGCACCCGCGGACGAAGAGCATGAGCGAGAAATGCGGCCTCGCCCAACTGCTCGATTCACCACGCATCCTGCAACTACCGCCGATGGGCTACCTGGAAATGCTGGGTCTGATGCGCGATGCACGTGTAGTGCTCACGGATTCTGGCGGCATCCAGGAAGAGACGACCGCTCTCGGCGTTCCCTGCATCACGCTGCGCGACAACACCGAACGCCCGATCACCATCACAGAGGGTACCAATACCTTGGCCGGCACCGATCCGGCGACCATCCTGAAGATCTTCGACGAGGTGATGCGCGCCGGCGGCAAGGCCGGGCGTGTACCGGAATTCTGGGATGGCAAGGCAGCGCTCCGGATCGCGCAAGTGGTCCGTGCCTGGATCAAGGGCGAATCGAAAACGGCAACCGCACTGGCAGCGTGAGGGATAACCGTGTCGATTCGTAACGCAATGACCATAGACGTGGAGGACTACTTCCAGGTCTCCGCTTTCGAGTCGCACATTTCGCGCGACCGCTGGCATTCGCTGCCCTGCCGCGTGGAAGCCAATATCGACCGCATCCTGGCGCTACTCGATGCGGCCAACGTGAAGGCCACCTTTTTCACTTTGGGTTGGATCGCCGAACACTATCCGACTATGGTTCGCCGCATCGTCGACGGCGGCCATGAGTTGGCCAGCCACGGCTATTCGCATGCACGTGCGTCCGATCAGAGCGCCGAGGAATTCCGCAGCGATGTCAGCCGCGCGAAGGCACTGCTGGAAGACATTGCCGGCAAGCCGGTGCTTGGCTATCGCGCGCCTAGCTTCTCCATCGGCACGCGCAATCTGTGGGCGCTGGACGTGCTGCGCGAGGCGGAATATCGCTACAGCTCCAGCATCTATCCGATTAGTCACGACCATTACGGCATGCCGGATGCGCCGCGCTTCGCCTTTTATCCCCGCGGCAAGGATGGATTGCTGGAATTGCCGATTACTACCGTGAGGCTGATGAAGAAGAACCTGCCTTCGGGCGGCGGCGGCTACTTCCGCCTCTTTCCCTACGCACTCTCGCGCTGGCTGATCAAACGCGTGAACCAGCAGGACCGGCAGCCCGGCATCTTCTACTTCCATCCCTGGGAAATCGACCCTGAGCAGCCGCGTCAGCGCAACGTCGGCCTGAAAACCCGTTTCCGCCATTACGTGAACCTCCACCGTACGGAGGCGCGCCTGAAAGCACTGACGCGCGACTTCCGTTGGGGGCGCATGGACGACATCTTCATGGTGAACAATTGAATACTTTCGTTGAACGGCGCAAGTTCGGCGCTGCCCCTGCCACACTGATCAGCCGCTCGCCGGTCGTGCGCACCCTGGAGCGCGGCGATGAAGCGCGCTGGGACGGTTTCGTCAACGCCTGTCCCGAGGCAACCTTTTTCCATCGCGCAGGTTGGAAGGAAGTCATCGAGCGCGCGTTCGGTCACAAAACCTGGTTCCTGTACGTCGAGGACAACGGCCGCATCGAGGGCGTGCTGCCGCTGGCGCAGGTCAAAAGCATGCTGTTCGGACATTCGCTGGTGTCGCTGCCGTTCTGCGTGTACGGCGGCATCGCCGCTAATACGGAAGCTGCGCGCAAGGCGTTGCACCAGCAGGCGCAGGCACTGGCGGCCAACCTGAATGTCGGTCACCTCGAATACCGCAACTTGCAGGCGACGCAGCAGGACTGGGTGACCAAGGACCTGTACGTCACCTTTCGCAAGGAGATCTCCGCCGACGAGGAAACCAACATGCTTGCGATCCCGCGCAAGCAGCGCGCGATGGTGCGCAAGGGCATCAAGGCGGGATTGCAGGGCGAGATCGATGGCAATGTCGACCGCTTCTTCGACGCCTATGCAGCCAGCGTGCATCGCCTGGGCACGCCGGTGTTCTCGAAAAAGTATTTTCGTATTCTCAAGGAAGTGTTCGGAGACGAATGCGAAGTGCTGACCATCACCCGCGAAGACCACATGGTCAGCAGCGTGCTCAGCTTCTACTTCCGCGACGAGGTGCTGCCGTATTACGGCGGCGGCACGACCGAGGCGCGCGAGGTTGCGGGCAACGATTTCATGTACTGGGAGCTGATGCGTCGTGCGGCTCTGCGCGGCATCAAGGTGTTCGACTTCGGCCGCAGCAAGGTCGGCACTGGCGCTTTCGACTTCAAGAAGAACTGGGGCTTCGAGGCGCAACCTTTGCCCTATGCCTACCAGCTGCACCGCGCGAAAGCGCTGCCGGACAACAATCCGCTGAATCCGAAATACCAGCGCTTCATCCGCCTCTGGCAACGCCTGCCGCTGAAGGTCGCCAATGCGCTGGGCCCGCACATCGTCAAGAACCTGGGGTGATGCCGTGAAACATCTTCTGCTCCTGGTGCACCGGATGCCTTATCCGCCGAACAAGGGTGACAAGATCCGCTCCTATCACCTGCTCGCACATCTGGCGGCACGCTACAAAGTGCACCTGGGCACCTTCGTCGACGATCCGGACGACTGGCAGCATGCGGACACCGTGAAGCAACTGTGCTGCACGACTCATATCGCCCCACTGAAACCCTTCGCGGCAAAAATACGCAGCCTGGGTGCGCTGGCCGGCGGCCGGGCACTGACGCTCGACTACTATCGTGATGCCGGCATGCAGGCATGGGTGCGCAAGACCCTTGGTCTCTATCCCATCACCAAGGTCGTCGTGTTCTCCTCCGCCATGGCTCAGTATGCGGAGGACATCGCGGGTGCCAGCCGCATCATCGACTTCGTGGATGTGGATTCCGACAAATGGTCACAATACGCCGAAAAGAAACCATGGCCACTGAGCTGGCTGTACCGCCGCGAGGGGCGGACGTTGCTGTGGTATGAGCGCCAGATCGCCCACGACTTCGATGCATCGTTGTTCGTCTCGCAGGCGGAAGCGGATCTGTTCCGGCAGCGCGTGCCCGAAAGCGTGCAACGCATCGGGCACTTTAGCAATGGCGTGGATACCGACTTCTTTTCCCCGGAGCGCCAGTACGACAACCCCTATGGCCCTGACGAAGCCGCAATCGTCTTCACAGGCGCGATGGACTACTGGCCGAATGTCGACGCGGTGCAGTGGTTCGCCGAGGCGATGCTGTCAGCGATTCGCGCGCGTAACGAAAAAGCTGTCTTCTACATCGTCGGTGCACGCCCAACCGAACAGGTTCGTGCTTTAGGCAAGCTACCAGGGGTGAAGGTCACCGGAACCGTGCCGGATGTGCGTCCCTACATCGCCCACGCGCGTGTGTCAGTTGCCCCCCTGCGCATTGCACGCGGCATCCAGAACAAGGTCCTCGAAGCTATGGCGATGGCCAAGTGTGTGGTTGTGTCGGCTGCAGCACTGGAGGGCATTGACGCGGAGCCCGGCCGAGAGGTGCTGCTGGCAGGGAGCGAGCAGCAATTTATCGACGCGATCAGTGCGCTGCTGTCCACGTCGCTCCCGGAAATCGGGCGTGCCGCTCGCTACAAGGTGCTCTCACAGTACGGGTGGGCCAGCAATCTGAAAAAGCTCGACGTCCTGCTGGACTCGCCTCTGGCGATGTCGGCCTCGGAGAATCGGGCAGCGCGGTTAGCTCCGCTCGCCGGAGAGCGAGTATGAATACTGCGCGCGTCAGCCCAGTCGCCCTATACCCGATGCCGGCGAGTCTATTGATAGCCGTGACATTGCTGGTGGCTTGTGTGATTTACGCGGAGACGGCGCGTTCGATTGTCGCGATCTGGAATAGTTCTGAAACCTTCGCGCACGGCTACATCATTTTGCCAATCAGCCTTTGGTTGATTTGGCGCCGCCGTCAGGTACTTGTAGAGATTCCGCTGCAGCCGTTCTGGCCGGCACTATTGCTGCTTGTTGCATGCAGTTTCGGCTGGCTGCTCGCGGAGCTCGGCGAGGTGCAGGTAGTCCGCCAGTATGCGTTCGTTGCAATGATTCCCCTGACCGTGCTCGCAGTCATCGGGATATCCATGGCCCGTGCAATGGCTTTTCCCTTGTTCTACTTGCTGCTTTCGGTGCCTTTCGGCGAGGTCTTTGTTGCGCCGTTGATCAACTTCACTGCCGACTTTACAGTCGCAGCACTTCAGATCACCGGCATACCCGTGCTGCGCAATGGCAGCAATTTCGAGATTCCCTCAGGCAGCTGGTCCGTGGTTGAAGCGTGCAGCGGTGTGCGCTATCTGATTTCGTCGTTCACGCTCGGTTGCTTGTATGCCTACTTGAACTACAGATCATTTACGCGAAGACTCGTGTTCGTCCTGCTGTCGATCATCGTACCCATTGTCGCTAATGGTGTGCGCGCATACATGATTGTCATCATCGGGCATTTAAGTGACAACCGTCTCGCAGCTGGCGTTGATCACCTGATATACGGCTGGGTCTTCTTCGGGTTGGTAATGTTCCTGATGTTCT
This sequence comes from uncultured Noviherbaspirillum sp., assembly GCA_966212545.1. GTDB lineage: Bacteria > Pseudomonadota > Gammaproteobacteria > Burkholderiales > Burkholderiaceae_D > Noviherbaspirillum. Next base: position 45,420 of record CBIHRW010000010.1, read on the forward strand.
GGGCAGGCAGATATTGGCGTGAAGATACTCCTTTTACGGCGCCTGCTGCCAATGTGCCGCAAGTCCCGGCGCCAGTTGCTGACGGGGGTGCGGTCCTGATCGCCACTGCCAGCATTGTTTGTATCGGAATCTGGCCTGCTTACGCCGCACTGATCGGGCGCGTACCGCTTGCTGCTGGCGAGATCGATCCGAACATGGTCACAGTGCAGTGGCCCGTGAGCGTGCCGTTTACCAATTGGAAGCATGGATTCTCGCCAGCACAAGCCGAAACGACTCGATTTTTCGAACAGGGTTCACGACGAGTAGGTATGTCTGTCCTTGTCTACAGCGGCAGGCAAGATGGCGCTGGCCTGATTAGCACAGCGAACCGACTGGTTCCCACCGGCGAGCGGCGCTGGCAGCAACTATACAGCGCGACACGGAGCGTAACAGCTGACGACCGTGTACTGGACGTGCGGGAAACCCGACTCCAAGGTGAAGGACAAAGACTGCTTGTTTGGCACTGGTATGCGATCAACGGAAACTTCATCGCCAGCGACTACGCTGGAAAACTGGTGCTCGCCAGAGAGAGATTGTTCATGCGTAGCAATGCGGGAGCATCAATCATGCTGTTCGCCCCGTTCGAGGAAGACATAGAAGGCGCGCGCGCAGCCTTGCAAATGTTTCTGAACAATAACATTGCCTCGCTTGAAGCAGCCCTCGCGCGACCTCGTCGTCCGTAGCAGGTCTGCGATCGAATACGGCGCCTTTCTGAGAAACGTCATTATCCGGAGCCAAAGAGTTGAAAGATATCGTGATATTTACTGCCTCGCTGGACTTCAACGTGCGATGGAATATTGTCGCTCTTGCGGAGAGGTTTCCCGAGACAAAGTTCACTGTCCTTCTTCACCGGCCGGTAAAGCGGATTCGGCGGCTGGTGCATAACCAGTTCGCCAATCTGAAGCGCCACGGATGGCATTGGATTCCATATCAGGCTGGCGAGCTCATTCGTCTGTTTGCCCAAAGGTACAGGCGGGTGCCGGTGGTGAGCCCAGACCGGCCAGGTATCATGTTTGACTTGGACGCGCTGCGACGACATCCGAGAATCGACATACAGGTGCTGCCGAATATTAACGGAGAGGAGGCCTGTGAACTGGTAAGGGATCTTTGCCCAGACTTGGGCATTGCGCTTGCGGCGCCTATTCTCAAGCAGAAACTGTTTTCCATTCCACGGCTCGGCACGATCAACCTGCACAAGGGCCGTCTGCCCGACTATCGTGGAATGCCGCCCGCATTCTGGGAACTCAAGAACGGTGAGCAGGAAGTCGGCTGTACCATACATCGGGTTGACGTCGGCTTGGATTCTGGGGACATCCTGCTAGCACGATCGACCCCGGTGGAAAATTTCTCCACCATTGCCGGCATGCAGGCGAAGCTGCATCACCTAGGCGTCAACATGGTCTGCGAAGCAGTTGAGCTGATTTCGTCGGGGCGCGCGGTATACACGAAACAGCCTGCAGGAGGAAGGACTAATACGCGACCTCCTATTGCAGCGGAAAGGGCGCTATCGAAAAAACGCGCATTGCGGACACCGGCTGAGAGCACGCTGCGTTCGATTTGCAAGCGCATGGTGTTTTCTTCGTATTCATGCCTTTTCAAGCCGATCGCGAACCGCGTCTACGGCATGCTGGGGAAGCAGCGGGTGATCGTCCTCCTGTATCACCGCGTCAGTGATCGCTTCCGGGACAATGTCACGGTCGGTATCGAACAGTTTGACCGGCAAATGGCCTACCTCTCGGCGAATTGCACGGTAGTTTCGCTGACAGAAATCGTTCGTGGCGACGTGCCACGCCATTCCCGGAAACCGATCATCGCCATATCGTTCGATGATGGTTACCTAGATAACTTCGAGAATGCTGCGCCGATCCTGCTGAAGCATCAAATTCCGTGCACTTTCTTCGTCAGCACCAGGAAAATCGCCAACAACGAACCGTTCGACCATGATTTGAAGGCACTTGGCTTCGGGCTCGACAACATGAATTGGGGACATGTAGAGCAAATGCGCAAGTGGGGTTTCCATTTCGGAAGCCATACGCTTAACCACGTCAACCTGGCGGCCGTGAGCGACGACGTCGCCTTGCAGGAACTGACCGGATCCCTGGATGACATCCGAAGTAGACTCGGGCAGAATGACGTGTTGATCGCCTACCCCTATGGAGGTAAGCGCCACATCACGCCTGAACGGCTGGAGATGATCAAAAACCTCGGTTATTCCGCCTGCTTCTCGGCTTACGGCGGATACAACCAGTTGCCTTTGGATCAGTTCAATATCAAGCGTGTAGGGATTAACTGGGCCTTCGATCTCACCGCATTCCGGGCCCGGCTGAGCGGCTGGGATAAAACCGCCTGAGCGCTTGTATTGGCATACGGAAATACTGCCTTTGCCTCTCCGGCAGCCGCATTTCTATCGTTTCAAGCCTCTTTCGATTCGATGCCTGTTTGCAACGGTTATTTGTCTTTTATCAATACTGAATAATCGTTGACTTGCAGAATGGCTACTGTTTTCAGGCAACTCACGTAGTTGCGGAGCGGGAACCGAACCTGCTAGGACTGCCGTCGTCTCACGCCGCGCAGTTCTATCTCGTGGAGCAGCCAAGCCTTTCTGTCCCGCTGACCGATCATCTCTTCCGGCCCTGCCTGCCCGAACGATTTAAGCTAAGCCGATGGCGACCCAACAGTTATGAACGAAATCCCCCTTATCGCTCATTTGATCTACGTGCTGGATTTCGGTGGCCTGGAGACTCTGCTGGTGGAACGCATCAACCGCATGCCGGCACACAAGTATCGCCATGCGGTGATCTGCCTCACAAAATACACCGACTTCGCCAAGAAGATCACTCGGCCGGGCGTCGAGGTGATTGCGCTGAACAAAGCGCCCGGCCTGAGCCTGGGCACGCATGTCCGCCTTTGGCGCGAATTGCGGCGGCTGAAACCGACCATCCTTCATACCTACAATCTCTCCGCCATCGAATACGGGCTCACCGGACTCCTCGCCGGCGTGCCTGTAAGGGTCGCAGGTTCGCACGGCCGCGAAGCGAATGACCCCGAGGGAACGAACAAAAAACACAATCTCCTGCGCCGGTTGTTGATCCCCTTTTATGACAGCTATTACTCCAATTCCGCGGACCTGCTCCGCTGGAACCGCTCGGTTATCGGGGTGCCGGACGCCAAGAACCGGCTGCTCAACAACGGCATCGATACCGATCGCTTCACGCCGGCGGCGACAAACTCGTCGGTCGCATCGCTGCACGGTTTTCCCCCGGACTGCTGCATCATCGGCACTGTCGGCCGTGTTCAGGAAGTGAAGCATCAGAGCGCGCTGGTCGATGCCTTCATTCTGATGCTGGCACGGGATCCTTCCCTGAAGGCTCGCCAGCGGCTTGCAATCGTCGGAGAGGGGCCGTTGCTTGGTGCGCTCAGGAAAAAGGTTGCGGCTGCCGGCATAGCTGATCTGGTGTGGATGCCCGGGGCGAGAAACGACGTGGACGAGGTGCTGCGTACGTTTTCCGTCTTTGTCCTGTCGTCCATTGCAGAAGGCACACCCGGATCGATTCTCGAGGCGATGGCAACCGGTTTGCCGGTTGTCGCCACGCGAGTTGGCGGCATTCCAGACGTCGTTTCGCATGACGTGACCGGCCTGCTGGTCCCTCCGCGCGATTCCGAAGCGATGGCCGATGCACTCACGCGCTACTGCAACGATCCGGCACTGGCTGAACAACACGGCCGCGCGGGGCGGCTGCGTGTAGAACAACACTTCGCGATGTCATCCATGGTCAGCGCGTACACCGAGATGTACGACGTCCTTTGCAAAAACAAACTCCAGGGAGCGTATAAGACATGTGTGGAATAGTCGGCGTATTTGATATGCGGGACAGGCGCGACATCGATCGCCTTATGCTCTCGCGGATGAACGAGAGCCAGCACCACCGTGGTCCGGATGAAGGCGGATTGCACATCGAGCCAGGCGTGGGGCTCGGGCATCGACGCCTGTCGATCATCGACCTGTCTTCCGGACAGCAGCCGCTGTTCAACGAAGACGGCAGCGTGGTTGTTGCGTATAACGGTGAAATCTACAATTTTCAGGAACTCATGACCGAGCTGATCACGCTCGGCCATGTATTCCGGACGCATTGTGACACTGAGGTCATCGTCCATGCTTGGGAACAGTGGGGCGAAAGTTGCGTGGAACGCTTCCGAGGCATGTTCGCCTTCGGACTCTGGGATCGCAACAGGAAGACCTTCTTCCTCGCACGCGACCGCTTGGGCGTCAAGCCGCTCTATTACACGGTATTGCCGGACGGGATGTTTGCATTTGCGTCGGAACTGAAAGGCTTGTTCGCCTGCCCCAACCTGCCGCGCGCGATGGATCCTTGCGCGGTGGAAGAATACTTTGCCTACGGCTACGTCCCGGAGCCGAAGACGATATACAAGGAAGTGTTCAAGCTGCCCCCTGGCTACATCCTCACGCTGAAAACCGGAAGTGCGGTGGTGAACTCTAAGCGTTACTGGGATGTGCCCTTCAGGTCAGTCGGTACGATCTCCGAAAAGGACGCCGAGCATGAGCTGATCGAACGCTTGCACGAGGCGGTCAGGATCCGAATGGTGGCCGAAGTGCCGCTTGGCGCCTTCCTTTCTGGCGGTGTCGATTCGAGCGCCGTTGTCGCAGCGATGGCAGGGCAGAGCGCCGATCCGATCAATACCTGCTCCATTGCCTTCAGCGATCCGGCGTTCGACGAGTCCACTTATGCGCAGAAGGTTGCAACCCAGTACCGTACCCGACACCATGTGGAGACCGTTGACAAGGACGACTACGGCCTGATCGACACGCTGGCGACGCTCTATGACGAGCCCTTTGCCGACAGTTCCGCCTTGCCGACCTACCGCGTGTGCCAGTTGGCGCGCAAACGCGTCACAGTGGCGCTCTCGGGCGACGGCGGTGACGAGAACCTAGCAGGCTACCGCCGCTATCGGTTCACGATGGCCGAGCACCGTGTGCGCTCGACCATGCCATACGGCATGCGCAAATCCTTATTCGGTCTGCTGGGGCGCTACTACCCGAAGGCTGACTGGGCACCCAGGATTTTCCGCGCAAAGACTACATTCGAGGCCCTGTCGCGTGACCTGGTGGAGGGCTACTTCCACAACGTGTCCATGATGCCGGACCGCTTGCGCAGCCAATTGTTCAGCACGGAGTTCCGCGCCGAGCTTCAGGGGTATCGGGCAGTCGAAGTCATGCGCAGGCATGCAGCGAACATGCCGCTCGATGATCCCTTGGCCCTGGTTCAGTATCTTGACCTCAAAACCTATTTACCCGGTGATATCCTGACGAAGGTGGACCGTGCCAGCATGGCGCACGCGCTCGAGGTTCGTGAACCGCTCCTGGACCACAAGCTGGTTGAGTGGATTTCCGGCCTCCCGTCGTCTATGAAGCTCCGGGGAGGAGAGGGAAAATACATCTTCAAGAAAGCGCTTGAGCCGCATCTTCCTAACGATATCCTCTACCGTAGCAAGATGGGATTCGCCATTCCGCTCGCAAGCTGGCTCCGCGGACCATTGAGAGAACGGGTGCGTCGCGCGCTGCTGGGGCCGGACATGGCGGCTACCAACATCTTCAACATGACATTCCTGCGCGAGATGGTCGACCACCACCAGTCCGGACGCCGCGACTACAGTGCCGTCCTGTGGGGACTGCTGATGTTCGAAGCGTTCCTGCGCCAGGTGCAGCAGCCCGTCGGCGAGCACGGCGCCCTTTCGCTGCAGGTCGCCTGAACATCCGACGACGGAAAGGAAATTACTCGTGCGAATCCTTCACATTCTGGATCATTCCCTTCCGCTCCATAGCGGATACACGTTCCGCACGCTCTCCATCCTCAAGGAGCAGCGTGCATTGAAATGGGAAACAGCCCATATCACCAGCTCCAAGCATGGTCGGTCGCACACCACCGAGGAAAGTGTCGACGAGTGGCATTTCTTCCGGACGCCGCCTTCGGCCGGGGTGATGGCAAAACTGCCGGTGCTGAACCAGCTGGCCGTCATCAACGGCCTGGCCAACCGCCTGCACGATGTCGCGCGCACGTTCAAGCCGGACATCCTGCATGCCCATTCTCCCGCCTTGAATGCCATGGCTGCATTGCGCGTCGGGCGAGCGCTCGGGGTGCCGGTGGTGTACGAAGTCAGGGCATTCTGGGAAGATGCCGCCGTGGACCACGGCACAAGCCGTGAATGGGGTATCCGGTATCGCCTGACGCGCGCACTGGAAAGCTATGCGGTCCGGCACGCGGATGCCGTGACGACGATTTGCGAGGGACTCAGACAAGACATACTGGGACGTGGCATTGCGGCCGAAAAGATCACGGTCATCCCCAATGCAGTCAACATCGAGGACTTCAGTGTGCGGGAAGGTGCCGATGCCGCTCTCGCGCAGTCGCTCGGGATCCATGGCAAACCGATCCTGGGTTTCATCGGATCGTTCTATGCGTATGAGGGTCTGGACATCTTGCTGCGCGCGTTGCCGTCTATGCTATCGATGAATCCCGATATCCGGATCCTGCTCGTAGGAGGCGGCCCCCAGGAGCAGGCTCTCAAGCAGCTTGCGCAGCAGCTCGGGATCATGGAGAAGGTGGTGTTCACGGGGCGGGTTCCGCACAGCGAGGTCCGGCGGTATTACAACCTGATCGACGTGCTGGTCTATCCCAGGCTGAAGATGCGGCTGACCGACCTGGTGACGCCGCTCAAGCCGTTGGAAGCGATGGCGCAGGGAAGACTGGTCCTGGCGTCGGATGTCGGCGGCCATCGCGAACTGATCAACAACGGAAAAACTGGTCTCCTGTTCGAGGCAGACAATCCTGAAGCGTTGGCGCGGCAAGCCGTCGACCTGCTTTCGCGTCCGGATAGTTGGCCGGCGCTGAGGACTGCGGCGCGCGAATTTGTCGAAATAGAACGCAATTGGACGGCAAGCGTGTCGCGCTACCGCGCCGTCTACGGCCAGCTCTCCGGCTACGGAGGCCGGCAGTGAAGACATCGAAACTCCGCATCGCACTCGTCGGGCCGCTGCCGCCTCCGGCCGGTGGAATGGCAAATCAAACCTTGCAGCTGGCAAGGCTTCTGCGCGAGGAAGGCGCCAGCGTCGAGCTGATCCAAGTCAATCGCCCCTACCAGCCTGCCTGGATCGGCAAGGTCAAGGGGGCGCGCGCGCTTTTCCGCTTGCTTCCCTATCTGCTGCATCTCTGGCGGGCATCCCGCAAGGCCGATCTGTTCCACGTGATGGCCAACTCCGGCTGGTCGTGGCATCTTTTTGCGACGCCCGCAGTGTGGATCGCCCGCCTGACCGGCGTCCCTGTGGTCGTCAACTATCGGGGCGGCGAGGCCGATGCTTTCTTTGAAAAATCGTTTGCGCTGGTCAAGCCTACGCTCGAACGGGCGGACGCTATTGTCGTTCCCTCCGGATTTCTCGAGAACGTATTCGGAAAGCGGGCTGTTTCGACCCGCATCGTGCCAAACATTATCGACCTTGGGCGTTTTCGTAGTGAAGCGAAGCATGAATCGCGTCAATTCAGCCATGCGCCCTGCATTCTGGTCGCACGTAACTTGGAGCCAATCTATGACAACGCGACAGCGCTGCGCGCATTCCGCATCGTCAAAAACAACTTTCCGAGCGCGCGGCTCGTGGTGACTGGCACCGGGCCGCAGAAGAAAGAGCTGGAGGAGCTCGCCCATGAGCTTGGCCTGGCGGAAGCGGTAACATTCACCGGCCATGTAAAGAACGAAGACATGGTCCGTCTCTATCGCGAGGCAGATGTCATGGTCAATCCGAGCCTCGCGGACAACATGCCGATTTCCGTACTGGAGTCGCTTGCGAGCGGCGTTCCGGTCGTCAGCACAAATGTCGGCGGGGTTCCTTATCTCGTGGAGCATGACGTTACGGCCCTGCTGGTGCCCGTGCAGAACCCGGCAGTGATGGCGGATGCGATCCTCACACTGCTCACCGATCCGGAAAAGGCCGACAGCTTGAGGCAGGTAGGTGCGGCATCGGTTGCCCGGTACAGCTGGCCGCATGTTCGTACGCGACTGTTCGGGGTCTATGAATCGGTCCTGGCTACCGGGCGCCGGCTCGCGAACCGTCCTGGTGAATAAGGCAGGATCGGACATGTACACCTCACTCGTCTCCAGCGTGCTATTTCCCTTGCATGAACGCGTCAAGGGACATCAAACGACCTCGATTCGCCGTCATATGGAGCAGACGCAATGGTGGCCGGCGGAGCATTTGCAGGCACTGCAATTGTCCCGCCTGCACCGGCTCCTCCGAGATGCGTACGACAATGTGCCCTATTACCGGCACCTGTTCGACGAGATTGGGTTCGAGGCCGATTCGGTTCGTTCGGTCGACGATCTTGCGCGGCTTCCGTTTCTCGACAAGGCGACTATCCGCGTCAATACCGATGCGCTCAAATCGTCGAGCGCTCGAGGGCTGGCGAGATTCAACACAGGCGGTTCGAGCGGCGAGCCGCTGATTTTCTATATCGGCAAGGAGCGCGTCAGCCATGACGTTGCCGCGAAGTGGCGTGCGACGAGGTGGTGGGGCGTAGACATCGGTGATCCGGAAATTGTTGTCTGGGGATCGCCCATCGAACTCGGCGCGCAGGACCGCATGCGCGTCCTGCGTGACCGATTGTTCAGAACCCGGTTGTTGCCCGCATTCGAGATGTCGGACGGGAGGGTGGCGGGATTTCTTAATGAAATTGTGACCACGAAGCCGAAGATGCTTTTCGGGTATCCGTCAGCACTGTCTCATTTCGCGCGGCATGCGGATGCGAACGGTTTGCGCATGGACGACCTTGGAATCCGCGTCGCCTTCGTTACCTCCGAACGGCTGTATGACAATCAGCGCGTGCAGATCAGCAAGACGTTCGGCTGCCCGGTTGCCAACGGATACGGTGGAAGGGACGCCGGCTTTATCGCCCATCAATGCCCTCATGGCGGCATGCACATCACTGCGGAAGACATTATTGTCGAAATCGTCGACGCGTATGGCAAGCCGGTGCCTCCCGGCGTTGCCGGTGAAATCGTAGTAACTCACCTTGCGACCCGGGACTTCCCGTTCATTCGCTACCGCACCGGAGACGTCGGTTCGCTCGACAACCGGCAATGTTCCTGCGGACGCGGGCTTCCACTGCTCAAGGAAATTCACGGACGAAGCACGGATTTCGTCGTCGCACAGAATGGCACCGTCATGCATGGCCTAGCCCTGATCTATATCTTGCGGGATCTACCTCAGGTGCGTGCTTTCAAGATCGTGCAGGAAAGCCTGGACTTCACCTCGGTATCAGTGCAACCGGAGGGCAGGCTCGGCGAGGACCTAGTTGAAAAAATCAAGAAGGACTTCAAGGCAAGGTTGGGGCAGGGGGTGACAATCGTTGTCAACGAAGTGGCAGAAATACCTGCGGAGAAGTCCGGTAAGTACCGGTACGTGATCAGCAAGGTGGCGGCAGGCTGAACATGACTGCACTGAAATCGGCATTCCCATTGGTCCTCATCCGGACCATTTTCATGGCCATCTCCTGCAATGGCTGGCCCCGCCGAGACAGAGAGACGGTGCGCGCGGAAGCACTCTTCATGACAGCTGCCGCCTCGACGGCGCTAGCGGCTGACAAGGGTATCAAGTCATATGGAATTTTCAACTGAATCCCCACGCCTGACTGCGCGCATCATTCGCGCAATCGGCGACCGTGTGGCAGCGCGCCGGGGCGAGAATGCCCGGCTGTGCATCGTGAACTATCACCGCGTGCTCGAAACGCGCGACCCGCTGCTGCATCCGGAACCGGACATATGCACCTTCCGCTGGCAGATGGAACTGCTGGCTGATTGCTTCAATGTGCTGCCCCTGCATGAAGCGGTGGAAGCGCTGGCGCAGAAATCGCTGCCGCCGCGTGCAGTGTGTATCACCTTCGATGACGGTTATCGCTCCGTACACGATCACGCCCTGCCTATACTCAAGGAATTCAAGCTTCCGTCCACCGTATTCGTCACGACGGGTCACATGACAGAGAGCAACCTGTGGAACGACCGGATCCTCGAGGCCATCCGGCGCCTGCCCGACAGTTCGCTCGACCTGCGCGACGTCGGAATGTCGGTGTATTCCCTGTCCGGTTTCAATGACCGCAAGGGTGCGCTGCATGAGATCATGGAAAGCGTGAAGTACCTTGCTCCGCACGACCGGCAAAAGGTGATCGCAAAACTCGAATCGATGGCGGCGCTGGATTTCCCCCACCGCCTGATGCTCAGCCGCGAAATGATCGCGCGGCTTGCCAGAGAGGGCGTCGAGATCGGTGGCCACACTATATCGCACCCGATCCTCACACGCCTCGACGATGAGGCCGCGCGCCTCGAAATTGCAGGCAGCAAACGCCAACTTGAAGCAATCATCGGCAAGCCGGTCAGGCTCTTTGCCTACCCGAATGGAAAGGTGGGTAAGGATTTCAATGAACGCCATGTCCACATGGTCAAGGAAGCGGGATATGTCGCAGCCTTCACAACGGAAAGAGGGGCAGCCGGACAGCATCATGATCCGTACCAGATCCCGCGAGACCGTCCCTGGGACAAAACACCGATTCTCTTTGCCCTGCGCCTGCTACGCTGGCTTTCCCACTGAACTCACAGCCATGAACAAACGCGCTCTTATCATCGCATTCCACTTCCCGCCACAGTCGGTGAGCAGCGGCATCCAGCGCACACTGAGCTTTTCGAAGCATCTAGGCTCCCATGGATGGGAGCCCCTGGTACTTTCGGCAAGCGCGTTGGCCTACAGCGATACGAATCCCTCGCAACTGGCCCAGTTGCCGCCTCAACTGGTCGTCAAGCGGGCATTCGCCCTGGATGCAAAACGGCATATGGGCGTACTGGGTCGCTATCCCGAGGTCATCGCCTTGCCGGATCGCTGGATATCGTGGTGGTTCTCCGCGGTTCCTTCCGGTCTGGCCCTGATACGCAAGTACAAGCCGACCGTGATCTGGTCGACGTTCCCGCTGGCGACGTCGCACCTGATCGGATTGACATTGCACCGCTTGACCGGCTTGCCTTGGATCGCCGACTTTCGAGACCCGATGCTGCAGGACGATTTCCCGAATACGCCGTTGCAGCGAAGGGCATACGCGTGGATCGAACGCCAGGCAATCAAACGGTGCCAACGTGCGGTGTTCACCACGGAAAGCGCAATGCGTGCATACAAGCAGCGCTTTCCCAGGGAACTGCACGAGAAATTCACCGTCATCGAAAACGGTTACGACGAGGATGGATTCTCCGGAACAACTACCGAGCAGATAGTCGAGGATACGCACGACGCCAAAGAAATTCGGTTGCTGCACAGTGGGGTGCTGTACCCGGAAGGACGGAACCCGTCGGCATTTTTCGAGGCACTCTCCGTTCTGAAGAGGCGGAATGCAAGCGCGGTCCGTTCGTTGCGGGTAATACTGCGTGCCACGGGCGACGATGCGTATTTCCAGGCGCTTGCCAGAAAGTACGACGTGGAAGACATTGTCGAAATCGCTCCGCTCGTGTCCTATCACGTTGCGCTGCGCGAAATGCTGTCCGTCGACGGCTTGCTGGTGTTTCAGGGAGCGGCGTTCAATACCCAGGTGCCGGCAAAAATCTACGAATACTTCAGGGCGCGCAAGCCGATTCTCGGTTTGGTCGAAGCGCACGGGGAAACGGCCAGGATCCTCCGCGCCGCAGGCTTCAGCAGCATGGCACCGATCGACGACGCGGCGGGTATCGTACCTGTACTCGAGAATTTCGTCGCCGGGATCCAGCAAGGAGCCGCATATGTTGCAAGCGACAGCGTCATCGAGGCGGCATCGCGCAGGCAGCGGGCCCGTGAGCTGGCGCGGATCTTCGAGCACGCGGCAGCGACGGCATAAGGAAGCACATGCTTACTCGAGGCGGAAGCCAGACCAGCATCTTTGCCGGTGCCATCCTGTCGGTGTCCCTGCGATGGACAGACCGCCTCATCGGATTCGTCAGTACGTTGATACTGGCGCGCCTGCTCGTGCCCGACGACTTCGGCATCATCGCCATGGCTTCGCTTGTCGTCGGACTTGCCGACGTGCTGCTGGGCCTCGGCGTGAATGTAGCGCTGATCCAGAACCGCGACCCGACACCTGCCCACTACGACACCGCATGGACCTTGCGCCTTGCGCAGATGATATTTGCAGCGACCATTGTGTGTTTTGCTGCGCCGTATGCGGATACCTATTTCAACGACTCCCGGGTATCGCCTGTGCTTTTCGCGATGGCTGCCAGCATGCTGCTTGCAGGCCTGGAGAATATCGGCGTCATTACTTTCCAGAAGGAGATGCAATTCGGGTTGGATTTCCGCTTTGTTTTCCTCAAACGCATTGCCGGCTTCATCGTGACAGTTGTCGCTGCCTGGATACTGTGCAGCTATTGGGCGCTCGTCATCGGAACCCTAGCCGGCCGGAGTTTCGGCGTCCTGCTAAGCTACCGGATGCACCCGATGCGCCCGCATATCAGCTTCGAAAAAATGAAGGAAATTTTCTCGGTGTCGCAGTGGGTGTTACTGAATAACATCGGCAACTACCTGAACCGTAACCTCCACAAGGTGCTGGTTGGCAGGCGCATGTCTGCCGGCGTGGTCGGCGGATACACGCTCGCCGACGAGATATCGTCAATGCCGACGACAGAAGTCCTGTCGCCGCTCAACCGGGTGCTTTTCCCGGCATTTGTCGCGGCCAAGCATGATCGTTCCGAATTAAAGCGCTTGTTCCTTCTTGCCCAAGGCGTGCAGAGCCTGCTCGGGATATCCGCAGGTATCGGTTTGGTACTAGTCGCGCATGAAGCCATCCTCGTGATGCTTGGGGAGAAATGGCTGTTCATCGCTCCGTTCATCCAGGCGCTAGGACTTGCCAACGTCGTCGAGGCGATTACCACGAGTAGCGGCTATGTGTTTCTCACGCTTGGAAAAGTCCGGCTGAACGCATTCGTGAACTGGATCCAAACGATTGTCTTCATCGTCGCCGCATTGCTGGTGTTTCCGGAAGCAGGTGCGCTCCAGATCGGTTGGCTCCGGGTCGCGACAGTCTTTCTCGGGCTTGGACTTTCGCTCGGGTTGCTCTTGCAGGTGCTTGAGAATGTCAGCCTGGCAGACATTTATCGCACCGTCTACCGTCCCCTGATCGCGACGGCCGCGATGGCGGCAATGGTCGACCTTGCCGTCACCGTAGTCCAGCTCGCACCTCTTCCTGCCCTGATCCTCAAGATCGCCGTTGGGGCCGCCGTCTTTCCGGCTGCCGTACTGGTGCTGTGGTGGTTGGCGGGCAGGCCCGCCGGTGCCGAAGCCTATTTGTTAAACGAGATCTTGTCACGGCTACGCCGGCGGTGAGCGCGCTCGCTTACCCAGGTGATGCTAGCGAATGATTCCTGATGGAATTTGAAGTTTGTCAACATTGAAAGCGGCAGACCATCTAAGATTCCGCATGACAAGATAGATGCAGGCGAGCTTGGTCGCAGCTCGTATTCTTGCCCTACCGATGCGGAAGGAAAATAGTGGAAAGCATGCTTTGGGCCGTGGATCTGCTGGCCGTCGTCTACCTGTGCTACTGGGCATTGAAGCACGACAGCCGTCGCGAGCAGACGGACAAGCGCGGCTAGGGACATGCGCGATCTGATCCTTCTCGGTCTGTTGCCGCTGATGCTCGTGGCCGTCGCCAAGCGGCCGTTCATCGCCTTGGGAATGTGGATCTGGACCGCGATGTTTTTCCCCAATGGCTGGGTCTACGGGATCGCATCCGTTATCCGTTACAACCTGGTGTTTACCAGCTTTGCCATCGGCGGCTATCTTTTGTCCAAGGACAAGCATCCTGTCCGTTGGGGGCCGATCGGTACCCTCATCTTCATTTTTCTGTTCTGGACGACCATGTCCACCTTGACCACCGTCGGCATTTCTGAGGTTGCCTGGGAATTCTGGTCCCGATTCTTCAAGGTCGTCATGCTGTTTGCGTTTGTCGTCCTGATCATGCACAAGAAGCTGCACATCGATTTCTTCCTTTGGTGTCTGGTGCTGTCCATCGGCTTTTACGGTGGACTATCGGGATTGAAATTCGTCGCCAGCGGCGGGGGGCACGTGATCGCCGGGATTCCCGGTCACATATTGGGCGACCGCAACGACCTGGCGCTTGCACTCGTAATGATGCTTCCGCTCAGTGTCTACCTGCTGAGCGAGTACGGAAAAAGCTCGGTGATCGCGAAGCTCATCCTGTCGCTCAGCATTGTCGCGATGATCGTTTCAGTCATCGGTACACAGTCACGGGGAGGGTTGATCGCCTTGCTCGCGCTCGGTTTGTATCTCTTTGCGAAAAGCAATCGAAAGCTGGCTATTCTATTCCTGATTTCAGTTGCGGTCGCCCTCAGTGCTGCATTGATTACGGATGAGTGGTTTGCTCGCATGAACACGATCTCGAATGCGGACGAAGACGCTTCGTTCATGGGACGCGTCGTGGCATGGAAGCTGAGCACGATACTCGCTTTGCAGCATCCCATCTTTGGAGGCGGGTTCAAGGCGCTGGAAACCTTTTCCATCTGGCAGAGCCTGGCAAACCAGTTCCACACCCTGCCGTACTTCTACACCGGTGACGCGGTTCCGGATCCCATAAAGGCACACGCCGCGCACAGTATTTACTTCCAGGTCCTGGGAGACCACGGCTTCATCGCACTCGCTGTCTACGTCAGCATCCTGGTAACGACATTCCGTACCGCCGGCCGGGTCGCAAAGCGCGCGCGGGAACAGGATGCAGAACCATGGATCGCTCCGCTGGCGACGATGTTGCAGCTATCCATATTCGCATTCGGATTAGGCGGGGCTGCACTCAGCTTCGCCTATTTTGACCTCATCTTTGCGATCTTCGGCATCGTCCTAGTGCTGGACAAGAAGATCCTTCCCGAGAAAAGCCGGTCGCTGGCAACATCATGAACCACAACATCGCGAAAGGTTTGCTAATCCTGCTGGTCGCGATCGACCACAATGATTTTGCGCGCGATGTGATTCCTGGCTTCCTGCGCGGCCTTTCATTCCATGTCGTGGCATTCATGGCCCTGCCTTTCATCCGGCCTGCGCTTCCGCTCAATACGGCCGCAATCAAAAAGCATTTTTTCCGTTTGTATTACCCGTTCTTCGTCTTCGCCTGCGTCACTGCAGGAGGGTACTGGCTCAGCACGGGCCGTCCGTTCGGTGACGCACTGGTGAACCTGCTGCATGCCCTTTACAGCGCGAACGTCGTCAGCCTGAAAGCGGCGACCAATATGGCGCTGTTGTGGTTCCTTCCGTCACTCTTTTCGCTTTTGATCGTCAAGGGTGTGATCGAAGGGGCTGCCCGCCCGCTCAAACTCTTCCTTGTTGTTGCGGTGCTCGTGTGCCATCCACTCATCGGTGCAGCTTCGGCCTTGACACAGCATTACCTGCCCTTGGGCCTGCTTCCCGCGGTATATATTGTTCCGCTTGTTTATGTAATCGCCTCCCTTCACTTGAAGACCCTCGAGCCGATGCCTAGGAAAACTGCTTTTCTGGTTTCGGCATTACTCTTTGCCGGGGTAAAGCATGTACAGATACAGCTGGGGTTGAGTCAGGAAGTCGGGTTCGCCCTGGTATCCGATTACCGGAGTCCGCTTGCTCTCCTCGTGAACGACCTCGAGGCGATTACAGGGACCCTGCTCGTCTTTCAGATGTCGAGATTCCAACTCGGGAGTTTCTGCGAGAGCCTTGGCAAGTTCAGTCTCCAGGTCTATCTGTTCCATGCATTTATCGGCGCGGTGCTGTTTGTCACCATCAAGCGGATGCCGATAGCGATCGACTCGACCGTCGCACTGGCGGTGTCGGTGCTACTGACGCTTTGGGCAAGCATGCTCGTGGCGAGAGGCGTATTCGGTACGAAGCACCTGAAGTCGGTCATTTTTCCGGAAGATGGCCGAGAATTGTTCGGGACTGCCCGCCGCTTTTCTTAATGAGAACGGCTAGTCCGAAGGATTCGAACAGTCACCGACAACGCATTTGATCCCTCGTAAGTCTAAGCTGCGTTGCTGTTGGCAGCATATTGCATTTGAATAGCATCTGGTCGAAGCGCAATGGAACCAGGTGTTTTCCTAGTGGGGCATCGTACGATCACAGCCATATCGCTGTGAATTTCGCCGCCGCAATAGAGATTTTCAAACTTTGGTGATGGTTCTGGAAACACGCTAATGGACAGGATTGTCAAAACATGCAGTATCTCTTAAAGGAGCATTTCATGACCTCCAATCTCACCTCCGCAAGGCAGGCCATCCAGGCAGAGCTGTCGCATGCTCGGCAAGGCATGGCTTTTTACTCTGCACGAGTTGAAGCGCTCGAAACAGCATTGTCGCAACTCGAAAGCGTAGAGGGCGATGACACCGCGCAGGCCGGCAGGAAACGCCGCAGTTCGGCCGAGGGAAGCATTAAGAAAGGTGGCATGGCGAAGCGCGGACGTGCGTCTCGCAGCGCGCACAACGGGCGCCGAGCTGACCGGGCAGCTGGCGAGGACAGCGCAATGGGCCAACGGGGGCGTCGGGCGGGCCGTAAAGCTGGTGCGTCAAAACGCACGCAAGGCGGAGACACACTGCCGACGACAGGCACCGATTTCTGGTTGCAGTTGGTCACCGAGGAGCCCAAGTCCGCGGTGGAGATCGCAAACGCAGCAGCGGAGGCGATAGGCCTTAAACCGGAGCAGAAGGACAAGATTCAAAAGTTAAAACAGCGCGTAGCCCCCGCGCTTGCAACACTCGTATCTGCGCAAAAGATCAGGGATTCTGGAGCAGGCAGGGCGCGCCGATTCTTCAGGGGGGCACGGTCAGTAATGTAGCCTTGGGCCAGCGAACAGTTGGCTTGGTCATGAGGCGCTTTCGATTGTGGCCTCGTTTCGAGGGGCCGCGACTCTCCTGGCGGCTCCTTGAAAGTGTCCAGTTTTGCCTGGCAGATATTTTGAGGCGGGGTGCGGTGAGCGATCGCCAGCAAATGCAAATCTATCCTTGTTCTTGAAAAGAAGGAGCGCAAGTTCCAGGTTGCCGCGAGATCTAGCGTGTTTCGACCCGCAAGGTGGACTGCGGCAAATCGGGACGATCTTTTCTTCTCCAGCGATTGTTCAGATACTCCCGCGCCGGCTTTTCCACAACATAGAACGATGCAATGCCCGACAAAAGGGCCAGTGCCAAGGCGAGAAGCGGGTTCATTCCCTCCTTGTGTACAAGCAGATAGTACGGCTGTTGCCACAGGTATATCGAAAAAGACAGCATGCCGATCTGGCGCAATGGTCCGAATGACAGGGTTGCCTTAACGGTCATTGGTGCCGCTGCGAGCAAATGGAGTGTGAGCCCGAACAAGCTGATGCCAACCGTGATTCGCACAGGCATGGGAACGCTCCACCAATGCACGGCGATGCCGATAGCCAGGAGGGCGGGATATGCGAGCCAAGGCAATTGCGGAAGTGATTTTCCGTGCAGGGCAATGGCGAGAAAGGCCGACAGGAAAATACCGTATCCGGCAACCTCGGTCCTCAGCCACGGAGTTGCATCATGCGGCACCAGGAAGAAATAGCCGGCAGCGGCAAGGGCACATGCAGCCGAAATGAGTGCGGTGGACGCCGCCGCTCTGGCGACGCGTTTGCGGGCCGCCAGCGCCAGGAGGGCTAGAAGAATATAGCTGTGCTCCTCGACGGAAAGCGACCAGATGTGCCCCAATGGCATTGCACCGCTACTTGGAAAATAGTTGTTAATGAAAAGGGCTGCTGCCAATGTTTCCGCCCAGTCTATTGGCCGGCCAAGGGCGATGCGCAGGAAGACGGTCGCGAAGATGAACACAAAGGTCGCGGGGATGATGCGGGCAACGCGGCGACGAAAAAAGGTGCCGAGTGGTACCTCTGTGACGAACAGCAGACGCCCCATGAACAGGCCGGAAAGAACGAAGAACAGCCCGACACCGATTGCGCCGAAGTTAACCCCGGGAACCGGGAAAAAGTGCCCGATCAGCAGAAAGCATATTGCCATGCCGCGCCAGCCGTCCAAATAATCCAAGCGTTCTTGTGACATCCATAGCCTTTTTAGTTGGTCGCATCCGGCAATCGAAGTGATCGGAACGGCTGTCACCAAGCCCGAGTGGGGGCGTTCAATGAATTCGTATCCGGAGGCAGCCTTCCTGCCGTATGTGGGCAAGCCACTTTCGCGTGGTTGCCGCAACTTTCTCTCGCAGCTCACGCCTGGAGAAGGTGTGGTTTGCGCCGAGCAGCCTAAAACACTGTACGCGCGGCGAATGAATCAACGTCTGCCATTTGCGGGACTGCGTCAAGTCGCTGAATTCCTGCGCGGTCAGGTCATGTTCACTGAGAATCAGGAGAACCTGCCCCTTGAATCGGCTAAAGCTGTCATGCAGGCGGTCGGGTAGCGACAATGTGCTGTCGTCGACCACGCCGCGCGGCGCGCTGCGACAGGCACGTTTAACGGAGGTCCATAGCGATCGGGCTGCGGCGGCATAGCTGAAGTTCCCGCGTGCGATTTTTCTCCAGAGATCCGTATCGAACAGGCGTGATTGATAATAGTGTCTGAGCCGTGCCTTGGCCTCGCTTTCTACGGTGCGCACCCAAGGATTTACTAGTACCAGACCGCTGACGCGCGGATCCTGATGCGCGTAAAACAGCGCAGCCGATGCGCCGTCGCATAATCCCCAGACCACTACCTCGCGAATCGAGGGGGCAATACCGAACAACGTGTCGACCGCCGCTCGCAAGTCATCGTCCACCAACTCGAAATTACGCGGTTCGCCTTCGCTGTCGCCCATGCCGCGATAGTCGAAGCGCAAGACGGGATAGCCGTGCGACGCCAGCTCGCGGGCCAGCAGGACGAATTGCCGATGGCTGCCGGCGCGGTATTGCGGGCCGCCGACGACAATGAGGACGGCGAGAGGCTGCGGCCGATGCGGCATGGTGAGGATGCCGTAGAGCGTGGCGTCCCCGCAGGAAAAGCTAAGTGCTTGATCTTCGTAGTTCATGCCGGTTCCTCGATGAACAGGCCGGTCGTTTCTGAAATCAGCCCGGGAGCTTCCGTAATTTCCTTCGTGGCCCAGAACGATGGACCGGTGACAGCGTGCAGCCGCAGGTCGATGTGCCTGTCTGTCCATGCGCGCGCCACGTTCATTTTTGCGGTAGGGACAAGCGCCTGGTCGTCCGGGACGAGTTCGAACCAGTGAATGGGAAACGGGGCTTGCTGCAAGCCTGACAGGTCAATCCCGTCGATGTCACGGACCAACGCGGGCGCCAACTCGTATCCGCCAACCTCGATCGTTTCACCGCGTGTCAGCGCATCCCGCAGGCTTTGCTTTTCGCCACCATCCTCTTTCGTAGCGACAAGGCCGGCGGCGAGGCTCAGGCGCAGGAACTGTGTCATGTAAGGGCGGCCGGAAAAGACCGGCTGCCAGAGGATGCAATGCCTGGCATCAATGCCGCCGCCGAGCGCACTGTCGAGTGCGAGCATCGCGCCGAGCCGCAGTCCCCATAAAGTGATTGAATCGGATACATGGGCGCGCAGCCACTGCGCCGCCGACACGAGATCCTGGTTCCAGGTGTCCCAGTCTGCCTCTTTCAATTCCCCTTCGCTGTCACCGCAGCCGTACAAGTCGATTTGCAGGACGCCGAAGCCGGCGGCGGCGAATGCGCGCGACTGCCGTGCAGCCATGCGGCGTGACATGTTCATTTCGTCGCCAAAGGGATGCACATACAGGATCGCGCCCGCGTGGGGCTGCGAGGGCGCATGGTACAGGCAGAAGCGCCTCCCCTTTTTCGTATCGAGGAAGAAGGGCTGCCCCGCGGGTACGCGTTCTTCGCTGCTCATTGCGCGAGCTTGCGATCAACCTGTGCGGTCAAGGAGCCTACCGACTGGAACACGCTGGCCGTGATTTCCTCGTCGTCGAACATGATGCCGAAGCGTTCCTCCAGTGCGGCGATCACATTGACCACCGCCATCGAATCGAACTCTGGCAGGTTGCCGAGTAATTCGGTGTCGGCGGTCAGTGCGGCACCCCGATGGCCGAGGCCGAGCGTATCGGCAAGGATGGATTTGACCTGTTCGAGCGATTGCATCAGGAGGCTCCGGAATCACGCGATGTGACAGTCCGTGCAGCCGTGAATTCCAATAAATCACGGCGTGCGAAAGCGGCACCTGGCGGCGTGAAGACGCCAGGCGCGACGGACCAATATGGACAGATAGTTTGCCGTGAACAAAATTCCTCCCGTTGCGGTTTATCAAAACGTTAACTATCTGAGCAGCAATACTTAGCCGGTCGAAAGAACTTGTTGAACGCCAAATTACTGCCCAAGGAGAAGCGCTTGATTACCCACGACTCGATATCGCCGGAGTTCCAGTCCGTCATTGACACGCAGCTTGCCCGGATCTCGAAACTGAGCGCAAGCTCCCTCGACGACACCAAGTCGGTCGCGGTCGTCGGCCTCGGCTACGTGGGCCTGCCGCTTGCTGTTGCCTTCGGTAAACATTTCCGCACGATCGGCTTCGACCTGTCCGAATCCAAGGTGGAAAACTACCGCCGCTTCGTCGATCCGACCGGCGAAGTTTCCGCCGAGGAATTGCGCGCCGCCAGCAAGCTGAACTGCAGCACCGACCCGGCTTGCCTGGCCGATGCCGACTTCGTGATCGTCGCCGTGCCGACCCCGGTCGACATCGCGCACCAGCCGGATTTCACGCCGCTGATCGGCGCCAGCCAGAGCGTCGGCAAGCACATGAAGCGCGGCGCGATCGTGGTGTATGAGTCGACCGTCTACCCGGGAGCGACCGAGGAAATCTGCGTGCCCATCCTCGAAAAATTCTCCGGGATGCAATGGAAGAAGGATTTCCATGTTGGCTTCTCGCCGGAACGCATTAACCCGGGCGACAAGGAACATACGCTGGCGTCGATCGTGAAGATCGTTTCCGGCGACGATGCGGATACGCTGGAGCAGGTTGCGCGTCTCTACGAGCGCGTGGTTACCGCCGGCGTGCATCGCGCATCGAGCATCAAGGTGGCCGAGTCCGCCAAGGTGATCGAGAACACCCAGCGCGACCTGAACATCGCGCTGATGAACGAGCTGGCGATCATTTTCGACAAGCTCGGCATCGATACGCTGGAAGTGTTGCAAGCTGCCGGCACCAAGTGGAACTTCCTGAACTTCCGCCCCGGCCTCGTCGGCGGCCACTGCATCGGCGTCGATCCCTATTACCTGACGCACAAGGCCGAGATGATCGGTTATCACCCGCAGGTCATCCTGGCCGGCCGCCGCATCAATGACGGCATGGCGAAGTTCGTCGCCGAGAAAACGGTGAAGGAACTGATTGCCGCCGGCTTCCCGGTCAAGGGCAGCAAGGTCAACGTGCTGGGTCTGACTTTCAAGGAGAATTGCCCCGACCTGCGCAATTCCAAGGTTGCCGACCTGATCAGCGAACTCAAGTCCTACGGCGTGGAAGTCTATGTGCATGACCCCGTGGCCGCCGCCGATGAGGCGCAACACGAATACGGCCTCGAACTGGTCGAGTGGCAGGCGCTGCCGCGCGCCGACGCGGTGGTTGCGGCCGTTGCGCACCGTGAGCTGCTGGATCGTCCGATCGAAGACATTCGTTCCAAGCTGGTGGAAAAAGGCTGCTTCATCGACGTCAAATCCCAGTTCGATCCGAAAAAATTCGAAAGCGCCGGCATCAGCGTGTGGAGGCTCTGATGGGCACCCCCGGCAACGTCACGTATCCGGCGCGGTATGAGCAGGTGCGGCGTCATCTGCAGGGCCGCCAGTACCATTGGCTGGTGACCGGTGCGGCCGGTTTCATCGGTTCGGGACTGGTGGAGGCGCTGCTGCTGCTGAACCAGAAGGTAACCGGGCTGGACAATTTTTCCACCGGCTACCAGCACAACCTCGACCTGGTGTATGGATCGGTCGGTGAGCGCGCCTGGCAGAACTTCCGCTTCATCAACGGCGACATCCGCCGGCTCGAAGAATGCGCGCGGGCGTGCGACGGCGCCGACTTCGTGCTGCACGAGGCAGCGCTGGGTTCAGTGCCGCGATCCATCCACGATCCGATCCTGTCCAACGCCAACAATGTAACCGGCTTCCTCAACATGCTCGTTGCCGCGCGCGACGCCAAGGTGAAGCGCTTCGTGTATGCAGCATCCAGCTCGACCTATGGCGACAGCCCGGAACTGCCGAAGGTGGAGTCGGTGATCGGCCGTCCGCTGTCGCCTTACGCTGTCACCAAATACGTCAACGAGCTGTATGCCGACGTGTTTGCGCGCTGCTACGAGATCGAGACGATCGGGCTGCGTTACTTCAACGTCTTCGGCCCCCGGCAAGACCCGAACGGCGCCTATGCTTCCGTCATTCCGCAATGGGTCGCCGCGCTCATCAACGACCAGCCGGTCAATATCAACGGCGACGGACATACCAGCCGGGACTTCTGCTACATCGACAACGTCGTGCAGGCCAATCTGCTGGCGGCGCTGACGGAGAATCCCGAAGCCGTCAACCAGGTCTACAACGTGGCGCTGAATGAACGCACCAGCCTGAACGAGCTGTACGAAATACTGCGCGACGAACTGGTCGACTCTTTCCCGCGTCTGCGCGATCACCGGCCGCAACATGCACCGTTCCGCGAAGGCGATGTGCGGCATTCGCAAGCCGATATCACCAAGGCAGCCACGCTGCTCGGCTTCGAGCCGACGCACCGCATCCGTGAAGGCCTCAGGCAGACCATCGCCTGGTACAAGGAACATCTCGCGGTCACCTGCTGACCCTGAGATGCCCGTCATGGCGCGCGTCGCTGTCTATCAGGACTTCGATACCATTCCCGCATCCTGTGAGGCGCTGTTCCAACACACCGCCGCAGGAGCGGGAATATTTTTGAGCCTGGCGTGGTTTCGTGGTCTCGCCCGGCACGGCCTGGCGCATTCGTCCTTGTGCGTGTATGCGCTGCACTCTGATGCAGGCGACGAGGCGCATGCGCTGCTGCCCATGTGCAGGCTTGCGCCGGCAAACCGGTTTTTCCCGGTACGCAAGCTTGCGGCGGCAGCCAACTACTATTCCCCCGTGTTTGGTCCGCTGGTCTCCGGAAATGCGAACCTATGCGACAGTCTGTTGCCGCTGGCAACGGAAATCGCGTCCGGCGCCGAGCGTTCTGACGTGGTGTCCATCTTTCCGATGGACCGGGAGAGTCCGCTATTCGCCGCAACGCTGTCCGCTTTTCTTGCTGCCGGCATGGCGGTCCAGCCGTATCACTGCTTCGGCAACTGGTACCTGAAGGTCAACGGGCGATCGTATGACACCTATGCCTCGACGCTTCCGCCTCGCTTGCGCAACACATTGAAGCGCAAAGGGCAGCAGCTCGCCACCTCCGGCCGCCTGCGCATGGAGATCATTTCCGGTAACGACAAACTGGATGAAGCCATTGCGGCATATGAGGCGGTTTATCGCGCGAGCTGGAAGCCGCCGGAAGGGCATCCGCAATTCATGCCGGAGCTGATCCGTACCTGCGCGCGGGAGGGATGGCTCAGGCTGGGCATCGCGTGGATCGACGGCGAACCGGCCGCAGCGCAGGTGTGGATGGTGGAGGGGGGCGTCGCGTCGATCTACAAACTGGCATATGACCAACGGTTTGTCCGCTACTCCGTCGGATCGCTGTTGACCGCACACTTGATGCGGCACGCGATTGACGTCGACGGTGTACGGGAAGTCGACTTTCTCTCGGGCGACGATCCATACAAGCAGGACTGGATGTCGCACCGGCGCGAGCGGTGGGGAATCGCCGCCTTCAATCTCCGCACGCTGCCAGGGCTTTCGCTGGCAGCCGTGCATTTCGGGCGCCGCGCGGTGAAGCGGCTCCTGCAACGCCTCGTGCACGGGCGTCCGCGTCCTGCGTCCGCCTGACATCCGGCTGCCGGTACTATCGACGGCAGCACGGCAAGTCATTCCTATCCTTCGGGCAGATCTGGTTTGCATCCATTGAGCGAGAGCAAAGCCGGGATGCTGGGCTGGAAGAACTACAAGGCCGAGGAAGTGTGCTGTAATGATTCTGGCATGTCCTGATTCACCTGAAAGGAACTTTTCCATCACGCACGGAAACATCACGCCGCTGCAGCGAAGCCGCGCTTCGTTTTGCGCCGCCTCCGCGAGCAGCCGTTTCCGTACCTGTTGCATGTAAAAGCAGTCGCTGTGTGTCTCCCGCCCATGCTTCAGGCACGCTTTTCGCACCGAATCTAACGTCTTTCCCAACCGCGACCGTGGCGTTCCGGAAATCCCTTTTTTAATGAAGCATGGGAATTTTTACCGAAGCCCTTCCGCCTTCCATCGCGCTCGCTGTGGCACTTGGTGCGTTCGCTGTTCTCTTCGTCAATGCCCGCGCTGCTGATTGGCGCCGCCTGACGGCCCCCGGGGCGTTTTCCGCCTGGTGCTTTGCGATCATCGTGCTGCCGATGATCTGGCGCTTCGGCGTACCGCTGACCGGCGGCCCCGCACTGCATCTGGTCGGCTTGCCCATCTTCGTGCTGATGTTCGGTCGCCGGCTGGCGATGTCCGGTTCCGCGCTGTCGGTCTTGACCTATACCATTGCTTTCGACACGCAGTGGGTGAACCTGGGCGTGAACCTGCTGCTGCTGGCGATTGTGCCGGCGTACTGCGGCGATGCCCTGATGCGGGCGACGGAGCGCTTCCTGCCGCGCCATATCTTCGTCTACCTGCTGGGCAATGGCTTCTTTGGCGCGATGGCGATGCTTGCCGTCCTCAACCTGGTATCGCTTGGCATCTACCAGGCACTGGTCGCGACGACGGCGGTGGGCCCGGATGTGCTGGCTTACATGCTCCTGCTGTCTTGGGGTGAATCCTTCCTGACCGGCTTCCTGCTCACGATGTTTACGGTGTACCGGCCGGAATGGGTGCTGACCTTCGACGACGAAATCTACCTGCGGGGCAAGTAGACACCGTCATTCTTCTCCCTTGATGAAATTTGCCGCTGCACGGCCGACCGCTTCGGGCTGGTCCTTGTGCGGTGAGTGCCCGCACTGTGGGATCGCGAGCGCCCGGGCTCGCGGCGCCTGGCGCTCGATGCCGTAGATCTGTTCCAGCGTGCCGTATTCGTCGCCTTCGCCCTGGATCGCCAGCACCGGGCAGGCAATCCGGGGAAGCTCTGCCTCGATGTTCCATCCACGGAAGTCCGGATCCATCCAGGCATCATTCCATCCGAAGAAGACCGAATCCGCGTCGCGATGATGGCGCGTCAGCCGGATTTTCAGGTCGGCGTTGAGGTAGGCCTCGCGCGCCTGGCGAATGCCGGCGAGGGTGACCTCCTCAATGAAGATGTGCGGTGCCATCACGACCACGCCGCTGCACTGTTCGGGGAAGCGCGCCGCATACAGCAGCGCGATCGACGCGCCGTCGCTGTGGCCGAACAGCCACGGCCGCTGCACGTCGAGCGCCGCCAGCAAAGCCGGCAGGGCCTCGTGTGCCTGCTCGTGCAGGTAGGTCTGCGGCAGGCGCTCGCCCATCGGGCGCGGCGTGGACCGGCCGTAGCCGTACCGCGAGAACACCAGGCCGCGAAGGCCATGCTCATTGCAGAAGCGCTCGGGAAAGTCGCGCCACATCGAGACCGAGCCGAGGCCTTCATGCAGGAAGACGACAGTGGGGTAGGTGGAACGATCCGGGCCGATCCAGGTGTATTCGATCGATACGGTCGATCCTTTCCAGGGAATCGATGCGAACTGCATAAGCTGCCTGTCTGGTGAGTGTGGGAATATGTCGAATGCGGGTACAAGGCATTATTGCAGTTCACCGCCGTTCCTGCAGGGACAGGCGCCCCCGGCACGCGAAAGGGAATGCCGGTAAACTTTGCTGCATCGACATCCGCGCATGCCAATGAATCCACCCGCCCCGCCTTCGCGCGCTGACAGCCGCTACGACTCCTTCCTTGCGTGGTTCTTCGTGCTCGTCTGGGGTTCCGGTTATCTCGCCAGCAAGACCGGGATGCAGTATGCGCCGCCCTTCACCTTCCTGACACTGCGGTACAGCTTCGGCGTGCTCTGCCTCATTCCCTGGGTGCTGATTGCGCGACCGTCGTGGCCGGCGGACCGGCGCGAATTCTTCCATGTTTGCGTTGCCGGCCTGCTGATGCATGCGATCAATCTGAGCGGCAGCCACTATGCGCAGTACCTGGGTATGTCTGCCGGGATTACGGCGCTGTTGCTGGCGACGCAGCCCTTGTTCACCGCGGTCTTCGCGCATCGCTTTGCGGGAGAGCGCCTGGGATTGTCGCAGTGGGCAGGCGTGGGGCTCGGGCTTGCAGGCGTGGCGCTGGTCGTCTGGCACAAGATGGATGTCAAGGCCGTCACGCTCGCGAGCCTGGTCGCGGTGATGGTATCGCTGGCGGCGATCACGACAGGCACGCTCTACCAGCGCGCCTTCTGCCGGAATGCGGACCTGCGCAGCTCGGCATTCATCCAGTTCGTGCTGTCGCTGGCCGTGCTGGCGCCGCTCGCATGGCGGGTAGAAGGATTCGTGGTGCGCTGGAGCTGGCAGATGGCGGCATCCATCGTGTTTCTCGTGATTCTGGCGTCCATTCTTGCGGTGAACGCGCTGCACATCCTCATGCGTCGTGGCCATGCGGCCAAGGTCACCAGCCTGCTGTTCCTGACGCCGATCGTTGCCGTGCTGCTCGAGTGGGCGATGTTTTCCGTCGTGCCGACGGCGCTGAGCGTTGCCGGGATTGCGGTGACGTGTGCCGGCGTCGCTTTGGTTTCACGACGATAGGATTGCTTTGAAGCCGGATGCAGGACAAGCAGTAGAATGCAGCCGCGTCACTTTGACTGCGTCACATGCTCGGTGGCCGCTTTGGCCAGCTCCATCGCCTTGTCGTAGCTTTCGCACGGAAAGCCGACCGCCGTCACCTGTCCGGTGCCGCGCACTTCATAGGTCATCCAGTGGCTGTCTTCCTGCTTGAGCGCGACGTCGCCGGGCTGGCAGTGTTCCGCAAGGTCGTCGTCGCGGTACAAGGTCACGATGTTGATGTTGTTGTGCTGGACAAAGGTAGGCATGGCAACTCCGGCGGGATGGCAGGGATGCGGGTTGGACAGAAAAATCGGCATCAGGTTTTCCCGGTTCCTGCGCGCGTTTTTACTTGATAAATGACATTCACATATCGCGCTATATCACTGAAATAATGTCGCTTTTCTTGCACTTGTTTACTTGCGCGGCGTCTTGGAAATGCATATAGTCAACCCAAGCGCTCACGAAAAAGAGTGCGAATAGAAGAGCAGATTCACTAACTGGATCCACTCTCCAGATAGGTTAGGGGTCCAGGAATCTACTCTTGTATTCCAACGCGAAACCCGCCCGGCGCTTGGCCCGGCGGGTTTTTTGCTGTCTGTCAACTGCGCGTTTGCAACGGCCGCCGACCGCGGATTGACCATTTCCAAAGACTTCGGTGTAAGATTTCGACTCTAAAAAAATCCATCACAGGATAGGGTAGGAGACAAATAAAGCCCGCTTGGCCAGAAGCCGAGCGGGCTTTTCCATTTGGGGCGTGGTATGCGTATGCGGCTCGGATGTATGTAGTTTTTGCCCTCCCTGTCCCCAGTTCATCGCGCTTGCATGTCCCTGCAAAAAATTGACCTTGCAGCACACGATTTAACCCTGCAGACGCAAATGCACCAAGATCGTGCAATATTTCTCCTGATATAACATCGCCGTATATCCGATATCACGACAATAAAGCAGACGTGCATATCTCGGAGGACTATAGTTTACTTGTCTCCTCCAACTCTCCTAGAATTGGATTTCACCCGCTACCGCAAGGCAGCGGGTTTTTTTTGCCCATACGATCCGGTGGTGATGGCAAGTGGGCGCGATTGTGTTCCGGTATTGGCGTCCGCAAGAAAAACCAACAGCAGAACCGCGCAACTTCCCTCCCTTTACCCGCCACTTAGGCGCATATCCGTTCGACCCGGAAATACTTGACCTGAGTCAAGGTGACGGCCATTTCGGCGTCGATAGAATCCTCGATGGCAGCCACCGCCAACCGGTATTTCACCGGCGGCCGAGCAGCCCGCTGCCCTTCCATCCAGGACCAAGAGCCACACCATGATTGCATCCATGCTTTCGCCCATTTTCCCCATCCTGGCCCCGGCAGCGCCCCCGCAGGTTGCCGCGTAACAGCGCGGCCATGCCCGAATTCTTTACCACCACAACCATCTAAAACAGACAGATAGCCAAAGGCCAAAGGGAGTCCATTCATGCATACATTGGAAAGCGCAGTCATCGCTCTCGCGGAGCCGCAAGACATCTCCACCGAAGTGCTGATCGAAAAATACGCAAAAGGCGACGAGACCACGATTACCCAGGTCATCACCCGCGTATCGAAAGCGCTTTCCGAAATCGAACAGCCCAAGCTGCGCAAGAAGTACGCAGAAGAATTCCTGTGGGCGATGCAGAACGGCTTCATCCCCGCCGGCCGCGTCTCCAGCGCCGCGGGCACCGGCCTGCAGACCACGCTGATCAACTGCTTCGTGCAGCCGGTCGGCGACTCCATCACCGAAGACGTTGGCGGCAAGCCCGGCATCTACACCGCGCTCGCACAGGCGGCGGAAACGATGCGCCGCGGCGGCGGCGTCGGCTACAACTTCTCCGCCATCCGTCCCAAGGGCGCGATGGTCAAGGGCACAGGCTCCAGCGCCTCCGGCCCCATCTCCTACATGAAAGTCTTCGACCGCTCCTGCGAAACCGTCGAGTCCGCCGGCGCGCGCCGCGGCGCGCAGATGGCCGTGCTCAACGTCGAGCACCCGG
>CBIHRW010000011.1:0-73951 GCA_966212545.1 uncultured Noviherbaspirillum sp.
CGGGCTGGCGACCACGCCAACCCGTTGATGTCCTTGAAGAGGCATTTCCCGTCATCGACCACGAAAGGAAAAGCCGTAAACCAGAAAGGGGCTAGATCTTGCGATCTAGCCCCTCATATATGGCGCGGCCGGCAGGAATCGAACCCACGACCCCTTGGTTCGTAGCCAAGTACTCTATCCAGCTGAGCTACGGCCGCGAAAGACGTAAGTATAGCACCCGCTCAACATAAAAGTGAAGTCCTTTCGCCAAAAAATTTTCCGTCCTGCATCGAACCGTCCTCCTTCGCTGCGCTCGTGACGATGATGTCGGCGCATAGTTGCATCCAGGAATACTTATGTTAGAGTCGTCGAGGCATTCCTTGTTCCAGACCTACCCGGCGGTCGCCGCCAAGAAAACAGGATTTCCAGCATGAACAACATATGCCGCGCTTCCATCCGCCGGGTGCAAATGTCACTGGCAGTATGCGTCGTCCTCGCCGGCTGCGCCGCCAATCCTCCGCAACCCAAGCTCTACGACCGTCTCGGTGGTCTGCCTGCCATCACCGCCGTCGTTGACAAGACTATCGACAGTGCTGCACGCGATCCGCGCACCAGCCGCAGCTTCAAGGGCATCAAGCTGCAAGGCGTCAAGGAAGCCGTCGTCGCACAGCTCTGCGAAGCCTCGGGCGGCCCCTGCAAGTACGAAGGCGCCACGATGCGCAAGGCGCACCAGGACTTGGAAATCACCACTGCCGAATTCGACGCCTTCGCGCAGCAGCTCCTCGCAACGCTTGACGCGTTCAAGGTGCCGCAGCGCGAAAAGGATGAACTCATTCAATTGCTCGCCCCGATGAAGGGCGACATCGTGACCCGATGAGCGCCCTCGCTCTCCGCACTGCACTGGCATCGGCACTGCTGGCTGCCGCAGCAGCCGCACAGGCGGCCTCGATCGCCGTCGACATCCTGGACGTCACGGGCAAGCCCCTTGCCGACGCCGTCGTCTATGCCGAACCGGAGTCCGGCGCGCCCGCGTCGAAGTCTGCGAAGACAGTAGAAATCGAACAGAAAGGCCGCAAGTTCATCCCTGCAGTAACCGTGATCCAGACCGGCACCAACATCTCCTTCCCGAACAACGACACGGTCCGGCACCACGTCTATTCATTCTCGCCGGCCAAGGTATTCGAACTCAAGCTGTATTCCGGCGAACCGGCCAACCCGGTGCACTTCGACAAGCCGGGCACGGTCGTCATCGGCTGCAACATCCACGACCAGATGGCGGCTTACATCCATGTCGTGTCCACGCCCCATTTCGCCAAGAGCGACGCCGACGGCAAAGCGAAGCTGGACGGACTGGCACCCGGCAAGTACCGCCTGAAGGCCTGGCACTTCGGCCTGCCCGCAGGTACGCCGGCCGCCGACCAGCCGCTCGCCGTCGCCAACACTGATACTTCCGCGACCATCAACCTGAACGTCAAAGCACGCTCCAACTAGGAAAGCCTCATGCGCTTGCGCAGTCTCGAAAGCCGCATCGTCATCCTGTTCCTCGTCCTCATCCTCGCGGTGCAGCTGGCCGGCTTTGTCGCCATCCAGACCGGCATCCAGGAAAACGTCCGGGCGGCGATCCGGGAGGAGCTGGTCATCGGCGAGCGCGTGTTCGGACGGCTGCTCGACCAGTATGCGCAAAAGCTCACGCAGGGCGCGCGCCTGTTGGCCGCCGACTACGGCTTCAAGCAGGCGATCGGCACCGACGACCGGGAGACCATCCGGGACGCGCTGGTCAATAACGCGGAGCGCATCGAGGCATCGCACGCGCTGCTGATCGGCCTCGATCGAACGATCAAGGCATCGACCACCGGCGAGCTGCAAGGCAATCTGGAGAAGTCCATCCTGC
Organism: uncultured Noviherbaspirillum sp.; assembly: GCA_966212545.1. Taxonomy (GTDB): domain Bacteria; phylum Pseudomonadota; class Gammaproteobacteria; order Burkholderiales; family Burkholderiaceae_D; genus Noviherbaspirillum. The sequence continues at coordinate 1,871 of CBIHRW010000011.1, forward strand.
AACTGGTCGACCGCGCGGAGCAAAATGGCAGCGCCAACGGCATCGGCATCGTCGACAACCAGCCATACCAGATCGTGGTGGTACCGGTGAAGGCGCCGGTGACCATCAGCTGGATTGCGATGGCATTCGCGATCGACCAGAAGATCGTCGCCGACATGCGCGAACTGACGCCGCTGCAGGTCTCCATCCTCACCAGCGAACAACAAAACAACTGGATGGTTGACGCATCCACCCTGCCGGAAACGGATGCGGCAAGCCTCGCAGACCAGTTGCGGCACAGGGACGCAAGCGACGGCTTCATACCGCACCTGACCATCGGCGAAAGCGATTTCAGCGCGCGCATGTTGCATCTGGCGCAGGATTCGGGCCAGAACGTGGTCGTCGTGCTGCAACGATCCGTCAGCGAAGCGGAAGCGCAGTACGGCAAGCTGAAGATCAAACTGCTGGTACTGACCATGCTGGGCATCGTCGTGGCGGCGGTCGGGACCGTCTTCATGGCCAGGCGCATCACTGGTCCGCTGCGCCAGTTGGGCGAAACTGCGAAACGTCTCGGCGCCGGCCGTTACGAGGACCAGATCGAGATCCGGCGCGATGACGAGATCGGCGACTTGTCCAAGGCCTTCGCCAGCATGCGCGACGGCATCTCGCAGCGCGAGAACGAGATCCGCAGACTGGCGTACTGGGACACGCTGACCGACCTGCCCAACCGCGCGCAATTCACCGACCTGCTCAACGACGCCATCGGCGAGGCACGCGACGGCAACCGGCCCTGCCACGTGCTGATGATGGACCTCAATCGCTTCAAGAACGTAAACGACGTGATGGGCCACAGCTTCGGCGACGCCCTGCTGCGCCAGCTGGCCGGCCGCCTGCAGTCGGTGATCGATGGAGAACCGTACAAGATCGCCCGCCTGGGCGGAGACGAATTCGCGCTGCTGATGCCCGCCGCCACGCTCGACGAGGCAAAGTCAGTCGCCGACCGAGTCCTGAAATCGCTGGAGCACCCGATCGCGCTGGACGACCAGAACGTGGATCTCGGCGCGGGCATCGGCATCGCCGGCTATCCGGCCCACGGCAACGACGCCGAATCCCTGCTGAGCCATGCCGAAGTCGCCATGTACGCCGCCAAGACCGGCGGCAACGAAGCGGCGATCTACGACCCGGCCATCGACAAGAGCAGCCAGCAGAACCTGTCCCTGCTCAGCGAACTGCGCCAAGCCTCGGAGGAGAACCAGTTCCGCCTGTACGTGCAGCCGAAGGTCGATCTCGCAACCGGCAAGGTGGTCGGGCTGGAAGCCCTGGTGCGCTGGGTGCATCCGGAGCGCGGCATGGTGTTCCCCGACCACTTCATCCCGTTCGCGGAAAAGACCGGCTTCATCCGCATGATTACCCGCTGGATGCTGGAACGCGCGGGGGAACTCGGCGCCCAGTTGAAGGCACAAGGTTTTTCGCTGCGCATCTCTGTCAACCTGTCCACACGCGACCTGCTCGACCTCGATCTCCCGGCCAAGTTTGCAGACGTGCTGAAACGGCACAAGCTCCAGCCTGCCGCCTTCTGCCTTGAAATCACCGAGAGCGCGATCATGGATGACCCGATGCGCGCGCAGCAGACGCTGGAGGGCCTCCATGCGATGGGCGTGGATCTGTCAATCGATGACTTCGGCACCGGCTATTCCTCGCTGGCTTACCTCAAGCGCCTGCCGGTGCAGGAGCTCAAGATCGACAAATCCTTCGTGATGAAGATGGAAAGCGATGCCGACGACGCCAAGATCGTGCGCTCGACCATCGACCTCGGCCATAACATGGGCCTGAAAGTGGTCGCGGAAGGATTGGAGAATCTCGCCCTATGGGATCTGCTGGCGAAGATGGGCTGCGACCAAGGCCAGGGTTATTACATCAGCAAACCGATGCCCGCGGAACAGCTGGCCGGATGGCTGCAGGCATGGACGCCGCCGCAGTTGCAGGCGGAACTTGCCGCCGACGAACGCGCCGCAGGCTGAGCCCGCAAACGGACAGATGCCCGGCCGGCGGGACAACGTAACAAAGAAAGAATTATCGACATGATGCAAGCGGAATGGCTGCCCATCGTCATGCAGGGCTCGTTCAGCGAAATCTACGTGGTGGACTGCGAGACGTTCCGCTTCGTGCACACCAACCAGACGGCGCGCAAGAACCTGCACTACACCGCGAGCGAGCTGACCAGGATGACGCCGCTGGACGTGGCGCGCAGCGTCTCCATGGAGGTGCTGCAGAACATCCTCATGCCCCTGGCCTGCGGCAAATCCAGCCGCGCCTCGCTGGACACGATCCATAGCCGCAAGGACGGTTCGACTTATCCGATCGAATTCCGCCTGTTCTACTGCGGCGTGAAGAAGCCGGTCTACATCATGATCGGCAACGACATCAGCGCGCGCCATGCGTCGGCCAAGGCACTGCGCCTAAGCGAAGCACGTTTCCGGGCCATCATTTCCAACACGCCCGGCCTGTTCTTCCAGCTCATGCAGACCCCGGACGGGAACTTCTCTTTCCCCTACCTGAGCGACGGTTGCCACGCCCTGCTCGGCATCGCCGCCGAGCGGCTGCGCAACGATTCATCGCTGTTCCTGAACCTCATCCTGCCGGAAGACCGGCCGTCCTACCTGAAATCGATGGCCGAATCCGCTACCGACCTGAAGACCTGGAACTGGGACGGCCGCATCTGGATCGAGAAGTGGAAGGACGTCAAATGGATCAATCTCCGCTCCACCCCGCGCGCCCTGCCCGGCGAAGGCGTGCAGTGGGAAGGGATCATGACCAACGTCACCGAAAGCAAGCTGGAAGAGGAAGAGATCAAACGCTCGCGCTCCCAGCTAGCCGAACTGTCCGCGCACGTGGAAACAGTCAAGGAAAAAGAGCGCACCCGCATCGCCCGCGAAATCCATGATGACGTCGGCGGCAACCTCACCGCGATCAAAATGGCGCTGGCGCTGGTCAAGAAGCGGCTGCCGCCGGACGATGGTTCGCTGGCCGACAAGGCTGTCTATGTCGAATCGCTGGTCGACCGCACCATCGAGGCGATCCACCGCATCTCCGCCGACCTGCGGCCGGGCATTCTCGATTTCGGCATCGTGGCCGCCATCGATTGGCAGGCCAAGGAGTTCGAGAAGCAGCTCGGCATCCCGTGCGAGTTCACTTCCAACAAGAAGGACATTGACCTGGATCCGGACCAGGCGACTGCGCTTTTTCGCATTTTTCAGGAAGCGCTTACCAATATTGGGAAACATGCACAGGCCACTCGTGTTACCGTCAGCCTGGCGCGCACCAACCGCAGCGTGCGCCTGGAGGTCGTCGATAACGGACGCGGCATCGAGGCGACAGAGCGGCGCAAGCCCAAATCCTTCGGCATCCGCGGCATGACAGAGCGAGCCAACGCCTTGGGCGGGCAACTGTCCGTCAGCGCAATTCCGGGTGGAGGCACAGAAGTTGCTCTGAGAATTCCTCTAGCGGAATAACAAACAGAAGATGAATTGCAATGACAGCGACTGAGACGATTCGAATCCTGATTGCCGACGACCACGCGATCGTGCGTGAAGGCCTGAAGCAGATCCTCGCCGACACCAAGGACATGGTCGTCGCCGGCGACGCCGAGAACGGAAACGATGCGATCAAGCTTGCGCGCCGCGGCGACTGCGACGTCCTGCTGCTCGACATCTCCATGCCCGACCGCAGCGGCATCGAAGTGCTCAAGCAGGTCAAGAAGGAAAGCCCCAAGCTCGCCGTGCTGATGCTATCCATGCATCGAGAAGACCAGTACGCCATCCGCTCGCTCAAGGCCGGCGCCGCCGGCTACCTCAACAAGCAGAGCGCCCCGGCCGAACTGGTCGACGCCATCCGGCAGGTCGCCTCCGGTAAAAAATACATCAGCCCCGCCCTCGCCCAGGAACTGGCCAACCAGGTCGGCGACGAAAACCGCGAAACGCCGCCGCACGAAACGCTGTCCGACCGCGAATACCAAACCCTCATCATGATCGCCTCGGGCAAGACGGTCAGCGACATCGCCGCCGAACTCGCACTGTCGGTCAAGACCATCAGCATGTATCGTTCACGCTTGTTGCAAAAAATGAAAATGCGGCACAACGCCGAACTGACGCATTACGCGATCAAGAACCACCTCGTCGAGTAGAGAAGCGGCCGGCGCGCACCTATATCAAGGATGCGCCGTACGCTGACAGACCCGCCTCACCCCTGTGATTGACAAAATGTCAAGTCCCATCCCAGACAACGCCCACCCGCGCCCCCCTGCTTTCCTTTTTTTCTATTCCCCAATAAAGTAACTAGATTCTCAATTTTTATTCGTTCGATGCAGGCTCGGAAGAACAGGCGGTCTATGATCTGAAGTCCGACGCCGTCACTAGAGACAGGTCACAGGCATTCCGATGCAAGACAAGAAAACCGAACAGCAAAGCCCTGCCGACATTGCTCGTGAAGCATTCAAACGCCTCGCGGTACGCCGCATCGCTCCGACCCCGGACGCCTATCGCGAAATCTACGAGGAGATTTCCGGGATAGGAAACCAGTCCGGCGCGGAGAAAGTGCTTGCGGATTTCGCGAGCAGCCTTGGGGAATCCGCCGGAAGCGCCGCCCAACTTGCCTTGAATTTCCGTCGCGCGCTGGAGAAGCGCGACTGGGAGGCATACGGCCGTGACCTGACCCAACTCATCGAAAAACACCTCACCGCAACGCCTGCCCAGGACGACGCCGCATCGAAGAAACCAGCCCCCCCAGTGCCGGCCAAATCGGGAACGATTCCATTGGTTGACCCGGTCGATCCGCCTCCGCCGCCACGCACCATTTCGCTGGTCGACGAGGCGGAGGCGCCTGCACCGAAATCTCGCGGTATTCCCCTCGTGGACAATGCTGCGCCGCTTCCCGCAATGGTCAAGCCGGCCAAGCCCGGCCCGGTGCTTGTTCCCGTTGTCGGCGAAACGCAGCAACTGCAGATACTGCGGGACCTGCTCAACCGTACTCTGACGCTGGCCGTCGGCGCGCTGCTTCGCGGCTCGCCGGTGCTTCTCAAGGAAGCGGAAGACCTCGCCGCCCTCGTCAAGGAAGCACACTCCGAACAAGACCTCACCGACGTCAGCAACCGCCTCAAGCAGCTCTGCTTCAAGATCGAACTCAAGGCCGAGGACATGGCGGAAGAGCATGAGCTGCTGCTGCGCCTGTTCAGACTGCTGCTCGAGAACGTCAGTGAGCTGCTGGAAGATGATTCCTGGCTCAGCGGCCAGATCGCCAGCGTGATGGACCTGCTGTCCGGTCCGATCAGCTACAGCGCGCTGATGGACGCCACGCGCAGCCTCAAGGAAGTGATCTACAAGCAAAGTCTGCTCAAGCACAGCCTCACAGAAGCCAAGGCCACGGTAAAAAACATGATGGTGACCTTCATCGACCGCCTCAGCGCAGTCGCCGTCAGCACCGGCACCTACCATAAAAAAATGGACCAGTACGTGCACAAGATCGGCCAGGCCAAGGGCATCGGCGAGCTGAACAAGATCCTGCAAGACGTTATGCTCGACACCAAGATCGCGCAGACCGAAGCCCTGCGCTCTCGCGATGAAATGGAAGCGGCACGGCAGGAGGTGCAGGATGCGGAAGCGCGCATCCATGAACTGGAAGGCAAGCTGGCAGAACTGAGCGAACTGGTGCGCGAGGACCAGCTGACCGGCAGCCTGAACCGGCGCGGGCTGGATGAGGTGTTCGAGCGCGAGGTCGCCCGGTCGGAGCGGCGCAAGTCGCCGCTGTGCATTGCGATGCTGGACCTGGACGATTTCAAGAAGCTCAACGATACGCATGGCCATACCGCCGGCGACCATGCGCTGATCCACTTGGTGAAGGTGGTCAAGGACACGTTGCGCGTCATGGATGTGATTGCCCGATTCGGCGGCGAAGAGTTCATGATCGTGCTGCCGGAGACGCCATTGGAAGACGCAGTGCAGACCGTGACGCGAGTGCAGCGGGAGCTGACGAAGCAGATTTTCCTTTATAACAATCAGCGGTTGTTGATTACGTTCAGCGCAGGGGTGGCACTGCACCAGCCGGGCGAGGCGCAGGAGTCCATCATTCAGCGTGCGGACGAGGCGCTGTACAAGGCAAAGAAGGCCGGAAAGAACCGCGTTATTGCCGCCGACTGACCGAGGGCACCAGCAGACTATGTCGCCAGCAAGGTCCCGACAAACGAAAGGAACTCCCGCTCCTTGAAAACATAGTCGAAACGAGCCTCCTGCGGCTCGAAACGGGACAAGTCTCCAATCGAGCCGCCGAAGTCCGCCGAATCAATCCTTGGAATACAGGCCATCCTCGAGAGAACCATGGGGTCTTCGACACATAATCCTGGCTGCAATGAGACCGTTTTTTTCCTCAACACATATGCCTCGATCAGCATGACGGACGTCATGCCGAACGTCATCTCCGCGACTTCGATGCATTCAACCGGGCTCAATTCGTCGCGGACAAGAAGCGGCTTGAGCGACGCATATCCTTTCAGCACATCCTCATATCCGGAAGGTGCGTCCTTGGGATGGAGCTTGATCAATGGACGAATGCTCTCAGGCGTCCTTGCTACTATCTCGAGGAATAGCCGGAGCGCATCGTACTGATCGTACCCGCGCTCGCGTCCATAATGCTCGCGAATGGCCTCCGAGACGAATAGCGCTACCGTATCTGACGTACCGAGCCCCAAACGCCCGCGGACGTCCGCAATGTCGACTTGCGCGGAGCGTCCAAGCACGGCCGAGAGTGAGGGATGTCCGAACTCCACAAGCTTGCTCTCCTCAAATCCTGCCGACATCATCTCGCCGCGGCCAATCGCGTTGATGCAATTGATATAGTCCGGTTGGTACGCCAAGCGCTCCGCGACATCGACGCCGCTGAAGCGGACAGCGTAGTTCTGCCATTGATCCAGGAAGGCGATACTGGGAATACCGGCGAGCCGTGCATGGTGCCACAGGTGCTTTTCCGACATATCGCGCTCAGGCAGGCTGGCGGCAGACGTGATGACCAGGTCGGGACGAAAGGATTCGAGCAGCCTCCCATCCTCCTTCATCACTGGGTCAGCCACGACATGGCCAATGCCTTTGTCCGCAAATCGCCTCGCCCCCAAGCCGTATGCGCATACTGCGACTTGGTAAGCGGGCTGCTCATCCAACAGCTCAATGACCGGGATCAGCACTTCTGCACCGCCCGGTTCGCAGCTGAAGAACAGGATTTTTCGCATTACCGACTCACGGTGCCGCTCGCCTTGCGCAAGACAGCGACGAGATAGTTCCCCTTCGAGCCGAGATCCGGATTCAGCGTTTGATGCAACATGTCCTCACTTCGTATCTTGTCTTCATAGTCAGACAGATGGCAGTTACGCTTGTGAATGAAACGCTCAGGATGATCGTAAAACTCAGCGAGGTCCGTTACATAGATATCCAGCCATTCCGTCCGGTACGTCAGTACCTGGAACCCTGTCCGCTCCGCCAGCACTTCGAGGGACTGCCGGTTGAAAACATTCATGGTCGTATAACCGTACAAATGGTTGGCTTTCCCACCGTACAGGGCCATGGCGTAAGAATCGGCGTTGGGCGAATTGATGTATAGGATGCCGTCGTCCTTGAGCACGCGATGAATATCCCCCAACAGGCCGACCGGATCGGGAATACCGTACAGAATCTGGTGAAGCGTGACAACGTCGTACACCGGCGGCAAACCAAGTTCGTGTAGAAAGTGCTTGTGCACCGTGAAATGCTGTTCTGCGACGGGCGCGGTATTCGGATTGATTTCCACACCCTCCACGTCATAGAAGTGCTTCGCCTTGTGCAGGAACTCGCCTGTCGAACAGCCGACATCGAGCAGCCTCCCCGATGGCTTGATCGCGTAAATGTCCCTGAGTTTGTTATCGCTCGTGGGATCCGGTTTCGGCGCTGGTGCTGACCGATATTTTTGAATGATCGAAAAGTACTCCATGAGCAGCGCGTCCTCGCCCTCGAATCCCCTGTCCACTGTTTCGCGTTCAGGAGCGGGATTCATGTAGACAAGTGAACACGACTTGCAGCGCACGTAATCGAGGTGATCGTTGTTCGCATAGAAAGCGTGATCGGATGAGGCGCATACCGGACAGGCACGCAAAGACAGTCTGTCCTTCGGGATGGAAGCCGCGAAGGCAAATACCTTCAGAAGCCATTCCCGGATGTCCCGGTTGTACTCTTTTACGTGGTTGATGCTCATTTGTTCGTAGCCGCTTTGGCGAAGGCCTTGACGATGTCATCCATGTCCGCCTTCGTGAGGGGCGGATAGTTGTAGGCGGTGACGATCATTTCCTTGTCGTAGAGCCTTTCCGTCACTGGACATACACCTCTGCCGTAGTACGGCCGGTCGCCCGTGGCATGAAGCGAGTACGGAAAACCGTTCTTGAACTGTTCGCGTTTGGCGAAGATCGGTTCGAGATAGAGCGGCTTGATGTAACCGCCGGCAAACCGATACAGGGGAATACCGAGCTCACGCACGTTCTCGATGTACTTTTCGCGCGGAATCGAGGTCGCTTCCTCATGGTACTTCAGCGGATAGAGATAATAGACATGGCCACTGCCGGGGCGCACGACAGGTGGTGTCAGGAAATCAAAACGGGAGAATTGCTCTGTAAGGTAATCCGCGAGGTCAATGCGCTGCTTCAGGAGCTTCGGCAGCTTCTTGAGCTGCTCCGTCGCAATCGCCGCTTCGACTTCCGGCATCCGGTAGTTACCGCCAACCATATTGGTCAAGTTCGCATGACCCATCTCGTCTACCACGGCCTCCGCATGGTTGCGTAGCAACTGCAGACGTACCGCTAGTTCGTCGTCGTTGGTGACTGCAATGCCGCCTTCGCCACAATGAATAATCTTGTGCTGATTGAGGCTGTAGACGCCAACGTCTCCGAAGGTGCCGGCAAAACCGCCGTTATACGGGCAGCCAGGCACATGCGATGAATCACAGAGAATTTTGAGATTGTGTTTGTCCGCGATTTCGCGCAAGGCCTTCATGTCCGTAGACTGGCCGAACAGATCGACAGGCAGGATCGCCTTGGTGCGCGGTGTAATGCGGTCGACGATACTCTTCGGATCCATGCAGAAGTAATCATCCTCAAGATCGACGAAGACTGGAACCGCGTCATAGAATAACGGGGCAGTTGCGGAGATACACATGCTATAACCGAGGACGAGCACTTCATCCCCAGGAAGGATGCCGAGCGCGCCGATGCCAGCGATGAGCGCCGAGGTCGCGCTGTTGAACGACACTGCATGCTTGACATGATGAAACTCCGCCCAACGTCTCTCCAGTTCTCGCACATGCTTTCCACCGCCGAACTTGTCGCCGTGACGCCCGATATAGTCGGACAGTATCCCGCTCCTGACAACTTCCGCCGCAGCCCTCGCCTCCTCCCCCCCAATGGGGTTGTAAGGCGGGAAAGGCGCTGTCCTTATTTTTTCCATGATCCTTGCTCGAAATTCAGTTTCACCGAGCCGCGCTCCCAAGACTCGATGACAGTGTTGATAATCAGCTGATTGTTGTATGAGGATTGCGCGGTATTGATATCGTGCGCAATCCTCCCCTCCGTAATGTCGTGAATGTATCTGACGGCATCGACCATAGAACGCTTGTAACAGGTCTCCCGCAGTTGCGCCTCGCGTTCGTTCATTACCTTGACGCCGGAATATGCATAGTCCGTCACCCGCGTTTCCCGGATAGCCTGCGAAATGTCGACAAGCGCAACGCGTCTGTCCGTGAAAAGGAAATCCGTTTCGAAGATATGGTAGTTGTATCGGAAGCGTTCGGAGTCGGTGGTCTTTATTACGGCAGAAAAGCCGGGATAGAACAGGATGAACTCGTAGCTGAAATCATTGACCTCCGCGTTGTGGACACGACGGTAGGTCAGCACCGCCTCTGGGTAGCCGCAGAGGTAGCACAATGTATCGATCATCGTTACACCGATGTGCTGCAGCCCCTTCATGTAATGGCACGACACCGACAGCAACTCGCCGGAGCGCGATACGATCTCGTCGCGCAGTGCACGATGCGACGGTTCATTCCTGCGTTGGAAATTGACCACGAGGTGAATACCGGTTTGTTCTGACAGCGCAATCAGTTCCTCGATCTGACTGAGCCGGAACGCTAACGGCTTCTCAATGAAGATCGTCCTGCAGCATTTGCTGGCCAGAAGCGCCCGAGCGATATCGAAATGCGTCTCGTCCGGGGTGCACACACTGACGACATCATGATGTCCCGAGCATATTTCCTTGAGATCGCCGACACTTGCCTCGACATCCCACACGCGACTGAACGCATTGGCGCGCGACGTATCGACATCGAGCACGGTTTTCAATCGGAATCCACTGTGCGCCGCATAGGCGCCGGCATGGGTGTAGATGCCAAGGTCGCGATCCTGCTTCCTTTCGTCGAAGCCGCCGGCGATATTGCCTGTGCCGATGATTGCGACCGTCAATTGAGTCATTTTTTTAGGAATGGTGCCGACTGCTGCACCAGTTTTTTCGTTTTCTCGAAGAGACCCGGCTGCCGACGATAAAGCCCAAGGACCTGGTCCGTTGTGAAGAGAACGTCGTCGAAGTGAGCGTAGACCGCCCTTGCCTGCTCCAAGTCTTCCGGATAGTCGATCGTCATGCGCAATTCCGGATAGCGTTGATTATCTGTCGCCTCGATGTTCAAGATCCGGTATTGCTCCGGATGTTCCCAAATATATCGAACAACGTCGCAGCGATCCTGCGGCGACAAATCTTCGCGCCGTGACAGTTCGACCAATTTTTCGGAGCGCACCACATGGCCGTATATCCCCAATGGGTAGGACAGCTTCAGATCATTGCAGACGTAGTCGAAACTTCCGATCTTGTACTGATCGACCAGCATATCGATCAGCTCGAAATCGAGGTAGGCCGAATCCGCGCCCATCTGTACGACAATATCGGCGCCGAAGGCTTTCACCGCGCCGGCAACGCGACTCAACACGTCGTCCTCGGAGCCGCGAAAGACGCCAATCTGATTCCTTGTACACCAATCAGCGATCGGATCGTCGCCCTTCTCTACTGTCGTGGCGACGACCACTTCGTCGACGTTGCGGCAGGCACGAAAGCGGCGAACCACGCATTCCAGCAACGGCATGCCGTCATGGATGGGCATCATCGTCTTGCCGGGCAGGCGGCTGGATCCCATGCGCGCTTCGATTGTCCCGATTGTTCTCATTTTCCTGTCCTCGGCACGGTTCAAGCGGGTGCGTTTCCCACAGCCGAATGCCGGGATTCGCCTCCCTTCTCAATCAGGTGTACCGAATAAAAGCTGAACAGCGAAGGCCACAGCCGGGCGGCGCAATAATACAAGCGGGTAAGCCATTTCAATCTGCCTGCCTGCTCCATCAGATCCGTCAACACGTTTTGCGAGTGCGGGCGCCATTCGGATTCGCTAGCGCCGTAGGTACGCCGGTACTTCGAAAAATTCATATACCTGACCGCTTCCAGAACACCGTAGTGTTCGCTCGTGCACACGGATTCCGAGATGGATGCCCCCGCCTGCGCAATCACCTTCTTGATATCGCGCTGGGTAAAGTGCACGGCCATGAAATCCTGCGGCAGCTTCTCCCCGTACATGCGGCCGATAAGTCGCGACAGTTTGATGGACCACCTGACCAGGGGCGCGTCGTTCCATACAACAAGCGCCAGCACGCCGCGATGTCCGAGCACGCGCAGGCATTCCCTGATCAGGTTGATCTGGTCTGCAGGATCACGGTACAGAATCAAAACGCTTGACAGGATGAGCATGTCGAATTCCCCGTCAGCGAATTCCATATGAAAAGCATCCCCGACATGAAACTTCACCTCGGGATAAACCTGCCTTGCCGCCTCAAGGGCATTTTCCGCGTAGTCCAGTCCGTGGAACTCCACGGGAAGCACGCGCGACAATGGCAGATTGACGCCGTTGCCGCAACCGACATCGAGGACTTTCTTCGGTTGCCGCCGTAACGCGGCGTTATAGATTACCTGGAAATTGGAATTGAAGCGGCTCTTGACCAGGTGATCGTAGTGGGTGAAACCTCCTCCAAACTCCCGCCGGTTCGAAAACTCCCTATAGAATTCCTTGTAATTCCTGATCTCGTTACCGTTGTTGTGTTGACGCAAATCGCTGTATGAAAAAAACATAGTCGGCCTTAATACTCCCTGGAATTCGACACTTCCGCATCTGATCTACGACACTCTCAGCGAAATTCACCCAGCAACCGCACCGGTTTCATGACTCCAGCCATTTCACGACTTCAAAGACTTCCGCGTATTTCACTCCGATACGCTGGCCTGCGTTTTCCGCCTCATTCTTGAAGAAGCCGATCCATTTGTTGCCGGTACGGTCCATTTCCGATTCATGCGCTCTGATCGCGCGCTCCTTGGTCGCCCAGTGCTTGGTGATATCCACGTAAAAATTGCCATGGAATTCCAGAGTCGAGTGATACCAGTTGCTTCGATACATCAGCATGCGCGGCACATGGCGGCAACTATGCAGGGACGCCCTTGCAACAGCCTGGTGGTCATGATGAATATCGCCGTTCCAATGCGCGTAGACCTTACCGATATTCTTCTCCTGGACGATCTTGAGAATATCCATATTGAGCTCATCGACGAACTCGACCCTCAGCGTCTTGAACGAGCCGCATATCATCTCCTTGACGCCGAGGATCTTCATCGCCTGCTGCGCCTCTTCCAGGGCGATTTCACTGGACCGGACGGTCTGGTTGTAGGGATCGGTGAAGCCTGATACGGTGGCGACGTAAACATAGACAGTATCTCCGTCCGCCACGTGCTTGGCCAACGTCCCTCCGCACCCCAGTTCAACATCGTCGAAGTGTGCGCCAATAGCCAGAATGTTGATTTAAGCTCTCCTTAGAATCGCCCGCGCTTGTTCGATGCCGCAGTTGAAGAATAGATCAATGCTGCTCAGGTAGGGAATAAAATCCCCAAATTGTTGCGGATAGATCGGATGCTCGAACTGCTGCCATACCACCTCGATTCCTGCATCACGATACGGCGTCGGCTCGTAATAGGCCCGCGCCCCCGGGCCAGACAGGTAACGTTTCACTCCCGCCTTGCCCAGCAGGTCTACAAGCAGCTCGTTTTTTTTCCCGTTCGGCTGCATTGTGCTGGAGTGCATTGCCGGAATCGCAATGCCATACCAGTCCATCAGCATTCTAATGGAAGCCAGATTGAACTCGACCAGCCTTGTGCATGGCAACGCATAGAGAGATTCGACCTGCGGATACAGCTCACCAAAATATGGAGCGGTCCTGTAATTCTCACGGATCAGGTTGAGGTTCTCCTCGCGCCAACCATTGTCGGCAAGCTCTATTTCATTTATCGGCGTATCGCGCGGTGCCTTTAGGACGCTTACCGTCAGCCAGACCTCCCCCCTCCTCGTCTTGATCTTGTCGCGGTTCATCCAGCTGCGGCTGGTGTGGGTCACGAACTGCGCATGGTCCAGGACGATAAACAGGTCGGCGTGCAGCAAGCGGTGGAAGAAGCCGATATGCGGAAGGAAATCTGGCTGGTGAATGACCGCCGTCTTCAAAGCAATCCCCCTATCTCATCGAGCACGCGTTCCGCCCCGAGCAGGTCGACGTGCGCCAGCGCGGCATCGCTCATTTGTGCAATTGGCAAGTCAAGGGTCAGCAGGTCTTCGTCTATCGCGCTGTAATGCCCGGCAAACACGGCGCCCCCCATCGCAGCAAGCCCCCTCCCAACGGGAATCTCGAAATCCTCATTGGCGATCACAACGCAGGGAAGCCCGGATGCGTTCGCCTCGAACGGCGTGATCCCCCCCCCGGTAATCGCCAGGCTGTGACGGCTGAACTCTTCGACCAGCGAGGGAAGCGCGCGTTTGACGGTGAAGGTCTCGGTCAGCGCCGCCTGCAACTCAGTCTCGTGCCGGAAGGCCGGGCCGACAACCACCGTTGCGCTCCTTCCAGCCGCTTTCAGGATCTGCACGACCTTTACGGTCGCGCCATGAGTATCACTTCCTCCCATGGATACCAAGATCGATCCGGCACCGGTACGACTACGCCGATAACGTTCGATCTCCCGGTTGAGCACAAGGTAACGTGTGCCGCTCAGGACTTTCTTTCCAGTCAGGGTTTCGGCATCGTCAAAAGCCAGTGCGGCAACATTCAATTCCGCGCCTGCAGCACCAAGGCCACGGTCATCAAAGGTCACACGGGGAATACCACATGCCTTCAGGTGCGAGGCGTGGCGGGCATCCGTGTCCAGTCTGTCATCGATCCACAGTTGTATGCCCAGTCTGCGAACGATGTCAGACTGCCAGTCATCCGGAGACTGAAGATCGACCTGCTCGTATGGACAATTTCGTCCGGCGAGAATCGACTCGGCAACCGCGTCTGGATTCGTGAGGAAGGTGAAAGGAATGCTCCTGACACGAAGGAACTCGCTGAAACTGAGCATCCTGAACAGGTGGCCCATTCCGCGCTGGTGCGATGCTTCTATGCAGAGGGCGAACATAATCCGATCAGCTGTTCTGTCGTCAGCCATTTCGTGCCGGCTTGGCGCACGAGACTGTCCGCCCTGCACCAGTCGTCTTCGGTGTCGACCGTCAACCGCAGGGCGGCGCTGGCCTTGGATGACGGAACCTTTAACAGTCCGGTCTTGAAAAGCGCCGGATTCTCAAGCAGGTATTCATCGACATGCTCGCGGTGGTGCGATGCATGTCCTTGACGATGGCTTTGTTCCAGCGCCTCGAATGAAAAGATCTCCGCTCCGACGCCGATTGGCAGCTCGCCAAAGGAATGGGTGAATGCGTTTCCTTCGCGCAGATGAAGCTCGATAAGACGATCCAGTTCTTCCATGTCCGTGAATGGATTGTCCGCAGTCAGGCGCACCACATGATCAAACCCATACTGACGGGCGCACTGGAAGTAGCGATCCAACACATCCAATTCGCTGCCTCGAAAGTAGGCAACTTCGGCCGCCTCGCAGTATTGAACGATCGCATCGTCCTGCGCCAAGGTGCTGGTTGCAACTACCGCCTTCGCGGCGAACCGCAAATGAGACAAGCGGCCGAGGACGTGACCGAGCAAAGGCAGATGCCCGATCGGGCGCAACACCTTTCCCGGCAGGCGCGTAGAGCCCATACGAGCCTGGATGATGATGCCGACGTTCAGCTCAAATCTCCCCAGGTAAGGACCGTGTCTGCCTCCATCGTCCTGGCAGCGGTGCGGCCGAACACTTTTTCAACATCTTTCGGCGCAATGCCATAGCCAGGCCGCTTGATCGCCAGATGCTCCTTGGTCAGCCGTTCACCAGCCTTAACAGAAACATTCAAGACCACGCTTTTCCGGTTATTGATGCGAGTCGTCTTCTCGCTATCGGCCGGCCGTTTGATGCCGCTGCCCCGCATCATCTCGAACGCGCGAACCGATTCGACCAGCCATTTCATCTCCGCGGGATCGGCGGACAGCCTGTGGTCCGGTCCATCGGCATTCTTATCATAGGTAAAGTGCCGTTCGAGTACGCGCGCGCCCATCGCTGCCGCACAAAGACACGCGACCGGACCGAGTGTATGGTCAGAATAGCCAATGTCAAGCTGGGGAAACTCTCGCATCAGGGCTTGCATTGCGCCGAGATTGACATTCTCGGCATGCGTTGGATAACTGGTTACTGCATGCAGGAGAATCAGTTTGTCATTGCCCTCTCCCAGGATCGCACTCGCCGATTCGCGTACTTCCTGCAGCGTACACATGCCAGTCGACAGGATGATCGGCTTTCCGGTGCGCGCGACATGGCGCAGAAAAGGAATGTTGACCGCATCGTCCGATCCGATCTTATGAGCACCTACGCCGAGCTGCTCAAGCAGGTCCACGTCGGTTTCGTGGGAGGGGGTCGAAAACCAGTCCAGATTGTTGGCCTCTGCATAAGCGAACACATCGCCATGCAGAGACTCGCTGATTTCATACTTCCTGAACAGCTCGTGCTGGGACACGACACCCGTATTCTCCATGTCGAACATCGCCTTGCGGCTCGCGACGTGGTCAGCGCGATAGGTCTGGAGCTTCACCGCATCGACGCCGCAGGAGACCGCTGCATCGATCAAGCGCTTCGCCTCCTCGAAAGTGGTGAAGTTGCCGCCGATTTCGGCGATGATGTAGCATCGGTCAGGCCTGAATCGTTGAAACACAATAAATCTCCATGGCAAAGCACGTAGAACGAACGCTTGTCCTGTCAGGATTACGTACCGATCTTCTGGTTCCTCTTGGTGTAATTCCGGACGATGAAAACTCGCCCGTCTACGCTTGACTGCTCTTCGTTGGTCTTTCGAGGCAGATAGCACTTCCGGCATACGGCGCTCTGCTTGAATCCATCCGGCTGCAAGTGCATTTTTCGCACCTGTTGCATTTTCTCGCCATGCCATAACTGATACACCGTTTCCTGTTTGGCATCGCCAATCACTTCCCGGTTTTCCTCGTCGTTCGAGCATTTCATCACCAGCCCATCGGCGCCAATCACCAAGCGCTGGTACTGCTGGGGGCAGGTGAAATCCTGCACATACTCGATGTCGGTATCCTTGCTCAGGTAGTCGATCAGGGGATTGAACGCAACCAGGTCGGTGCAAGATTTGAAGGTGTCGTAGTAGGCTTGAGGGTCTTCCTTGATGGCCGGCCAAATTCCCTGCACCTTGATGACCGGGCGGCGCAGCCCGCGTTCTTTCTTGTATTGATGGATGGCCTGTATGTTGGCTAGCAGAGTCGCAAACTTGATCGGTTTGCGTATGCGTTCATAGGTATCGCCGATTCCGTCGACAGAAATCGTAATCCAATCGATCCCGGCTTCGACGATCTTCTCGACATACTCCGGCGTCAGCTTGCCGCCGTGCGTCAGCGTCGATACTTCCTTGATGCCTTTTTCCTTTGCA
This sequence comes from uncultured Noviherbaspirillum sp., assembly GCA_966212545.1. Taxonomy (GTDB): domain Bacteria; phylum Pseudomonadota; class Gammaproteobacteria; order Burkholderiales; family Burkholderiaceae_D; genus Noviherbaspirillum. Next base: position 18,836 of record CBIHRW010000011.1, read on the forward strand.
TAACGAATGCAATCGACGAAGCGCGTGTGCAGGGTTGCCTCGCCGCGCAGGCTGAGCCGTATGGCGGGCACCTTGCCGCCGATCTCGTCGATGATCTTGCGGAACAGGTCCCAGTCCATGCGCTTGGTATTCACCTGGGTCTTGAACTCGTCCGTGATGGTGTAACACATCGGGCATCGCAAGTTGCATACCGACGACAGCTCGATATCGACCAGCAACGGATACTCCGACACGTATTGCCGTTCCGGAAACTCGGACCAGTTGCGCCGGTACTCAGCGTACTCGCTCTCCCATCCGACACCGCGCGCAGCTTCGAAGGCTGTCTCCCGCTCGACGGTGTCCATGGAGTAGTTTCCCTTGTTGATAGGGACGTATCGATTGTTCACCGCGAATGCTCCCTCAGAAGTTTCACCATGCCCTCTGCAAAGGTGTGGCGCGGTTTCCATCCAAGCAGTTTTTCGGCCTGGGATATGTCTGCGCGCACATCGGGAATCTCCTGCTTGCGGGGCACCGAGGCCGACACGACCGGCAAATTGGTGCCCGCTGCCTGCTGGATCATCTGCACGATTTCAACGACGCTATACGATACGCCGGTTCCCACATTGAAAACATGATATCCGCTGGCGACTTGCATCGCGTTTACGAGGGCATCGACGACATCATCGAGATAAACATAGTCCCGCTTAGGTGCAAGGTCCTGTAAGCGGATTTCCGCACCCGAGCGGAGCTGCTCGAGAATGTGCGGAATGAGAAATTCCCTTTTCTGCCCGGGGCCGTACACATTGAAGGGGCGAATGATCGTCACCGTCTGGCCGGCATGATTCGCATGGAATGCGCAAAGCTGCTCGGCAATGTCCTTCGACAGCGCGTATGGATTATTGGGCGCCACCGGATCCGTCTCGCTGATCGGCAGGCGGGCCGGAACACCGTACAGATAGGCGCTGACAAACGTCAGTTTTGCACCGTGCCGGCGGCAATAGTCCAGTGCGTTTTGCGTGCCCATCACATTCGTCTGCATGAACCCGGCGCAATCGTTCCAGCTGTCCGGCACATAGCTGCGGCCCGCCAAATGGAAGACGTGCTTCACTGAGGGAAATTTTTCCCAGGTCGCAGAAAGCGACACATCACCGCTCTCGCGTCCAGCAGCGAAGACTCGCCGCCCGGCGTCCGTGAGTCGTCTAACCAACGCGCGTCCGATGAAACCGTTCGCCCCGGTAATCAGAATCTCAGTCATGCAGGAATCTCTTGCGCATCAACTCGAACTCGTCGATCGCTTGCATGTAGTCGTCAGGGCGACCAATATCAAGCCAATAGCCGTCGAACTTCCTGACATTGACCGACTTCCCTCTTGCCAGCAGGTCGAGCATCAGGGTATCGAAGCCGTAAGGCGCGTCGGCTGGGATGCTTTGAACGGCGTCTAATCCGACCATATACACCCCCATGCTGACCTCGTAGTCGAAACTCGGTTTTTCGCGGAAGCCGACCAGTTTGCCTTTTCCGTTCGTATCGAGAACGCCATAGTCGATATTCTGCTTCCGCACTTTGGATGAGATCGTGAACAACGATCTGGATGCAACGTGACTTGCGAAGAATTCGGAAAAATCCAGATCAGTCAGGATGTCCCCGTTCATGACGAGAAAATCGTCAGGAAGGTCGCGTATCAGCCGCAGCGGTGCCATCGTACCCAAGGGCTTGTGCTCGAGCGAATAATCGATCTTGATTCCCCACTTCTCGCCGTTCTGGAAGAAGGCCTGGATGATTTCGGCCTGGTGGTTCACCGCCAGCGTGATGTGGTTGAAGCCGTAGTGCGCCAACTGCTTGACGATGATCTCCAGGATGGGACATTCCCCGATCGGCATGAGCGGTTTGGGAAGCACTACGGTGTAGGGACGAAGCCGCGTTCCACGGCCACCTGCAAGGATCACTGCGCGCTTAGACATTGTACATATCCGGCTTATATTGCTTCAGGTTGGCAGGGTCAATAAACCACTCGATCGTCTTTTCCAATCCTTGCCGCAGCGGAATGGAGGGACTGAAGCCAGTCAGGTCGCGCAGCTTCGTGTTGTCCGCCCACAGCCGCTCCACTTCGCTTTTTTCGGGGCGAAGCCGCACGCTGTCGGTTTCGATCTCGATGTCCGCCCCCATGATATCGGCGATCATCGTCACCGTGTCGCCGATCGAAATTTCGAAATTGCTACCGCAGTTGATCACTTCTCCAACGGTGTGGTCGCTCTCGGCCACCGCAATGAAGCCGTCGACCGTATCCTGCACATAGTTGAAGTCCCGGGTCGGGGACAGTGCCCCCAGCTTGAGCTTTCTTTTTCCGCTGGCAATCTGCGTAATGACCGTCGGGATCACCGCTCTTGCGGACTGGCGCGGCCCGTAGGTATTGAAAGGGCGAATGATCGTAACCGGTGTATCGAATGAGGAATAAAAGGACATAGCGACCTGATCGGCACCGATTTTCGTCGCCGAATAAGGAGACTGCCCTTGCAACGGGTGACTCTCTGTGATCGGTACAAAACGCGCCGTGCCGTAGACTTCGCTGGTTGATGTATGCACGACCTTGCGCACGCCGGTCTCACGCGCGGCCTGAACGATGTTGAGCGTTCCCTTGATGTTGGTGTCGACGTACGTGTCAGGGGAGTGGTACGAGTACGGAATGGCTATCAGTGCCGCAAGGTGCATCACGACATCGCAACCTTCCATTGCTCTCCTTACACCGTGAGGATCGCGGATATCGCCGGCAAAGACCTCAATCCTGTCTTTGACTTCCGACGGCGCATCGTCCAGCCAGCCCCAGGATCCGAAGGAGTTGTAATAGACAAAGGCGCGCACCGGGTAACCGCGGCGGACGAGCGTTTCCACAAGATGCGACCCGATGAATCCATCAGCCCCGGTTACGAGTATCCTGCCTTTTACCATGTGCACATTGCTTCCCAAGTGTTCTTATTGCCGAGCAACGGTCATGCCTTGCGGCTTTTATCCGCCAGCATGGCAACCTCATGCGCGACCTGACGTATCGCCTCATCCCATGGCTCATTCCATTTCCGGGTGAAGCATCGCATTTCCGGGCACCATGGCATGTGGTCGGTACCAAGCGTGGCCCAGCCTACTGTACTGAATAGCATCAACAAGGTCGGCACGCCTAGCGCCGCGGATACCGACAGCGTTGCCGTTGCCCCTGGAATCACAAGGTCCATCGCTGCAGTAAGTGCTGCCGCCTCGTCCAGGTTATTGAATAGATCCACTTCTTCGAACACATGCAGCGGCACACCAAATCGCCGGCGCGCCTCATCCAATTCGTCCGCGCAATCGCCGTACTGAAGATTCACGAAATGCACGTCCGGTACGGTGAAGATAGGCCCCCACTCTTCAAGCGTTGTGTAATTCAGGTCGCGTCCGCCACCGGATTTCCCGCTGCGCCAACCAAATCCGATCTTGGGGCCGGGGCCAAGCAATGCGAGGCGCGACTTCCAATAGGCGACGCGTGCTGGATCGGCCACAAGATACCGGTTTTCGGCGGGGAAGCTCTCCAGGGTCGGGCGCAACCAGCGCGCCAAGGAGCCTGCGGGACATTGATAGTCAAATTCCTCCCTCGTGGCCGGATGCGGAACGTCGGCCCTGGCAACCACTTTCGCGCGCGGGAATGAGCGCACGAGTAGAGGCAAGAGCTTGGGCGTGCATTCGATGACACATTGTCCGGCCCGATCGATCACTTCCTGGAACATGCCAGCCCATAGGAGTTCATCACCGATTCCTTGCTCCCCCCAGATCAGGATTCGTTTTCCTGTCAGGTCACTCCCATCCCATAAGGGGGCACGAAAATTGCGCCACAATGGCGGATTCAGTGTTTTCGCCCACCGGGATTCGTACCCTTTCCAGCCCTTATCCAGGTCGCCCATTAGCAAATACAACAAGGCGAGTGCGTACTGCACGTCAGGGAAATTCGGCCTGATCTGCAGCGCGCGCTGAAAACAGGCCAGAGCGCGTTCGAGGGCAACCTGCCTGGAATCCGCGTCCGTTTGAACGCCGGGGGGCGCCGCTTCGCGCATGGCAACCAGGGTGTTGCCTATGTGGTAATGCGCCTCGGCGAAATCCGGACGGAGTTCCACTGCGCGCGTAAAGCAGGCCAGGGCATCATCCAGCTTCCCCAGGTCGAACAAGACATTCCCCAGATTGCTTTGAGCGGCCGCCAGGCCTGGCTTGAATTTCACAGCCCGCCGCAAACTCACCTCGGCCTCGGCCAACCGGTTCTGCGCTCTGAGCAGAGATCCCAAATTAGCATGGGCTTCGGCGTAATCAGGTTTGATGGACAAGGCGCGCAGGTAGCTTGCGTCTGCCGCCTGAAAATCGCCCAGATCCTTCAGCACATTGCCCAAATTAGCGTGCGACTCCGCATCCCGAGGCAACAGCGACACCGCCTTTTGCGCCGGAACCAGGGCTTCTGCGGCCTTCATCTGCTGCCTGAGCGCGACGGCCAGCAGCTTCCAGCCGTCCGCAAAGTCGGGAAATCTTTCCGTGAGTGACCGTGCCAGCGCCTCAGTCTCGGGGAAACGGCCCTGATTGAACAAGGAGACCAAAGTGTCAATCTCCTCGCGTCCAGGCGCCCTATTGCCCGTGCGCGATACGGTTTCGCGTGACTTCTTTTTCAACCCCTTGTCTTTTTGTCCAGCATCCGCATTGTCGTCCGGCCCTGGCGCCGTACCGAAAGACACGCGTTGCGCCAACTGCTCCAATCTTGCCTCCAATGCATTCACCTTTGCGCCGTCTAATCCGTGAGCGCGCCCCAGGGCAAGCATTTGCGCAGCGACCTGACGCTCGCCTGCCTCGATGAGTGCATCTATATAACTTAGCCAGTACTGAACAGAAGCTGGATTAGCCTTCAACGCAGTATTAAAAAGGGGAAGCGCTTCATTAAGGCGTTGCGTCTGTACTGCCAGGATGCCCAGATTATGGTTAGCGTCAGGATGGTTCGGCTGAACTAGCAGAACGGCCCGGTACAGCGCTTCAGCATCCTGCATCCTGCCGGCCTGGTGGTGACTCAATGCCATGTGCAACGCGTCCTCCACAGAGGGGACAGTCGGTTGCGAAGGCATCAAGGATGTAGTCATGGCGTGCGAGAGCAGGTTCAAATGAACGGTCGAGCCGTTAGCTTTGCCAAACCATGTTACAAGAAGAGCGCCGGGCTCAATCGAGAGAACTGTACGATAAAAGACCTCGCATTTCAACGAAGCAAGCCGTCGGAACTCGGATCGCAGGCCCCGGATCGTGGATGGCGGCTCCTTTTGCAGCTTCTATTGAAATGAAGTGCTGCCCAGTCGACGGGGAGCAGCCATAACGGCACATTTTTTGTTTTCTTTAGCCTGATATTTCATAATCAGCGAAATACTCCTGCCGCCGGAAGCTTCAGATCGCCCCCTCCTCACGCCATCACTGCATCATTCGGCGGGCTACCAGAGCCTTGCGCTCTCGTCACAAGACAGTTACGCCGCGGGTTTGCGGCAACCGCGCATGCGGCTGCCGGCCTGAGACGAGCCCGATCAGTTGCCGTTTCAATCACAAATGTTGATGCAGACGCCGGCAGGATCATGCCCCTCGATTTTTTTAACCCTAAAGCTTTTCCACGCGCATCCGAAGACTCAGGTGTCCGGGTGAGATCGGGCTGAACTGAAAAAGAAAGTGGCTACAAACCCCTAAACTTTTTTCAGATCCGTCCGTTAAACGGAACAACAGCGGTTCAAACGGCCCAACTGGGGTGAACCAAAGTTGAAAGACTTAACTGGAATGAATCGCCCCCAGTCAATTTAGGAGAAATATCATGGCTGCTTTTATTAACACCAATATCTCGTCGCTTAACGCACAGCGCAACCTGAACTCTTCTCAAGGTGCACTGGCGACCTCCCTGCAGCGCCTGTCTTCCGGCCTGCGCATCAATAGCGCAAAGGACGACGCAGCGGGTCTCGCGATTTCCGAACGTATGACCGCCCAGATCCGCGGCAGCGACGTGGCAGCACGTAACGCAAACGACGGCATCTCCCTGGCACAAACTGCTGAAGGCGACCTGGTCCAGATCGGCAACAACCTGCAGCGTATGCGCGAACTGGCAGTGCAGGCATCCAATGCGACGAACTCTGCTTCTGACCGCGCGGCACTGAACAGCGAATTCAAGGCACTGTCCGAAGAAATCGACCGCGTCGCCGCCAACTCCACGTTCAACGGCGTGAAGCTGCTCGACGGATCCTTCACTGCACAAACCTTCCAGGTTGGCGCAAACGCAACCACGAACGACCAGATTCAGATCAACGCAATCACCAGCGCACGCACCTCCGCGCTCGGCGGCGTCGGCACCAGCTATGCCGCTACCACGACGACCGGCGCAACAACCACTGCCCTGTCTGCTGGCGACCTGACCCTGAACGGCTTCCAGGTTGGCGCGTCTGCTGCCGGAGCACTTCCCGGCCAGTCTGCAGCCAGCGCATTTTCGATCGCTAACGCCATCAACGCCATCTCCTCGAGCTCCGGCGTTACCGCAACCGCACAAACAACCTCCGTTTCCGGCAGCGCACCGACTGCATTCACCGCTGTCGCTGCAGACACCTTTAGCATCAACGGCGTGAACGTCGGCGCCATCGCAGCAGGCACAAACGCAGCCGGCCAGGGCGCCAACGTAGCAGCAGCAATTAATGCCATCTCCAACCAGACCGGCGTGACTGCAAGTGCCAATGCCACGACCGGCGCCATCTCGCTGAGCGCAGCCGACGGCCGTGACATCCAGGTATCCCTGAATGTCTCCAGCGGCGCAACCGCCGCCAATACGCAGCTGACGAACCTCCTGGGACAGACTGGCCTGGCAACCACAAACGTCGCTGTTGCCGGCACGACGACCACCGCATCCGGCGCATTTACCGGCGCGTCCTCGACCACTGCTACCGACCGCTTCCAGATGACTGTTGACGGCATCAGCGTGACAAGCCGCACCCTGGCCGCTACCGTGACCGCCGCAAATATCGACACCGATGTCGCCGCATTCCTGGCTGCAAACAGCGGATACAAGGCTACCGGAACGGCTGCCGCTGGCACACTGCAGATTACGAAGCTCGACGGCACCGCAGTCACGATCGCCAGGTCCTTCGATGATGGTGCAGGCGGCGCTGCAACAGGTGCAACGGCAGGCGGCACCTTCGCAACCGCAGGCTGGGTTGGCGCCCATTCAGCAGGCAGCTTCAACGGCACTGCGAACAAGGACGACGTCTCGAACCACGGCACCATCAAGCTGAGCAGCACCAGCTCCAACGGCATCGTCTGGGCCGGCGCAGCGGCAACGAACGCAGGCTTGGCAGCAACCGGCACGGCAAGCGCAGCGGTCACTTCCTCGGTCACCAGCATCGCTTCGATCAACGTGCTGACCGCATCCAGCGCCACGGCAGCCCTGTCCGCGATCGACGGCGCCCTGGAAACGGTGAACACCTCCCGCGCATCGCTCGGTGCATACCAGAACCGCTTCGCGTCGGTGGTGTCCAGCCTGCAAACCACGTCGGAAAACCTGTCGGCTTCCCGTAGCCGCATCCAGGATGCCGACTTCGCCAAGGAAACTGCGCAGCTCACCCGCGGCCAGATTCTGCAGCAGGCAGGTACCGCGATGCTGGCGCAAGCCAACTCGCTGCCGAACGGCGTACTGGCACTGCTCCGCGGCTAATTAGGTCCGCAGGCAGGCAACAACCCGGCCAGTCCTTGAGACGGCCGGGTTTTTCCCCTTCGAGGAGGACATTATGGATATCCGACCTGTTGCGAATTCGCCCCAGTCCGCATCCACGGCGGTCGACAAGCATGTCGGCACGCCGGCAGCGCCCGTACGTCCAGCTGTCCAGTCGGCGGAGCCTTCTGCCCAGGTGCAGCAGCCGGCGAGCGTACCGGACATGGGCCACGTGTCGCAGGCACTCAAGAACATCAATAAAATGCTTCAGGATGCGATGCCACCGCAGAACCTGGAATTCATGATTGACGAAGACAGCGATCGCACCATCGTCAAGGTCGTGGACCAGAAGACCAAGGAAGTCCTGCGGCAGATCCCGTCGGAAGAGGTCATCGAGCTTGCCAAGGCGCTTGACCTGTCTCAAGGATTGCTAATTAGGCAAAAAGCCTGAGGCGGACCGAAAAGACAGGGAAATCGCCTGCTAAAGTGCGGTTTGCCCCTGCCGATATTAAGTTACAGTGTAACTTTCGCAGGAGGCGCAATTGGCAACTTCTTCATCCGGCATTGGCAGTACGAATCTCGATATCGAGAGCATCGTCAGCCAGCTGATGGCCGTAGAGCGCAAGCCTCTTACCGCCATTGCGAAGAAAGAGGCGAGCTTCAACACGAAGCTGTCCGCGTTTGGCGCCCTTAAAGGCGCAGTATCCCAGTTCCAGACCGCGATGCGCTCGCTCGCAGACCCGAGCAAGTTTCAGACCATGAAGATCAGCTCGGGCGATACCGGTATTGCGACGGTTTCGGCTTCAACCACCGCGGCGACCAGCGCCACGCCGGGAACCTACTCGCTGGAAGTCACGACTCTGGCCCAGGCGCAAAAGGCGGTTGCGACCGGTCAGGCCAGCGCAACTGCAGCGATCGGCGCAAGCGTGACGACCACGTTGAGCTTCGATTTCGGCACAATTGCAGGCGGCACCTTCGACTCGACGACCGGTAAATATACCGGTGCAAGTTTTACTTCGAGCGGGTCAGGCGTAAAGACCGTCACGATCGATGGCACCAACAATTCGCTCAATGGCATCCGCGATGCAATCAACGCGGCCAATATCGGCGTCACCGCGACCATCGTCAACGACGGCGGCACCTCCCCTTACCGTCTCACGCTGACCGTCAACGAGACGGGCCAGACCAGCAGCATGAAGATTTCGGTGGCTGGCGATGCGAGCATCTCCTCGCTGCTGAGTCACGATCCCTCGAACAACAGCGGGCAAGCGCTCAAGGAAACCGCGACCGCCCAGAACGCGACGTTCAAAGTTGACGGCATTTCTGTATCAAAGACCAAAAACACCGCCAACGACGTCATCGCCGGCGTGAACCTGACGCTCGCCAAAGCCGGCGGCCCAACTACTGTCACGGTGAGCCGCGACTCCTCCGCAGTCACCACCGCGGTGACCTCGTTTGTCACTGCTTACAACAACCTTTCGGCAACGCTGCGCGACGCAGGCGCCTACAATGCAACGACCAAATCCGCGTCAGCATTGAACGGCGATCCGACCTTGCGCTCGATCCAGAGCCAGGTGCGCGGCATCCTCAACAGCCCGGTCGCTGGCGGCGAGTCGGCCTATACCTTGCTTTCGCAAGTAGGGGTATCGATGGGCAAGGATGGCATGCTGTCCCTCGACAGCAGCAAGCTGCAGAAGGCGATCGACAGCAACTTCACCGCCATCGCCGGCCTGTTCTCCAAGATCGGTAAGGCTTCGGACAGCCTTGTCACGTATTCAGCGGCGACCGACAAGACCAAAGCAGGAAATTTCGCCGTCCAGGTTGACCAGATGGCGCGCCAGGCAAGCACGACCTCGGTCGGCCCGACGCACACACCTGGAAAGGGCAGCGTCACCGGTTCGACTGCCGCCGCATTGAACATCACAGCCGCTAACGACGGACTGGACGTGATGGTCGACGGCATCTCCCATACCGTCAATCTGGACCAACAGGTATATGCGGACGCGGATGCGCTGGCCACCGCGCTGCAAACGAAGATCAACACTGCCTTCGCCGGTGATGGGAAGTCGGTCACGGTGACGCAGACGAATGGCATCCTGAAAATCACCAGCGACAGTTCCGGGACCGCGTCGGCGGTCAACATCACCGGGGGAAATGGCAAGGCCGATCTTCTTGGCGCCAATCCCAACGTAGTCGCCGGCTCCCAGACGTCAATCGCCAGCGGCAGCAATACGCTCGATGTGGAAGTTGACGGCGTCGCCGCGACGATTACGCTCGATGTCGGAAACTACAGCTACGCGTCGCTGGCGGCCGCAATCCAGTCGAAGATCAACGGTGCCAGCGCGTTCTCCAGTGTCGGCGCCAGCGTATCCGTGACGGAATCCGGCGGTGTATTCACGATTACTTCAAACCGCTACGGATCAGCCTCCAAGGCAGTCGTCAGCGGCGGAACGGCAAAAGCCTCGCTGTTCGGTACGCCGGCCACCGTAACGGGCCTTGACGTAAGCGGCAAGATCAACGGCGTCGCAGCAACCGGCAATGGTCAGATCCTGACCGGCGCAACGGGTGATGATTCCGAAGGCCTGGCGCTGACGATCAACGGCGGCACGACCGGTAGCCGTGGCACTGTTGCCTTTTCGCTCGGGTACGCCTATCAGTTCGAAAAACTGGCCAGCACTTTACTGGCGACCGAGGGGCCACTTACCGCGCGTACGGACGGCATTAACGCGTCGATGAAGAGTCTGGAAAAATCCAAACAGGCGCTTAATGACCGCCTTGCGGACACCGAGAAGCGGTTACGCGCCCAGTTTACCGCGCTCGACAAGGTGCTTTCCAGCATGAGCGCCACGAGCAACTACCTGACGCAGCAACTCGCCAACCTGCCCAAGATTGAATAGAGGGAAACATAATGTTTGGATCATCACCCAATGGTGCGAAGGCGTACGCCACAGTAGGCGTGGAAACGGGAGTGGTCGCGGCAAGCCCGCACAAGCTTGTCGTGATGCTGTTCGAGGGCGCGCTGGTCGCAATCAGCTCCGCGATTCAGCATATGCAATCCGGCGACATTGCGCGCAAGGGTGAGGCCATTTCCAAGGCCATCACAATCATCGAGAGCGGCTTGCGCGCCAGCCTCGACAAGAAGGTTGGCGGCGAAGTCGCACTCAATCTCGACGCGTTGTATGAGTACATGAGCAGCCGCCTCGTCATCGCGAACCTGAAGAATCAGCAAAGCGTTCTGGAAGAAGTCTATCAATTGCTCAAGGGGCTGAAAGACGCCTGGGAATCCATCGCGCCCGCACCGGGCGCTGCCGCCCCGCAGCAAGCACAGCCATCTGTTCCGCCAAAAGCCTACGACGCGCTTGCCCCGCAAGCACCGTCTCGTCTAGTGAAAGCCTGATTAAATGGATACCCAAGAAATTCTCTCCCTCTACGAGACTGTTGCTGAGATCACCGACCAGATGCTGGCTGCCGCACGTACTGGCGACTGGGAGCAATTGGCAGCACTCGAATCGCGCTGCTCAAGCCAGGTAGAAATCATCAAGCAGAACGACCAGGCCCGGCAGCCACTGACGCCGCTGGCCCGCGAGAAAAAGACCCGGATCATCAAAAAGATCCTTGATGATGATCGCCAGATCCGCGACATCACCGAACCGTGGATGGCCCAACTGTCCGCGATGATCAACAGCGCCGGCACCGAGCGTAAACTCTCCCAGGCCTACGGCGCGAACCAGACCGGGTAAAGGCCATGCTGCCGCGGGCCGATCTCAATCCCACCCGGCCCCCGGCCTCCCTAGAGGCCGCAACGACTGTCGTCTCGTCAACCGATGCGCGCCTCGAAGTATTCCGCCGCCTGAACCAGATCGCGATCGGGCGTGAGCTTCAAGCCACCGTGGACGCGATGCTGGACGATGGCACCTACCTGGTGAAGGTCGCCGACACTACCGCCCGCATGGCCCTGCCGGTCGGCACAAAAGTCGGCGACACACTATCGATGGTTTTTGTCGCCAATGATCCCCGGCCGACATTCCTGTTGACACAGCAACAAGGTAGCGCCCCGGCTTCTCTGAGCACCACTGCCCGCCTGATTGATCACCTTATCCATGCCGCCAAGCAGGAAGGCGCCCCCACCGCCGTCACCACCCGCATCCCGCTGGTTCCCTCCCCTTCTGCACTTGAGCCTAAGCAGGTTGCCAACGCACTGCAAAACGCGCTCTCGGCCAGTGGCCTGTTCTATGAGTCCCACCTGCACGATTGGATCAGCGGAACCCGGCAGACGGCGGAACTGACCCGGGAACCACAGGCCCAACTGGCCGGCAGTCTCAAACAGCAGCCTGCCGCCGAAACAAAAGAATCAACGAATGTAGACCTTGGACGGCTGGCGGCAAACATGCGAGAGATCGGAGAAGGCGCGCAGAAGCTAATGAACCTGATCCGCGAAGCGCAGATCCACGCCGGAAATCCAGCCTCGACCGACGCCGACCTGATTACCCCGGCACAGCCTGCTTTGCCTTCCGTCGATCCCGAGGCCGCCCGCATCATCAACCTTCAACTGAATGCACTCGAACACCAGATGATCAAATGGCAGGGCCAGCTCTGGCCGGGCATGCCGATGGAGTGGGAGATACAGGAGGAGAACCCTGAGGGAGGCGGCGCACAAGGCGCGCAAGGCGAGCAGCCGTCCGCATGGACAAGCACCGTACGCTTCGAACTGCCGAACCTCGGCGGAGTTTCGGCAACCATCCGTCTGCTGGGGAACCGTGTCCACGTACAGGTCGGCACGCAAACCGAAGATGCTGCCGCAACAGTTCGCGTGTTTGGCGGCCTGCTGGCCGACGCGCTGGAAGCAGCCGGCGCGCCCCTCGATTCATTGACGGTGAAGCAGAATGAATCGTCCTAACCCTGCCCAAACCGCCGTCGCACTCGCCTATCAGACCGGCGACCTCGCCCCCAAGGTGGCGGCCAAGGGGCGCGGCCTGATCGCCGAGGAGATCATCAAGCGCGCGCGTGAACACGGCGTATTCGTCCACGAGTCCAAGGAGCTGGTCGCGTTGCTGATGCAGGTCGACCTGGATAGACATATTCCTCCAACTTTGTACCGGGTAGTGGCGGAATTACTCGCATGGCTTTACCATATCGACGCTATCAAGCACACTGGAGACAAGGGGCCATACCCCCGCCCCTTACAAGCACCGGAAAAGCAGGAATAAATGTCATTCAATACCAAGTTCGGCACGGAGGACGTCAGCCCGTACCAAGTCCACTCGCGCAGGGAAATCATCGGGTTGCTGCGCTCCATGCAGGAGCGTAACCAGCTGGTGACGATGCACGCCGCGGGCGGCTCGGATGCTGTCGTGACGTCGATCCTGGAAGTCGACGAGGAAAGTGGCATCGTCGTGATCGACCGCGCGCCGAATAACGCGCTCAACCAGCGCATCGTCGGCAGTGACAACATCTCGTTCGAGACCGTCCTCGACAGCATCCGCATCCTGTTTTTCACGAACAAGGTCAAGGAGTGCCTTTATGACAACCTCCCTGCCCTGTACATCGCCATCCCGGCCAGCCTGATCCGCCTGCAGCGGCGCGAGTACTACCGTGTGCCGACTCCCGTGGCAAACCCTGTCCGCTGCACCATCCGAGTCCCTGCCGATGATGAGTCAGGCGGCCCCGGCACGACCGTGGTCGTCACCCTCAAGGACATCAGCGGCGGCGGCATCGGTGTAGTCGACGAGAAGAAGCTGCTGGACAATACAATCGGGCGCATTTACAAGGACTGCCGGCTCGACCTCCCCGGCGGAACGGTCGTCACGGCCGACCTCCAGATTCGTAACTCGCACGACCTGACTCTGGCAAGCGGCAAGTCCATTCGCAAGATCGGATGCATGTTTATCAACCTGCCGAGCCCGATGCTTGCCGCTGTCCAGCGATACATCACGAAGCTCGAACGCGAGCGCAATGCCAAAGCCACAGGTCTGACCTGATCAGGCACATTTTGGACGATGTCCGATTGCCAAGTTCAATGGCATCGAGGTGGCACCGGTGATGAAAACCGGCATGTGTCGTTTCTGACGGAAGTCCATCCGACAAGCATCAGGATGGCGCGCCCCTATACCTGCATGTTCATGATGTCGTGATACGCCGACACAAGCTTGTTGCGTACCTGGATCGTAGCCTGAAACGCAATATTGGCTTTCTGCGAGTTGATCATGACGTCGGAAAGATTAACGCTGTCGTCGCCCAACACAAACCGCTTGGCGAGGTCTTCCGACTTGGACTGCGCATTGTTGACCTGGTCCAGTGCGGACTTCAGGGCCCCGGCGAAATCGGCCCTGGCCGCCGGCTTCTCGCCCTGTACCGGCGCGAGCGCACTCTCAGGACGGGTTGCCGCTGCCTTGAGCTGTGCAATCATCGCTTCGATCTTGCTTGCGTCGATCATCCCGGTTTTCATGATTTTCCCTCCCAATACCTCGTCCGCCAAGGCCGGCGGCATCGCCTTTTTTCACAGCGCTACGGTAACACCCCAAAAAGCCGCATCTGACCGGGATAAACACAGGAAAAATTGCTCTGTTCCAACGATTAACTTCGCTTAACCAGAAGAAAATCCTACACTAAGGGAAAAACCTCGATTTGCAGGACCAACATGACCAATAACATCGTTATCGACAGCAATGCAGGAGGCGCGCCGTGGCGGTAGCGGGTGAAGGCGCTGTCGTTCCGACAAACCCGGGAGGCATTGTCGGCTTCGCGCAGACGCCGGGCGGGCGCAATTTCTTCCTGATGCTCGGCGTGGCCGCCGTGCTCGGCGTAATGTCGGGTGTCTGGATGTGGAGCCAGTCCCCCGACTACCGCGTCCTCTTCTCCAACTTTTCCGACCGTGATGGCGGCGCGATCGTCGCCGCCCTGCAGCAATCGAACGTCCCCTACAAGTTTGCCGATGGCGGCAGTGCCATCCTTGTGCCCGCCAACCAAGTCCACGACGTGCGCCTGAAGCTCGCTGCGCAGGGACTGCCCAAAGGCGGCAACGTCGGCTTCGAGCTGATGGAAAACCAGAAACTGGGTGTGTCGCAATTCCTCGAACAGGTCAACTTCCAACGCGCCCTCGAGGGTGAACTTGCGCGCTCCATCCAGTCGCTTGGCGCGGTGCAGGCAGCACGTGTCCACCTGGCGCTGCCGAAGGCTTCCGTATTCGTGCGCGACCAGCAGAAGCCGACCGCATCGGTCCTGCTTAATCTGCACGCCGGCCGCACCATGGATCCGCAGCAGGTGAGCGCCATCGTGCACCTGGTCGCCAGCAGCGTCCCCGACCTGCCGACCAAGAACGTGACCGTAGTGGACCAGAACGGCAATCTCCTGTCCGAGTCCGGCAAACAGGGCAACAGCAATGGCCTTGACCCCACGCAGCTGAAGTATGTGCAGGAACTGCAGCAAAGCATCGTCAAGCGCATCGAATCCATCGTCACGCCCATCGTGGGCGCCAACAATGTGCGCGCCGAAGCGACGGCCGACGTCGACTTCTCGCACTCGGAGCAAGCGGCGGAAATCTACAAGCCGAACGGCACGCCAAACGCGTCAGCCATCCGCAGCCAGCAGACCAGTGAATCGCAGAGCAACAGCCCCTTGGGCGCTTCCGGCGTTCCCGGCGCCCTGACGAACCAGCCGCAGCCGAACGCCTCGGCCCCGATCTCCGGCGCCAGCGCGCCTGGCTCTACAGCGGCGACGGGCTCCACGGCATCGGCGGGCAATGTGCAAAAGGACATGACCGTCAACTATGAAGTCGACAAGACGGTGCGCTACGTACAACAGCCGATGGGCGGCATCAAGCGCCTGTCCGTTGCAGTAGTCGTCAACTACAAGAAGGAAGTCGCCAAGGACGGCAAGGTCACGATGAAGCCGCTGACCGACGCCGAAAAGACCCAGATCACCGACCTGGTGAAGGAAGCGATGGGTTTCAACAAGGATCGCGGCGACAGCCTGAACGTGGTGAACAGTCCCTTCGCCGGTGCGGAAAAGGAAGTCATCCCGGAAACGCCGATCTGGAAGCGCCCGGAAGCCGTTGACATGGCCCTGAGCGGCGGCAAATATGCGCTGGGAATCGGGATCCTGCTGTATCTGTTCTTTGCCGTGCTGAAGCCCTTGTTCGCGCGGATCATGAAGACCTTCGAACCGCCGCCCGCACTGCCGGAACCGGACCTCGCTCAGATCCCGCACGAAGTCGAACCGATGGGCTCAAAGCCGCGCAGTTACCAGGACAACCTGGAGGCAGCGAAGACACTCGCCCGAAACGATCCGAAAATGGTAGCAAACGTAGTCAAGGCATGGGTAGGAACAAATGAATGAGGATGGCGTAACCAAGGGTGCAATCCTGATGCTGGCCCTCGGCGAGGAAGAAGCCGCGGAGGTGATGAAATACCTCGGCCCGCGTGAGGTCCAGAAGCTCGGCGCGGCCATGTCGGCCATGAAGGCGGTCGCCAGCGAGCAGCTCGAGGCCGTGCTCGACGACTTCCGCTCGGAGACGGAGCAGAACACCTCCTTTGGCCTCGATTCCGACGAATACATCCGCAGCGTGCTGACCAAGGCGCTCGGCGAAGACAAGGCATCTTCGCTGCTGACCCGCATCCTCGGCACGCGCGACGCCAGCGGCATCGAAAGCCTGAAGTGGATGGACGCACAGTCCGTCGCCGACCTGATCCGCAACGAGCATCCCCAGATCATCGCAACCATCCTGGTGCATCTCGAGCGCTATCACGCCTGCGAAGTCCTCACGTACTTCACCGAGCGACTGCGCAACGACGTGGTGCTGCGCATCGCCACGCTCGACGGCGTGCAGCCGACCGCGCTGCGTGAATTGAATGAAGTGCTGACCAAGCTCCTGACCGGTAACGAAAACCTGAAGAAGAAGCCGATCGGCGGCGTGCGCACCGCGGCGGAAATCCTCAACTTCATGAGCGGCGACACCGAAACATCGGTGATGGACAACCTGAAGAACTACGATAACGACCTCGCCCAAAAAATCATGGACGAGATGTTCGTGTTCGACAACATCATCGACATCGACGACCGCGGCATCCAGGTGCTGCTGCGCGAAGTGCAGTCCGAATCCCTCATCGTCGCGCTCAAGGGCGCCAACCAGGATTTGCGCGAGAAGATCTTCAAGAACATGTCGCAGCGTGCGGCCGAAATGATGCGCGAAGACCTCGAATCCAAGGGCCCTGTCCGCCTGTCCGAGGTCGAGGCGCAGCAGAAGGAAATCCTGCAGATCGTGCGGCGCCTGGCAGACGAGGGCCAGATCATCCTGGGCGCCAAGGGCGACGACCAGTTCATTTAAACGCAAGATAGCGCATTGTCAGGACGCAAATGAGTTCGAATGTCATTCCGAAAGAACACCTTACCGCCTACCAGCGGTGGGAACTGGCGTCTTTCGGCGACGAGCGCCCCTCCCAGCAAACCTCCGCGGCGGCTGCACAACAGGCTGCACAACAGGCCGCCGAACAGCTTGTGCAGGAACGCGAGCAAGCGCGCCAGCAAGGCCATGCAGAAGGTTTCAACCAAGGCTACGCGGAAGGACTGGCGGCTGGCCGGGCAGAAGCCGCGCAGGAAACGATGCGCGTCGCGCAGATCGCCCAAGCGTTTGAAGCCGAACTTACACGTGTCAATGACACGGTTGCCGACGACATGCTCAACCTGGCACTCGACCTGGCGAAAGCCATGCTCAAGACCGCGCTGAAAGTGCGCCCGGAGCTGGTGTTACCGGTCGTCAGCGAAGCGATCCGCTATCTTCCTAGCGTGCAGCAGCCGGCCCTCCTCGTCCTCCATCCGCAGGATGCCGCAATCGTGCGCAACCACATCAAGGATGAACTCGACAAGAGCGGCTGGCGCATTGCGGAAGACTTGCAGATCGAGCGCGGCGGCTGCCGCGTGGAGACGGCCAGCAACCAGGTCGACGCCTCCCTGCCGGTACGGTGGCAGCGCATTGCCGATGCCCTCGGCAAGCAAACCGACTGGTTCGAATGAGCTCCCCACATACCGAACGCTGGCAAGCCTACCTGCGCGATTGCAGGTCGCTCGTCACGATTCCGGAACCGATGCTGGTATCGGGACGCGTCACGCGCGTCGCCGGCCTCGTGATGGAAGCGGTCGGCCTGAAGCTTGCCGTAGGCAGTGCGTGCACTGTCCCCCTGCCCAGTGGTGCGAAAATCGAGGCCGAAGTCGTCGGCTTCGAAAATGACAAGTTGTTCCTGATGCCACAGAGCGATGTGGAAGGCGTTGTCCCCGGCACCCGCGTTTATCCGGTAGAAGTTGTACAAAGCCTGCCTAGGCCTGGTACCGTCAACCACCCCCGCCGCCGGCCCAGCGATCGTGGCCGCCATCTGCCCGTCGGCGATGAGCTCCTTGGGCGCGTGCTCGACGGCGCAGGGCGTCCGCTTGATAGTCTCGGTCCACTGCATGCAGCGCATGCAGCGCCCCTGAGTGTGCGCGCAGCGAATCCTCTCAACCGTGCCCCGATCACGGATGTGCTTGACGTCGGCGTTCGTGCGATCAACAGCATGCTGACGGTAGGACGCGGGCAGCGTATGGGCCTGTTTGCAGGCTCCGGCGTCGGCAAGAGCGTACTGCTTGGGATGATGGCGCGGTATACCGCCGCCGATGTCATCGTTGTCGGACTGATCGGCGAACGAGGCCGCGAAGTGAAGGAATTCATCGAGCAGATCCTCGGTACCGAAGGCCTGGCTCGCTCGGTCGTGGTCGCCGCCCCGGCCGACACGCCGCCGTTGATGCGCCTGCAGGGCGCCGCCTACACGCACTCCATTGCAGAATATTTTCGTGACCAGGGCAAGAGCGTGCTGCTCATTATGGACTCGCTCACGCGCTATGCGATGGCCCAGCGCGAAATCGCGCTGGCCATCGGCGAGCCGCCGGCCACCAAAGGCTATCCGCCGTCCGTATTTGCCAAATTGCCAACACTGGTCGAACGCGCCGGCAACGGCCGCGTGGGAGGCGGCTCGATTACCGCGTTTTATACGGTGCTAACCGAAGGCGACGACCAGCAGGATCCGATCGCCGACTCCGCGCGGGCTATCCTCGACGGCCACGTCGTCCTGAACCGCAGTCTGGCGGAAGCGGGTCACTACCCCGCGATCGACATCGAACAGTCGATCAGCCGAGCAATGCACAACATCACCAGCGACGCACACCAGAAGCAGACACGGCGCCTGAAACAACTCTACTCCCGCTACCTGCGCAACCGCGATCTGATCAGTGTCGGCGCTTACAGCCCTGGGTCCGATCCGGTGCTGGACGAAGCCATCGCCATGAATTCAAGAATCGAGGCCTTCCTGCAGCAGGGTATCCATGAAAGGTCCGGCATTCAGGAGAGCTTGGGGCAACTTGCCACGCTTTTCGGAGGATAGAGATTTTCGGCGCAGAACTATAATGAACTATGGCAACAAACTCTGCGCTCAAAACACTTATCGAACTGGCAACAAGCCAGACAGACGACGCGGCCAAGCGCCTCGGCCTGGCGATTCGTGCGTGCGAAGACACTGAGCAAAAGCTGACCATGCTGCTGCAGTACCGGGAAGAATACGAGGCCCGCTTCCAGGCAAGTCTCGCTTCCGGCGTTACTGCAGCCGGCTATCGCAACTTTCAGCTTTTCCTGGAAAAGCTGGATACGGCAATCGCCGGGCAACAGCGTATTGTCGATGATGCCAAGCGCCGCATCATCGACGAGCGCAGCGTGTGGCAGTCATGCGAGCGCAAGCGTATGTCGTATGACACTCTCGCGACCCGCGTGCAGAAGGCCGAAGAACACAAAGCGAACAAGCGCGACCAGAAGCTCATGGATGAATTCGCGACCCGGCAGGCAAACTACAAATGGTAGGACTGAGTATGCAGACCACACAGGTATCCAATGCGGCAAACGTGCTGACCACGACGTCGGCACCTACGAAGCAGTCCGACGCCGGCAACGCCCCCGAGCCCTTCGGCAAGGTATTGTCCCGCGAAGTCTCTCAGCGCAATGGTTCAAGCGAGGCGCCCAAGGGCAAGGATGCCGCCCCTGCTGCTTCTGGCCCGCACGCCACGAAGGCGGCCAGCAAGCCGTCCGAATCGAAACCCGGCAAGGAAAGCAAATCTGTGGAACAGGCGTCGACAGACGACGAATCGGTCGACACCACTTCCGTACTGCCCGAGGAGTTGCTCGCACTGGTTGCCAATCTCAACGACATGACCATACCGGCATCAGTTGCCGGAGAAGCGCAAGCAGTGCAAACGGACCAGCCGCAAACGGACTTAAAGGCTGCGGTGGATCCGGCCATGGTGCCGATTACCGCGGCATCGGTTGACGTGCGGCCTGTGGATGCCGCAGCAACCGCAGCAACCGCGATGGCGACAACCGACGCGCAACCGTCGCCAGCCGCCGGAACCATCGCGGGCCTGGCCGGCAAACCTGATCAGAGCTCATCCATTCCCAAACCGGCAGATCCAAACAAGTCAGAGCTGCCTGTAACCACCGCACAGGACAAGACATCAAAGGTTGAGGAGTTCACCGCCCAGGTAGCCGGTCGCGCGTCCGCATCCCGGGTGCAGGATTTCACTACTGCGCTAAGTGATTCGGTTAACGCGTCCAGCGCCGCCATGCAGTCCGTGCCGCAGGCAACGGTAAATGCCCTGCAACAGCAGGTAGCAAACACGGTCGAAAGGCTTACCCCGCGCGTTGGCACACCTGCCTGGGATCAGGCGCTGGGTCAGAAAGTCGTATGGATGGTAGCGGGCGAACAACAAAGCGCCTCCCTCACACTCAATCCCCCCGATCTTGGCCCGCTGCAGGTCGTGCTGAACGTGTCCAATTCGCAGGCAAACGCAACCTTTATCGCCGCGCAGCCCGAAGTTCGCCAGGCGCTGGAAGCGGCCCTGCCGAAACTGCGCGAAATGCTCGGCGAAGCAGGCATCCAACTGGGCCAAGCGAACGTCAACAGCGGCACCCCGAACCAGCAGCAAGGCGGCTTCGACCAGAGCGCCGCCCAATCCGGGCGCGGTGCAAATCAGTTCGGCGACAGGGAGCCGACCGGCAACGATGCCCAGGTGCGCGTGAGCCGCATCCAACCTTCGTCCTCGGGACTTGGTTTGGTGGACACCTTTGTCTGAGCACGCACACCGAAATGCGGAACAGCGGAATTGCATTGACTTACCCTCTCTATTCGTCACATCCTGCTGTTACAAGGAATTGATAATCACGAACAGAAAGCGCACTGAGAACTCCGCGGGCCAATGGCCAGAGGCGGGTTTAAAAGCAGGATAGAGGAAAAATAGATGGCAACAGCCCCGAAAGGAAACCCGAAAGTTGTCCCTCTCGAAGAGGTGGCGACTGCAGCACCACCACCCGGAAAATCGAAGAAGAAGTTATTCCTGATGCTGGGTGCGGTGCTGCTGGCTATCGGCGGGGGTGGTGGCGCATGGTATTTCATGAGCGAGTCCCAAGAAGGTGCCGCTCCTGCCAAGCAAGAACCGATCAAGCCACCGGTCTTCGTAGCGATGGACCCGTTCACCGTCAACCTCCAACCTGAGGCAGTCGAGCAATACCTGCAGGTGCAGTTCACGGTACAGGTCGCCGATGAAAAACAGGTCGAGCTGCTCAAGCTTTACATGCCCCTGGTGCGCAGCCGCCTGCTCCTGCTCTTGTCGAGCAAGAAACCGTCGGAGCTGACGACGCCGGACGGCAAGAAGAAACTGCAGGACGAGATCGTCACTGCCATCAAGCAGCCGTTTACGCCACAGAGCCAGCCGCTCGGGATAAACGGGGTGTTCTTTACGTCATTCGTCATCCAGTAGCAACATCATGGCTGATAATTTCCTTTCCCAGGAAGAAGTCGACGCCCTACTCAAGGGCGTCACCGGCGACCAGGACGACAGTGCCGCGCCGGAAGACGACTCGGGGATACGTCCGTACAACCTGGCCACGCAGGAGCGCATCGTCCGTGGCCGGATGCCGACGCTGGAAATCATCAATGAACGCTTTGCCCGCCTCCTGCGCATCGGCCTGTTCAACTTCCTGCATCGCAGCGCCGAAGTCTCGATCGGACCGGTGCGAGTGCACAAGTACAGCGAATTCATCCGCAACCTGGTGGTACCGACCAACCTGAACCTGGTCCACATGAAGCCGCTGCGCGGAACGGCGCTGATGGTTTTCGACCCGAACCTGGTGTTCCTGCTGGTCGATAATCTGTTCGGCGGCGATGGCCGTTTCCATACCCGTGTCGAAGGCCGTGACTTCACGCAAACCGAGCAACGCATCATCCAGCGCATTCTTGGCATCGTTTTCGAAACCTATGCCAAGTCGTGGGAGCCGGTGTATCCGGTCGAATTCGAGTACGTGCGCTCGGAAATGAACACCCAGTTCGCCAACATCGCGACGCCCAATGAAGTCGTGGTAGCGACCACCTTTACCATCGAACTCGGCCCGGTCAGCGGTGAAATGCATTTCTGCACGCCCTACTCGATGATCGAGCCGATCCGTGACATCCTGACCAGCAGCCTGCAGGGCGAAACACTGGAAATGGACAAGCGCTGGGTCCGCCTGATGACCCAGCAGATCCAGACCGCCGAAGTGCAACTTGTCGCCGACCTCGGCACGGCGCGGATGACACTCGGCGAAGTACTCAACATGAAAGCGGGCGACGTCATCCCGGTCTCCATCCCTGAAACCGTGCAGGCGAAGGTCGACGGCGTCCCCGTGATGGAATGCACTTACGGCAAGTTCAACGGTCAGTACGCGCTACGCGTGGAAAAGCTGTTGACGCACAGTTCAAACGAATTTATGCAAGGAGATGAGCATGGCTGACGAAAACGATGGCCAAAGCATAGCCGACGACGATTGGGGCGCGGCACTTGCCGAGCAGACCCAGGCAGAGGCTGCAGCGGCGGCAGCCAAGCCGGCCAGTCCGGCAATGTTCCAGGATTTTGCCGGCGGCGGCATCAAGACTGGCACGCACAACGACATCGACTTCATCCTGGATATCCCGGTCCAGTTGACCGTGGAACTTGGCCGTACGAAGATCGCGATCAAGAACCTGCTCCAACTGGCGCAGGGTTCGGTGGTGGAACTCGACGGCCTGGCTGGCGAACCGATGGACGTGCTGGTCAACGGCTGCCTGATCGCACAAGGCGAAGTGGTGGTCGTGAACGACAAGTTCGGCATCCGACTCACAGACATCATCACGCCGTCCGAGCGCATCCGCAAGCTGAACAAATGATCCGACCCATATCATTACTGCTGGTTGCGGTACTGCCGTGCATCCCGGCGCACGCCGCCGAGCAGGCTGCGGCGCCCGCTTCCACCGGGAGTCTTCTACAAGTCGCCTTCGGACTGATCGTGGTGCTTGCGCTGATGGCGGGTGCGGCATGGATACTTAAGCGGATGGGAATGACAGGCGCTGGCGGCACTAGCGTAGCCAAGGTTGTCGGCGGCGTCAGCGTAGGCAACCGCGAACGGGTCGTCGTCGTGGAAGTCGCCGACCAGTGGATCGTGGTAGGCGTCGCGCCGGGGCGCGTCAATGCACTTTCCACCATGGCAAAGCAGGAATTTCCCGCTGCAACAACATCACCGGCCGACGAGAAGAATTTTTCCGCCTGGCTCAAGCAAACCATCGAAAAGCGCAATGGCAATTAATTCCTCGCGCCTCACGCATTCCGCAGCAAAAACCCTGAGTTGTCTCCTCCCGTTGGCACTGCTCGGCATGCCGTTGCTGGCAGCGGCGCAAACAGGCATGCCGGCGATCACAAGCACGCCCGGCCCGGGTGGCAGCCAGACCTACTCGCTGAGTTTGCAGACGCTAATCCTGCTGACCGCATTGTCGGTGCTGCCAGCGGCATTGCTGATGATGACCAGTTTCACGCGGATCATCATTGTCCTCTCGCTGCTGCGCCAAGCTTTGGGAACCCAAACCGCGCCTCCGAACCAGGTGCTGATCGGCCTCGCATTATTCTTGACGCTGTTCGTGATGGGACCGGTATTCGACAAGATCTATGTCGACGCTTACCAACCTCTATCCGAGAACAAGATTACGATGACGCAGGCGCTTGAGCGAGGTGCAGCGCCCTTGAAGACATTCATGATGAAGCAGACGCGGCAAGCCGATCTTGCGCTTTACGTCAAACTGTCCAACACCCCGCAGCTGAATGGCCCTGAAGATGTGCCGCTGCGTGTGCTCATCCCGGCCTTTATCACCAGCGAACTCAAAACGGCGTTCCAGATCAGCTTTGCGATCTTCATCCCGTTCCTGATCATTGACATGGTAGTCGCGAGTATCCTGATGTCGATGGGTATGATGATGATGTCGCCGGCAATCGTATCCCTCCCCTTCAAGCTGATGCTGTTCGTCCTGGTCGATGGCTGGCAACTGCTGATCGGCTCCCTAGCGCAGAGTTTTTACTGAGGAATGATCATGACACCCGAAAGCGTGATGACCATGGGCCGGCAGGCCATCGAAGTGACTATCATGATTGCAGCACCCATGCTGCTGGTGGCGCTCGTGGTCGGTCTGGTTGTAAGCATCTTCCAAGCCGCGACGCAAATCAACGAGATGACACTTTCGTTCATTCCCAAGCTGGTAGGGATCTTTTTGGCGCTGATCATTGCAGGCCCGTGGATGCTGACGGTCATGCTTGATTACATGCGACAGATGTTTTCCAGCATTCCCAGCCTCGTCGGATAATTCTCTGCGGCGAAACGTCGAAGGGTCTAGACAGGCCCCGGAAGACAAAACCCGATGATCTCTGTCAGCAGCGCTGAACTCAACACCTGGATCGCAGCCTTTCTCTGGCCGCTCACCCGAATTCTCGGCTTGATCGCGGCCGCGCCGCTGTTCGGCAATCTCAGTATCCCCATTCGGGTTAAGATCGGCCTCGGCGTCATGCTGACGCTTGTGATCGCACCGACCGTACCTGCCCTCCCCGCTACTGACCCAATGTCGCTGGCCGGCTTGATCATCCTGATCCAACAATTAGTCGTCGGCCTTGCCATGGGTTTTGCCATGCGCATCGTTTTTGCCGCTGTAGAAATGGCTGGTGAAGTCGCCGGCCTGACAATGGGTTTCGGCTTCGCCACGTTTTTCGATCCGCAGACACGTGCGCGCACATCGGCGATCGCACAGTTCCTCGCGCTCCTTACGCTGATGCTATTCCTTGCGCTCAACATTCATCTTTCCATGCTGGCGACCCTCGCAGACAGCTTCAACACCCTGCCGGTCTCCGCTATGCCGGCCGGCGGCTCGGCATTTCGCCAGATCGCCGACTGGGGAGGTCTGATCTTCGCCTCAGGTGCACAGCTTGCGCTTCCAATCATCGCTGCACTTCTGATCACGAATATTGCATTAGGCGTGCTTACCCGTGCCGCGCCGCAACTGAACCTGTTCGGCATTGGCTTTCCGATTACTCTAGGGGTGGGATTCGTTGTGATTGCACTGATGCTGCCATATCTAACCCCCCCCCTTGAACGGCTGTTCCAGCAAGGATTGGGAGTAGTCGGTCAGATCGGCGCACCGCTACCTGTGGGAAGACGATAGAAGTCCACGCATAAATGGACGGACGCCCCCCCAAAAACGTCAAAGGCCCGCGCGAAGTGCGGGCCTTTGCCTTTGAAACACTGAAATCAAGAGAGGTAATTGAACAGCGACAGGCTGGTAAGCTTGATGAAGGATTGCTGTGCAGCCTGAAGAGAAATCTGCTGCTTGGTGAGATCCGTGATCGCCGTGATGTAGTCGAGATCCTGGAGTTCGGAAAGCGTCTTGGCGTACTGGGTATCCAGGTCCTCTCCCAAGCTGTCGAGGGACTCGACCTCTTTCATGCTTGAACCGACCGAAGCCCGCACAGTGAGGATGTGATCCAACGCCTTGTCGATGTTCGCATTCGCGATGCTCAGGCCGCTTGTCAGCTTTGTCTTGTCCGCGGCAGCCGTCGTGATCGGATTCTGCAACAGACTGATCAGCTCCTTCATCGTCGTAAAGACGCTTTGTGTCGTCGTCGGACGGACCGTGAACCTGTCCGTATCCGCAGCAGCGCCTGTAACGGTGAATTCCAGTCCATCGAAGGTAATCGGCTGACCACTGTTATATACACCAGTCGCAACCGCCGGCAATGCATCGTCAATGTTGTCGACCGAGTAGTTCAGCACGCCTGCAATATCGGTAATGGTGATGTCATATTGCGCCCCGGTCAGTTGCGCAACATCCATCACGGTACCTTTCGAAATCGCCGCAGTCCCCACATTTGTTGTTGCGGCAGCGGACACGAAGGTATTGGTGCTGCCGATCTTTTCAAACACCGCATGGCCGTTGTATGAAGTCTCGATCTGCCGTCCAGTATGCACCTGCAGTTTGTGTACCCCCTGGTCGCCGGAATAGGACGCGCCGCCAGCAGTTGCGGCAAACGGCGCAGCGGCGTTGCTATAGCCCGCAAACAGATAGTTTCCGACGCCGTCGCGGGTGTTGGCGAGACCGAGCAATTCGTCGAAACGCCCCTGCAGGTCCGTTGCGATGAACTGGCGTTCCGTATTTGACAAGGTACCATTGCCTGCCTGGACGATCAGGGATTTCACGTCGTGCAGCAGCGATGTCACATTTTGCAATGCTCCCTCGGACATCGACAGGGATTCATTCGCGGAGCGGCGGTTGACTGCATATCTGGCATTGATCTCCTGCGCGTTCGACACTTCGAGCGCGCGCGCGGAAGCCACCGGATCGTCCGACGGCGACAGCAGCTTCTTGCCCAGCGACACCTGCTGCTGGACTTTTGCCAGGCCAGTTTGCAGCTCGCCCATGCGGGCGGTGCCTTTTTCAAAAATGGTATTCGTGCTGATGCGCATGATCATCTACTCCTGAGTGGCTACGTGCCCAAGGTGAGCAACAGCTCGAACAACTGGCTGGCCGTCTGCATGACCTTCGCCGCGGCCTGGTAGGCTTGCTGATAACGCATAAGGTTCGCCGCTTCTTCATCGAGGTTGACGCCCGATTCAGACTGGTGGGCCTGGACGGCCTGTTCCAGCATTTTGCCCTCGGCCTTGCTCGCTACGTCCAGTTCGCGGGTCTTGTTGCCGATCTGGCTGACCATATGCGTGTACGCACTGGAATAGGTTAAAGTACCGCCGCCAAGAGTGTTCGCGGTCTGCAATGCGCCGAGTCGCAGAGCGTTGCGATTGTCGCCCACGCCTCCGGTATTGTTTTCGACAACAAAGGAGTCACCGTTTGCTGGAGTCCCAGTCATGGTAAAGCTGACACCACCGAAACTGATCGTATCGCCAGATTGGTAGGCCACGGGCGTTGCTGCGGTGACCGAAGTATACGAGGTCACGGTCCCATCCGCATGCGTGACCTTGACGTCGACGTTCGGTGGGAAACCGGTGAGGTTTCCAGCGTTGAAGGTCAACGTTCCGGTCGGACGCGCAATCGTATGCGCGCCAGCGGTGGTCGGCACGCTCAAGTTGACGCCGTCGATCGTGAGGGTATCGCCGGCGTTGTACGGAACTGAAGCCGTGCCAGGCGGATATGAAGTAGTCGTCCCGCCACTCGTCACCGAGATGGTCGAGCCAGCAGGGAAGCCGCTCAGTGCGCCGCCGGGCGCGGCGGTACCGTTATGGGTAAGCGACAGTTGCGTCGGCTTCAGCAACACCGTCGAGGACACCGTCGACGGGGTAATCTTTGCGTTGCCGGTATTGGTTGAAGCCGCACTTGTTCGCAGCGGTTCACCTGCAGCGATCTTGGCGATGTCATTGATCGCAACCTTGAAACTGGTTGCCCCTGCCATCGTCGGCTGAACAAGGTAGTCATCGCCATTATTCAGCGTGCCGGCCGGATTACTGAACGTCACGCCGTCGACCGTTGTCGGGAAACCTGCAAATGTGCTCTGCTGTCCGTCCGAAAGCCGCGTCACGACATAGTCGATGCCCGCACCGCCGACACCATTCACGCGCTGAAGCCGATAGTTGCTGCTTGTGAGCTGGCCGACGTTGGAAATTGTCGCGGCGACGGTCGCTGTACCGGTGTTTGAGCTGCTTGCGTTGACCGTGGGCGTCGCGACAGTAAAGAAGGTGCTGCCAAGGGCACCGGTCTGATCCTGGCCAAGCTGGTGCTGGGCATTGAAGGTCTGCGCAAGTCCGATTGCGACGCGTCCCAGTGCGCTCTGCGCAGGTTCGAGCGAATTTGTGCGGAATTCCAGCAAGCCCCCGAGCCGGCCGCCGGGCAGACTGCTGTCTGAGAGCGCGCTGACGGTTCCGTTGGACGCATATCCTACCTGCAGCCTGCTCGAATCAGTCGACGACGCGACCGGGACGAGCTTGAAAACCTGCGTGCCGACCGTGAGCGCCTGGCCATTGCCGATAAAAACATTGTAACTATTGTTCTGCTTGACGACCGTGACCTTGGTTTCCTTGCTCAGCTCCAGGATAAGCTGGTCGCGCTGGTCAAGGAGGTCGTTTGCGGGTTTTCCTTCGCCAGCCGTGCCTTGCGCCTTCTCAATCGCGTCGTTGAGGCTCGAGATCTGCTGGGCATAGCTGTTGATCACACCAATGCTGGTCGAAATCTGTCCATTGATGCCCTGGCGCATTTCATCCATCCGTGCGCCGACGCTCTGAAAGCGCGCTGCCATTGCTTGCGCAGAAGACAGCATTGCCTGCCTCGAGGCCCCAACATCGTGGATGCTTTCGAAGAAATCTTGGATCGATGCAGACACGCCAGCCGTCGGATCGGCAAGCATATCGTCGATCTGCTTGATCTGCGCGTAGTAGCTGTCCAGCGCGCTTTTTGATACCTGCGTCGACTGAACCTGGTTATGCAGGAACTCGTTGAATACGCGCCGAATGGTAACGACATCCGCGCCCTTACCTATGAAGCCGACACCGATGTCCTGTCCAGGCGCCGCTCCTTGGACAACCACCTGCCGGCTGTAACCGGGCGTATTGACGTTCGCAATATTGTGCCCAGCCGTAACGAGGCCAGTCTGCGCAGCATTCAACGCGCTTTGGCCGACGCCGAGAATAGAAGAGGAGCCCATGGTGTTCTTTTCTTTATCGAACTATCGATATCAGTATCAACGGCACACCGGACGGAAACTTAAGGCCGGCATGAATGATCCGAGGCGAGAATCAAGCAGACATTGTCTGCTTGATAATTTTTGTCAGCTTGGCTGCGTAATTCGGATCGGTCGCGTAACCGGCACGCTGCAAGCCTTGCGCGAACCCCTCTACCGATCGGGCATTGGCGATGACAGTTTCATAGCGCGGATTCTGGCTTAATAGCTTCGCATAATCGCGAAATGCATCAGCATAGGAATCATATGCGCGGAATTTTTCCACTTTCGTGTGCGGCGTACCGTTGACGTACTCGGTAGTTACCGCCTCGACAACCTTCCCCTTCCAGCCGCCGGTGGCCTTGATGCCAAACAGGTTATGGCTGCTCGCGCCATCGGCACCGGTGATTTCACGTTTGCCCCATCCACTCTCCAGCGCGGCCTGCCCGAGCATGAACTTGGCCGGGACGCCGGTCGCACGGCTGGCTTCTTCAGCATGCGGCGCAAGCCGTTCGAGGAATCCCCGTACGTGAGGCGGCTGCGACGAGTTCGGCCGAACCGCATCCGCCGGAGAACTGCGCTCGAGTGTGGGCATTGACATGGGTACAGCCGGGGCCATGGGCTGCGGCATGATTTCGGAGAGACCGTCGTCCGTGCCGGGCACTGCCGTCTCAGAAATTTTTGTGGACAGCTGCCGGAACAAGGCATCGGCCAACCCGACTCCACGACTCGCCAGCGTCTGGCTGAGCTGCTGGTCGAGCATCGAGGTGTACATGCGGCTTTGCTCGCTATCGAACAAACCGTCCTGCGGGGTCGCATCGCGCATGCTCTTCATCACCATGTTCATGAACAGGGCTTCGAACTGCTGCGCGGCGGCCTTGAGCGCCTCCGGCGAATTCTGCCTTGCCGCATGGCGCAGCTCGCCGACATCCTTGACGTCGATGGCGAGCTTTCCGGTAAGGCTTGTAGGGCTGATCATGGCTGTGTCATCAGATGATTTCCAGTTCGGCACGCAGCGAGCCCGCGGCCTTCATCGCCTGCAGGATGGCGAGGAGATCCTGGGGCGTGGCACCGATAGCATTGAGGGCCTTGACCACGTCTGCAAGCGACGTCCCGCCCTTGAGCATGAGCACCTGCCCTGGCTCTTTCTGGATCTCGATCTGTGATGTTTGCGTCACCACTGTTTGGCCGCCGGACAGCGGCGCCGGCTGACTGATGACGGGTTGCGTGTTGATGACGACCGACAGGTTGCCGTGGGATACGGCACAGCTATCGAGCGTAACCGCCTGGTTCATCACGACTGAGCCGGTACGTGCGTTCAGGATCACTTTCGCGGGCATTTGCGCCGGGGTGACATGCATGCTTTCCAGCGCACCGAGGAAAGCCACGCGCTCGTCACTGCCAAGAGGCGCTCGCACGCGGATCACCCTCCCGTCCTGTGCCGCAGCGGTTTCAGCACCGAAACGGCGATTGATCGCCTCGACCACGCGGCTGGCAGTAGAGAAATCGGTGTCGTTGAGTTCGAGATATACGGCTTCGCCCCGTCCCAATGTTGTCGGCACGGCGCGTTCGACGGTCGCCCCTGCGGAAATACGTCCCACGCTCAAATGGTTGACCTGTGCCTTGCTTCCGCTTGCCGCAGCGCCGACGCCGCCAACGAGGACATTGCCTTGCGCAATGCCGTAGATCTGTCCGTCCGCGCCCTTCAAAGGGGTCATGAGCAAAGTACCGCCGCGCAGGCTTTTGGCGTTACCCATGGAAGAAACCGTCACGTCGAGCGTCTGGCCCGGTTGCGCGAACGCCGGCAGCGATGCGGTTACGACAACGGCGGCAACGTTCTTCAATTGCAGGCTGGTGCCCGGCGGTACGTTGACGCCGAGGTTCTGCAGCATGCTGACGACGCTTTGCACGGTAAACGGCGTCTGCGTAGTCTGGTCACCGCTGCCATCCAGGCCGACCACCAGCCCATAACCCATCAGCTGGTTCTGGCGAACGCCCTGGATCGAGGCGAGGTCCTTGAGGCGCTCGGCATGAACAACAGCGGAGGACAGCATGCACATGCCCCCCAGCACACATGCCAGCATTTTCCGGATGTTCCGCCTCGCGAGATCGTTCGGGTTCATATCGGCTTCCATTACTCCCTTGCTTACAGAGGCATGATGCTCAGGAAAAAGCGCGTGAGTTGCGACATCAGTTCAGCCTTGTCGATCCGGCTGTTGGTCCGGTATTCCACGCGTGCGTCCGACACCAGGGTCGAAGAGACGACATTGCCGTTGATGTTATCCGGGTTCACCACACCCGAGAACCGGACATACTCGACGCCTTTGTCGAGCGAGACCTGTTTTTCCCCTGCCACGACGAGGTTGCCATTTGGCAGGACGTCGACCACCGTTACCGCGATCGTGCCGCTGAAGGTATTGCTTGAGCTGGCCGAACCCTTGTCCTCGAACCTGTTGGCAGACTCGGCAGCAAGAGCCAGTTTCGCTGTCGTCGATGCCGGCACGCCGAACACCGTCGGCGCGCTGAAGTCGACGCTGCCGGATTTCGATGTGGAGTTGGCTGCGCTCTTCGCGGCGGTGGTGCGTTCGTTGATGGCGATCGTCAGCACGTCGCCGACCATGCGGGCGCGGCGGTCCTCGAACATCGGGCGATAGGCGGCAGCCTGGAAGATCGCGCCGTTCGCCGGCGTGGAAATCGCCGCCCTTGGTTGAACGGGCGTAGCCGGCTGCTGAATGATGGAATCCGGCACGGTCGAGCACCCGGCCAACCCACCTGCCAGCACCATGCCGATCACAATTTCGGTCAGTCGCTTCATTTCAGCCTCGCTCCGGATTCAAGCATTAGAGCTGAGACAGCCGCTGCAGCATCTGGTCGGAAGTCTGGATCGACTTGCTGTTGATCTCGTACGCGCGCTGTGTCTGGATCATGCTGACCAGTTCCTCGACCACGTTCACGTTCGAGGTTTCCACATAGCCTTGCGCCAGGGTGCCGGCGCCATTGCTTCCGGGCGCATTCGTGCTTGGACTGCCGGATGCCGCGGTTTCTACGTACAGATTCTCGCCGCGCGCTTCGAGGCCGGCCGGATTGATGAAGGTGCTCAGCTGCAAGGTGCCGACCTGCACCGGCGCAGTAACGCCAGGCTGCGTCACCGAGACCGTGCCGTCGCGGCCGATGCTCATGGTGATGGCGTTGGCAGGAATCGTCACTGCAGGTTGAACGACATAGCCGCTCGCGGTAACGATCTGACCCTGATTATCAATGCTGAACGAGCCGTCGCGGGTGTATGCCGCGGTCCCGTCGGGCATGAGGACCTGGAAGAAACCGGCGCCCTGGATGGCGATGTCTTTCTCGTTGTTGGTCTGCTGGAGGTTGCCCTGCGTGAACACACGCTCCGCGGCGACCGGGCGCACACCGGTACCAATCTGCAGGCCCGTCGGCAGCTGAGTCTGCTGCGACGACTGCGCGCCAGGTTGGCGCAGGGTTTGGTACAACAGATCCTCGAACACCGCGCGCGAGCGCTTGAAGCCGGCGGTATTGACGTTGGCCAGGTTATTGGAAATGACGTCCATCTGCGTCTGCTGCGCATCGAGACCGGTTTTTGAAATCCACAGGGAACGAATCATTTTTTTCTCCAGTAACCTCGTTACATTGCCGGCACATGCTCATGGCACCGGCACTCTATTCACATTCTCCGGCCGACGTCAGCCAGTCAATGACATGAGCTGAGATGCCTTCTGTTCATTGCTTTCGGCGTTCTTCAACAAGTTCATGTGCATCTCGAACTGCCGGGCCAGGCTGATCATGTCGACCATGGCATCCACGACATTGACATTACTGCCTTCAAGTGAACCGCCGATAACCACGACATTGGCATCCGCATCCGCCTCACCGCCCCCCTTGATGCGGAACAGCCCGTCGTCGCCGCGCGCGATCGTGTCCTCGGGCGGATTGACCAGCTTGATGCGCCCCAGCGGAGTTGCGGCGCCCGGCTTGCCCACAGTGGTAATGGCCGACACAGTGCCATCCTTGCCGACGGTGACCGTCACATCGGGCGGAATGGCGATCGGACCCGCATCTCCCATCACATTGATGCCGCTTTGCGTCTGCAGCACGCCGTTCTCGCTGATCTTGAAGCTGCCGTTGCGCGTATAGGCTTCCGTACCGTCCTCGAGCTGCAGTGCGATCCAGCCCTTACCCTGCACTGCGACATCGAGCTCACGTCCGGTATTCTGGATCGGACCGGGCGTGAAATCGGATCCGACAGTGGCATCGACGACGAAGGCTCGCGTCGGCAACCCCTCCCCGATGACCGGAACCGCGCGGAAAGAGTCCAACTGGGCACGAAAACCGGTCGTGGCCGCGTTTGCAAGGTTGTGCGAAGTATTCGCCTGCTGTTCCAGGATATGCTTCGCGCCGGTCATGGCTGTGTAAATCAGCCGATCCATATGTTTCTCCCGTCAACGCAGGCGCTATCGCCCGCATTGCCAATTGCCGTCATTACCTCAGATTGACCAGCGTTTGCAGGACCTGGTCCTGCGTCTTGATGGTTTGCGCATTGGCCTGGAAAACGCGCTGTGCGGTAATCATGTTCACCAGTTCGGCAGTGAGGTCAACGTTCGAATCTTCGGTCGCCGACGACTGGATCAGGCCAAGGCGTCCAGAGTTCGGTGCGCCGACAAGCGCGACGCCAGACGCAGCACTTTCCGCCCATTGATTATTGCCCAATGGTTGCAAGCCGTTCGGATTGCTGAAGTTAGCCAGGATGACTTGACCGAGGGTAGAAGTCTTGCCGTTGGTGTAGCGGCCAGTAATCGTTCCGTCCCCGCCGACGTTGAAACCGGACAGACGACCAGATGCAAAACCGTCCTGGGTCAGCGCGTTGACACCGAAGGCCGAGCCGAATTGCGTGGTACTGGTGAAGTCGAGCGACATACCCGTTGCGCCGTTGATCGGCGTTGTTGCGCCGTTGGTCAACGCCATGCTGATGGTTCCCGGCGAACCCGCAGTCAATACCCCTGCAGAGTTGAACGTGAGCGTAGCGATCGCGCCTGCACCAATCGTGCCGGTTGTGCTCGAAGCATGCACGTCCCAGGTATTGGCGGCGGTTTTGCGGAAATAAAGCTGCACAACGTGAGAGTTACCCAGGGTGTCGAATACCGTCACCGAGGTCGAACTGTTGTACGTGGTCGGATCTGCTACGTTGAATGCCGCCGTCGGCACCGTGGCTCGCGAATCCAGATTCAATTGCGCCTCAATCTCAACAGTCTGCTGCGGCGCAAGGTCAGCGGTGCTGATCCTCAGATCTGTCGGGCTGCCTGTCTGCAGAACGCCCAGGTTGTTCGCGACAAAACCGGTGAGTCGCCCACCATCCGAACTCACGAGATGGCCGTCCTTGTCGATTTGGAACTGGCCGTTACGCGCATAGCTGACGGCGCCGTTCTTGGTGAGGCGGAAGAAGCCGCCGCCATTGATCGCCATGTCAAGGGCGCTGTTGGACGCCGTAATGTTACCCTGGCTGAACTGCTGCGCGATTGTCGAAACGCGCGTACCGATACCCGCGGTACCGAGACCGGACGTACCGCTCAGGGAGTTCGCGTACACATCGGAAAACTGCGTCACCGCCGACTTGAAGCCCACCGTATTGGCATTGGCAATGTTGTTGCCGATCGTTTCCAGCTGCTTCGATGCGCCATTCAGACCGCTGAGACCTTGTTGAAAACTCATTTCTTCTCTCCTTGATTCAGGCTATTCGGCAACAGGTTTAAAGGATTTGCCGGACGTCGGCCATGTTGAATTCCCCCATGCCTGGCAGGTTCAGTCTCACTCCCTGCGCATTGGTGGTGACGCTGCTTACGGCGCCAAAGGATAGCGTAGTTGCTTCGACCTTCTCGGTCCCGAATGACGCCTTTACCTTGAACGTGTACTTTCCGTCGGGGGCATCCGCGTCGCTGTTGGTCACGCCATCCCATCCCAGCGGCACGATGCCTGCCTTTTGCGGACCGAGATCGATTGTGCGCACTGTCGCGCCGGTGGAATCCGTAATCGTGACCTTGACATTATCAGCCTGTGACGGCAAATCGATGCCCAGCAATGCCTTGCCATCCTGAAGCTCGACGCTTGAACCCGGCACTAGGACACCGTGCCCGATCATGCTTGCGGCCTGCACCGTTTGGCTCGACTGATAGCTGCTCATCAATGCCTGCATCGTCGTGTTCAGCTTGTCGATACCGGTCACCGTCGACAGCTGCGCCAGTTGGCTCGTCACCTGCGCGTTATCGAGGGGATTCAGCGGATCCTGGTTCTTCATCTGCGTGACGAGCAGGGTCATGAAACGCTCTTGGGCAGCGTCAGCCGTGGACTTCGTCGTATTGCTCTTGGCATTCATCGACGCCATCAAATCGTCGATCGCCTTGGTGGTTTGCACGGTAGTCATTCAGGACTCCTCACTTACTGACCCAGCGTCAGCGTTTTCAGCAGCATGGTCTTGGCTGCGTTCATCGTATCGACATTGTTCTGATAAGAACGCGATGCCGAGATCATGTTGACCATTTCTTCCACCACGTTCACGTTCGGCATGGCGACATATCCCTTCTCGTCGGCCTGCGGATGCTTGGGGTCGTACATCATTTTCGGCGGTGACTGATCCTCGACGACCTGCTGCACCTTGACACCGGCAGCGGCCGGGTTTGCCGTGGGAATCGCCTGGAACACCACCTGCTTGGCGCGGTAGGTCTGACCAGTGGCGCTGGTCGTGCTGTCCGCATTGGCGAGGTTGCTGGCCACGGTATTCAGACGCTGCCCCTGCGCGCTCATCGCGGAACCCGCCACATTGAAGATATTAAAAAGCGACATGATTATTGCCCCTGGACGGCCGACAGCAGCTTTTTCAACTGGCCGGCAGCAAAAGTAACGCCGGCCTCGTAGCGCAATGCATTGTCGGCAAATTGACTGCGCTCGTTATCCATGTCGACCGTATTGCCGTCGACGCTGCCTTGGGCCGCGGTGCGATACATTACAGGCACGCCGCTCGCGGTCAGGCCCGCCGGATTACCCGCAAGGTGCAAGGGCGACGTTTTGACCAATGCGCCTGCAGCAGGCGCA
Organism: uncultured Noviherbaspirillum sp.; assembly: GCA_966212545.1. GTDB lineage: Bacteria > Pseudomonadota > Gammaproteobacteria > Burkholderiales > Burkholderiaceae_D > Noviherbaspirillum. The sequence goes on from CBIHRW010000011.1 coordinate 54,684, forward strand.
CTCGCGGTCGTAACAGCCTGCTTCAGCGCACTGCTGAAATCGATGTCGCGCGCCTTGTAATTGGGCGTATCAGCGTTCGCAATGTTCGACGCCAGCACCTGCTGGCGCTCCGCGCGCAATCGCAGTGCGGTCTGCTGAAAATGCAAAGCCTCGTCAAGCTTTCCGATCATGCCAACCTCCGGAAATCATCAGTTATTAAAAATGCAATTCGAACCGATGATGGATTAATGTAGGCTTGATCATACGGATGCCCATGTCGCGCTGATCAAACAATAAGACTTCAAAACCGGGGCCTATTTGCGCTTTTGATTTGATGATCGACCGCTACCATGGAGCCTGCAATGAATCCGCCCTTCCCGCTCACTTTCGCACTGCTTGCCGTACTCGCCCTCCCGGTGGAGATCACTCATGCCCAGTCACAGCGCCAAGACACTGCCGCACTGAGGCAGGTAGTTCAACAGTTCCTGCGCGTGCAGGCGTCCGGACTGCCCGGCGATGTGAACATCCAGGTCGGCCAGATTGATACCCGAACCAACCTCGCGGCATGCGCTGCACCTGAAGCCTTTCTTCCGAAGGGCAGCCGGGTATGGGGAAAGACCACAGTGGGCGTCCGCTGCACCGCACCTTCACCGTGGACAATCTATGTCGGTGCCACGGTGCAGGTCGTTGGAGAATACCTCGTCACTGCGGCCCCGCTCGCTCAAGGCCAGCTGATCGGGCCGAACGACGTGGTTCGGATCAAAGGCGACCTGACGGCGATGCCAAACGGCATCATCACAGATGCATCCCAAGCGGTAGGCAGAACTGTCGTCAACTCCCTGACGGCCGGTATTCCGCTTCGGAGCGACGCGCTGCGGGCGCAGCAGGCGGTGCAGCAGGGGCAAAGCGTTCGCGTGGTATCAAGCGGCCCTGGCTTCCAGGTGTCGGCGGAGGCCAAAGCATTGAACAACGCCGTCGAAGGCCAAGTCGCGCAGGCCCGCACGAACTCGGGCCAGGTAGTCAGCGGCGTCGCCCGGGCTGGCGGTGTGGTGGAAGTGACATACTGATCGAGAAGCTTTTCCCGAATCCGCCGGAATCATCATTTAGGTGCTAAAGTTTCTGCGAATTGGGTCGATAAGAAAGATGACAAGCAGTAGAAGACCAACCAGACAAGGAAATTGCCGTGAAAATCGATGATTCACTGAAAAAAACCGCGGGGTTGGGCGTTGGCACAACGCAAACCCGGGCGGGAAAAGGCGCCGACAAGGCGGGTGCCGTCAGTCAGGCACCGGCCGATTCCGGCACGGTACACCTGTCGTCGAAACTGGAATCGCTCGCGCAACTGGGCGGTAACAGTGTTTTCGACGCGAAAAAGGTGGATGAGATCAAGGCCGCGATCGCGGAGGGCCGCTTCCAGGTTGACGCCGAAAAAGTCGCCAACGGACTGCTCGACACGGTCAACGACCTGATCCGCACACGCAAGGCATAAGATACATGCAATCTTTAGGTAACAGCCTGGCCCAGAATCTGGGAGAAGAGCTCCACGCCGCAACCGCCCTGCTCGAGGTACTCAAGCAGGAGCAATCGCACCTCATCAACGCCAATGTCGATGAGCTGGCCAAGCTTACCGAGGAAAAGACGAAAATCGTCGCTCGCATGAGCGAACTCGCCCAAAGCCGCCATCGCGCGCTTGCCGGCGCAGGCTTCGATGCCAGCGAATCCGGCATGCAGAAATGGGTAGATGGCGGTAGTAACTCCGCCGCCGGCAAGACGTGGAAAGACTTGCTGGAACTGGCGCGGGAAGCAAAAGAACTGAACCGCGTAAATGGGCTGTTGATCGGCCAACATCTGGGCCGCAACCAGGCTGCCTTGAATATCCTGCACGGCGCGCCGCAAGGCGGTGCCATGTACGGCCCCAACGGTCAATCCGCGACACAGCCGAACAAGCGCAAGCTGGTGGTCGGCTAACCGTCTTGCCGCACTGGCCGGCTCGCCGGCCTGCCCTCCCCTAATCCTTCGACCCGGCTATCCCGGCGCCGTTACCGGCACTTCGGTTGCATTTTCCGGGATATTGGACAGAATCATCACCGACACCCGCCGGTTACGCATCCGCCCCTCGACCGTATCGTTCGGCCCCACTGGCTGCGTCGGACCGTGACCGACCGCGGTGAGCCGCTTCTCGGCAATACCGCTATCAATAAACAGCCTCACGACACTGCTGGCGCGCACCGCCGATAGCTCCCAGTTTGACGGAAACTGCGCGTTCCTGATCGGGACACTGTCGGTATGTCCTTCGACCTGAATCGCATGGTCGTCGTCACGCAGCACCTCGGCCACGGCACGCAATGCCTGGATACTGTCTCCGGACAAACGAGCGTCTCCCGGCGCAAACAGGACACTGGCATTGATTTCCACATTGACGCCGCGCGCGGTTTGGGTGACACGCACCTTCCCTTGCTGAACAAGCGGCGCCATCACTTGCTGGAGGCTACGCGCCATGCCGGTCAGTTGCTCCTTCTCCCTGCGGACGGCTTCGCTCGTCCTCGGTCGCGTCGGCAGTGCACGCGGCAATCCGGCGGGCGCCGGCTGGGGCTCGCCTTGAATGGGTGCGGTCTGCCCCCGGCCGAAGGCGTTCAGCAGGGAGTCGGACAGAACCCGATACTTGCCTTCATTGACGGAAGACAGGGCATACATCACTACGAAGAACGCAAAGAGCAAGGTGATGAAGTCGGCGTAGGAAACCAGCCACCGGTCATGGTTATCGCTTTCTTCTTCGTATTTTTTTCGCGCCATGATGTGCTAGCGATAGGCCAGTATGCGCTCTTCAATCACACGCGCATTGTCGCCGTTGGCCACGCTGCAGAAAACGTCGGTCAGCATTTCGCGCCGGCGAACTTCGTCGCCGACAATAGTCTTGAGCTTGTTAGAGATCGGCAGGAACACAAGATTGGCCAGGCCGACGCCATAGATGGTTGCTACAAAGGCGACTGCAATACCGCCCCCGAGCCTGCTTGGATCCGTCAGGTTTTCCATTACCTGGATCAGGCCGAGGACGGCGCCAAGGATGCCGATCGTCGGCGCATAGCCGCCGGCCGCTTCCCAGATCTTGATCGCCTGGCGCTCGCGTCGCTCGTAGGTGGAGATGTCGACGTCGAGGATTTCGCGGATCTTGTAGGGATCGATGCCGTCGACGATCAGGCGCAAGCCCTTGACGGTGAATCCATCCTGCACCGACTCGACGTACCGTTCCAGGCTCAACAGCCCTTCCCTGCGCGCGGTCGCGCTCCACAGGGTGATGTCCTTGGCGAGATTGTGCGACTTGTCTTCCGGCGGAATGAAAATCCAACGCAGCATGGATGCGCCGCGCAGGAAGGTAGATGTGCCGCTTTGCAGCAGCACCGCGCCCATGGTGCCGATCATGACAATTACGAATGCCGCCGGCTGGATCAGCGATTCGAGATGCCCGCCCTCCAGCGCCTGTCCGGAGAGGATGCCGGCGACGCCGAGCAGCAGTCCGGCTAGGCTAGCCCAGTCCACGCCTGCTCCCGTAATCTTGCGCGCATGCGCGCGACGGCCTGGCTGTGCAACTGGCAGACGCGTGATTCGGATACGCCCATGACGGCACCGATCTCCTTCAGGTTCATCTCCTGCTCGTAGTAGAGGCCCATCAGGATCTTCTCCCGCTCGGGCAGCGCTTCGATGGCACGGATGACGGCTTCGCGGAAACCGGTGTTCATCAACGCCTGCAGCGGGTCGCTTTGCTCATCGATGCAATAACGGTCGAGGAAGTGCTCGTTTTCGTCCTTTTCGTGAAAATCCTCGTAGTACACGAGCTGGTGGCCGCTGCCTTCGCTGAGCATCTCCTGGTATTCCTCCAGCGAGAGCTTCAATTCCTTGGCGATTTCCGCTTCGAGCGGGGTACGCCCAAGCTTTTGTTGCAATTTATTCATCGCAACTTCAATCTTGCGCATGTTCTGGCGTATACCGCGCGGCAGCCAGTCGCTGTTGCGCAGTTCGTCCAGCATCGCACCGCGGATACGCTGTACCGCATACGTCTCGAACTGTGCGCCGTGGCCTTCCTCGTAACGACCGACAGCATCCAGCAGTCCGATCATTCCGGCCTGGATCAGGTCGTCCACCTCCACACTGGGCGGCAGCTTGGCCTTCATCTGGTGCGCCAGCTTCTTGACCAGAGGCGCGTGCTCCTCCAGCAGCTGGTTCTTATCCGATTTTCCGCTAACGGTGTACATAGTTTTCGGGTGCCCGCATCGACACCATCCTCAGAACCACCATGTTATCCCGCTGCGGCCATATCCGACAATACAACCTTCCCTGCAAGACGCCTGAATGCCACCGAGGCTCCCGCCAGCGGGAAGGCATCGACCACTGCGCGGCCAAGATGCATGGCGCGCTTCAAATGTTCGTCCGCCGGCACCGAACCCATGGAATTGAGCTTGACAGCCAGATAACGGTTGGCGGCCTTTGCCATGTTTTCATACACGACCTGCGCCTCCTTGTCCGACGCGCCGGTGACCAGGATGCTGAACGGACGGCGTCCCAGTTTGTTGTTGAGGCGCTTGATCAGCGTGTACGCCGACTTGATCGATTCCGGGGTGTTGGCAACCTGGATGACGATTTCCGTTTCGTTTAGTGCCGGGATCGCGAGCGAATCTTCCTTGTCGAGTTCGGCGTCGACCACGACGATGTCGGCGCGGGTGGACAAGGTATCGAATGCATCATCCATCTTGCTCGCCAGTTCGGCATTCTTGACGGCGGTGCTCTGCGGACCGCGCTTGAGCGCAGCGACCCCAAAGCCCTGCGGCATGTGCTGGATCGCCTCGTCAAGCTTGCGCTCGCCCCGCGCGATCTGCGTCAGCGTCGCGCCGCGCAATGCATTCAAACGGGAGGCGATGCCTTCCGATGCGAGGGTCGCGTCGAGCAGCAATACGTCGCGACCTGCCTGCGCGAGCGATGCGCCGAGGTTCACCAGCATCGCGCCCTTTTCTTCGCCTGACGCTGCCGACAGGAAGGTATATACGCGCGGCTTGGGACCGGCGAGCATGCGCCGCAGGCCTTCCGCCTGGTCGAAATCGAAACTAGCCAAGTGTCACCTCGCGCAAACCTTTGTCATTCATCGCTGCCGCGGTGCCGCCGATGATCAGCGGCAGTTCGTCATCCTGGTACTGGAACGGTGCCGTCTCGCGCTTGAGCTTGAACGCGCGGTCGATCAGGTAGTGCTGGTTGGGTACATGCAGGTCTTCCGGCACGCGCTGGCCGTTGGCGACGTAGTACAGGCTGAGCTTTTGACGGATCAGCACGTCAAGCACGTTACCGACCGTGGCCGCCTCGTCCAGCTTGGTGATAATGCAGCCTGCAAGGCCGCCTCCCTGGTAGGAGCGGACGACTTCGTTGAGCGTCTCGCCGGTCGAGGTGGCAGACATGCACAGCAAGCGTTTTACCTTGGCGTCGGTACCCGACAGCATTGCGATCTGCTCGGCCACCATCTTGTCGCGCTGGCCCATGCCGACGGTGTCGATCAGGACCGTGTGCTTGCTCTTCAATTCTTCAAGGGCGATGCGCAGGTCGGTCTCATCCTTTACCGAATGCACCATCACGCCGAGGATCTTGCCGTAGATGCGGAGTTGCTCGTAGCCGCCGATACGATAGCCATCAGTCGTAATCAGGGCCAGTTTTCCTGCACCATGACGCATGACGCAGCGTGCGGCGAGCTTTGCCGTGGTCGTCGTCTTGCCGACGCCGGTCGGGCCGACCAGGGCGTAGACGCCGCCCTTCTCGAGGATTTCGTTCTCGTTGCCCACAACATTGAGATTGCGTGCAAGGACGGACTTGACCCACGCAAGGCCGTTGTCGGCCTTCTCGTTCGCCGGCAACTTCTGCGTTACATAGCGCGCGAGGCTGGCACTGAATCCGGCCGACAGCAACTCGCGCATGACGTTTGCCTTGATCGGTTCGCGCTTTTGCTGGCCGCTCCAGGCAATCTCGGCGAGCTGCGATTCGAGCATGCCGCGCATGGCGCGCAGTTCGGACATGACTTCGGAGATGTCTGCTGCGCCGCGTTCTTTGGGCTGCGAACCACTGCGGCTGGCGGCAAGCGCATCCGCAAGGTTGGCGGCCTGGTCGCTATCGATGGGACGGCCGGCGCCGAAGGTCGAAGGCGTTGCCTCAGGCGCGATTTCAGACTGGCGCTTGACGCCGAACACTGCGAGCGTCGATTCTGACAGGGGCGACTTGGCGGGCTTCTCGATCACGGGCTCCCCGAGCGCCGACATGTCTTCCGGCGCAAGCGCGAGGATCTCGACCAGGCCGTTGATGGTTCGGTTGGAGAGAATCACCGCATCCGGCCCGAGCGCTTCGCGCACTTGGCGCCACGCTTCGCGCGACGTCTTTGCGGAGAATTTTCTTACGTTCATGCTTGGCCTCCAACTAGGCTTGTAACTCGAATTGTCTTGGAATCAGGAAGTTCTGCGTGCGACAGGACCTTGAGCTGCGGCAGCGCGCGGCGCAGGAAGCGCGCCAGCAGCGCCCGCAGCGGTCCAGGCACGAGCAATACCGGCGGCAATCCCATCTGCTCCTGCTGGCGCGCCGCGCGCTCGGCCTGCTGGGCGATCGTATCGGCGAGGCCGGGCTCGATGCCGGCGCCTTCCGGGCCGCTCGACTGCAAGGCCTGCATCAGGATGCGCTCCAGGCGGCTGTCGAGAGTGATGACCGACAGCTCGTTGGACGACGGGAAAATCTGCTGCACGATCGCGCGGCCGAGCGCGATGCGGACCTGGGCGGTGAGTTCGTTCGGATCCTGGGTCGCCGGGCCGTACTCGGACAGTGTCTCGATGATGGTCCGCATGTCGCGGATATGCACGCCTTCGATGAGCAGGTTCTGCAGCACCTTTTGCAGGGTCGACAGGGGGACGACCTTCGGCACGAGATCCTCGACCAGCTTGGGCGCCTCTTTACCAAGATGGTCGAGCAGTTGCTGCACCTCCTGGCGACCGAGCAGTTCGGCTGCGTGCGTGGTGATCAGGTGATTCAGGTGGGTAGCGATCACTGTGCCGGCGTCGACCACGGTGTAGCCCATGGCTTGCGCCTGGTCGCGCAAACCGGAGTCGATCCATGTTGCCGGCAGGCCGAACGCCGGGTCGCTCGTTGCCGTTCCCGGCAGGCTGCCCTGCGCCATGCCTGGATTAATTGCAAGGAACTGCCCGACATAAGCCTCGCCACTTCCCACTTCGACTCCCTTGAGAGTGATGCGGTAGGCGGACGGCTTGAGTTCCAGGTTATCGCGAATGTGCACGGGGGGCGAAAGGAATCCGACCTCTTGGGCAAACTTCTTGCGGATACCCTTGATCCGGCGCAGGAGCTCGCCGTTCTGTCCCTTGTCAACGAGAGGAATCAGGCGATAGCCGACTTCCAGGCCGAGCGTGTCCACCGGCATGATGTCTTGCCAGGTTGCCTCTTCAACTTCAGGCGCGGTCATTGCCACTTCGGGTTCCGGCGGAGGCGCAACAGCTGCTTTCTGTGCGCGCTTCTTCAACAGATGAGCACCACCGACGAGGGAGCCGCCGAGCAGCAGGAACGCGACATGCGGCATGCCGGGGATCAGGCCCATGCCGCCGATAATACCGCCGGTAATGTAGAGCACATCCGGTTTGGCAAACAGCTGATTGATGAGCTGGCCGCCGATGTCCTGCTCGCTGGCGACACGGGATACGACGACACCCGCCGCCGTGGAGATGATCAGTGCGGGAATCTGCGCAACCAGGCCGTCGCCGATGGCCAGCAGCGTGTAATTCTTGATGGCGGCGTCGAACGCGAGATCATGCTGCACCATGCCGACGATCAGACCGCCGAAGATGTTGATGACGGTGACCAGGATGCCCGCGATTGCATCGCCGCGCACGTATTTGCTGGCACCGTCCATCGCGCCGTAAAACTCGGCTTCCTGCGCAACTTCGGTACGACGGCGGCGCGCTTCTTGTTCGCCGATCATGCCGGCGTTCAGGTCGGCATCGATCGCCATCTGCTTGCCCGGCATCGCGTCCAACGCGAAACGCGCGCCCACTTCGGCGATACGGCCTGCGCCCTTGGTAACAACGACGAAATTGATGATGGTCAGGATGATGAACACCACGATACCGACCGTGTAATTGCCGCCGATCAGAAAGTGTCCGAACGCTTCGATGACCTTGCCCGCAGCGTCCGGGCCGGTATGCCCCTCGGTCAGAACGACGCGTGTCGAGGCCACATTCAGAGACAGGCGCAGCATGGTGCTGACCAGCAGCACCGTCGGAAAGACCATGAAATCAAGCGGCTTGACCGTGTACAGACTGGTCAGCAGCACGATGATGGACAATGCGATGTTGAAGCTGAAGAAGATGTCGAGCGCAAAGGCCGGCAGCGGCAACACCATCATTGCCAGCATCATGACAATGAGGATCGGCGCGGCGAGCGCCTTGCTCGATTGTCCGGTCAGCCAGGAAGGAATCGTCAGGCCGTTCATTGCATCAACCCATTGTCAGGCGCTTTCGCGGCGTTTAACGGGTCCAAGTCCGTCGGCACGTCGATGTGCTCCGGGACGGCAGGACGGACACCGCCGTGTTGACCGTACGCGCGCAACTGGAATACATAGGCCAGCACTTCGGCGACAGCGGTATACAGGGCTGCGGGGATTTCGTCGCCGAGTTCGGCATGACGGTACAGCGCACGGGCGAGCGGTGGCGCCTCGAGCAGCGCGACCTTGTGTTCGGCTGCGATCTCGCGGATCTTTGCCGCGACTTCGTCGGCACCCTTGGCCACCACGACGGGGGCGCGCATCTTGCCTTCGGTGTACTTGAGCGCGACGGCATAGTGCGTCGGGTTGGTGACCACCACGTCGGCGGTCGGCACTTCGGCCATCATGCGGCGCTTGGCCATCTCGCGCTGCAACTGGCGGATACGCGCCTTCACCATCGGATCACCGTCGGACTCCTTGGATTCCTGCCGCACCTCTTCGCGCGTCATCTTCAGCTTGTTTGCGTAATGCCACATCTGGTAAGGCGCATCGATCAAGGCAATGACGACCAGACCGCAGACGATGGCGATGAAGCCGGTAATGAGCAAGTGTCCGAGGTGTGCCCAGCCGGTGTGGAGCGGTTCCGCGCTCAAAGACAGCATCTCTTCCGTTTGACTCGACACCACTACCCATGAAATGACACCGATAAGCAGAGTCTTGCCGATTGCCTTGATCAATTCGACCAGGGCTCGCGTGGAGAACATGTTACCCAAGCCGCTCATCGGATTGAGGCGGGCAAAGTTTGGCATCATCGCCTTAGTACTGAACAACCAGCCGCCAATCAGCAACGGCGACCCCACCGCAACGAGCATCAGGATTCCTGCCAGCGGAGCAAGACCGATAAGCACATCGGCAAGTCCGGGGACGATGCGCATGAGCAGCAGGTTGAAATCGAAGGCTTGCTCCCGCTCCAGCGACAATCCGGACGCGAGCATGTGGTTGAGACGGCGCACCAGGTTCTCGCCGGTGAACCAGAGGCCAAGGCCGGCAGCCAGCAGAACCGTGCAGGTAGCGAGTTCCCGCGAACGGGGAACATCGCCTTCCTCTCGCGCCTGCTCCAGTCTTCTGGGCGACGCTGGTTCTGTTTTTTCGAGATCGCTGTCTTCGGCCACCGTCAGCTCCTATTTTGCCCCTGCAATGCGCTCCGTATGACGCAATGGGGACGAATAGGAAGGATTATTCTCGAAATAACAGAATGACTATCCGGGGAATAAGTGAGGAAACCACCCGTTATTCCATGCCGCGGAGCAACGGGTCTATGTGGATTACATCTTCAGGCTTTGCGTCCACGCCAAGGATGACATCTGCGCCTGGTTCACCTGCTTGGCACTGATGCAGAGCGACATGGCCATCGAATCGACTTTCGGCGAGTTCAATTCGCAGGCCTCCGCCAGCGCGAGGAAGGGTCCGTAAATGCCGTCGCGGGACAGCAGCGCCTGTGTTACCGACTCGGACAGCTGGATCTTCTCCAGCACGTCTTCCATCGGCACACCAAGCAGCTTGTCGAGCAGGGAAAACATGCCGGCGACGAACAGGTTTTCAGCTTCGTTCTTCGGCAGGAAGGTGCTGCCCAACAGCTCCGCAAACCGGCCGCGGATGACCGCGGTCTGCATCAAAACCGGGGAATACCCAGTGGTCGTCGCCGTCGCCAGCAGTAGCGCCAGCCAGCGGTACAGTGGCGAATAACCCAGCATGGTCACCGCATGCTTGAGGGACTGGATCTCGCAACCGAGGCCAAAGCCGGCGGAATTAATGTAGCGCAGCAGTTTGTAAGACAGCGCGGCGTCACGCTTGAGCACGCCTTCCAGCTGCTTGACGTCCTCATTCCGCCGCACCATGTCCATCAGTTGGAGAATCATGGCCTGCGCGGGATTGAGTTCCTTCGAACCGCTGCCCGGCCGCGGCGAGAGGTGCAGTTGCCCGACGAATGCATACATGCCGAGCTGTGCGCAGACGTCGTAAGCCTGCCAGTTGGGAACGTTCCGCGCGACCAGGCGAAGGGACGGCATGCCGAGTGACCGGTATAACTGCACCTGCGGAACGAAGTCCGCCGTCCCAACCTCCAGTTCGAAATGCGTCAAATGCGGCAGCAGATTCCTGTCCACGTTCGCAAGGCTGGTATACCTTATCGAAATGCCGTACCCCAATGCACGCGCAGCATGAACTTCCGCAACTGCCGCCTCACCGTCGACGTCGGAGCCGTGCAATGCGAACACCGTTCCTTTCGGCGGCAAGGCGGTAAGCGCTTGGTGGCCCAGAAGGGAAGGCCTCGCTTCGATGAAGATGATCTGTTCACCCAGCAGTGCACCCGTTTCGGCGTTGTTTAGCTGGTCCGTGACGAACTGCGCCAGCGAGATGATCTCGGCATCCGTCGGCCTTTTTCCCGGTGCGACGGCATGCTGCCAGTGCAGCTCGTAGCCGAGCACTCTTTCCTGAGAGTTGAGTAGCGGCTCCCGAACAATGAAATGTTCCTGTTGCATGGGTGGTTATTTGGTGGGAATGGTGATCGACGTGAAGGACGTCGACATGTTCAGAAACCGAGGCTTTCCAGCAGGTCATCGACCTGGCTCTGGTTGGACACCACATCGGGATTTCCCGTTGGGTTGATCTGCGGGCCGTTCAGCAAGCCGGAGCCGACTTCGCGGCGCACCTCAGGCGGCGCATAATCGACCAGAAGCTGGACGAGTTGTTGTTCGATGTTGTGTGCAAGCTCGGTGACCTTCTTGATCACCTGGCCGGTCAGGTCCTGGAAGTCCTGGGCCATCATGATATCCATCAGCTGCTGCTTCGTGAGCGCCGCGCCATCGCGGGTCTCGTCAAGCAAGCTCACGGTACGCTCGGCCAGCGCACGATACTGCTGTTCCGAAAATGCGGCTGCCATCGCAGTCCGCCATTCCAGGGAAAGGGTCCCCGCCTCTGCCTCGATCCTGTCCTGGACCGGGCTCGCCGTTTCAGTTGCCGTCAGTACGCGCTGTGCCGCCTGCTCCGTCATCTTCGCGACATAGTCGAGCCGGTCGCGCGCGTCCGGAATCTCATGCGCAGCCTTGGCAATCAGCTTGTCGAAACCCAGCCCGCGCAGGTTGTCATGCAACATGCGCGTCATCTGGCCGACCCGTGCGAGCATCTCGTCCTGGGGGATGCCCTCGGAGCCGGTCTTGGGCTGGTTCAAGGCCTGATTCACTTCAGGCCCCTACTTTGTCCAGCTTCTCGAAAATCTTGGTCAGCTTCTCGTCCAGGGTGGCTGCGGTAAAGGGTTTCACGACGTAGCCGTTTGCGCCGGCCTGGGCCGCCGCAATGATGTTTTCCTTCTTCGCTTCGGCCGTCACCATCAGCACCGGCAGCTTTGCAAGCGCCGCATCGGCACGGATGTTCTGAAGCATGGTCAGCCCGTCCATCACCGGCATGTTCCAGTCGGAGATGACGAAGTCGAACTGCTCGCTGCGAAGTTTGGAGAGCGCCATGGCACCGTCTTCTGCTTCATCGACATTCGTGTAGCCCAATTCTTTCAGCAGATTGCGAACGATACGACGCATCGTCGAGAAATCGTCGACCACCAAGAATTTAGTATTTGGACCAGCCATGAATTACTCCATTGTTTCTCAAACCGTTGTAAGCGCCGTCCACTCGCATGGTGCAACAGCCGCCCTAAGTATAATCCTTCCGCACTTTATTATGCACCTAAAGCATGTTGTGCTCTTGCGGCTGCAATGAAAAGCGACAGCAGGCAAACCGTATGTATTTTCTGACAATATCTCATACCCGCAGCGCGCGGCTGCTGTTCGCTGCCAGGTAACCCAGCACCATTCCCGGCAACGCCTGCAAGGCCCCGACCTCGTGCGCCGCACCGATGGCAATCGCCTCTCTGGGCATTCCGAACACGACACAGGATGCCTCGTCCTGTGCGAAGTTGTAAGCCCCCGAATTCTTCATGGTGAGCATGCCTGCCGCGCCGTCCTTGCCCATCCCGGTCAGGATCACGCCGACCGCGTTCTTGCCTGCGCAGCGCGCGGCAGAGTCGAACAACACGTCGACCGAAGGACGGTGCCGGTTCACCGGCGGCCCCTGGTCGAGCTGTGTCACGTAGTTGGCGCCGCTGCGTGCGAGCTGCAGGTGCGAATGGCCGGGGGCGATGAATGCATGGCCGGGCAGCACGCGCTCGCCTCCTTCCGCCTCCTTCACGGTAATCTTGCACAGGCCGTCAAGTCGCTTGGCAAAGGAACGGGTAAAGCCCTCCGGCATGTGCTGGGTGATCAGGATGCCCGGGCAGTCCGAAGGCATCTGCATCAGGAACTCCTTGATCGCCTCTGTACCTCCGGTGGAGGCGCCGATAATGATCAGCTTTTCGCTACTGGTCAGCGGGTTGCGGATCATCGGCAGGCCTTCGCTCGGCCCCTTGTTCGCGTCGGTCTGGGCGACCGTGCGCGCCCTCACCCTCGCCTTGGCGGCGGCGCGGATCTTGTCGGTGATCAGCTCGGTATATTCCAGCATACCGCTCTGGATCGAGAGCTTGGGCTTGGTGACGAAATCCACCGCGCCGAGTTCCAGCGCGCGCAGAGTGATTTCCGAGCCGCGTTCCGTCAGGGATGACACCATGACGACCGGCATCGGACGCAGGCGCATCAGCTTTTCGAGGAAGTCCAGGCCGTCCATCCGCGGCATTTCAACGTCAAGCGTGAGCACATCCGGGTTGGTCCGCTTGATCAAGTCGCGTGCGACGATGGGATCGGGGGCGACGCCAACCACCTCCATGTCGGGCTGTTTGCTGATGATCTCGTTCATGACGCTGCGGATCAACGCCGAGTCGTCCACGATCAACACTTTAATCTTCATGATGCTTGCTCTCAGGGGAAAACCAGGCGATCAGCCAAACAGTTCGACGTCGCCCGCCACCGGGTTGGTCAGGAGGCGGCTTGCATAATCCTGCTCGCGGTTCACCAGCGTATTGTTGTTCAGTTGCTTGAGTTTTTTTACGAGCACTTTACCGGTGCGCGGGAAAAAGTAAACCTTGCGCGGGTAGATGTCATTCAGGTCCTCGGCCACCACACGGATATTCTCCGCGCGGAGGTACTCGCGTACGAACTGTGCATTGCGCTCGCCGACGTTGATGGCAATGAAGCCGCGCAGCACGTTGCCGCCCCCGAACACTTTCGCCTCGAGGTTTTCGCGTCGCGCACCCGCCTTCAGCAAATCATTGATCAGCACCTCCATGGCATAGGTACCGTAGCGCATGGAAGCCGATACCGGACTGTCGCTGTCGGCGCCGCCGTCGGGCAGCATGAAATGGTTCATCCCGCCGATGCCGGTGACGCGGTCCCGGATGCACGCGGAAACACACGACCCGAGGACCGTAACGATCAACATGTCCTTGCAGGTGTAGTAGTACTCGCCCGGAAGGATTTTCGCCGCGTCGCAGTCGAATGTCCGATCGTAGTAGACATTGGTCGCAAAATGCTCTTCGATGGCGTTGCTCATACCTTATTTCTCAGTCCTGCGTGGGACCGCGCGATGGCCTGCGCCACGAATCGGATCCAGTTCGTAGACGGTCTTGCCTCGCAACTTGAACGCATCGGATACATACAAAAAGTTTTCGGAGTGGCCGGCAAACAGCAATGCATCCGGCTTCATCAGCGGCGCAAAGCGTGTGAGGATTTTACCCTGCGTCGGCTTGTCAAAATAGATCATGACATTTCGACAAAAGATCGCATCGAACGGCCCCTGAACCGGCCATTCGTCCGACAACAGGTTGAGTGGCTTGAATGTCACCATCTGCCGCAGTTCAGGCCGGACGCGCACAAGGCCTGCGCGCTCGCCTTTCCCTCGCTGGAAAAAGCGCCGGGCCTGCTCGGGCGGCATCTTGTCGAGGCGCTCGATCGGGTAAATGCCGGCCGAGGCCGTGGCCAGGACATTGGTATCGATATCGGTTGCAATCACATGGGCCTGCGGCGTAAGCGAACCCAGTGCTTCGCAAAGGGTCATCGCGATCGAATACGGCTCCTCGCCCGTCGAGCTTGCCGCGCACCATACCTGGATCGGCTCCTTCGAGCCGCGTACATGGTCCGCAAGGATGGGAAAGTGATGCGCTTCGCGGAAGAACGAGGTCAGGTTGGTGGTCAGTGCGTTGGTAAACGCCTCCCACTCATCACTGTCCTGGCCGCTCTCGAGCCCGTCGAGATACTCCTGGAACGAACGGATTCCGGTGGCGCGCAGGCGCCGCGCCAAGCGGCTGTACACCATCTCCTGCTTGCTTTCCGCCAGGGCAATGCCCGCCCGCTTGTAGATCAAGCTTCGAACCCGGTCGAAATCACGAGGCGTGAACTCGAACTCTTTTGCTGTTTCCTGCTTCTGTCTTACCGATGTCACCACGCCCAGAATTCTTTCCCGTCTATCGTTACTGTTTATACGCCGGTGTCCCTCTATGGCGCCCCGTCAGCCCTTGCGCCCGCCCGGTCCCGGCTTCCCCGGCAGCGCGCCTGCAGCTGGCTTGGCGGCCGCATGGGCGTTCGAAGCCAGCGGCGCGCTGGAACGGTAGCCGACACGGAAGCCGCCCCAGTGCTTGCCGTTCACATAGATAGGCGCGGACAAATCGTGCATCACCTCTCCAGTGTCCCGCTTGTAGGTTTGCAGCAGGAACGGTTTGGTATTCGAGCCGCAGCGCGCACCAGTCCTGTCGTTGAAGATACGCTTGGTCCTGTTGTTGACCAAGTCCACGTCGTAGTTTCCGGTCAAGGGCTTGGAAAACTTCCGGTTGTGCGTGGGGAAGTAGCCGTTATTGTCGACTGCACCGGCGTAAGCGACCTGGGGCATCCGTTCGAGAATGGGTTCCTGAATGGCCGGGAGTATCCGGTCGGTGAATGCGTCGAATGCGGTCTTGTGCTTTTCCGGGTTGGTGTTTGGAATGGGCTTGTAGGTGCGGTCAAATAGAGCGGCCTCGGTGATCTGACCGTTGGCAATCGCGTGCTCAAACGCTTTGCCGACGTCTCGTGCGGCTTGCTGTGCCAGGGCGCGGATCTCGTCGTGTGAGGTTTTGGCATTGGAATCCGAGAGCACCTCGAACAGCATCTCGCCTCGTTCAGACAGAACCATCGCCGAAGTCGCTGCCCGCGGCAGCTCCTCCTCGGTCGCCAGCATGCCGTCACGGATGCGGGATATGGCATCGGCAATGACATGGGTCGAGTCCACGTGCTCGCGCGAAGCGCTGGCGATCTGCTGGATTTCGCTTTCCGACGCAGCGGAAGAACGCTCGATGTTCCCCAGGAAGGTGTGCACGCGCTCGACGTTAAGTGCGGCCTCGCTCACCTTTTTCGTCAATGCCGTCATGCCGGCCGCGGCCCGCTCGGCCTCTTCATTGATCTCGCGCACCATGACACCAATGTCGTCGGTCGCAGATTTTGTGCGCTGCGCCAGCTGCCGTACCTCCCCGGCCACGACCGCGAATCCCCGGCCGTGCTCGCCGGCGCGCGCGGCTTCGATCGCCGCGTTCAGCGCCAGCAAATTGGTACGGGCAGCGATTTCATTGATGACTTCGGTAATGACGTGAATCCGACGGGATTTGTCCTGCAGCTTGCTCATCACCTCCGATGCCACCTGCGCATCCTGCCTTGCGTTGCTGATCTGCCGCAGTCCCTGGTCAACTTCGGCGCGTCCGGCGACGCTCTCGGCGCGGACGTCCGCGGCGACTTTCGATGCGCGTTCGGCGTTGGCCGCGATCTGGTCGGTCGTTCTGGCCGTTTCCTGTGCCCTGTCGACGATGTCTTCCGTGGTCTGGAGGTCGAGATCCACCTTCTTCTTGATCGAATCCACGAAATACGAGGTTTCCGCAGCGCCGATCATGATGTGGTCAACCTCATCCCCCATCTGCTCAATGAAAGGGGCCGTGCCGCCGCCGTCGGGAGCTGCCAGCAGGGAAATGGCGACAGCGATGGCGGCGCCCAAGGCAGCCAGGAGAACTGTGTTTGCGCCTGGGGCGATCCAAAGGACAAAAGTCACGGTCGCAGTGCTCGCTGCGACTGCGGCCCCGCCAATGACCAAGTACCGAACCGATTTTTGTTCCCTGATCCTCATTCGGCTTCCCCTGGTGATTGATCTCGCTCTTTCAGCGTAGCATATCCAAAACGCAATGTTGCCCGGCGTAGCAACTCCCTCCTCGAACCCGATCCGAGGTAATCGCCTGGCAAATCGCGTCTCTGCCTCAGATTATGGCTGTCGTCGTGCAATCACAATCAAGGGAATAGGGCTTCAATCCTGTCCCAATTGGCGCAAAAAAACGTGCCCCCTGAGGGCGTGCTTCTGTGTCCGGGCGGGAGGCCGAATGATCATTCCTGCAACCTGACCGTTCCCGGACATTTCTCAGAACTCTTCCCATTCGCCGCCATCGTTGGCGGGACCGCCCGACTTGCTTCGTGCAATCGGTTTCGGCGCCGCAGGCGTGACAGCGGTCCTGGGCAAGGCTGCAGCGCGCGGCGCAGCTTCGACGGAACGCGACATCGCGCTTACTTCCGGAACCTGGGACATCGCAGATAGCGCCATGCTTGCCATGCCGTCCACCTTGAACACGGCAACCGCCTGCGACAGAGTGCCTGCCTGCTGCTGCATACTTTCGGCTGTGGCCGCGGCCTGCTCCACCAATGACGCATTCTGCTGGGTCATCTCATCCATCTGCGCAATGGCGCGATTGACTTCCTCAATGCCCGAGCTCTGTTCCTGGCTTGCTGCAGTGATCTCGTTCATGATGTCGGCCACATGCTTGACCGAGGTGACAATCTCGTCCATCGTCTTGCCCGCCTGGTCCACCAGCTTGCTGCCGGCGTCGACCTTCTCCACCGAATCGCTGATCAGCGACTTGATCTCCTTGGCCGCACCGGCCGAGCGCTGTGCCAGGTTGCGCACTTCCGCCGCCACCACCGCAAAACCACGCCCCTGCTCGCCTGCGCGTGCCGCTTCCACCGCCGCATTCAGCGCCAGGATGTTGGTCTGGAACGCAATCCCGTCGATCACGCCGATGATGTCCACGATCTTGCGCGAGCTCTCCTTGATCGAGCCCATCGTTTCCACCACCTGGCCCACCACCTGACCGCCGCGCTTGGCCACGTCGGAGGCCGACACCACCAGCTGGTTGGCCTGGCGCGCATTCTCCGCATTCTGCTTGACTGTCGAAGTCAACTCTTCCATCGAGGAAGCCGTCTCCTCCAGCGAGCTCGCCTGCGACTCGGTACGGGCTGACAGGTCGGCGTTGCCCTGCGCGATTTCGCCCGAAGCCACGCCGATGCTCTCGGTGCCGGAACGAACGTTCCCGACGATATGTGACAGGCTTTCGTTCATCTGGCGCAGCGCATCCAGGAGCTGGCCGATCTCATCCCTGCTCTTGTCATCGATGCGCGCAGTCAAATCGCCGGTCGCCACCTTGCTTGCAACCTCCACAGCCAGGTTGAGCGGGCCGGTGATGCTGCGCGTGATCACCCAGGCGAAAACGCCGCCGATTGCCAGGGCGAGCGCCCCCAACGCAAACAGCAGCACCACCAGCTTGCTGTCGTCGGATACGGAGTTGGCCAGGAGTTCCTTGGCAGCTGCCTGCTGCAACTGCAGCAGCTTGTCCATTTCAACGACCGCCTGCTGGTTGAGCGGGTCGATCTTGCTGGCGATGACCTTGGCAGCGCCCTCGCTATTGAATGCAAGCGCCTGGCCGATCGCTTCCTTGAACGGGCCTGCGATTTCCTGATCGAGACGGGAAATCTCGGCAACGATCTTTTTCTCGGCATCGGTCAAACCCAGGGCGGCGAGCTTGTCGCGCGCTTCTGCATACCGTGTGTTCTGCGCCTTGACGCGCCCTTCTTCCTTCTGCATCGCGCCTACGTCGGATTGAAGTCCGATATTGCGCATCGCGACGCCTCCTTCGAGAAGGGCGCTCTTCATGGTCGCCGCCAGATAGCCTTTCGTATCCGAGAGCTCGAGTCCCTCGATCAACCTCTGCTTGTTTTTGGTCATGAGTGCATTTCCGAGCACCACCATCAACGCGAGAATCGCAAGGATGATGCCGAAACTGACTCCAAGGCGCGCACCAATGCGCAAGCTTCGCAAATTCATATACCTCTCCCGACGCAATCCGCTTTGTAATTACCGGCTGCGCTGCAATGAGTGCCAAATCCTTGGCTCTGCCATTGCAGTGCTGCCCTTCAAGCATATTACCTCTAAGAAACTCCGCAATCCATCGCCATCGCCTCGATATCCCCCAAATTTTGCAGAGGAATATCCTCCATTGAGACAAGCGTTCATTTTGCGCAACGACTTGGGCGGAATTACAGTGGAACGCTTACCAAACACGTCCAGGCCTAAAACTCTTCCCACTCATCGCCATTTCCCCCCGATGCAGGTTTCGCTGGCTTTGCTACCACAACCTGCTTGCGCGCGGCGCCTGGCTTTGCCACAAGTGCCTGCCTTGGCGCGGGCGGTGCCGGCGGGACCGCGGCCATGGCCGACTGTCCAAATCGTTCATCCGCCATGCCCAACTTGAACACGCTGACTGCCTGGGCAAGGTTGACGGACTGTTCCTGCATGCTTTCCGCGGCCGCGGCGGCCTGCTCCACCAGTGCGGCATTCTGCTGGGTGATTTCATCCATCTGTGCAATGGCGCGATTGACTTCCTCAATGCCCGAGCTCTGTTCCTGACTTGCTGCGGTGATCTCGCTCATGATGTCGGCCACATGCTTGACCGAGGTGACGATCTCGT
>CBIHRW010000012.1:0-71962 GCA_966212545.1 uncultured Noviherbaspirillum sp.
AAAGAGAAATAAAAGGAGCAATAGGATGAATAAGAAAGTCGGATACGCCATTGCACTTGCAGCGGCACTGGTGGCACCGTTTGTGGTTTATCCGGTGTTCCTGATGAAGGTGTTGTGCTTCGCCTTGTTTGCATGCGCCTTCAATTTGCTGATCGGTTTTACCGGGTTGCTGTCGTTCGGGCATGCAGCCTTCTTCGGCGGTGCGGGCTATATCGCCGGTCACACGATCAAGGTGATGGGCTGGCCGTTTGAGCTCGGCATTATCGCCGGCGTAGCGGTCGCTGCCTTGATCGGGTTGGTGATGGGAAGCCTGGCGATTCGCCGCCAGGGCATTTACTTCACCATGATTACGTTGGCGCTGGCGCAGATGCTGTTCTTCGTGTTCCTGCAGGCGCCGTTTACCGGCGGCGAGGACGGTCTCCAGGGCGTGCCGCGCGGGAATCTGCTCGGACTGATCGACCTGGCCAGCGACATGACGCTGTACTACGTGGTGCTGGCGATCTTCATCGGCGGCTTCGCGCTGATCGTGCGTACCGTACATTCGCCCTTCGGCCAGGTGCTGAAGGCGGTGAAGGAGAACGAGCCGCGTGCGATTTCGCTAGGCTACGACGTCGACAAGTACAAGCTGCTGGCTTTCATCCTGTCCGGCGCACTGGCCGGTTTGGCTGGCGCCACCAAGACGGTCGTGCTCGGCTTCGAAACCCTGACCGATGTGCACTGGAGCATGTCCGGCCTGGTAGTGCTGATGACGCTGGTCGGTGGTCTCGGCACGCTGTCCGGCCCGATCGTCGGCGCGATCGTGATCATTGCGCTGGAGAACAAGCTGGGCGAACTGGGCGATGTGATTGCTACGCTGACCGGCATCGAATGGTTCCGCACGCTGGGCGAGTCGGTCACGATCGTCACCGGCTTCATCTTCATTGTCTGCGTGCTGGCCTTCCGCCGCGGCATCGTCGGCGAGCTGGTGGAGTTCGCCAAAAAAAAGCGTAAGCCTGTAGCAGTTACCCCTACGCATTCGACGGTGATGAAAACAATGGAGGGCTAGCATCATGAGAGCACTTGCCTGCTTGAGATTGGCGGCAGGATGTATCGGAGCGTCTTTTGCCATCGCCGCGGTCGGCGCGGACGAGATCGTGATCGGGCAAGTGGCTCCCTTGAGCGGCGTATTGGCGGATACCGGCAAGGACATGGTGCTGGGCGCCAAGGTGTATTTCGACTCCGTCAACGACAGGGGCGGGGTGCATGGGAGGAAGATCCGCCACGTGGTCAAGGACGACGGCTACAAGGTTGACGAAACCGTCCGTCTCACGCAAGAGGTGATCGAGAAGAACGATGCGGTGGCGCTGATCGGCTTTGCCGGGACCGGCAATGTCGGCGAGCTGCTCAAGCAGAAGGTGCTGGAGAAGGCCAATATCGCGCTGGTTGCGCCTTATACCGGCGGGGAGATCCTGCGGACGCCGTTCAATCCGTACATCTTCCATATCCGTGCGGGCTATGCCGACGAGGCGGAAGGTATCGTGAACCAGCTGATGCTGCTGAACATGAAGCGCATCGGCGTGATGTACCAGGACGATCCCTTCGGCAAGGCCGGCCTTGCCGGGGTGGAGGCGGCGCTGAAAAAGCGCGGCCTGGAGCTCGCCGGTACGGGCGCGTACGAAAAGAACACGGATAACGTCGTCGATGCGGTGAAATCGATCGCGAAAGCCAATCCCCAGGCGGTTGTGATGATTTCGGTGAACAAGAGCACGGCGGCATTCAGCAAGCAGATCCGTGCGGTGTCCACGGTGGCGCAGCTGGTCAATATCTCGGTGGTGAATCCGAAAGAGATCGTGCGGATGATCGGGCCGGATAATGCGCGCGGCATCGGCATCGCGCAAGTCATGCCGTATCCGTATTCGCCGACGTCCGGAATTGTGAAGGAGTACCAGCAAGCGATGAAGAAGTATGCGCCCGCGGGCACCGAGCTGTCGTACACAAGTTTTGAGGAGTTTGTCGGCGCCAAGGTGCTCGTGGAGGGACTGCGGCGCGCCGGGCCGAACCTGAGCAGGGAGAAAGTGATCCGGGCGCTGGAATCTCTTAATGCCTACGACGCGGGCGGCTTTACCCTGAATTTTTCGCCTACCAATCGCGTTGGCTCTCGGTTTGTCGAGATTACCGTGATTGGAAAGGACGGACGCTTGTTGCGTTGAACGAATTGCCGGCGTCGGACAGGGAACATGGTTCGTCCGCCAATCGTCGATTGATGGCAAAAGTTTGTTGTTCCCCAGCAGTTTAGGGTTGTGCTTGCGCAACCCTTTTTTTTTTGACCGCACTCCTGCGTCAGATGCCGGAAGGATAGGTCTCCGGCACTTCGCCTTCGTCATGCTTGACCCTCTTTTCGAGTGGCCTGACCGCGTGGGTTTCGTCGATATGGACGACGGCATCAAACTGGCGCGCCAGACTGGCGTAGAAGTAATGGCTGACGCGCTCCGACTCCGGCAGGTAGACAACGCCGATTGCGCGTTCCAGCCGTTGCTCCCAAAGCCGCTTGTGCAATTCGGTACTGTCGCGCAGCGGTATAAGGAAGTTGCCGAGGCCGGTGTTGTGGAAGAGCCGTTCAAAACTCGCAGGATTGGACGGTCGGACATTCTTGGTTTCCGCCGGCGCATCCCAATCCGATGCTGCGGTGACTGTTCCGGTATGCGTGGTAAAGCCAAGCAGGAAGGAATCTTTCATGCCGTACTGCTCTCGCACCAGCTGTCCGAGATTGAGCTGGCCATGCTCGCCCATCTCGGTGGCGCGGGCATCTCCCAGATGGGAGTTGTGCGCCCAGACCGCGATCTTCGGGCGCCTTCCTTTTCTTTCGATAATGTATGCACGCAGCGCTTCCAGGGTTTCCGCCATGTGACGGTCGCGCAGGTTCCAGGATTCATTTCGTCCCTGGAACATCGCACGGTAGTACGCTTCCGCATTCTGCGCAACGCGCGCATTCTGCTGCGCGTAGAAGAGTTCGTCGGGAGGACTCGGCACGTTTTCCGACAGGAAGCGGACACCGTCGGACACCATTTCGACCAGCTGCCGTATCACTTCGTCTTCGCAATCCTTGCGTATGCCGAAGGTAGCAGCGTAGCCGTAACGCTGTGGATTGTCGGCAAGGTGATCGAAACAGGCATACCGCGACCTTGCACGCTGTGCGGCTTCCGGGTCGACCTGCGACAGGTAACTCACGACTGCATCCATCGATTTGCGCAGGCTGTAGAGATCTAGTCCGAAGAACCCCACCTTGTCCTTGTCGTCCGCGAGCTGCATGTTATGCATGCGTAGCCAGCTGACCAGCTCGACGACTTCGGTATTGCGCCACATCCACTGCGGGAAGCGCTCGAATCCACGCAGGGCTTCATCCGCCGTGCGGTCCGTCGCGGACGAATCACTGGAATCCATGGCGCCGATACTGTCTGTACCCGTCTTGATAAAGCGGTTGACGCGCAATGCGTCCGGCCAGTCGGCTTCGACCGCAATTGCGTCGAACCCCTTTTCCGTGATCAGCCGCTTGCAGATTTCCGCGCGAATACGATAGAACTCGCGCGTGCCGTGGGTTGCTTCTCCCAGAAGCACGATGGAGGCATTGCCGATCTGGTCGATGATGCGGTCAAGCCTGTCGTCATGCTGGAGGACCTGCGCTTCCCGTCGAAGCGCCTCGATGATCGCTTGTTCGGACATGGTTACTCCTTTGTACACCCTCGACTGTTCGTCACCATGGATACACGATAGTTCCATGCGGGCCGGAACTTGATTCATGCGTTTGCACTCAAGCGTTTTGTACAGCCGGGAACTTCCCGGTACCTATAAAAGGAGAACGACATGCAGAGAATTGCCGAAGTCATGACGCGTGACGTAAGAAGCGTATCGCCGCAAGAAACCGTTCGCCGCGCGGCACAGATGATGGACGAGCTGAATGTGGGCGCATTGCCTGTGTGCGATGGCCGCAGGCTGATCGGCATGGTGACCGACCGCGACATCACGGTGCGTGCGGTGGCGGCGGGGCAGGCGCCAGACGCGGCCCATGTCGCCGACGTGATGTCTGTCTCGGTGCGCTCCTGTTTCGACGACCAGACGGTTGATGAGGTGATGGCGCAAATGGGAGATTTGCAGATCCGCCGCGTGCCCGTGATTGACCACGACACGAAGGAGCTGGTGGGCATTGTGTCGCTCGGCGATCTCGCGACGAAGCATTCCGCACAGGTCGACCGCACGCTGGAGGAGATATCCACGCCCGCAGAGCCGGACCGGCGGTCGCTCAATTCCTGAGGGATCGCGTTGCCGCTCAGGCCGGACGGAAAGAGAAAGGGATCGTGAGGGGATTTCAGTCATGTAGATCGACACCGAGATCGGATAAGACGTCAAACTTGAATTGAAGTGCGATCCCGCTGTCTGGTCCTCCAATCGCCATCTCGGTCCGGGGCGGCGTCGCCGGTACGCCGACGTGCTTCATCACCGGCGACCTGCAGGAAGAAGGTTCGGGTCTTGGCTCATTGATCGCGTCCATCGAGGCATACGGGCATAATCCGGGTCTCTAACATGTCTCGCAATGATGCATGCGACGAACTGCTTCGTCTTCACAGTTGGCACTGCGCGCCGCTTACAAGTGGATCGGAAGCACCATGAAATCCGGAAACGCTCGGTTGCGTTCCGCGGAAACTGATGCCTCCCCGCATTACGGGATGAGGCCGATCACATCATTGAACTCACGCTTCTGTGTAACGATCATATTGCTGGTAAAAAGCCGATTCATCTTCTTTGAACGCCTCACAAGGAGATCATCATGCGTTCCTTTGCATTCAAGCCGCTTCTCAGTTGCCTGCTGGGAGTTGCCGTCATCGCAGGTTGCGCCACCCCGCCGCCGGCACAGCAGTCGGCATCGACAACGACGCCAACAAATGTTCAGCAGGGGAAGGTTGCCGGTGTTGTGCACAGTGCTGCTGCCCAAGATCCATCGGCATCTAGCTCAGGTGCCGGCATGAGCGGCGCCAGCGGTGCGAGCGGTGCCTCGGGTAGCGCTACTGCAGCCGGCATCCAGCCGGCCTTCGTCACCGTGCAATTCAATGACGGCACGCAACGCAGCTATTTGGTCGACCAGAAGGCAACAGACACTGACGCATTCGCGGTCGGCGATGCGGTAATGGTCATCACGGATGACAAGGGCATCACAATTGTTTCGCCGTAACGGCGAGAAGTGGCGCTTGACTGGGCGCCTCCAAGACTTGATGCATATCTAAGGCATCGCGCAGGAATAACTTGCTCGATTTTGCTGGCCGAAGCGGGCGCATTGCGGCGTTGCACGCCACTTGCAGGGGGCCGCCGAGGCTGCTCGCACTGCGGCGTGTCGCGCGCCTTGCACTGCATCCCTCTACGACCGCCAAATCGATCCATTTATTCCTGCGCGACGCCTAAGGCACGAAGCCCTCAAAAGCAGAAAAGGGTTACAGACCGAAATCTGTAACCCTTTGATTCTATTGGTCGGGGCGAGAAGATTCGAACTTCCGACCCCTTGCACCCCATGCAAGTGCGCTACCAGGCTGCGCTACGCCCCGACGAAGCCAAACATTATAGCAGAGACTTGGTTTTTCGCCATCCCGTGTAGTCTTGTCAGTCCAGCTTGGCGCCGGTTTTGCGGATGATCTCGGACCATTTCTTTGCCTCGGCGGCGATCAATGCCCTGAATTGCTCCGGTGTACCACCCACCGGTTCCAGGCCGGCACCTTGCAACCGCGCCTTCACATCCTGTTGCCGGAGTATGGCGTCGACCTCTCGATTGAGCCGCTGGACGATTTCCGGCGGCGTCCCGGCGGGGACCATGATGCCGTTCCAGGTCAGCGCCTCGAACTTCGGTAGCCCCGATTCCGCCACCGTGGGCAGATCGGGCAGCAGTGGGAAGCGCGTTGCACCGGTGACGGCAATCGCGCGCACCTTCCCGGACCGCAGGTGCGGCATCACGACCGTGGGCACGCTGAAAAGCATCTGGGTGTCGCCAGTCGCCACCGAGAGGGCAGCGGGCGGCGCGCCGTTGTAGGGAATATGCACGACGTACAGGCCAGTCATGGCCTTGAATAATTCCATCGTCAGGTGTGATGATGATCCGTTGCCGACCGAAGCGTAGTTGAGCTTGCCGGGGCGGCTCTTCGCGTACTGGATGAGTTCGGCGACGGACTTTACCGGCACGCCGGCCGGGACGACCAGCACGTTCGGCTGCGAGCTGGTCTGGATGACGGGTGCGAGATCCTTCTGGGGATCGTAGGGTAGGGCGGTCAGGAATTGGGTGAAGGCGAGGGGGCCGTTGTAGGACATCAGCAGCGTATGCCCATCCGGCGCTGACCGGACAACGTTGCCGCTGGCAATCGTCCCCGATGCGCCCGGAACGTTCTCGACCACGACGGGTTGGCCGAGCCGCTCCTTCAGTTTTTCGCCCACGGTGCGTGCAATGACGTCGAGCGATGAGCCGCCGGGTGCCGCGACGACAAAACGGATCGGGCGCGAGGGCCAGGCATCAGCAAGGGCGGTCATACTGCCCAGTGCCAACACGGCGGCAAGCAACAACTTGGCGAAGATCATCAGGCTTTGCGGAACGAGACAAAACACGCAGAATAGCACCGGGATCAACAACATTGGAACAAGCGGCCGGGCGTGCTCCGACTGCAGCACCGAACCATGCCTATCAAGATCAGCAGTCAGTTCGACGCCGGCGCCATCGAAGTCCTGCGCGCCGATTCGCCGGCGGCCATCGAACTCAACATCCGCAAGGATTCCCACGCGGATTTCCTGCAGTGGTTTTACTTCCGGCTGCAGGGGGCGCGGGGCGAGGCCTGCGTCATGAAATTCCTCAATGCGGCGCAAGCGGCATTTCCCGGCGGCTGGGACGGCTATCGCGCGGTGGCGAGCTACGACAGGAAAAACTGGTTTCGTGTGCCGACCAGTTACGACGGCCAGGTGCTGACGATTCAACACACGCCCGAGCGTGACAGCATCTATTACGCCTACTTCGAGCCGTATTCGTGGGAGCGCCACCTCGACCTGCTGGGGAAGGTCGAGAGCTCGCCAGTCGGCAGAGTGGTCGACATTGGCACGACCGTCGAAGGACGGGACATCAATCTCGCCGTCATCGGCGATCCGTCCGCTGCAAGAAAGGTCTGGATCATCGCCCGCCAGCATCCCGGCGAAACGATGGCAGAATGGTTTGTCGAGGGCATGCTCGACACCTTGCTCGATCCGGCCGACCCGATTGCGCGCGTGCTGCTGCAGCAGTCCGTTTTCTACGTGGTGCCCAACATGAACCCCGACGGCGCGGTGCGCGGCAACCTGCGCACCAATGCCGCCGGTGCCAACCTGAACCGCGAATGGATGGCACCCTCGCTGGAGCGAAGCCCGGAGGTCTTCGCCGTACGCAACAGGATGCACGAGACCGGCTGCGACCTGTTCCTCGACATTCACGGTGACGAAAGCCTGCCCTACGTCTTCGTTGCGGGCTGCGAGATGCTGGAGGGATTCACGCCCAAGCAGCAGGAGGAACAGCAGGCCTTTATCGAAAGCTTTTTGCAGGCGAGCGCCGATTTCCAGACCGTCCATGGTTACGAGCCGACCAAGTACCGCGAAGACCTGTTGCAGCTGGCATCCAAGTATGTCGGGCATACCTTCAAATGCGTTTCGCTGACGCTGGAAATGCCGTTCAAGGACAACGCGAATCTGCCCGACACGGCTGTCGGCTGGAACGGCGCGCGCAGCGCCCGCTTGGGCCGGGCCATCCTGCAGCCGATCCTGCAAACGTTGAAGAGGGCATGAACATGGGCGTGGAAATCGAACGCAAATTCCTCGTGCGAGGCGACCGCTGGAAAGCATCGGGACAGGGCGTCCTGCTTCGACAGGGTTATTTGTCATCCGCGCCGGAGCGCATTGTCCGCGTCCGCATTGAAGGCGAGTCGGCGGTACTGACGATCAAGGGGCGCACGTCGGGAGCGACGCGCGGTGAATGGGAATATTCGATTCCTCTTGCCGATGCACAGGTCTTCCTGGATTCACTGTGCGAGCGTCCCCTTATCGAAAAGCGGCGCTACCGCATCCCGCATGAAGGCATGCTCTGGGAGGTCGACGAATTCCTCGGCGAGAATGCCGGCCTCGTTGTGGCGGAGATCGAGCTGACGGCTGAAGACCAGGCGTTTGCCAAGCCTGACTGGGTCAGCGAGGAAGTCACGCACGACCCACGCTATTTCAACGCGAACCTGCTGCGCAATCCCTATTCGAGGTGGTGACGTTCAGAGCAGCTTTTCCTGACCGTACGGACCCACCTTGGCTCCTGTACGGCCGGGTGAAACCGCTTTAGTGGAAATGCCCGCTCCCTGAAGGAGCATCTTCCGGCATTTCCGCATGCACCAGCTCTGCATCCGGATCGGGATAGAGCGGTGCGCCGCAGTCATCGCAGAACTCCATCGGGAAACGTTCGCCGTGACGCTTGATGTGCGTGATCCCGCAGCTGCGCAGCAGGGCGATGATTTCTTCCAGCGGCGTGCGCAGGTCGGTGTCCAGGATTTCCGGCGTCGTCAGTGACTCGAACGTGGTGACGATGGCTTCGTCCTCGTCTTCCTGATCGTACAACGGCCACACCACGCCGTAGATCACCTCGGGATTCTGGCGCATCGTGAATCCGACGCGGTATTCATCCACCCGTCCGCCCACCGGTTCTTCACTGAAACTGCCGATCACCGCACGCAGGGTGCCCGGTTCAATGCCCAGCGTGTTGGTGAGGTAATGCACGGCGGCGCGGATGGAGGCCGGACGGATCTGCTTGTCGGCTTCGCGGCAGGCAATGTAATACGCTTCCGGCATGAGCAGTTCGACGCCGCATCCGGGCAGCAGAGAGTTGATGGTTGGCGTCGCCTGCGTGCGCCACTGCTCCAGCGCAACCACACGTCCGTTAGGCTGCAGGGATTCCTGCCAAGAAAAAATGGGATTGCCGGCAGGCGCGGCAACCGCGGCGAGCAAGTAGCGCGTGTCGGCAAGGAAGGGGGCTGTTTCCGGGGCGTTGGCAAGCGGCCGGACCTGCGACCCTTTTACCGCGGCTTGCGCCAGCTTCTGCGCCAGGCCGAAGGTTTCGACATGATTGCGCGGCAGCTGGTCAATCGCGTACAAGGTCGGCGCCATCGAGACGCGAACATCGGATGCCAGGATGTGTCCGTGCAGATGCGCGCACAGGGCCCTGCGCTGGTCTTCCGGAACGGCGCCGGAGGCAATCGAAAACCTCGTCCATGCCAGGATGGGAATGGCAATCAGCAGGGCATGGTAATGAGCGCCGTCATGTTCCACGGAACACGACTCGCTTCCCGCCTCAATCGCTTCAAGAAGGACATCGTAGGCGCTCAGATCGTTGCGGAACAGGTGTTCAAGTGCAGCGTCGATGGTTTCCTGGTGCGATCCCTTGAGTGTTTTGTAGATGAGGGCATCGAGCGAATGCTCCCAGATGCGTTCCTCCAGACGACTGGAGGCTTGCGCCATGCCTTGCGCGATTGAAACCAATCGTTGGCTGTCCGCGGACAGCTTGTTGGAAGAGCTTTTGGAATAGCGGCGCATGACGGAATGAGAGTGAAGCGGTGGAAACGTATTGTAGTAGATTCGACAACGACCTACCAAAATACACCCTTTTGTGCGCCAGAAGTTGCTTTGGGTGAAGTTGACGACGCGATGAGGTCGTCATCAATCAGTATATTCGCAAAAATGAAAAAGCCGCATGGGCGTCCCATGCGGCTTTTGGGCTGAGGAAAGTTTTACTTTGGTGCAGCGGGGGCGGAGGCAGCCGGAGCCGAGGACTCGGCCGGTGCGGCAGCCGGAGCAGCAGGGGCAGAAGCAGCCGGTTCGGATGCAGCCGGCGCAGCAGCGGGCGCTGCGGGTGCCGACGCCGCAGGCGCCGAGCTGTGCGACGAGTCGGACGGCAAGCCGTGGCCGGCCTCACCCTGCATGTCTACCTTGTCGCCGCCTTTCATGATGACGAACAGGGCGATCAGGGCGAAAGCGATGAAGCCTACGAAAATTTTCCACATGATTGAAGTCTCCGAGTATTAGAAGAACCTGAAAAAACGCCGGGCGACCCGGCGTTTGGCTTGCTGGAAGCGTACCGTCGTATCCTTACAGCTTGCTTGCACCAAGCTGCGCCGGCCGCCGAGAATGCGGCCGAGGGAACGACGTCGCGCGATTACGCTGCGAGCAGCTGGCGCAGGACGAAGGGCAGGATACCACCGTGCTTGAAGTAGTCGACTTCGATCGGCGTATCGATACGCAGCAGCAGCTTCACTTCCTGCTTGTCGCCATTGGCGCGGGTAATCACGAGCGTAACCTGCTGTTGCGGCTTGATTTCGCCTTCCAGGCCTAGCAGGTCAAAGGTTTCGTTGCCGGTGATGCCAAGGGCCGGTACGCAGTCGTCGCCCAGGAACTGCAGCGGCAGCACACCCATGCCGACCAGGTTGGAGCGGTGGATACGCTCGAAAGAACGTGCCACCACGGCCTTCACGCCGAGCAACTGCGTGCCCTTGGCCGCCCAGTCGCGCGAGGAGCCGGTGCCATACTCTTCGCCGGCGAACACCATGGTCGGCACGCCGTCATTGATGTACTTCATCGCCGCGTCGTAAATCGACATCTGCTCGCCGCTCGGCTGGTGGATCGTCAGGCCGCCTTCCACGCGCGAGCCGTCTTCCTTCGGCGGAATCATCAGGTTCTTGATGCGCACGTTGGCGAAGGTGCCGCGCATCATCACCTCATGGTTGCCGCGGCGCGAGCCGTAGGAGTTGAAGTCGGCCTTCAGCACGCCGTTCTCCAGCAGCCACTTGCCTGCCGGACTGGTTTCCTTGATGGAGCCTGCCGGGGAAATGTGGTCGGTGGTAATTGAATCGCCGAACACACCCAGCGCACGTGCGCCGCTGATGGCTGCGGCGGCGCCCTTTGGCTGCATATCGAAGTCCTGGAAGAACGGGGGCTCCGCGATATAGGTCGACTTCGGCCAGTTGTAGACCTCGCCGGTGGCCACGCCCCGGATCTGTTCCCACAGCTTGCCCGGCGCGGCCTGCACGTCGGCGTAGTTTTCCTTGAAGGTCTTCGCGTTCATCGCGAACTTCATCAGCTTGGCAATTTCCGCCGAGGTCGGCCAGATGTCGCCGATGTAGACGTCGCGGCCATTCTTGCCCTTGCCGACCGGCTCGGTCATCAGGTCCGTCATCACGTTGCCGGCGATCGCGTAGGCGACGACCAGCGGAGGCGATGCGAGGAAATTGGAGCGGATGTTCGGATGGATGCGCGCTTCAAAGTTGCGGTTGCCCGACAGCACGGCGGACGCCACGATGTCGTTCTTGACGATTGCTTCGTTAAGTTCCGCCGTCAGGTCGCCGGCGTTACCAATGCAGGTCGTGCAGCCGTAGGCGGTGACGCCGAAGCCCAGTTTCTCGAGATAGGGCAGCAGGCCGGCAGCCTCCAGGTACTTGGTCACGACACGCGATCCGGGCGCCAGCGATGTCTTGATGTGCGGTGCGACGCTCAGGCCGGCTTCGACCGCCTTCTTTGCCAGCAGACCGGCGGCGAGCAGCACGCTCGGGTTGGATGTGTTGGTGCAGGACGTGATGGCGGCGATCAGCACATCGCCGTTCTTGACCTTGAGGCCGTTGGAAGTTTCGTACTCGGCCTCCAGGTCTTCCGCCTTCTTGTTGAAGCCGTTCTCAGCCACCGGCTTGGTGAACAGGTCGGCAAAGGTCGCTTTGACCTTGCCGATTTCGATGCGGTCTTGCGGGCGCTTCGGACCGGCCAGCGAGGGTGCGACCGTGCCGAGGTCGAGCGTGACGACGCTGGTATAGTCGATCTGACCCGCCTTCGGAACGCCGAACAGATTCTGTGCCTTGAAGTAGGATTCGAACGCGTCGATTTCAGCCTTGCTGCGGCCGGTGCCTTTGAAGTATTCGATGGTGGCGTCGTCGACTGGGAAGAAGCCCATCGTTGCACCGTATTCCGGGGCCATATTGGCGATGGTCGCGCGGTCGGTCGTCGACAGCGATTCCGTGCCTTCGCCGAAGAACTCGACGAACTTGCCGACCACCTTGTGCTTGCGCAGCATCTCGGTGATGGTCAGCACCAGGTCGGTCGCCGTCACGCCTTCGCGCAACGCGCCGGTCAGGTTGACGCCGACCACATCCGGGGTCAGGAAGTACACCGGCTGGCCCAGCATGCCGGCTTCCGCTTCGATGCCGCCCACGCCCCAGCCGACTACGCCGATACCGTTGATCATCGTGGTGTGCGAGTCGGTGCCGACCAGCGTGTCAGGGTAGAACACGCCACCCTTGCTGTGTACGCCGCGCGCGAGGTATTCCAGATTGACCTGGTGCACGATGCCGAAGCCCGGGGGGACGACGCCGAACGTGTCAAACGCCTGCATGCCCCACTTCATGAACTGGTAGCGCTCGTTGTTGCGCTGGAATTCCAGCTTCATGTTCAGGTCCAGTGCGTTCTTGTCGCGGAAGTGGTCGATCTGCACGGAGTGGTCGACGACCAGGTCCACCGGTACCAGCGGCTCGATATTCTTCGGCTTCTTGCCCATCTTGGAGGCAACGCCTCGCATGGCTGCCAAGTCGGCGAGGAGAGGCACGCCGGTGAAGTCCTGCAATACCACGCGGGCAACGACGAAGGGGATTTCATCCACGCGTGATGCCGTCGGCTTCCAGTTGGCCAACTGCTTCACGTGCTCTTCCGTCACTTTCTTGCCGTCGCAATTGCGCAGCACCGCTTCCAGCACGATGCGGATCGATACTGGCAGACGCGAGATGTTCACACCAAGCGCTTTTTCAAGAGCGGGCAGGGAGTAAAACTTGCCTTTCTTGGAACCCGAGATCTTGAATTCCTTGAGCGTGTTCAGAGTATTGGTGGACATGACCTCTCCTTGGGATTATTAGAACTGAACTGCTGACAAATAAAGCAGGTTGTGTTGTGCACACGGGGCGCATGTGCGCCCCGTGTGAATTGTTGCCTCAGCTTTCCGCTGCGACCTTTTGCCCGGCCTGCTCGGGGCTTCTGCACTCGTTGGCAAGTTGCTTGCCTTTTTTGGAGTCCAGCAGCATGCCCTTGGCGGGGATCCCGATCCAGACCAGGCCGCTCTTCGAATTCTCGAAGCGGTGTGCGCCGGTGGTCGTGCTGACGCGCTGCAGGCGGTGCATGCGCTTGTTCCAGTGCAGCGCGATCTGCTGGTCGTCTGCCGCATTGCTGTAAATCGTGATCTTATTGCCGAGTTCGCAATCAAACGCGGTCGCATTCAGACCCTTGACATCAGGCTGGTCGTCGTCCTCGGTCTGTGCCTGGGCTTCCTTCTTTGCAGCAGACGCCTTCTTCGCGGTTGCTTTTTTCGAAACCTCGTCCGAGGATGTGGCGCCCGCCATTGCTGACGGAATTCCGACGGCAAGGCCGGCGATCAAGAGTGCGTATGCTGGTAATGACTTCATGTTTTGTGTCTCCACTTGTGCGCGCTGAATGGAATGATTGTATAAGCGTCGCGTGTAATGCTGATTACAAAAAACTCCCTGCTGATTCCGGTATGGGCATACCACTGGCTTTCGCCCGCTGCAGTATCGCCCAATAGTAGCGGTAACTGGCGCGGTCATGCAGCTTGCCGTTGTATTGTATCGGGCCCCACTGCACGGCGTGCGCCTCGCTGAGGATTGCCGCTGCCTCGTTGACCTCGGAGCTGCGTGGTGCGAAGGCTTTGAGTATAGGCTTGATCTGGTTCGGGTGGATGCTCCACATGCGGGCATAACCGAATTCGCCGGAGGCGCGGGTGGCATCGTTGGCAACTACCGCGCTGTCCTTGATCTCTGTCGTCACGTTGTGCGACGGCACCTTGCCATGCGCATGGCAGGCGGCAGAGATTTCCAGTTTGGCGCGCGTGATCAACGGATGGGTGAACTGCCCGGGTGAGCGCATTGCCATTCCGGGGACGGCACCATAGTGCGCCGAGACAAAATCCATGATGCCGAACGACAGGCACTCGACCTGCGGAAGCGCTGCAATGGCATAGGCGTCATGCAATGCGCCATGGGTTTCGATCAGCACGTGGATGGGAAGGTTCTTGCGGCCGTGCTTCTTGGCGTGCACATTGATTGCGTCGATCGCCCGGGTCACGTCGGCGACGCTTTCCACTTTCGGCACTACCAGGTAGGCGAGGCGCTTGGCGGAGGCCTTGGTGACGATTGAAACAATGTCCTGTTCAAAGCAGGGGTGTGTCAGGTCATGGATGCGCGCGCCGATGCGGTTGAACCTGTTCTCGTCGCTCGCGATCAGCGAGGAGATCAGTTGTGCGTGCTCTTTCTCATTTCCTGCTGCGGCGCCGTCTTCACAATCGAGGGTGATGTCAAAAACGGGACCAAGTTCTTGTTGCAAGGCAATCGACTTCTGCATCAGTTTTTCGGAACCGGCATAGTGATCGCAGACCGGAATCGAAACCGGCTTGTGCTTGCCCTGGAATAAGACCTCGGAAGGATGCATGTAAAGCGTGGTAAGGATCTGGGTGGGGCAGGTAAGCAAGAATGGACAAACGGCACGTGGCCGTTTGTCCTGATGTCGGATGCTTAGCCGACGAGGTGCTTCACGCCGTCGCGCTCTTCCTGCAGCTCTTTCAGCGTCAGGTTGATGCGCTCTTGCGAGAAGGCGTCGATCTGCAGGCCTTGGACGATCTTGTATTCGCCGTTCTCGGTCGTGACCGGGAAACCGAACACGATGCCTTCCGGGATACCGTAGGAGCCGTCGGACGGAATGCCCATCGTGGTCCATTCGCCGTTGGTGCCAAGGACCCAGTCACGGACGTGGTCGATCGCTGCGTTGGCTGCGGATGCGGCGGACGACAGGCCGCGTGCTTCGATGATCGCTGCGCCGCGCTTGCCGACGGTTGGCAGGTAGACGTCCTTGGTCCATGCTTCATCGTTGACCAGTGCCTTTGCCGGCTGGCCGTCGACGGTCGCGTGGGTGAAGTCGGCGTACATGGTCGGGGAGTGATTGCCCCACACGCACAGCTTCTTGATCGAGGTGACAGGCTTGCCGACCTTGGCTGCCAGTTGGGACAGCGCGCGGTTGTGGTCCAGGCGCAGCATGGCGGTGAAGTTCTTTGCCGGCAGGTTCGGTGCCGACTTCATGGCGATGTAGGCGTTGGTGTTGGCCGGATTGCCGACAACCAGAACCTTGACGTTGCGCGATGCGACAGCGTCGAGTGCCTTGCCCTGGACGGTGAAGATCTGTGCGTTGGCTTCGAGCAGGTCCTTGCGCTCCATGCCCGGGCCGCGCGGACGTGCGCCAACCAGCAGGGCGACGTCGGCATCCTTGAATGCGGTCATCGGATCGCTATGAGCGGTCATGCCGGCGAGCAGCGGGAATGCGCAGTCGTCGATTTCCATCATCACGCCCTTGAGCGCCTTCTGTGCCTTTTCGTCGGGAATTTCCAGCAGTTGCAGGATGACAGGCTGGTCTTTGCCCAGCATATCGCCGTTGGCGATGCGGAACAGCAGGGAATAGCCGATTTGGCCGGCGGCGCCGGTGACGGCAACGCGCATGGGGGCTTTAGCCATGGTGAATCTCCAAAGTGGGAATGAAAACGGGAAATCTTCGAATTCTTCTGCAAGCCTGTAATAATACCGTCGAATCCACCCCTCATCACAGCCAATTCGCAGCCTGATCGCCGGCCATGCCGGAGCGGTGCGTCGCAATAACCGGAGCTTCTCGCGGAGCTTGCATCCTGCCAATAGTGCACGCGAGTGTAGGCGCACATGATCTATCTGTCAATGGCTATCTTATATCTTATATAAGACATATCAGTTGTACTTTTTGCTGGACGGCAATCGGGGTTTTATGGTGAAATCTCCATTATGAGCTCAGCCCCGACCAATCTGACCACCAACGGTGCGCCCGGCGCAGGGGCTGGACTTTCCGCTCCCGGAGCATCGCCTACCTTCAGTCCCCTGTACCAGCAAATCAAGGCCCTGATTACGCAAAGTCTGCAGTCGGGTGAATGGAAGCCGGGCGAGCTGATTCCGAGCGAAGTGGAACTCGCCAACCGCTTCAAAGTCAGCCAGGGTACGGTCCGCAAGGCGATCGACGAACTGGCTGCGGAAAACCTGGTGGTGCGCCGCCAAGGCAAAGGTACCTTTGTCGCGACGCACCACGAGGCGCGTGCGCAATACCGATTCCTCAGGCTCATGCCGGATGCCGGCGAGCCGCATTATGCCGACAACAAGATCCTTGAAGTCAAGAGACTGAGAGCGCCCGCAGAAGTTGCGCGCCTGCTGGATATCAAGTCGGGTGATTCCGTCATTTTCATCAAGCGCGTGCAGTCGTTCGACGGCGCGCCGACCATCGTCGAAGAGCTCTGGCTCCCGGGCGCAATCTTCAAGGGCCTGACGGCCGAGCGCCTGGTCGAGTACAAGGGTCCGATGTACGGATTGTTCGAAACCGAATTCGGAACGCGCATGATCCGCGCGACCGAGAAGATCCGTGCAGTCAGCGCAGACGAAGGGACGGCTGAGTTATTGAATGTCGAGAAGCAAACGCCGCTCCTGAGCGTGGAGCGTGTTTCCTTCACCTATGGCGACAAGCCGGTGGAGGTGAGGCGCGGTCTGTACTTGACCGATCGACATCACTATCAGAACGAACTGAGTTGATGTTGATGTGGCGGCCGGTTTTGCAATTGCGGAAAGTCACTCTTGACAAGCGGAGAAAGTGCCCGCTACGAAGATTGCTATTGGTGTGATGCACAAAATCGGCGAAAATTACGGGATTTTCAAGCCCTGGGAGGTAATGTCATGTCCGAAGCCGTGAATAAAAACCGGCGCAAATACGGTGCAATGAGCTTTGCTCAGACCGTCCACTACCGGCTGCCGTTGGCCGCGATCGTATCCATCCTGCACCGCGCCAGCGGTCTGCTGATGTTTCTTCTCTTGCCCTTCGTCCTGTACCTGCTCGACAAGAGCCTGACGTCGGAAATCTCCTTTGAATACTTCAAGGGCTTTACGTCCCATTGGTTCGTGAAGCTGGTCATTCTGGCGCTGGTCTGGGCTTACTTGCATCACGTCGGTGCCGGCATCCGTCACCTGCTGATGGACGTGCACGTTGGCGTCGACAAGGACAGCGGCCGCAAGTCCGCCGTTGCCGTGTTTGTGTTCAGCCTCGCGCTGACCCTGCTGGTGGCATTGAAATTGTTCGGAGCTTTCTAACATGGCAAATAACAACAATATCGGACCGAAGCGCCTCGTCGTCGGCGCGCACTACGGCCTCCGCGACTGGTTGGCGCAACGCGCGACCGCTATCGTTCTGCTGGTGTACACGATTATCCTGCTGGTGTCTTTCCTGACCGGCAGCAATTTCAGCTATGAAGGCTGGGCTGGCCTGTTCTCCCGCCAGTGGTTCAAGATGTTGACCTTCGTCACCTTCCTCGCGCTGTTCTATCACGCTTGGGTCGGTATGCGCGAAATCATCATGGACTACTGCACCAAGTCCGTCGGACTCCGTCTCGCATTGTACGTTGCCACCATCCTGTGGCTGATCGGTTGCGCTGGCTGGGCCGCGCAGATTATCTGGAGAATGTAATCGTGGCAGCAATCAAACAAAAACTTCCCGTACGTCGTTTTGACGCGGTCATCGTCGGTGCAGGCGGTTCCGGCATGCGCGCTTCGCTGCAACTGGCCGAAGCAGGCCTCAACGTTGCAGTTCTTTCCAAGGTTTTCCCGACCCGTTCCCACACCGTTGCCGCGCAGGGCGGTATCGGCGCCTCGCTGGGCAATATGTCCGAGGACAACTGGTACTGGCACATGTTCGACACCGTCAAGGGCTCGGACTACCTCGGTGACCAGGACGCGATCGAATTCATGTGCCGCGAAGCGCCGAAAGTTGTGTACGAACTCGAACACTTCGGCATGCCGTTCGACCGTAATCCGGATGGCACGATTTACCAGCGTCCGTTCGGCGGTCACACCGCCAACTTCGGCGAAAAGCCGGTGCAACGCGCTTGCGCTGCGGCGGACCGTACCGGCCACGCACTGCTGCATACGCTCTACCAGCGCAACGTTCGCGCCAAGACCCACTTCTTTGTCGAGTGGATGGCAATTGACCTGATCCGCGACCAGGACGGCGATATCCTCGGCGTCGTAGCGCTGGAAATGGAAACCGGCGACGTCATGATCCTCGAAGCGAAGACCACTCTGTTCGCCACCGGCGGTGCAGGCCGCATCTTCGCCGCATCGACCAATGCCTTCATCAACACCGGCGACGGCATGGGCATGGCCGCACGTGCAGGCCTGCCGCTGCAGGATATGGAATTCTGGCAGTTCCACCCGACCGGCGTGTCCGGCGCCGGCGTGCTGATCACCGAAGGCGTGCGCGGTGAGGGTGGCATCCTGATCAATGCCAACGGCGAGCGCTTCATGGAGCGTTATGCCCCGACCCTGAAGGATCTTGCTCCGCGCGACTTCGTGTCCCGCTCGATGGACCAGGAAATCAAGGAAGGCCGCGGCTGCGGTCCGAACAAGGATCACGTGTTGCTGGACCTGCGCCACATCGGCGCAGATACCATCAAGAAGCGCCTGCCGTCGATTCTCGAAATCGGCCACAAGTTCGCCAACGTCGACGCGACCAAGGAACCGATCCCGGTCGTGCCGACCATCCACTACCAGATGGGCGGTATCCCGACCAACATCAATGGCCAGGTTGTTGCGCCGAAGAACGGCATTCCGAACGAAGTCGTCAACGGCATGTACGCTATCGGCGAGTGCGCTTGCGTGTCAGTGCACGGCGCGAACCGCCTCGGCACCAACTCGCTGCTCGACCTCGTGGTCTTCGGCCGTGCTGCCGGCAACCATATCGTGTTGCAGAACCTCAAGCAGAAGAGCCACAAGCCGCTGCCGGCAGATGCCGCCGACCGCGCGATGGATCGTCTTGCCCGTCTCGAAACCAGCACCGGTTCCGAGCGTGTCCAGGACGTCGCCAATTCGATCCGCTCCACGATGCAACAGTACTGCGGCGTGTTCCGTACCGACGAACTGCTTCAGACCGGCGTCAAGAAGATCATGGAACTGGACGAGCGCCGCAAGCATGTGTCGTTCAAGGACAAGTCGAAGGTATTCAACACCGCGCGCGTCGAAGCGCTCGAGCTGGACAACCTCATTGAAACCGCCAAGGCAACCATCGTTTCGGCAGCCGCACGCAAGGAATCCCGCGGCGCCCACGCACATCGCGACTACGAGAAGCGTGACGACGAGAACTGGATGAAGCACACGCTGTGGTTCTCCGAGGCCAACCGCCTCGACTACAAGCCGGTCAACACCAAGCCGCTGACCGTTGAAACCTTCAAGCCGAAGGCACGTACTTTCTAAGGTAAGAACATGGCACGTACTCTGAAATTCCAAATCTACCGTTACGATCCGGACAAGGACGAGAAGCCGTACATGCAGGACCTGACGGTGACCCTGCAGGACACCGACAAGATGCTGCTGGACGCGCTCCAGCGCATCAAGGCCGACGTGGACGACTCCCTGGCCCTGCGTCGCTCCTGCCGCGAAGGCGTGTGCGGTTCCGACGCGATGAACATCAACGGCAAGAACGGTCTGGCCTGCACCACCAACCTGAACGAACTGACCGAGCCGATCGTGCTGCGTCCGCTGCCGGGCCTTCCGGTCATCCGCGACTTGATCGTGGATATGACCCAGTTCTTCAAGCAGTACCACTCGATCAAGCCGTACTTGATCAACGACAGCATTCCGCCGGAGAAAGAGCGCCTGCAGTCGCCGGCCGAACGCGAAGAGCTGGACGGCGTCTATGAATGTATTCTGTGCGCATGCTGCTCGACGTCCTGCCCGTCGTTCTGGTGGAATCCGGACAAGTTCGTCGGCCCGGCCGGCCTCCTGCAGGCCTACCGCTTCATCGCCGACAGCCGTGACCAGGCAACCAATGAGCGCCTGGACAACCTGGAAGATCCGTACCGTCTGTTCCGTTGCCATACCATCATGAACTGTGTCGACGTTTGCCCGAAGGGCCTGAACCCGACGCGTGCGATTGGCAAGATCAAGGAATTGATGGTTCGCCGCGCACTGTAAGTGCCAAGCAAGGGCGGAAGCGCATACTGCTTCCGCCTTATTTCATGAGCCTTCCGGTGAGCCTTCCGGTGGGTTCCTGAAATAGAGCGAATGAGGAATTATGTCTGGCACTCATCAAGCCGATCCGGTAAAGCGAGCCCGTTTGCGTTGGAGGGCGCGTCGAGGTCTGCTCGAAAACGATCTGATCATCACGCGTTTTTTGGATGCGAACGAAGCCACTTTGACCGACGACGAGGTGGATGCGTTTTCGCGCTTGATGGAACTGGCGGACAACGAACTGATGGACTTGCTGCTTGCCCGCAAGGAACCGTCCGGCGATGCAGATTTGCCGCACGTCCATGCGTTGCTTGCGCGACTGCGTGCAGCCTGACGCAGGCAGGTTTTTGTATTTCGGTTTTTTTTGTTTTGCAATCGACTCACCCCTCCTCACTAGAAGGAAGAGACATGACCAACTCTGATACCAAAGCAACCCTGTCGTTCTCCGACGGCTCCCCGTCGCTGGACCTCCCGATCTACAAGGGCTCCATCGGCCCGGACGTCATCGACATCCGCAAGCTGTACGGCGCGACGGGCAAGTTCACATATGACCCAGGCTTCATGTCCACAGCGGCCTGCAACTCGTCGATCACCTACATCGACGGCGACAAGGGTGAGTTGCTGTATCGCGGCTATCCGATCGAGCAACTCGCAGTCAACTGCGACTTCCTCGAAACCTGCTACCTGCTGCTGAACGGTGAGCTTCCGAACGCGGCACAGAAGCAGAAGTTCGTCAGCACCGTGACCAACCACACGATGGTGCACGAGCAGATGCAGTTCTTCTTCCGCGGCTTCCGCCGCGACGCGCACCCGATGTCGGTGCTGGTCGGTACCGTCGGCGCGCTGTCGTCGTTCTACCACGACTCGCTCGACATCAACGATCCGCATCACCGCGAAGTATCGGCAATCCGCCTGATCGCCAAGCTGCCGACGCTGGTCGCCATGTCGTACAAGTATTCCGTCGGCCAGCCGTTCGTGTATCCGCGCAACGACCTGTCCTACAGCGCCAACTTCATGCGCATGATGTTCTCGACGCCGTGCGAAGAGTACAAGGTCAATGATGTGCTGGTACGCGCACTTGATCGCATCCTCATCCTGCACGCTGATCACGAGCAGAACGCCTCGACCTCGACCGTCCGTCTGGCCGGTTCCTCGGGCGCCAACCCGTTCGCCTGTATCGCTGCCGGTATCGCCTGCCTGTGGGGCCCGGCTCACGGCGGCGCGAACGAAGCTGCACTGAACATGCTGGAAGACATCCAGCGCGACGGCGGCGTAGAACGCATCGGTGAATTCATTGCCAAGGTCAAGGACAAGAACTCCAACGTCAAGCTGATGGGCTTTGGTCACCGCGTCTACAAGAATTACGACCCGCGTGCGAAGCTGATGCGCGAAACTTGCCACGAAGTGCTGAACGAACTGGGCCTGCATGACGACCCGCTGTTCAAGCTCGCGATGGCCCTGGAAAAGATCGCCCTGGAAGACGACTACTTTGTTCAGCGCAAGCTCTACCCGAACGTCGACTTCTACTCCGGCATCGTCCAGCGCGCGCTGGGCATCCCGGTCTCGCTGTTCACCGGTATCTTTGCCATGGCGCGTACGGTCGGATGGATCGCTCAGTGGAACGAGATGATCTCCGATCCGGAGCAGAAGATCGGTCGTCCGCGCCAGCTGTTCGTCGGTTCGCCGAAGCGCGATGTGCCGCCGATGGCCAAGCGTGGCTAACAAGTAAATTGCAGATTGGCCGGCCTTCGGCCTTGTTGCTAGCGAAAACCCGTCGGGACAATGGACCGGCGGGTTTTTGTTTTTATACTCATTGCGGCGTTGCTTGGGCAACTACTCCGGCGTGATTCCTGTCCGCCAGTTATTGGCACCAACAAGTCTGGTCGAGGAAGCGTTTGGTGTTTTCCTGCTCTGCAGTATGCATGAACGTTCGTGATTTTTTATTAAGGACGGCGAGGGGGCATTCTTGTTAACGGGAATTTATGGTTTGCAAAGCTTTCGAAACCAGTCTTGCCGAGCCACCAGCAAGTCATGTCGCCATTCCATCCAAAATCCGTAGGCTGGCTGCGTTGACCTTAATAAATATGATATGCTCGCGATTCGAAACACTTCAGGTCCCGTAGCCCTTCCCCCCACAACTTGATGTGCAATCCGCTAACCGGTCAGGCCGTGTCGCGGAAGGTTAGATTAACCCGCTAATCTCGCGAAACGCGAAGAAAGGTGAGCAAGATGATGCAGCAGTACTTCTCCAATTCATATCTGTTTGGAGGCAACGCGCCGTACGTAGAAGAACTGTACGAAGCGTACCTCAACAATCCTGGCTCCGTTCCCGATAACTGGCGTGCGTATTTCGATGCGATGCAGAACGTTCCGGCCGTCGATGGTTCGAACAAGCCTGACGTCGCCCACGCGCCAGTGATCGCTTCGTTCGCCGAGCGCGCCAAGCAAGGACCGATCCGTACTGTGTCGGCTTCCACCGATGCCGAGATGGGCCGCAAGCGCGTCGCCGTGACGCAGCTGATCGCCGCCTATCGCTTCCTTGGCAACCGTTGGGCCAACCTCGACCCGCTGCAGCGCCAGGAACGTCCAAACATCCCCGAGTTGGAGCCGAGCTTCTACGGTTTCACCGATGCCGACCAAGACATCGTGTTCAACATCAGCAACACGTACTTCGGCCCGGAAACCGCAACTCTCCGCGACTTGCTCCAGTCACTGCGTGACACCTATTGCCGTTCGATCGGCGCCGAATTCATGTACGTCAGCGATCCCGCGCAGAAGCGCTGGTTGCAGGAGCGTCTCGAATCGGTTCGTTCCACCCCAAATTTCTCGCCCGAGAAGAAGAAACACATCCTCGACCGCCTGACCGCGGCCGAAGGCCTCGAGCGCTACCTGCATACCCGCTATGTCGGCCAGAAGCGCTTCTCGCTCGAAGGCGGAGAAAGCTTCATTGCCTCCCTGGATGAGACCATCCAGCGCGCCGGCGAAAAGGGCATCCAGGAAATCGTGATCGGCATGGCCCACCGCGGCCGCCTCAATGTGCTGGTCAACACCCTTGGCAAGATGCCGCAGGACCTGTTCGCCGAATTCGAAGGCAAGCACGCGGACGACCTCCCGGCAGGCGACGTGAAATACCACCAGGGCTTCTCGTCCGACGTGTCCACCCCCGGCGGCCCAGTCCACCTGTCGCTGGCGTTCAACCCGTCGCACCTCGAAATCGTCAACCCGGTGGTCGAAGGCTCCGTCAAGGCGCGTATGGACCGCCGTGGCGACAAGGACGGCTCACAAGTCATGCCGATTCTGGTACACGGTGACGCAGCATTCGCTGGCCAGGGCGTCGTGATGGAAACCCTGAACCTCGCACAGACCCGTGGCTACGGCACGGGCGGCACGGTTCACATCGTGATCAACAACCAGATCGGCTTCACCACCTCCGACCCGCGCGACTCCCGTTCGACGCTGTACTGCTCCGACGTAGTCAAGATGATCGAAGCACCGGTGCTGCACGTGAACGGCGACGATCCGGAAGCAGTCATCCTGGCAACCCAGATCGCCCTCGACTTCCGTCTCGAGTTCAAGAAGGACGTGGTCGTCGACATCATCTGCTTCCGCAAGCTGGGCCACAACGAGCAGGACACCCCGGCCCTGACGCAGCCGCTGATGTACAAGAAGATCGGCAAGCACCCGGGCACCCGCAAGTTGTATGCAGACAAGCTGGTTACCCAGGGCACGATCCCGGCTGACGCTGGCGATGCGATGGTCAAGGCGTACCGCGACGCGATGGATGCGGGCAAGCACACAGTCGATCCTGTCATCTCCAACTTCAAGAGCAAGTACGCTGTTGACTGGATGCCGTTCCTCAACCGTAAGTGGACCGACGCTGCCGACACGGCTGTCCCGCTGGCAGAACTGAAGCGTCTCGCCGCTCGTATCACCACGGTGCCGGAAAACTTCAAGGTGCATCCGCTGGTCGAGAAAGTACTCGCCGACCGCGCCGCAATGGGCCAAGGCGATCTGAACCTCGATTGGGGCATGGGCGAACACCTCGCATACGCTTCGCTGGTTGCTTCCGGTTATGCTGTCCGCCTCACCGGCCAGGACGCAGGCCGCGGCACCTTCGTGCACCGCCACGCTGTGCTGCACGACCAGAACCGTGAGCGCTGGGATGCAGGTACCTATATTCCGCTGCAAAACATCTCCGAAAATCAGGCACCGTTCACTGTCATCGACTCCGTGCTGTCGGAAGAAGCAGTCCTTGGTTTCGAATACGGCTACTCCACCGCCGAGCCGAATGCATTGACCATTTGGGAAGCGCAGTTCGGTGACTTCGCCAATGGTGCGCAGGTTGTCATCGACCAGTTCATCAGTTCCGGCGAAGTGAAGTGGGGCCGTGCATCGGGTCTCGTCATGATGCTGCCGCATGGTTACGAAGGCCAAGGGCCGGAGCACTCCTCCGCGCGCCTCGAGCGTTATCTGCAGCTGTGCGCAGACAACAACATGCAAGTGGTGCAGCCGACCACGGCTTCGCAGATTTTCCACCTGCTGCGCCGCCAGATGATCCGTCTGTTCCGCAAGCCGCTCGTCATCATGACGCCGAAGTCGCTGCTGCGTAACAAGGACGCCGGGTCGCCGCTGTCCGAGCTCGCCAAGGGCCAGTTCCAGACGGTCATCGGCGAGGTCGACGAGAAGATCGATCCGAAGAAGGTCAAGCGCGTTGTCGCTTGCTCGGGCAAGGTCTACTACGACCTCGTCAATGCACGCAAGGAGCGTGGCGCTTCGGACACCGCGATCATCCGTATCGAACAGCTCTATCCGTTCCCGCACAAGACATTCGCCGCAGAACTGAAGAAGTTCCCGAACTTCACGGAACTGGTGTGGGCGCAGGACGAACCGCAGAACCAAGGTGCCTGGTTCCAGATTCAGCACAACATCTTCGAGAATCTGGAAGAAGGCCAGAAGTTGGCATATGCAGGCCGTCCGGCCAGCGCGTCGCCTGCTGTCGGCTACTACGACAAGCACTATGCGCAACAAAAGGCGCTGATCGACACCGCGTTCTCGAAGCTCAAGGGCTTCGTCCTGACCAAATAAAGACCCGACGGCGCGCTAGAAGCTGGCGCGCCGCACGAACAACCCGAAACGGAGAGTTACATGGCAATTATCGAAGTGAAAGTTCCGCAATTGTCGGAATCGGTTGCAGAAGCAACCCTGTTGCAGTGGCATAAGAAAGTTGGCGAAGCAGTCGCCCGAGACGAAAACCTGATCGACATCGAAACCGACAAGGTGGTCCTTGAACTTCCCGCACCGGACGCCGGTGTGATCGTCGAAGTCATCAAGGGTGACGGCAGCACCGTCGTCGCCGGCGAAGTGATCGCCAAGCTGGACACCGAAGCCAAGGCTGGCGCAGTCGCTGCACCGGCAGCCGCTCCTGCTCCGGCTGCAGCGTCGGCACCGGCCGCCGCACCCGCATCGGCTGCGGCAACCGTCATTGCAATGCCGGCTGCAGCCAAGATGCTGGCAGACAAC
The DNA here is from genome assembly GCA_966212545.1 of uncultured Noviherbaspirillum sp. Classification (GTDB taxonomy): domain Bacteria; phylum Pseudomonadota; class Gammaproteobacteria; order Burkholderiales; family Burkholderiaceae_D; genus Noviherbaspirillum. The sequence continues at coordinate 25,674 of CBIHRW010000012.1, forward strand.
AACATGACTGCAGCGCAAGTGGCAGGCACCGGCAAGGATAGCCGTGTGACCAAGGGCGACGTCATCGGTGCCCTCCAGAACAAGCCTGCGGCTGCCGCTCCGGCACCTGCTGCCGCACCGAAGCCGGCCCTGCAACAAGTAGCCGCACCTGTCAGCGTAGCTAATCTGGCAAATCGTCCGGAAGAGCGCGTGCCGATGAGCCGCTTGCGCGCCCGTGTCGCCGAACGTCTGCTCCAGTCCCAGGCAACCAACGCGATCCTCACCACGTTCAACGAAGTGAACATGCAGCCGGTCATGGACCTGCGCAACAAGTACAAGGACAAGTTCGAGAAGGAGCACGGCGTCAAGCTCGGCTTCATGTCCTTCTTCGTCAAGGCAGCTGTCGCCGCACTGAAGAAGTACCCGATTCTCAATGCATCCGTCGATGGCAACGACATCGTCTACCACGGCTACTTCGACATCGGTATCGCCGTCGGTTCACCGCGCGGCCTGGTCGTACCCATCCTGCGCGACGCTGACCAGATGACCATTGCCGACATCGAGAAGAAGATCGCCGAATTCGGTGTCAAGGCCAAGGATGGCAAGCTGACGCTGGAAGAACTGACTGGCGGTACCTTCTCCATCTCCAATGGCGGTGTGTTCGGCTCCATGCTGTCCACCCCGATCATCAACCCGCCGCAATCCGCAATCCTCGGCGTCCACGCCACCAAGGACCGTCCGGTTGTCGAGAACGGTCAGATCGTGATCCGTCCGATCAACTACCTGGCCATGTCCTACGACCACCGCATCATTGATGGCCGCGAAGCCGTGCTCGGCCTGGTCGCAATGAAGGAAGCGCTGGAAGACCCGGCGCGCCTCCTGCTGGACCTGTAATCCATCACGCCATGCGCACACGGAGCAAGGAAAACACCTGCTTCGTGTGCGTTGTCCATTCTGCGGAAAAATAGGGTACGAATATGTCGAAGAATTTTGATGTGGTTGTCATCGGCGGTGGTCCCGGTGGTTATATTGCAGCGATTCGCGCTGCACAACTCGGTTTCAGCACGGCTTGCATCGACGAGTGGAAGAACGCCAAGAACGGTCCGGCGCCGGGCGGCACCTGCACCAACGTCGGTTGCATTCCCTCCAAGGCATTGCTGCAGTCGTCCGAACATTATGAGCACGCCGGCCACGCCTTTGCCGACCACGGCATCGAGGTCAAGGGCCTGCGCATGGATGTTGGCCAGATGCTGAGTCGCAAGGAGACGATCGTCAAGCAGAACAATGACGGCATCCTTTACCTGTTCAAGAAAAACAAGGTTACCTTCTTCCACGGCCGCGGTTCCTTCGTCAAGGGCGACGCGAACGGCTACGAGATCAAGGTCGCTGGCGCAACCGAAGAAACGATCACTGGCAAGCACGTCATCGTTGCCACGGGCTCCAACCCGCGCGCACTGCCGAACGCGGCATTTGACGAGAATCTGATTCTGTCGAACACAGGCGCACTCGCCATCGACACCGTGCCGAAGAAGCTCGGCGTGATCGGGGCCGGTGTAATCGGTCTGGAAATGGGCAGTGTGTGGCGCCGCCTCGGCGCCGAAGTCACCGTGCTGGAAGCGCTGCCGGCCTTCCTCGGCGCCGTCGACGAGCAGATCGCCAAGGAAGCGCACAAGCTGTTCGTGAAGCAAGGCCTCGCAATCAGTCTCGGTGTGAAGATCGGTGCGATTACCGCTGGCAAGAAAGACGTGACCGTCGAGTACACCGACGACAAGGGCAACGCTCAGAAAGTCGTCTTCGACAAACTGATCGTCTCCATCGGCCGTGTGCCGAACACCATCGGCCTGAACGCCGAAGGCATCGGTCTGAAATTGGACGAGCGCGGCTTCGTCGCCGTCGACGGCGATTGCAAGACCAACCTGCCGAACGTCTGGGCAGTAGGCGACGTCGTGCGCGGCCCCATGCTCGCACATAAGGCGGAAGAAGAGGGTGTTGCCGTTGCCGAGCGTATTGCCGGTCAGCATGGACATGTGAACTTCAACACAATTCCTTGGGTCATATATACATCCCCGGAAATTGCCTGGGTCGGCAAGACCGAGCAGCAGCTGAAGGCGGAAGGTGTCGCTTACAAGGCTGGCACTTTCCCATTCATGGCCAACGGTCGTGCCCGTGCCTTGGGCGATACGTCCGGCATGGTGAAGTTTCTGGCCGATGCCAAGACGGATGAAATCCTCGGCGTGCATATTATCGGACCGATGGCTTCCGAACTGATTTCGGAAGCGGTCGTTGCGATGGAATTCCGCGCGTCGTCGGAAGACATCGCGCGTATCTGCCACGCTCATCCATCCCTGTCCGAGGCGACCAAGGAAGCCGCACTGGCGGTCGACAAGAGGTCGCTCAACTTCTAAGGAGTCCGTATGCGCCACCTGATCCTGCTGCTGCCGCTGGTGATCGCCGGTTGTGCCACAACAGGATCGAGTAGCGGTGTGGTTTCCATTGAAACCGCGTGGCGTGGTCAAGCGCTGTCCGGGGCGAATTGCGCCGTCAGTACGGGCGCGGGCAACTGGAACGTCGTTACCCCGGCTTCCGTGAATGTCGGCAGTGCCAACGGCGATCTGCGCGTGCTGTGCAATAAGGCAGGTTTTCGTGCGTCGGAGGTCGTTTACCGGCCGTCCAGCCCCTATGGTTCAAGCATGGGTGTCGGAGCGGGCGGAGGTAGTGGTAATGTCGGCGTCGGTGTCGGACTGAGTTTCCCGATCAGTCTCGGAGGCGGGGCGTATCCGTCGCGCGTGACCGTCGACATGAATCCGCAATGACTGCCGGTTTGGATTGGCGCGTTACCTGCCGGATCGGCACAATGCAGGCATAATCGTAGAGGCATTGCCTGATGTCAGGTTCACGAATGAATGGGCGAGCATGTCTCGCCCATTTTCATATCGCATCGTGGCGCCATTCAAGCAGATCGACTAGAAGACAGTAACAAGCGAAACACATGATATGAACGTCAGGGAGTTTTACGAGCACGCGCTTGCGCAGCGCGGCTATCAGTCGGATGAAGCGCAGCTACGTGCCGTGGAACGTTTGCAGCGCTGCTATGACGAATGGGTGGCTTACAAGTCCCAACGATCCAACAGGTTGATGCGCTTGATCAGCCGGCCTGAGGTGCCACGCGGCATGTACATGTGGGGCGGTGTCGGGCGGGGTAAATCCTTCCTGATGGACAGTTTCTTCTCGGTCGTGCCGGTCGTCCGCAAGACCCGTCTCCATTTTCACGAATTCATGCGCGGCGTCCATCGTCAGCTCGATGACCTGAAGGGCGTCGCCGATCCTCTTGACGAAGTCGCACGCCGGATCGCGAAGAAGTACCGATTGATCTGCTTCGATGAATTTCACGTCTCCGACATCGCGGACGCGATGATCCTGTATAACCTGCTCAAGGCATTGTTCGACAATGGCGTGTCGTTCGTGATGACATCCAATTACGTTCCCGACGCCTTGTATCCCGACGGCCTTCACCGGGACCGGATTCTTCCCGCGATCGCACTGCTGAAGGATAAGCTCGATGTGATGAACGTCGATGCCGGCATCGATTACCGGAAGAGGGTGCTGGAGCAGGTCGAGGCCTATCATACGCCGCTTGGTGCGGAAGCCGATCATGCGTTGCGCAACGCCTTCAGCAACCTGGCGGAAACCGCCGACGAAGATCCGCACATCCGCATTGAGGCGCGCGACATACGTGCCTTGCGCCGTGCGGGCGGTGTGATCTGGTTCGATTTCGCGACATTGTGCGGCGGTCCGCGGTCGCAGAACGACTATCTTGAAATTGCGAGCCAGTTCCACACCGTGATTCTTTCCTCGGTGCCGCGTATGTCGGCGTCGATGTCGTCGGAAGCGCGGCGCTTTACCTGGCTTATCGACGTCCTGTACGACCACAAGGTAAAACTGCTCATGTCCGCGGAAGTCGAGCCGGATCAACTATACACTGAAGGGATGTTGGCCAACGAGTTCCACCGAACCGTGTCTCGTATTATTGAAATGCAATCATCCGAATACATGCAAAGCGATCGGCGCGACGTCGCCGGTTCGCTAGCCTGACAAATACATGAACATCATGCCCATTGGTGATTTGCGCTCCCGTGTTTGTGCTTCTCTGCTGATGCTGCTTGCACCCCTGTACGCGCCGCTCGCAATGGCACAGCACGCGCCCGATGCGATAGCTGCTGTATCAGCGCGCTATCCGGCCGGTTCCATTCGATCAGTGGAAGAGGCCGACGCGGCGCTTGCGGCTGCAGAAAAGGAACGTGCAGAGGCGAAGGCGCGCTACATGGCCGAAGAGCAGGCTTGTCATCCGAAGTTTTTTGCGACCTCTTGTATCGACAATGCCAGGGAACGTCGTCGCAAGGCGGAGGCCTCGATACGCCCGGTTGAAATCGAGGCCAACACTTTCAAGCGTCAAGCTCGCCTGGAGAGTAGGGAAAAGGCGCTCGCGGAACGGATGGCAAGGGATGAAAAGGAACGGCGCGAGCGGGCCAGCATGGCTCAGGTGCCAGATGCCGCAACGCCGCAGCAGGATGGGTTACCTCCAGCACAGGAAAGTCCTCCGGAAGAGCCTGCACGGACGACAAAGGCAAACATATCGCCCGATCGCAGTGCAAAGCACGAGGAAAAACTGAAGCGCAAGCAGGTCGAGGATGCCGCCAACGCGGACAAGCGCACCGAAAACATCGCTGCCTACGAAAAGAAGAAACAGGAAGCGCTTGAACGTCAGCAGAAAGTGGCAGAGCGTAAAGCTGAAAAAGAGAGAAAACGCCGGGAAAAGCAGGACGTTTCCAGTTCAGAATGAAACTTGTTTAATGTGGCGGATTCCGCTCCGGATCGATCCGCCACCAGGTAAAAAATGACCGGGGGCAGTCGCTTAAACAGCCCGCTTCATTTTGCCGACCGAATAACCCTTGACTTCCACTGGAGGCTCCACAAGTTTGACGATGGCGAGCGTGCAGTTGTCACCTGAACCGTCGGTGGTGCGTTCACGCGCCTTGTTGATGAGCATTTCGGATGCCTGGCGTGGCGAATTCATCGCAACAGCTGCACCGACTTCCGCATCCGAGAAGTAATGCCAGAGTCCGTCGGAGCACAGCAGGAATGAATCCCCAGCCTTTAGGCCGTCATAACGGCGCAGCGTGACTTGCGGTTCACGATCGTGGGAGCCTAATGCACTCACGAGCACATTTGACAGGCGATGGTTCTGCGCTTCTTCCCGTGACAGTTTTCCCTCACGTACCAGCATCTCGACGAAGGAGTGGTCTATCGTCCGTTCTGCGCAGTTGGGGCCGTCAAACCGGTATAGACGAGAGTCGCCGACATGCGCCCATACTGCAGTGCGTTCCGGTGTAATCACCAAAGCGACCATCGTGCTGTGGGGATTTTTTTCTGATGAAAAGGACGTCAGCTTGATGATCGTGTGTGCATCGTGCGCAATAGACTCGAGCATCTTCGCGACGTCGTCTGTTTGAGGCGAGAAATGGTCGAATGCCTGCTTGGCCGTGCGGATGACCTGTTCAGCCGCAAGCGCGCCGCCGCTCAATCCGCCCATACCGTCTGCCAGGACAGCCATTACATAGCCAGGCGCGCGTGGCGCTGCGAAGAGCGCGGTACGATCCTGCTGCTCCTTGCGGTCACCGATGTGCTGACCGGTGCCGGCTTCGATCTTGTATTGGCTCATTGGACAGGGGAGGATTACACTGCAGTGTGGAAAAATTATTGCATGCGTAAAATGCCGCGCGTACGCTTGTACCTTTTTGTTACAACTCTTAATGCTTCTTCATTCGCAACGCGATGTTGTCGCAAAGCATCAATTGCACGCTTTTGAAGGGATAGCAGGCCTCTTTCGCCTACGCCATCCGGCTGCGCTAGCCGCGCAGGGTATTCACTCTTAAAATATAAGTCACTTAACGCATTCAACAACGCCAACATGATCCCAACGGAAGAGATACAGCGCAGAATCGTCGAACTAGAGGTTGAGCATCGCGATCTTGACGCGGTTATCGAACTGCTTGCGCGTGATGTGCTGCGTGACGAACTCCAGTTGCGGCGTTTGAAAAAGCGCAAGCTCCAGCTCAAGGATCACATAACGTTGTTGAAAATGCAACTTGTTCCCGACATCCCCGCCTGATCGATCGGGTAGATGCACTTCACATTCCCGACTGCTACCAGCTTTGACCGAGAATTCCCACCCGACGCCCGACTTGGGCGCTCACGACGCCGACATCGAGCAGTTGTTTGATGCCGCCGGGCCTTTGAGCCAGGCAGTGCCCGGCTTTCGTCCGCGCCAGTCGCAGACCGAAATGGCTAAGGCTATCGCCGACGCGATCGGCTGCCAGAAGACGCTTATCGCGGAAGCAGGCACCGGCACCGGCAAGACTTTCGCCTATCTCGTCCCGGCCTTGCTGTGGGGCGGCAAAGTGATTCTCTCGACCGGCACCAAGAACCTGCAAGACCAGCTCTACTTGCGGGATATTCCCACTGTGCGCAGGGCTCTCAGTGCGCCGGTTTCCGTCGCCTTGCTCAAGGGGCGCGCCAACTACGTCTGTCATTTCCACCTCGAGCGAACGCTGCAGAACGGCCGGCTGACGTCTCGGGAAGACGTGGGCTACCTGCGGGACATCTCGCGGTTCGTCAAGACCACCAGCTCCGGCGACAAGGCGGAGCTTGCCCGCGTCCCGGAATCGGCAACCGTCTGGAATCTCGTGACGTCTACACGCGATACCTGCATGGGCGCGGAGTGCCAGTACTATCAGGACTGCTTCGTCATGAAGGCGCGCAAGGAAGCGCAGCAGGCAGATGTCGTCGTCGTGAACCACCATTTGTTCTTTGCCGATGTGGCGCTGAGGGATACCGGTGTCGCCGAGCTCCTGCCGTCGGCCAATACCGTGATCTTCGACGAGGCCCATCAGTTGCCGGAAACGGCCACGCTGTTCTTCGGCGAAACCGTCTCGACCTCGCAAGTCCTGGAGCTCTGCCGCGACGTGCTTGCCGAAGGACTGGCGCATGCGCGCGACGGTGCGGACTGGCCGAAAGTCGTGTCGACAGTGGAGCGCGCCGCCCGCGACTTGAGGCTCGCCTTCCCGCAGGATGTGGTGCGGCTCTCGATCAACCAGATCGCTCCTTCGAGCGCATTTTTCCCGGCCTTGGAGAAATTGCAGGACGAGTTGCAGTCCATGGTTGCAGTACTCGAAACCCAGGCTGAGCGCGCGGAAACCATCGAGCAGTGCCGGACGCGGGCAATTGAGCTGGAGGGCAAGCTCGCGGCATGGGATACCGCTCGCGCGGCCGATCCGGACAAGATTACGCCCGAGCAGGAGCGAGTCCTGTGGGTGGAAGCCTTCTCGTCATCGCTGCAATTGCATCAGACGCCATTGTCGATCGCGCCGATTTTCAGCAAGCAAAGAGAGGGGACGCCGAGAGCGTGGATCTTCACGTCGGCTACGCTCGCTGTGAAGAACGACTTCAATCATTATGCTTCGCAAATGGGCTTGTGGAACGAGACTGCGCAGTCATGGCCGAGTCCGTTCGATTACGGACGCCAAGGGCTGCTATATGTTCCCGAGAACCTGCCGCAGCCCAATTCGCTCGACTATACGGATGCGGTCATCGACGCGGCGCTTCCGATGATCGAAGCCTCCGGCGGCCGTGCATTCCTGCTGTGCACAACGATCAGGGCGGTGAATCGCGCCGCCGAGCGCCTGCGCGAAGAATTCGACAAGCGAAAGCTGACGTTTCCCCTGTTCGTACAGGGCGAAGCCGGTCGCACCGAATTGCTGGACCGCTTTCGTGCTGCGGGAAATGCCGTCCTCGTGGGTAGCCAGAGTTTCTGGGAAGGCGTGGATGTGCGGGGCGAAGCGCTCTCGCTGGTCATTATCGACAAACTCCCGTTCTCGCCGCCCGACGATCCCGTGCTTGCGGCCCGCATTGAAGCGCTGGAGCGGAAGGGGCTGAATGGATTCGTGCACCATCAGCTGCCGGCGGCGATCATCAATCTCAAGCAGGGTGCGGGACGCCTGATCCGCGACGAGACCGACCGCGGCGTACTGATGATTTGCGATCCACGCCTGATCTCGAAACCGTATGGCCGCCGCATCTGGCAGAGCCTGCCGCCGTTCAGCCGTACGCGCGACGCAGCGGTGGCGAGGGCGTTTTTTACCGGCGAGAAGCAGGACGAGCCTGCAATGAAGACGGCTTAAGGTAACATTGACTCCCGTACGTGGAGCTGGTGATATTTTTTCGATACGTGTGCGAATGCACTTTCCGTTCGTACGTGCTTATGAAGAGAGAAGATGGCTGATCCGGTGGTTTCACTGATTCCTGTGCGCGGTGCCGATCTCGCAGTGGGCAAGCCATTGCAGCAGGCGGTCTATGACTGGCACGGCAAGCTGCTGCTCGCAGCCGGGTGCGTCATCGAAAGCCAGGGCCAGCTGCAGGGGCTGATCGATAACGGCTTCATCCAGGATTCCACCTGGGATCTATCGCCAAGGCCGGCAAGGGAATCGCTGCTGACAGGTACCTTGAGGCGAAGCGCAAGCGCGACCGAACCGGAAAGCGAGCCTGCGCAGCAGGCCAACGCGAGCAAGGAAGTCGTCGTCGGCATGGACGACGTGCGCTGGTATGTCGGCGAAACCCTCTACCTGCAGCTGGTCGATAACCCGGCTGTACGCTATACCGTCCGGCTCATCGGATTCGTCAAGAACAAGACCGTGCTCGTCACCGCACCTGCGATCGACGGCAAGCTCGAATTCGTGCGTGACGGCCAGACCTTCATCGTGCGCGCGTTTGCGGGAAAGAAGGCATATGCGTTCGTAACATCCGCCGTGAAGTCCGTGCATTCGCCCCATCCTTATCTTCATCTGGCGTTTCCGAAAGAGGTCCGGTGTACCGTCGTACGGCGCGGCGTGCGTGCACAAGTCAAGATCATTGCCTCAGTCACCCTGGAAAATCCCGAGCGCACCAGCGCGGCGGTCCTGACCGACCTCAGCATGGGCGGCGCGTCAGGAACCCTCAAGCAGACGCTCGGGCAGAAGGGGGAGGAAGGGCAAATCAAGTTCAAGGTCCATGCGGCCGGACAGGACGAGTACCTGAACTTGAGGACGGCGCTGCGCTCGATCACGCCGTCGGAAAACGGCGATGGCTACAAGCACGGATTTGAATTCCTCGACGTGTCGATTCACGACAGGCTGATCCTGTCGGCCTTCGTGCACCAGATCCTGGCCGAGGGGGAGTAGCGCTCTCCTGCCAGGCGTGCGCAGGAGAGCGGGTAAGGAGTCTTTACTTCTGCGGCTGGATCACAACCTTGCCTGTTACCTTCCGTGCGGCCATGTCGTTGAGCGCCTTGGGCGTGTCTGCGAGGGCGTAGCGGCCGGAAATGTGTGGCCGGATCTTGCCCTCTGCCATCCATCCCATCATCTGCTGCATCGCAGCCAGGTTCGCCTTCGGTTCGCGCTTGGCGAATTCACCCCAGAATACGCCGACAAGTGACGCCCCTTTCAGGAGCGGCAGGTTGAGCGGAAGCTTCGGGATTTCCCCATTCGCAAAGCCGATAACGAGGTAGCGGCCGCGCCAGGCGATGGAACGGAATGCCGGCTCCGCATAGATGCCGCCGACCGGATCGTAAATGACATCCGGGCCCTTGCCGTCCGTCGCTGCCTTGATCGCTTCGCGCAGATCTTCGGTGGTGTAGTTGATCGTAGCGTCAGCGCCATGCTGTTTGCAGATGGCGAGCTTTTCGTCCGTCGAAGCCGCGGCAATAACGCGTGCCCCCAGGGCTTTACCGATCTCGATCGCCGCAAGTCCGACGCCGCCGGCAGCACCTAGAACCAGCATGGTTTCGCCGGCCTTGAGCTGTGCGCGGTCGACGACGCCATGATGCGAGGTGCCGTAGGTGAGGGTGAAGGCCGCAGCAGTATCGAAATCCAGCCCGGGCGGCATAGGAACGACTGCCTTGGCCGATACGGTGATTTGTTGCGCAAAGGCGCCGAGGCTCACGAAGGCCAGCACTTTGTCTCCGGCTTTGAAATGCGTGACGCCGTCACCTACTGCGCGGACGACGCCCGCGAGTTCGCTGCCGGGCGTGAACGGAAGCTCGGGCTTGAACTGGTACTTGTTCTGGATAATCAGGACGTCAGGGAAATTGACCCCGGCGGCGTGGACATCAATGGCGACCTCGCCCGGCCCGGGGACGGCCTCGGGAAGCTCTTCCACTACCAGTGTGTCGGGTAGCCCCCAAGTCTTGCAGACGATCGCTTTCATTGTGTCTCCTTGTTGTCGTGAATGAAAAAAGAACGATCGTTTCATTTTATTCTTATGCCGCAAAATGTCAACATCCGCTCCGGACGGACAAATCCCTTCGGTTAAAATTCGCTTATGAAAATTCTCGTTAGTAACGACGATGGTTACCTCGCGCCCGGAATCATCGCTTTGGCCGACGCGCTTCGGCCGCTCGCCGATGTCGTCGTTGTCGCCCCCGACAGCAATCGCTCCGGAAGCTCCAATTCGCTCACGCTAGATCGTCCGCTGTCGGTGCAACGCGCCGCGAACGGTTTTTATTTCGTCAACGGGACTCCTTCCGACTGCGTGCACGTCGCGCTGACCGGCGGCCTTTCTTTCAAGCCCGACCTGATCGTCTCCGGCATCAACCAAGGGCAGAACATGGGAGATGACACGCTGTATTCCGGCACCGTTGCCGCCGCGACGGAAGGCTTCCTGTTCGGCATTCCTGCCATTGCGTTTTCGCAGGTCGAGAAAGGCTGGGAGCACGTCGATTCCGCCGCGCGGATTGCGCGAGAATTTGTCGAACGCGACTTCAGCGTCCTCCAGAAACCATACCTGCTGAACGTCAATATCCCGAACCTGCCGTATGAGGAGATACGAGGCATTCGTGCCACCCGTCTCGGCAAGCGACATGAGTCGGAGCCGGTCATCAAGTCGCTCGATCCCCACGGCCGGGAGATCTTTTGGATTGGCCCCGCAGGGAAGGCCAAGGATGCTGGCGAAGGCACCGACTTCCATGCGGTTGCGCAAGGCTATGTGTCGGTCACACCGCTGCAAATCGACCTTACCCACAATGCGCAGCTGGACATGCTCAAAAAAGGACTCTCATGACCGCCAAGGACAAGCGCTTTCCGTTGCAGTTGTCGTCCGTCGTCGAGAAAACGGGCGGCTCTGCGCGTTCCGGTCATCCATCCGCGAAAGTGGCGACACCGCAAACTGCTACCCAGAATGCCGCGTCGAACGTCGCCCGAACCCGGACGAGCGAGTCCGCGAATGCTTCGACGCCCCAGCACGCGCAGCCCGCCGTGATGCGTGTCGCGCCGCTCGTATCCGATGCCGTTCGTCATGCGATGGTGGCGCGCGTCGCCAAGCAGGGCGTCAAGGATGCGAAGGTGCTCGCAGCGCTCGAGGCGGTCCCGCGGCACCTGTTTGTCGAGCCGGCATTGTCGAGTCAGGCCTACATCGATGCATCGCTGCCGATCGGACATCATCAGACGATTTCGCAACCGTACATCGTTGCGCGAATGATCGAAGTCATGCGCGCCAACGCCAGTGGCGGCGTACTGGATAAGGTGTTGGAGATCGGTACGGGGTGCGGCTACCAGGCCGCTGTGCTGTCGCTGGTCGCGAAGGAGGTGTACTCCATCGAACGCATCAAGCCCCTGCACGAACTTGCCAAGTCGAACCTGCGTCCGCTACGCATTGCGAACATCCGTTTGCAATATGGAGATGGTATGCTTGGGCTCCCTCAAGCGGCGCCATTCGACGGTATCATCCTGGCCGCAGCCGGACTGGAAGTGCCGCAGGCCTTGCTCGAGCAGCTCAGCATCGGCGGCCGGCTCGTGGCACCGGTAGGCGCCCGCCACCAGGTACTGCAGCTCATTGAACGGGTAGGGAAATTCGAGTGGACGAATACGACGCTGGAAGATTGCCACTTCGTTCCGTTGCGTCCCGGTGTCGCATGATCCTGTTTCAGATTGAAACGCGTGCCGACATTTCGTCGCCAAATGTTTAACGTTATGAGAATGAAAAAAGTACGTCTTGTATTTCTCGCGGCTTTGCCCGCGTTGATCACCGCCTGCACGACGACGCCGCGCCAGCCCGCACCGGTCGTCGACCGCCCGGTATCGGCCAAGCCCGCCGAACCCGCTAAGCCGGTGCAGCAACCGGCTCAGCCGTCCGTAACCAAGCCGGCAGAACGCGGCTACTACACCGTTCGCAAGGGCGATACCTTGATTCAGATCGCGCTGGACTTCGGACAGAATTATCGCGATATCGTCGCTTGGAACAATCTTGCCAACCCGAACGACATCAAGGTCGACCAGGTGTTACGCGTCCTCCCGCCGGAAGGCGTGCCGCAGACGGGAAGCGTCTCTACATCAACCGGCGTCGAAGTCCGGCCGTTGACGCCGTCGACACCGGCCGCCACGCCGAACAAATCGTCTCCGAAAGGCGACAAGCGCCCGTACTCAGATGCAGCATTGGCTGAATTGCAAAAACCAGATGCGCCGGTTGCGCCACCAGCCGTTGCGAAGGCAGAACAGCCGAAACCCGTTGAAAAAGCACCGGAAATACAGCAGGTTCCGCTGCCTGATGATGAAAACATTGCATGGATCTGGCCCGCCGAAGGGAAGATCATCAGTCACTTCAGCGAAGGCAAGCGTGGCATCGATATTGCCGGCAAGATGGGACAACCGGTTTTAGCGGCGGGATCGGGCAAAGTCCTGTATGCTGGAAGCGGTATTCGCGGGTATGGCAATCTGGTGATTGTCAAACATTCCAACAATCTGCTCTCGGCTTATGCGCACAACAAAACCATCTTCGTAAAAGAAGATCAAAATGTGGCCAAAGGCCAGAAGATTGCAGAAATGGGAAATTCCGATTCCGATGAGGTAAAACTGCATTTCGAGATTCGCCAGCAAGGTAAGCCAGTCGATCCGTCAAAATTTTTGCCAAGCCGCTAAATGAATCGCAATCCACACGATCCGCTCGATGACGAAACACCGTCGGATGACATGGCCGATGATATTCCACTTAACGTCGCAGATGACGAGAGCGGATTGATCGACGATGCAGAGAGCGGAGAACGTGCGGAAGGTACAGCCGGATCATCCGATCCGGTCGATGAACTCAAGACGGTGCTTGCTGCCGAATTGTCGACGGATACCACGCAGCATTACCTGAATCAGATTGGCGCGCGTCCGCTGCTGACGGTCGAGGAAGAGGTCCGCTATGCGACCTTGGCCAAGCAGGGGAATTTCGAAGCGCGCCAGAAAATGATCGAGCATAACCTGCGCCTGGTGGTGTCGATCGCGAAGCACTACATCAATCGCGGCGTGGTGCTGCTGGACTTGATCGAAGAAGGCAACCTCGGCCTGATGCGCGCCATCGATAAGTTCGAACCAGAGCGCGGCTTCCGTTTTTCGACGTATGCGACATGGTGGATTCGGCAAAGCATCGAGCGCGCCATCATGAACCAGGCGCGTACCGTGCGCTTGCCGGTTCACATGGTGCGCGAGCTGAACCAGATCCTGCGCGCGAAGTATCACCTCGAAGCGCAGCACCACGATGGCAAGGATGCGACCGCCGAGGATATCGCTCACCTCGTCGACCGGCCGGTCGAAGACGTGCAGGACATTCTCGCGCTCTCCGAGCATGCAACGTCGCTGGACGCGCCGCTGGACAACGATCCGCAGGCCAGCTTGATGGACATGCTGCCCGGCGATGTGGAAGACGGCCCTGACTCGCGCGCCGAGCACCACGAAATGACGATCCTCGTCCGCGACTGGCTCAAGAAGCTGCCGGACAAGCAGCGCGTCGTCATCGTCCGCCGTTTCGGCCTCGACAACGATGATCCGGCCACCCTTGAAGAACTTGCTGCGGAAATGAGCGTGACGCGCGAGCGTGTACGTCAGATCCAGCAGGAAGCATTGGTCAAGCTCAAGCGGGCACTGACCGCACGCGGCGTCGGCAAGGACGCGTTGTTGTGATCCCGGTACTTGTTTTCGACATCGAGACGATTCCCGATGTGGCGGGTTTGCGCGCGCTCGGAAACCTGCCTGCATCGATGAGCGACGCCGAGGTCGCCGCGAAAGCCTTCGCCGAACGCCGGGAAAAAACGGGCTCCGAATTTCTCCAGCATCATTTGCACCGGGTTGCCGCCATCTCCTGCGTATTCCGGGACGATGAAGGTTTCCGCGTTCGCTCGCTTGGCAATCTGGAGGACTTGGAATCGAAACTGATCAGCGATTTTTTTCGCATCATCGACAAGTACACACCGCAGCTTGTGTCGTGGAACGGCGGCGGTTTCGATCTACCGGTCCTGCATTACAGGGCGATGATCAATGGCGTGGTTGCTTCCCGCTACTGGGAAATGGGTGACGACGATCGCGACTTCAAGTGGAACAACTACCTGAGCCGCTACCATACGCGCCACCTCGACCTGATGGACCATCTCGCCATGTATACCGGGCGCGCAAACGCGCCGCTCGACGATCTCGCCAAGCTGTGCGGCTTCCCGGGCAAACTCGGAGTCGACGGCTCTCAGGTCTGGAGTTTGTTTCAGGAAGAGCGGCTGAAGGAGATCAGGGATTACTGCGAAACTGACGTGGTCAATACCTATCTGGTCTACTGCCGTTACCTGCTCATGCGGGGCGCGATGACTCGCGAAGCGTACAATGCGGAAATCGACTTGGTCAGATCAACCCTTGCGATGCTGGACGGGCAGCACTGGAAAGAATATCTTTCGGCCTGGCAGCCCGTCTGATAGCAATTCCACAATACCTTCGAATTTCATTATTTCCGGGCCAGCGCGGCCCGGTGTTTTATTTATTACCATGCAGCAGAACATCATCGACATCGAATCCCTCGACATGGAAGGCCGGGGCGTCGGTCATCTGAAAAACGAGGACGGCACGCCCGGCAAGGTCATCTTCGTCGAAGGCGCATTGCCGGGCGAGCGCGTCGGCTTCCAGTCCTTCCGCAAGAAGCCGAAATGGGAGGCGGCGACGCTGACGGAACTTCACGGCGAGTCGTCGCTGCGTGTCGATCCGAAATGCGTCTACTTCGGGATTTGTGGCGGATGCGCGATGCAGCATCTCGAGCCATCCGCGCAGGTGGCGATCAAGCAACGCGTACTGGAAGACAATCTCTGGCATATCGGCAAAGTCCGTGCCGAGCGCGTCATGCGCCCGATTTACGGGCCGACTTGGGGGTACCGTTTTCGGGCACGCCTTTCTGTGCGCAACGTCCAGAAGAAGGGCGGCGTGCTGGTCGGTTTTCATGAAAGGAAATCGTCCTTCATCGCCGACATGAAGACCTGCGAGATCCTGCCGCCGAACGTCTCCGCAATGCTGGTGCCTTTGCGGCGGCTGGTCGAATCGCTCACGATTTTCGAACAGATGCCCCAGATTGAGCTGGCCGTCGGGGAAAGCGTGACCGCGCTGGTGTTGCGCATCATGGCGCCGTTGACGCCTGACGATGAGAACAAGCTGCGCGCCTTCGCTGACGAATACAAGATCCAGTGGTGGCTGCAGCCGAAGGGGCCGGACACTGTCTACCCGTTCTATCCTGTCGACGTCCAGCTGGAATACTTGCTGCCGGAATTCGGTGTGCGCATGCCGTTCAAACCGACGGATTTCACACAGGTTAATCATCAGATCAACCGGGTTCTGGTCGCCAAAGCTTTGCGCCTTCTGGATCCCCAACCCAGCGAGCGGGTAGCGGACTTGTTCTGTGGCCTCGGCAATTTCACATTGCCTCTTGCTACGCAGGCGAAAGAAGTTGTTGGAATTGAAGGCAGCACGGCGTTGACTGAACGCGCGCTAGAGAACGCACGTGCCAACGGTCTGGACGCCAAGACAACGTTCCATTGCCGGAACCTGTTTGAGGCAACGGCCGAGGATTTCGCCGCTTTGGGCAAGTTCGACCGTATGTTGATCGATCCGCCCCGGGAGGGCGCGATCACTGTCTGCCAGGCCATCGTTGCGCTCGGCGAATCGCGTCCTGAGATGAGGCCGAAACGTATCGTTTACGTATCCTGCAGTCCATCTACCTTGGCGCGTGATGCCGGCTATCTCGTCCATCAGGGCGGCTATGTGCTGCAACAGGCGGGCGTCGTGAACATGTTTCCGCACACGGCCCACGTCGAATCGATCGCGGTGTTCGAGCTGCCGGCATAAGCGATCTTGCAGAAAACAAAAAAGCCGGCGGACGCCGGCTTTTTTTGCGCATTGCTGCGACTTCAGTCGTTGTCGCCGCCAAAGATGCCCAGCAGTGACAGCAGGTTGCTGAAGATGTTGTACACATCCAGATAGATGGCGAGGGTAGCCGTAATGTAGTTGGTTTCGCCGCCGTTGATCACCTGTTGCACGTCATACAGGATGAAGGCGGAAAAAATACCAATCGCCAACACCGAAACTGCCAGGTAGAGGGCGGGGAGCTGCAGGAATGCGTTCGCCAGTGCTGCAACCAGGATCACCAGGACGCCGGCAAATAGCCATTTGCCCATGCCCGAGAAATCACGCTTGGAAACGGTGGCAATCGAAGCCATGGTGGCGAAAATGGCTGCGGTTCCGCCAAAGGCAGTCATGATGAGCGACGCGCCGTTCGAAAAGCCGAGGATGAACCCGATCAGTCGCGACAACATCAAACCCATGAAGAAGGTGAACCCGAGCAGGATGGCAACCCCGAGGCCGGAATTCTTGGTCTTTTCAATCGCATAGAAAAAGCCGAATGCAATTGCAAGAAAGACCATGATCCCGATGAACGGGCTGCCTGCAAAGAGGGAAAAGTTGAGCTGCACGCCTAGCCATGCGCCGAGGACGGTCGGAATCATGGAAATTGCGAGCAGCCAGTAGGTATTGCGCAACACGCGATTGCGTACCGCCAACGCCTCGACCGGAGTGTTGTAGGTGTGCTGCAGGTTTTGGTCCATATTGCCTCCGATTATGTATTGCACGGGATTGAGGTGTAAAAAGCATAACACGTGCAGACACAGTATAGGATAGTCCCCCTCCTGCGAAGTTCGCCCCGGCTGCGCTGGCCCGGCTGGATGAGCTTGCGGAAACGCTTTCATGGTATAATAGAAGGTTAGTTGATTTCTCAATTGATAACCTTAACCCTTTATTTTTATTGGAGTTTTTACAGATGGCAATCGAACGCACCCTGTCGATCATCAAACCGGACGCAGTCGCCAAGAACGTAATCGGCCAAATTTATACTCGCTTCGAAAACGCTGGTCTGAAGGTCGTCGCTGCGCGCATGGCCCAGCTGTCGCGTGCCGAAGCCGAAGGCTTCTACGCTGTTCACCGCGAGCGCCCTTTCTTCAAGGATCTGGTTGATTTCATGGTTTCCGGTCCGGTCATGATCCAGGTGCTGGAAGGCGAAAACGCCATTGCCAAGAACCGCGAGCTGATGGGCGCCACCGACCCGAAGAAGGCTGAGAAGGGCACCATCCGCGCCGACTTCGCTGATTCGATCGACGCCAACGCAGTTCACGGCTCCGACGGCGCCGATACCGCCAAGGTTGAGATCTCGTATTTCTTCCCGGCGCTGAACGTTTACTCCCGCTAATTGACATTGCGTTTGCCTTGATGGATCGTTTACTTTCAAGGATGAACGCAGGAATGAAACTCATCTATGACGGCTCTCACCAACCTGCTGGACCTCGATCCCGCGCAACTTGTCGCCTATTGCGGCGAGTTGGGTGAGAAGCCGTTTCGCGCCAAGCAATTGCAGCGCTGGATTCACCAGTTCGGCGCGAGCGAGTTCGATGCGATGACCGATCTCGCAAAATCCTTGCGGGAAAAGTTGAAGGCGCGCGCGACCATCACCGCTCCCAAAGTGATCACCGATCATATTTCCTCCGACGGCACCCGCAAGTGGCTGCTCGACGTCGGTCAGGGAAATGCGGTCGAAACCGTCTTCATCCCTGAGGAAAACCGCGGCACGTTGTGTATTTCCACCCAGGCTGGGTGCGCCGTCAACTGCCGCTTCTGCTCGACTGGCAAGCAGGGCTTCAGCCGCAATCTCACAGTGGGTGAGATCATCGGTCAACTCTGGATGGCAGAGTTCGAACTGCGTCGTTCTAAAGGCATCGAACCCGGCCCCAAGGGCGAACGCCAGATCACCAACGTGGTGATGATGGGCATGGGCGAGCCGCTGCTCAACTTCGAGCCGACGGTGACGGCGCTCAGGCTGATGCTCGACGATAACGCCTACGGCCTGTCCCGTCGCCGCGTGACCGTTTCCACAAGCGGTGTGGTGCCGATGATCGACAAGCTGTCGCAGGATTGTCCGGTTGCGCTGGCGGTGTCGCTGCACGCTTCGAACGACCCATTGCGCGACGGCCTCGTTCCGCTGAACAAGAAGTATCCGTTGAAGGATCTGATGGCCGCCTGCCGCCGGTATCTCGAATTTGCGCCTCGCGATTTCATTACCTTCGAATACTGCATGCTGGATGGTGTCAATGACAGCGACATGCACGCGCGTGAGCTGGTTGCCCTCGTCCAGAATGGCGCCGAGTCGGTGCCGTGCAAATTCAACCTGATTCCCTTCAATCCGTTTCCTGAATCGGGTCTTACACGCTCCAACAATGTGCGCATCAAGGCCTTTGCGCAAATCCTGATTGATGCCGGCATTGTCACGACGATTCGCAAGACGCGCGGCGACGACATTGACGCGGCCTGTGGGCAGCTTGCTGGAGAGGTGCAGGACCGCACGCGTGTGCAGGAGCGCATGCAGAAAATGGCGGAATACCAGAAGAAGTTCGGAAAAAATTTTGGTCGTATCGTCGAGGTGACCAGGTGAGGATAAATCGCGTTCTTGTTTTGCTCGCCGCTGCGCTGGCTTTCGCCGTGCTCGTGACGGGCTGTGCATCCCCGCCGGGTGCCGCCGCGCCGGGTGAGGAGCCTTCGCTCTCGGAGCAGACCGATGCGCAGCGCCGTGCCAGGATTCGCCTCCAGCTCGCCGTCGGCTATTACGAACAGCGGCAGATGGGCTTCGCGCTCGACGAGATCCGGCAGGCGCTTGCCGCTGACCCGGCATTCGGCGAAGCCTACGTCATGCGCGCACTCATTTACATGGATATGGGCGAAAACAAGCTCGCGGAGGAAAGTTTTCTGCAGGCGATCAAGCTTTCCCCGAATAATCCCGATTTCAATAACAACTTTGGATGGTTTCTGTGCCAGAACGGCAGGGAAAAGGAGTCCATCTCCTATTTTGACGCTGCTCTGAAGAACCGCTCGTATCAGTCGCCAGCCAAGGCGCTGAACAATGCCGGCATCTGCAGCATGAGGCTGAAGAACAAGACCGCCGCAGAGCGCTATTTTTCGCAGGCTTTCCAGTATGACCCGGGCAACCCGACGACCAATACAAACCTCGCGCGGATTTATTACGACCAAGGTGACTATGAGCGTGCGCGCTTCTACATCGGACGCGTGGTGAAGGCCGATGTCATGACTGCCGACGTGCTGTGGCTGGCCATCAAGATCGAGCGTAAGCTCGGCGACCGCGCGGCGGAGTCAAGCCTTGCCACGCAGTTGCGCCGCCGTCATGGTGGGTCTGCCGAATTCGCGGCGTATCAACGCGGAGCATTCGATGAGTGATTCTGGAGTAAACGATCAGCCGGACGCCAATGAGCCGGAAGACCGCTTGCCCAAGGTGTCCCCGGGCGCCCGTCTTGCCGCCCTGCGCGAGGAGCGCGGCTGGACGGTGGAGCAGGTCGCCAGTCAGCTAAACCTCGCACCGCGGCAGATTCTCGCAATCGAGCGCGACGATTATCCGTCGTTGCCTGGAATGGCGATCACGCGCGGCTTCGTCCGCGCCTATGCGAAGCTGTTGAAGATCGATGCGACGCCGCTGCTCGCCGAGCTTGGCGGAGAAACCGTGCTCGTACATGACTCCCTGGCACCGCAAAAATCGTTATCGACGCCTTTTGCGGATTCTCGCGTGCCTTCGATGACCGAGCGTCCGGCCATCTCGTCGAAATGGGTGATCGGTTCGCTGCTCGCCGTACTTCTTGCTGTCGGAATCTGGGCGATGCGGCACGGCAGTGACCAGGCAACGGTTCCGTCGGCGGCGAGCACTGCCATTAAGGATGACGTTGCCAGCGTGGCTGGCGCTGATACCGTCAAACCAGCGCCCGAGGTGAAGTCCCAGCCAGCCGAAACAAGCTCGCCTGTCCCCGCCACGGGAGCGGCAGTGCCGGCTCCTGCCAATACGACTGAGACGACGGCGCCTGGCGTATCCCCGATGCCGGTTGCGCCCGCTGCAGTGCCGGCGCAAACATCGACTACGGACACGCCTGCAGATACCGGAAAGGACACGCTGAACCTGAAGGCGAGGGAAGAATCGTGGGTCGAAATCCGGCGCAGCAGCGACAACAGGAGCGTATTCTCGCGGATCGTCAAGGCAGGCGAAACAGAGAATGTCCAGATTAACGAACCGGTGTCGGTGGTCATCGGGAACGCAGCTGGTGTCGACGCCACCTTGCGGGGTGAGCCGGTCGAACTGAAGCCAAATTCCAAAAGCAATGTGGCCCGTTTAAACCTCAAGTAAGCACCGCATGGCATCTTCGAATTTACCCATCGATTCCGGGCCGCTTCCGCGTCACAAGACAAGGGGAGTGTCCATCCGCTACGGCGGCAAGACTGTCATGGTTGGCGGCGGCGCACCCGTCGTTGTCCAGTCGATGACGAATACCGATACCGCTGACGTGATTGGAACCGCGATCCAGGTCAAGGATCTTGCCCGCGCCGGCTCCGAGATTGTCCGCATTACAGTCAACAATCCGGAAGCCGCTGCCGCAGTCGTCGCCATCCGGGAGCAGCTCGACAAGATGGGCGTGGACGTGCCGCTGGTCGGCGACTTCCACTACAACGGCCACAAGCTGTTGAATGATTTTCCCGAGTGCGCGCAGGCCCTGTCCAAGTACCGCATTAATCCTGGAAACGTGGGGCAGGGCGCCAAGCGCGACACGCAGTTTGCGCAGATGATCGAAACGGCCTGTAAGTATGACAAGCCGGTGCGTATCGGGGTCAACTGGGGTAGCCTCGACCAGGACCTGCTGGCGCGGATCATGGACGAAAATGCAAAGCGCCCTGAGCCGTGGAATGCACAGGCGGTGATGTACGAGGCGCTCGTCACTTCTGCTGTGGACAACGCAAAACGTGCGGAAGATCTGGGCCTTGCCGCTGACAAGATCATCCTGTCGTGCAAGGTATCCGGCGTGCAGGACCTGATCGCGGTGTATCGCGAATTAGCGAGGCGCTGCGATTATCCGCTGCATCTCGGTCTCACTGAAGCAGGCATGGGCAGCAAAGGCATTGTTGCATCAACTGCTGCGCTGTCGGTGCTCCTGCAGGAAGGCATCGGCGACACGATCCGCATTTCGCTCACGCCGGAGCCCGGCGGCGATCGGACCAAGGAAGTCGTGGTCGCGCAGGAGATTCTGCAGACTATGGGATTGCGCAAGTTCACACCGATGGTGATTGCCTGCCCGGGATGCGGTCGCACGACATCCACCGTTTTCCAGGAACTCGCCGACCGCATTCAGACGTATTTACGCGACCAGATGCCGGTATGGAAGAAGCAGTACCCCGGCGTCGAGAACATGAACGTTGCCGTCATGGGCTGCATCGTCAACGGCCCTGGCGAGTCCAAGCACGCAAACATCGGCATCAGCCTCCCCGGTACCGGAGAATCGCCGGCTGCACCGGTGTTCGTCGATGGCGAAAAGAAGATTACGCTGCGCGGCGAGCGCATCGCCGAAGAGTTCCAGGCGATCGTACTGGATTATGTGAAAACCCATTATGGAAATGCCGCGGCAGCAAATTGAGCCACGCCCGCATTGCCTCCAAAGAGCATGTCTGACAACAAGAAAGCAGAGAAAATTTTCGGCGTAAAAGGGATGAACGACATCCTGCCCGCCGACGCGCCATTGTGGGAGCTGTTCGAAAACACCGTGCAGTCGGTGTTGAAGAGCTACGGCTACCAGCAGATCCGCACGCCGATCGTCGAGCCGACCCCGCTTTTTGCACGTGGCCTTGGCGCGGTCACCGACATCGTTGAAAAGGAAATGTATTCCTTTGTCGACTCGATGAATGGCGACCAGCTCACGCTGCGTCCGGAAAGCACTGCAGGCGTTGTACGCGCCGCCCTCGAACACAACCTCACGTATGACGGCCCGAAGCGCCTCTGGTACGCCGGCCCGATGTTCCGCCATGAAAAGCCGCAACGCGGACGCTACCGCCAGTTCCATCAGGTCGGCGCAGAGGCACTCGGCTTCGCCGGGCCGGACATCGACGCGGAGCTGATCGTGCTCTGCCAGCGCCTGTGGGATGATCTCGGCCTGGAAAACATCCGGCTTGAACTGAATTCGATCGGCAACGCGGATGAACGCAACCGCCACCGTGCGGACCTGATTGCCTATTTCGAAAAGCACAAGGATCTCCTCGATGCAGATGCCCAGCGCCGCCTGCATTCCAATCCCCTGCGCATCCTCGATACCAAGAATCCTGCGATGCAGGAAATGGTCAACGGAGCGCCGCAGCTGCTCGACTACCTCGGTGAGGAGTCGCGCGGCCATTTCGAAGGCGTGCAGCGCATCCTCCGCCATAACAGCATTCCGTTCACAATCAATCCGCGCCTTGTTCGCGGCATGGATTATTACAACCGCACGGTGTTTGAATGGGTGACGGACCAGCTTGGTTCTCAAGGTACGGTATGCGGAGGCGGGCGCTACGATCCATTGATCGAAATGTTCGGCGGCAAACCCACGCCGGCGTGCGGGTTTGCCATTGGCGTGGAACGTCTGCTCGAACTGTTGAAGGCATCCGGGGAACAGTTTACGCCGAACCAATGCGACGTCTACGTGGTGCATCAGGGAGAAGCCGCGCAGATGCAGGCCTTCGTCGTGGCTGAACGGCTGCGTGATGCCGGTCTCGACGTCGTGCTCAACTGCGCCTCGTCGAGCGGAGGCAGCAGCTTCAAGTCGCAGATGAAGCGGGCAGATACGAGCGGCGCCGGCATTGCCGTGATTATCGGCGATGACGAAGTCGCAAAGGGTATCGCGGCGGTGAAGAACCTGCGCGCGGATGACATGGAAAACAACCAGACGACAGTTCCGTTCGAGTCGGTCGTAGGTTTTGTCGTAGACCAGATCATCTGCGGCGAGGAATGCGACGATCCGACGCATCATCACCATCACCATTAAAATCAGGACATCATGGCATACGATCTCGAAGAACAAGAACAACTGGCCAGCCTCAAGGCATGGTGGAGTCAATACGGCAACCTGATCACTTGGCTGCTGATCATTGCCCTTGCTGCCTATGCAGCATGGTCCGGCTGGAATTACTATCAACGCACTCAGGTTGCCCAGGCTGGTCAGTTGTATGAGGAATTGCAGAAGGCTGTTACGGCGAAAGATGACAGCAAAGTGCAGCGCGCGGCAAATGACATGACGGCCAAATTCGGCAGGACTGCGTATGCGCAGATGGCCGCGCTTGCTGCCGCGAAGAGCGCTTTCGATGCGAATGACCTGAAGGCCGCCAAGGCGCAGTTGCAGTGGGTCGCGGACAATGCGACATCTGACGAGTACAAGGCAATCGCGAAAATCCGCCTGGCCGGCATCCTTCTCGATGAGAAGGCGTTTGACGAAGGCCTGAAGCTCCTGGCCGGAGATTTTCCCGAACAGTTTGCCGGTGCCGTTGCGGATCGCAAGGGCGACATCCTGATTGCGCAATCCAAGATCGAAGATGCGCGTGCTGCATACAAGCTGGCTCTCGACAAGACCGATGAAAAGAATCCTGCTCGCCAGTTGATCCAGTTGAAACTGGACGCACTCGGTGGCACCCAGGCCAAGAGCGCAGCCTAAACAATAAAAAAGGGGAAGAAATGCGTATTGCCGTAAAGCTGACGTGCGTCGGACTGGTCGCCCTCGCGACCGGTTGCTCGTCGTTGAATCCGTTCGCAAGCAAGTCCGCCCCGCGCAATCCGCCAGCCGCGCTTGAGGATTTCAAGCAGACCCTGGCCGTTCGCAACGCATGGTCCGCGTCGGTTGGAAGCGGCGGTGCATTCGTCTTTACGCCGGCGATTGCCGGCAATAGCGTGTTCGCAGCAGCAGCCGACGGTACACTCGCGCGCTTCGACGGAGCATCCGGACGCACGCTATGGCGCATCAATGCCGGCGCGCCGCTAACCGCAGGCGTTGGAGGTGACGGCAATACGATCGCCGTCGCAGCGGAAAAGGGCGTGCTGATGGCATTCGACATTGAAGGCAAGCTGCGCTGGAAATCTCAGGTGTCGAGCGAGATTCTCTCTGCGCCGGCCGTCGGATTGGGCGTTGTCGTCGTGCGCAGCGTCGACAACCGGATCACTGCGTATGACGCCGAGACTGGCTCCCGCCGTTGGAGCGTTCAGCGCAGTTCGCCGCCGCTGACCTTGCGCAGTGCGCCAGGCATCGCAATTGCCGGTTCGACCGCCTATGTTGCATTGCCTGGTGGCCGCCTGCTGGCACTGGCGATGAGCAACGGCGGTCCACGTTGGGAAGTTGCCGTTGGCGACCCGAGAGGAACGACAGAACTTGAGCGTATCGCCGACCTGTCCGGTACGCCTTTCGTCGCCGGTCGCGACGTGTGCGCCGTGGCCTATCAAGGGAGGATTGCCTGCTTTGACGCCACAAGCGGCGCACCGCGCTGGGGAAAGGAATTGTCCAGTGAGGTTGGCGTTGCCGCCGATGACCGTGCCGTGTACGCCGCCGATGAAAAGGGATCTGTGACCGCGTTTGCGCGCGATACAGGTTCTGGTGTATGGCGCAATAGCAAGCTTGCCAACCGGCGGTTATCCTCTCCCGTTGTTCTAGCCCGTGCCGTGGCCGTCGGCGATGGCCAGGGGTATGTCCACTTCCTGTCACGCGAGGATGGCGCGTTCCTTGCTCGCGTTAGCACAGACGGCAGCCAGGTCGTTGCCGTATCTCCGCTGACGACGAACAGCGCCGTTTTTCAGACACAGGCTGGAACTGTTGTTGCGTTGGCAACTGAATGAGTATTGAATGAAGCCGGTTATTGCATTAGTAGGCCGACCGAATGTCGGCAAATCCACGTTGTTCAACCGGCTTACCCGGTCGCGCGATGCATTGGTTGCCGACCTTCCTGGTCTTACCCGTGACCGCCATTATGGCGAGGGGCGTGTCGGGGAACGTCCTTTCCTGGTGATCGACACCGGAGGCTTCGAGCCGGTGGCCAAGGAAGGCATCATGCACGAGATGGCCAAGCAGACAAAGCAGGCCGTGGTCGAGGCGGATGTGGTTGTGTTCATCGTCGACGGCAGGCAGGGACTGACACCGCACGACAAGACCATCACCGACTTCCTGCGCAAGTCCGGCCGCCCTGTCATGCTCGTGGTGAACAAGGCCGAGGGCATGAAGTACACGTCGGTGACGGCTGATTTCTATGAACTTGGCCTGGGCGATCCGTACGTCATCTCGGCTGCCCACGGCGACGGCGTGCACGACCTTGTCAACGAAGCGCTGGATCTCGCAACTGCGCAACGTCCCGCCGAGGAGGAACCGGTCGAGCCAGGCCCCAAAGGCATCAAGATCGCGATCGTGGGGCGTCCGAATGTAGGTAAATCGACGTTGGTAAACACGCTGCTCGGTGAAGACCGGGTGATCGCGTTCGACATGCCAGGTACGACGCGGGACGCGATCGAAATTCCGTTCGAGCGGGATGGCAAGCACTACACACTTATCGATACTGCGGGCATCCGGCGGCGCGGCAAAGTGTTCGAGGCGATTGAGAAGTTTTCCGTCGTTAAAACCCTGCAGTCGATCTCGGAGGCGAATGTCGTCCTCTTGCTGCTTGATGCTCAGCAAGACATCTCGGAGCAGGATGCGCACATCGCCGGTTTCGTCCTTGAGTCCGGCCGAGCTTTGGTCGTCGGCGTGAACAAGTGGGACGGCCTCGAATCTGACAAGCGCGATGAGATCAAGATCGACATTGAGCGCAAGCTCAATTTCCTGTTTTTCGCGAAATTTCACTTCATTTCAGCCCTGAAGGGTGCCGGTATCGGTCCGATGCTCAAGTCGATCGATTCTGCCTATGCGGCAGCGATGTCAAAGCTATCTACACCGCGCCTGACGCGCGCCCTGATCGAAGCGGTTGAGCACCAGCAGCCGCGCCGGAAGGGCTCCATCCGTCCCAAACTGCGTTATGCGCATCAGGGGGGGCAGAACCCGCCAGTCGTTGTTATCCATGGAAATGCGCTGGAGTCGATCGACGACAACTACAAGCGCTATCTCGAGAAACACTTCCGCGAAACTTTTTCGCTGGTGGGCACTCCATTACGTATCGAACTGCGTTCGAGTAAGAACCCTTTTGCCAAGTCGGAAAAATAGCCTTTCATAGCCTTTCGCTTGGCACGAACGGTAAAAATCGATTACATTCGTAATTCATATATCAGGGAGGCACTTGAAATCCTTCGGGTTGCCTCCAACTCCACATCACAAAACAACACAATGGAGCCGTCATGAGCAATAAAGGGCAACTGTTACAAGACCCGTTCCTCAACGCCTTACGCAAAGAGCACGTTCCCGTATCGATCTACCTCGTCAACGGAATCAAGCTGCAGGGACACATCGAATCGTTCGACCAGTATGTCGTTCTGCTGCGCAACACCGTGACGCAAATGGTGTACAAGCATGCGATTTCCACCGTTGTACCGGCCCGTGCCGTCAATATCAATGTTGAATCCGACGCGGAATAACAAATCGTCGCCTCGTCTTTTCCCTTTATGCGCGCTGCGTTAGTCGGCGTCGATTTCGGCAAGGGCGACTTTGCCGCCAGCCTCGAAGAACTGTCCCTGCTGTCGAAGTCGGCCGGGGCAGACCCCGCCATAACCATCACCGGAAAACGCGCTAGCCCGGACGCCGCCTTGTTCGTAGGCTCCGGGAAGGCGGACGAGATTGCCAACGCCGTTTCGCAGGGAAATCTCGACATCGTCATCTTCAACCACGCCCTGTCGCCAGCGCAGCAGCGTAACCTCGAACGTCACCTGAAGACTCGTGTGGTCGACCGCACAAGTCTGATACTCGATATCTTCGCCCAGCGCGCGCAGAGCCACGAGGGCAAGGTGCAGGTGGAACTGGCACAGCTGCAGCACCTCGCCACGCGCCTAGTGCGCGGCTGGACCCACCTTGAACGCCAGAAGGGCGGCATCGGTCTTCGCGGGCCTGGCGAAACGCAGCTCGAAACCGACCGACGCCTGCTGGGCGATCGCGTCAAGGCCTTGCGGACGCGACTCGATAAGCTGCATCGCCAGCGAGAAACGCAGCGGCGTGCCCGCGGCCGCAACAATGCGTTTTCAGTCTCCCTTGTCGGCTACACCAATGCCGGCAAGTCCACGCTTTTCAACGCGTTGACGAAGGCACAGGCCTATGCTGCCGACCAGCTCTTCGCCACACTGGATACCACATCACGCCGCATCTTCCTGGGCGATGCGGGCAATATCGTCATCTCCGATACCGTCGGCTTCATCCGCGAATTACCCCACCAGTTGGTCGCCGCTTTCCGGGCGACGCTGGAAGAGACCATCCACGCGGATTTGCTGCTGCATGTCGTTGATGCGTCCAGCCCGACTCGGATGGAGCAGATAGAGCAGGTCAATTCGGTCCTTGCGGAAATCGGCGCCGACCATATTCCCCAGATTCTGGTCTGGAACAAGATTGACGCCGCAGAGCTGGAACCGGCTTTGGAGCGTGATGAATATGATAAAATCCGGCGTGTTTTCATTAGCGCCCAGACTGGAGCCGGCTTAGATCTCCTGCGGGAGGCCGTCGGCGAGCATGCGAAGGCAAGTACAATGGCGCGTCTTGACCGTCTGTCGGTTCCCCCGCAGCACGACGCACGGCCCTAGGGACGATTTCTATTCGTCAGAGGCACTCACAACAAGCCAGCCTTACAACCCATTAACAAAAAGCCGGATAACGAGAGAATGCCTGTTCCTCTTTTCAAAAAAATCGGCCTGAAGTTCTCTTTGAACGATCCTCGTTGGGGGCGCGGCTCTCAGGATAATGGCCAGAATCATAACCAGGATGGCAAAAGGCCGAACGATGGTCCCCCTGACCTTGATCAGCTTTGGCGCGAATTCAATCAGCGCCTGAACCGCCTTTTTGGAAACAAGGGCGGACGGGGTGACGGTGGCGGCGGATTCAATCCGGATGCACGCGGAGCTGGTATCGGCGTTGGCCTCATCGCAGCGATTATCGGTTTCCTTTGGCTCGTCAGCGGCTTCTTCATCGTCCAGGAAGGGCAGACAGCGGTGGTTCTGACCTTCGGCAAGTACAGCCACTCCACGCCAGCCGGTTTCAACTGGCGCTGGCCGTATCCCATTCAGAGCCATGAGGTCGTCAATGTTTCCCAAGTGCGGACCGTAGAGGTGGGATACCGCTCGAGCGTTCGCAACAAGCAGGCGAAGGAATCGCTGATGCTGACCGATGATGAAAACATTATCGACATCCAGTTCGCGGTCCAGTACAAGCTCAAGAACGCCTCGGAATGGCTCTTCAATAACCGCGAGCAGGAAGAAATGGTTCGGCAAGTGGCGGAAACCTCGATCCGTGAAATTGTCGGCCGAAGCAAGATGGACTTCGTCCTCTACGAGGGGCGCGAGAAAGTCGCATTCGATGTCAGCCAACTGATGCAGCAGATCACCGATCGCTACAATGCGGGTGTACAGATCACGAATGTCACGATGCAGGCCGTACAGCCGCCCGAGCAAGTGCAGGCCGCGTTTGACGATGCCGTCAAGGCTGGGCAGGATCGCGAGCGTCAAAAGAATGAAGGTCAGGCGTACGCCAACGATGTAATTCCGCGCGCACGCGGTGCAGCGTCACGTCTCCTTCAGGAGGCCGAAGCTTATCGTGCTCGTGTGGTGGCAAATGCACAAGGTGATGCCTCCCGCTTCAAGCAGATTCTGGCGGAGTACCAGAAGGCGCCGGCAGTAACGCGTGACCGGATGTACTTGGATACGATGCAACAAATCTTCTCCAGCACGACCAAGGTGATGGTCGATAGCAAGGGCGGTAACAATCTCCTGTATCTGCCGCTCGACAAACTGATTTCGCAAGTGACGAACGAATCACTCAAGTCGGGCGCTTCGGCAGGGCTGCCTGCTACGACCCAACCTCAAGGTCCTGAACCGCTGCAATCGATGGAAACTCAACGACAGAAAGACTCACGTAGCCGCGACGGCCGCGAGTCTCGTGACCGGGAGACGCGATAATGAACCGTCTCGTTTCCTATACCATCGCAGGTCTGATTGTTCTCTCCGTCCTGTTGTCTACGCTTTTCGTCGTCGACCAGCGACAGTACGCAATCGTGTTTGCCCTCGGCGAAGTCAAGAAGGTCATCAATGAACCGGGGCTGCATTTCAAGCTGCCGCCGCCGTTCCAGAATGTCCTTTTCCTGGATAAACGCATCCTAACCCTTGACACGCCTGAGGCGGACCGCTTTATTACTGCCGAGAAGAAGAACATCCTTGTGGACGCCTACGTGAAATGGCGTATTCTCGATCCCCGGTTGTACTTCGTGAGCTTTACCGGCGATGAGCGCCGCGCGCAGGACCGCATGTCGCAAATCATCAAGGCGGCGCTGAACGAGGAAATCACCAAGCGCACGGTGAGGGAAGTGATCTCCGGCGAGCGCGGCAAGGTGATGGCTGCTATCCAGAAGAAGGTGACCGACGAAGCGAAGCAGATCGGCGTCGGGATCATCGACGTGCGCCTCAAGCGTGTGGACTATGTCGAACAGATCAATAACTCGGTATATGAGCGCATGAAGGCAGAGCGGACCCGCGTGGCGAACGAACTGCGTTCGACTGGTGCTGCCGAGTCCGAAAAGATTCGTGCCGATGCTGACCGCCAGCGCATCGTCATCCTTGCCGAAGCTTATCGCGAGGCGGAGAACATCCGCGGCGATGGAGACGCAAAGGCGACGCTGATCTACGGACAGGCATTCGGGCAGAATCCGGAGTTCTTCAAGTTTTACCGTAGTCTTGAAGCTTACCGTGCAAGTTTCAAGAACCGGAATGACCTGATGGTCATTGACCCGAATTCTGAATTCTTCAAGTATTTCAAAAGCACGGGACCGGGGGCAACAACCAGCCCGAAGAAGTAATGCGGGCTGGAAGTGAAAAGCTTGTTTGCTGTCGCGCTTGGCCTGGTGCTGCTGATTGAAGGCATCTTACCGTTCCTTTTCCCCAGGCAATGGCGCAACACGATTAACAGAATGGCGCAACTGACCGACGGACAAATACGTTTCGTCGGTCTTGTTGCGTTGACAATCGGTCTCTTCATTCTGAGCTTGGTTCATATTTTTTCTTAACGCTGTATTTCCTGTCATGCCGAATTGGCTCCTCCCTGAAAACATTGCCGACGTTCTGCCGTCCGAAGCGCGCAAGATCGAAGAACTGCGCCGGACGCTGCTCGACAACTTCCGGCTGTACGGTTACGAACTGGTCATGCCGCCGATGCTCGAGTACCTCGAGTCGCTGCTGACGGGCGCTGGCCAGGACATGGATTTGCGGATCTTCAAGCTGGTCGACCAGCTTTCCGGGCGTACCATGGGCATTCGCGCCGACATGACGACTCAGGTGGCGCGCATCGATGCACACTTGCTGAACCGCTCCTCGGTGACGCGCCTTTGTTATGCAGGCAGCGTGCTGCACACCCGGCCGTCGGGGCTGCATGCAACGCGTGAACCGCTGCAGATTGGTGCGGAGATCTACGGACACAAAGGACTGGAGGCGGATGCGGAAATCCAGGAGCTGGCATTGGCATCGCTGACTTTGGCAGGAATGACGCAAGTGCGTCTTGATCTGTGCCATGTCGGCGTGCTGCGGGCAATAGTCGCCGCCGACCCCAAGACGCAGAAAAAGGAAGGCGAACTGTTCAACCTGCTCGAGTGCAAGGATATTCCCGGCCTTCGCGTGTTGACCCGGGATTTCGAAGCGGCTACACGCGAGGCATTGCTCGCCCTGCCGGGCCTCTATGGCGATACTGCCACCATCGCACGCGCAAGGGCGGTTCTGCCGGCTCTCCCGGGCATCGGCCAGGCACTGGACGAGCTGGAGTTGCTGGCAAGCCAGGCAGGCAAAGCCAGTGTCACCATCGATCTGGCGGATTTACGTGGCTATCATTATCACAGCGGCGTCATGTTCGCTGCCTATGTGCCCGGCTTGCCCAACGCAGTTGCTCGTGGGGGCCGCTACGACCATGTCGGCGAGGCGTTCGGGCGCGCGCGGCCGGCGACCGGTTTTTCGATGGATCTGCGTGAACTCGCACGCCTGCTCCCGACCGCCGAGCGCAAGCGGGCGATTGGCGCGCCGTGGGGAACTGAGCCGGCGCTGCGGCAAAAGATCGCCGAACTGCGTAATGCAGGCGAGGTGGTTATCCAGGCGCTGCCGGGGCATGAAAACGATCAGGATGAATTCGACTGTGACCGTGCAGTCGTGTTTGAAAACGGTAACTGGACTCTTAAAAAACTAGGTTAAAAGCATGGCAAAGAACGTTGTCGTCATCGGTACCCAGTGGGGCGATGAAGGAAAAGGCAAGATCGTCGATTGGCTGACTGATCATGCGCAAGGTGTGGTTCGCTTCCAGGGTGGACACAACGCCGGCCATACGCTCGTCATCGGCGGGCAGAAGACGGCTCTCCAATTGATTCCCTCCGGCATCATGCGTGCCGGTGTGGCTTGCTATATTGGTAATGGCGTAGTCCTGTCAGTGCCCGATCTCCTGCGCGAGATCGACAAGCTACAGGGCATCGGTGTCGAGGTGATCTCGCGCCTGAAAGTGTCCGAGGCCTGCCCGGTCATCCTGCCTTATCACACCGCGCTTGACGCTGCCCGGGAGGCAGCGCGAGGTGCTGCGAAGATCGGCACGACCGGCAAGGGCATCGGACCGACCTATGAAGACAAGGTTGCGCGCCGTGCTATCCGCGTTGCCGACCTGCTTAATGAAAAGCGTTTTGCCGAGAAGCTGAAAGAGAATCTCGACTATCACAATTTTGTGCTGGCCAATTACCTCAAGGCACAGCCGGTCGATTACCAAAAGACACTGGATGACGCGCTCGCCACTGTGCCGCGCGTTGCGCCGATGGTCGCAGATGTGTCCAGCGCGCTTTACGCCGCATACAACGCGGGCGCCAGCCTGCTGTTCGAGGGCGCACAGGGTAGTTTGCTCGACGTTGACCACGGTACCTATCCGTTCGTTACTTCCAGCAACTGTGTAGCGGGTAATGCAGCCGCGGGATCTGGTGTCGGGCCGAATATGTTGCACTACGTTTTGGGCATCACCAAGGCCTATACCACCCGAGTGGGCTCGGGCCCGTTCCCGTCGGAGCTGCCGACCGACCGCGGCATCGGCAAGCATTTGGCCAGCGTTGGTCACGAATTCGGCACGGTAACTGGCCGTGCCCGCCGTTGCGGCTGGTTCGACGCTGCCTTGTTGCGTCGTTCAGTGCAGATCAATGGTGTTTCCGGCATGTGTCTGACGAAGCTCGATGTCCTCGATGGTCTTGAAACTCTGCAACTGTGCACTGGTTACAAGCTGGACGGCAGGATTGTCGATGTCTTCCCGGTGGGGGCCGAGGACGCCGGCCGCTGCGAACCGATCTATGAAGAGATGCCAGGCTGGACGGAATCCACAGTAGGCGCGAAGTCCATGGAGGCGCTCCCGTCAAATGCACGCGCATACGTCAAGCGGATCGAGGAGCTCGTGGGCGTGCCGGTTGACATGGTGTCGACCGGCCCTGATCGTGAAGAGACGATTGTTCTTCGCCATCCCTTCGCATGACAGGATTCGCCATGACTGAAAAGGCTATTGGCGTGTCGGACGACAAGGATCTCTGGGTTTCCTGGGATGATTACAATCGGGCGGTGGTCGGACTTGCCCACATGGTCCACGCTTCAGGCTGGCATTTCGACCAGGTACTGTGTCTGGCGCGCGGCGGTTTGCGACCGGGGGATGTATTTTCGCGAATTTTCGACGTTCCGCTGGCAATCCTGTCGACCAGTTCCTATCGCGAGGACGCTGGCAAGACGCAGGGGGCGCTCGATATTGCCAAGCACATCACGATGACAAAGGGAACGCTCTCCGGCAAAGTGTTGCTGCTTGATGATCTGGTCGATTCCGGCGTCACGCTGAAGAAAGTGCAGGGGCATCTGAAAGAGAACTTCCCCGCCGTGACCGAAGTCCGCTCGGCCGTCATCTGGTGCAAGGCCTGCTCGGCCGTCAGGCCGGATTACTACTTCCAGTACCTGTCCACCAATCCATGGATTCACCAGCCTTTCGAGGAGTATGACAGCCTGCGTCCGCACCAGTTGGCAGCGTGGTTGAAGAAGGGTGAGGTCGGTTGAGCAGAACTTGCCGTTTGATTCAGAATCCAAACCGTCGGGAATCGCCGGAAGCGGATTGAAAATGAAAACCCGTTGGCAAATCCAACGGGTTTTTTGATTCCGGATTCGGGAAATGCGAAGTGCCTGAGCGGAGCCTCTCCGGCTGCGAATAGGGGGAGAGGGGGCGGCGGCAGGAGCTGAGAGAACGGAGGGCCGGAGGCAGAAAAGGAAAAGGCCCGCCGAAGCGGGCCTTTGTAACCTTGGTGCCCAGAAGAGGACTCGAACCTCCACAGTGTTGCCACCGCTAGGACCTGAACCTAGTGCGTCTACCAATTCCGCCATCTGGGCGATGCGAAAGACCGAAATTATAGCGGAAAAATTCGGCATGTCAAATCCCTTGCCAAAACTTTTTTGGAATGGGGCGAGTGGCAATCTGTTAGGTAAATACAACGGGTGTCCGTTACACTAGCCCTGTATTGATAATAATGAACTGAAGTACCCTTTTGAGCCAATATTCATACACAATCCCCAGCCGGGAGGAGATTCTCGGCATCCTGCGCACCGCGGCGACGCCTCACGACGTGCACTCACTTGCCGCGGCTCTCGACGTCAAACCGGAAGAACTGGACGGCCTTACTCGCCGCTTGAACGCGATGGAACGTGACGGTCAGATCAAGCCGAGCCGCAACGGCACCTATCAGCTTGCGCATCAACCAAATTTCATTGAAGGCCGCGTAAACGGCCATCGCGACGGCTATGGCTTTCTCACGCCCGACGACGGCAGCGAGGATATCTTCCTGCCGGAAAAGGAGATGCAGAAGGTACTGCACGGCGACCGGGTACAGATCCGCATTGCCGGCACAGACCGCCGCGGCAGGCCCGAGGGCACCATCGTCGAGGTGCTGCAACGCGCGAATACCCACGTCATCGGCCGTCTGTTGAACGAAAACGGTGCCTGGATTGTTGCTCCGGAGGACAAGCGCATCGGCCAGGATATCCTGCTGACCGGATCGCCGGGCAAGGCAAAAACCGGTCAGGTGGTCAGTGTGGAACTGATCGAGCAGCCGTCCCGTTACACCCAGCCGGTCGGCAAAATCGTCGAGGTGCTGGGCGACATCGACGATCCGGGCATGGAGATCGAGATCGCGGTGCGAAAGTACGGTGTCCCCCACGAATTTTCGGAAGCGGCGAAGAAGCTCGCAGCCAAGCTGCCCTCCGAGGTGCGCGAGGCGGACCTTGTCGACCGTGTCGACCTGCGTGACATTCCGCTGGTGACGATAGACGGCGAGGATGCGCGCGACTTTGACGACGCCGTCTATTGTGAACCGGTGAAGATCGGCAGGACCAAGGCATTCCGGCTGATCGTTGCGATCGCGGACGTCAGCCACTATGTGAAACCGGGTGATGCACTGGATGATGACGCGCTGGAGCGCAGTACCTCGGTATACTTCCCGCGCCGAGTGATTCCAATGCTGCCGGAGAAGCTCTCGAACGGACTCTGTTCGTTGAATCCGGCCGTCGACCGTCTTACCCTTGTTTGCGACGCCGTCATTACCGCCAAGGGCGAGATCAAGGCATACCAGTTTTATCCGGCCGTGATGCATTCAGCTGCGCGGCTGACCTACACGGAAGTGGCGGCGATCCTGGCCAATACCAAGGGGACGGAGGCGGCAAAGCGGCAACAACTCGTGCCGCACCTGCTGAACCTTTACGACGTCTTCAAGGCACTGCTGACGGCGAGACAGGCACGTGGCGCCATCGACTTCGAAACAACCGAGACCTACATCGTCGGCAATGCCGTCGGCAAGATCGAGCAGATCCTGCCTCGTACGCGTAACGATGCACACCGCTTGATTGAAGAGTGCATGCTGGCGGCGAACGTATGTGCCGCTGACCTGCTCGCGCGTCACAAGCATCCCGGCATGTATCGCGTCCACGCCGCTCCGTCCAAGGAAAAACTCAACCAGGTCAGGACCTTCCTGAAGCAAATGGGCCTGCATCTCGGCGGCGGCGAGACGCCGGCCGCATCGGACTACGCGGAGCTGATCCCCAAGATCAAGTTGCGTCCCGACGCCGTGCTGCTGCAAACCATGCTGCTGCGCTCCATGCAGCAGGCCGTCTACAGCCCGGACAACATCGGTCACTTCGGGTTGGCCTACGAGGCGTACGCGCACTTCACCAGCCCCATCCGCCGTTATCCCGACCTGCTGACGCATCGCGCGATCAAGGCAATCCTGCAGGGCAAGCGCTACGTGCCGAAGGAAGTCGACTCCAGCCAGCTCAACACCATGCTGTCGCCGGCTGCGCGCAGGATGGCCGCACAGGACAAGGCTGAGGGCAAGAAAAAGAAAGAGGGCGAACTCGCCGTCTGGGAAGCGCTCGGAATTCATTGTTCGGCGAACGAACGGCGGGCCGACGAAGCATCGCGCGACGTCGAGGCCTGGCTGAAGTGCTACTTCATTCGCGACAAGCTCGGCGAGGAATTCACCGGAACCATTTCCGGCGTCGCGCCGTTCGGCATTTTCGTCCAGCTCGATACCTTGTTCATCGAGGGGCTGGTACATGTCACTGAACTGGGGGCTGATTACTTCCAGTACGATGAAGTCCGGCACGAATTGCGCGGCGAGCGAACCGGCATTCGTTACCAGCTGACAGACCGTGTGACGGTGCAGGTCAGCCGGGTCGATCTCGATGCGCGCAAGATCGACTTGCGACTCGTGAACACACCAGATATCAGGACCGTACTCAAAAACGAAACCCGGCGGGCCGAGGCGGAGCCTGCACGCGAAAAGAAAGCCAAGCCGAAAGCAAAGGCCGCAGCGCCGCGCAAGACCGCTGCCGGCAAGACTGCGAAGCGCAAGGTCGCCCGCTCGGGCACCGCGACAGCCAAGACCTCGCGTTCAGCCAAAGTGAACTCCAAGGCCGGCAAGAAGAAAAGATAAGTCATGAAAAGCAAATTGTTATTCGGCTTCCACGCCGTGACGGCGCGCCTGCGCCATGATGCGTCGACCGTGGAGGAAATCTATATCGACGCCGGCCGTACGGATCGGCGCATGCAGGAACTGTTGCGTGCGGCGGAGGCCGCGAAGGTGCGCATTATCCATGTCGAAACGGGTCGACTAGACGGCATGGCGGGCACCCGCCGCCACCAAGGTGTAGTGGCAAAGGCGGGCGAGATGTCACTCGCCCGCAATCTCGACGAGCTGCTCGATGGTATCGTCGGCCCCCCCTTGTTGCTGATCCTGGATGGCGTGACCGATCCGCATAACCTCGGCGCCTGCCTGCGGGTTGCCGATGGCGCAGGAGCGCATGCGGTGATTGCCCCGAAGGACCGCGCTGTCGGACTCAATGCGACGGCCGCCAAAGTGGCGAGCGGCGCCGCCGAGACCGTGCCCTACATCACCGTAACCAACCTGGCGCGCACTATGCGCGAGTTGAAGGAGCGCGACATCTGGCTGACCGGAACGACCGACGACGCCGAGAAATCGCTCTATGAGGCCGATTTTGCCGTTCCTACAGCCCTGGTCATGGGTTCCGAAGGCGAAGGCATGCGTCGCCTCACGCGCGAGAACTGCGACACGCTGGTCCGAATCCCGATGGAGGGCGCGGTCGAGAGCCTCAATGTCTCGGTTGCGTCGGGCGTCTGCCTGTATGAGGCGCGCCGTCAGAGGATGACGGCGAAGTGACAAGCTTGCATTGACGCGCCGGATTCCCGCAGAGAGGTTGCGGGCCGGTGCGTAGGCAAGCGAGGTGCATCGGATTAACATTACAAATCACCCACCGTTCCTGTCCCTTATGTTCAGCCGTATTCGCGAAGACATCGCCAGCATCATCGAACGCGATCCTGCCGCGCGCACGGCGTGGGAAGTGCTGACCTGTTACCCGGGGCTGCACGCAATCATCATGCATCGCTGGGCGCACTGGTGCTGGACGCACGGATTGAAATGGCTGGGGCGCTTTATCTCGCATGTCGCGCGCTGGCTGACCGCCATCGAGATCCATCCGGGCGCGACTATTGGCAGGCGCGTGTTCATCGACCATGGCTTTGGCGTGGTGATTGGAGAGACCGCGGAGGTTGGCGACGACTGCACTATCTACCAGGGCGTGACGCTCGGCGGAACTTCGCTGAACAAGGGTGCGAAGCGGCATCCGACCTTGGGGCGTGGCGTGATCATTGGCGCCGGGGCGAAAGTGCTGGGCGGATTCACTGTCGGGGACGGGGCCAAGGTCGGTTCGAATGCCGTTGTGGTCAAGGAGGTGCCGCCCGGTGCGACGGCAGTCGGAAATCCTGCGCATATTGTGCAGAAGGATGCTGGCAAGCAGCGGGAAGACGCAGCCGCGCGCGTGTTTGCTGCCTATGGCGTGATGCCGAACGCCGACCAGGACCCCTTGTCGACGGCTTTACACAAGCTGATAGACCATGCGGTTGCCCAAGATCAGCAGATGCATCGCGTAATCACTGCGCTGAAGGCGGCCGGCGTCGGATGCGACGACTTGCCTCTCGCCGACAGGTTCGACGCAGAGCAACTGAACAAACTCGTGGAATAAGGACGTTGACGTGAGCAATGCAGGCTTGAATGAAGAGGGGGGAGGGACTCGGAATGGAGACCTTCCGCTCAGCGCTTCGGAGGTTCGAGTCCTTGCCGTATTGGCGGAAAAGGAGGCGCTTACGCCGGACAACTACCCGCTCTCTCTGAATGCGCTCACCAACGGATGCAACCAGCTGACGAGCAGAGACCCGGTAATGTCGCTGTCCGAGGAATCGGTGCAAGATGTGCTGCAAGGACTGACCCAGAAAAAGCTGGTTTCCGAGGTGAGGCAGGCGGGCGCGCGCGTCGCAAAGTATGAGCACCGCATGCGGATGAAATGGACACTGGAGCAAGACAAGCTGGCGGTTCTCACGCTATTGATGCTGCGTGGCGTGCAGACTGCTGGCGAAATCCGATCACGCAGTGGCCGTCTGCACGACTTCGCGTCGGTGGCGGATGTGGAAGCAGGGCTGCAATTCCTGATCGACAAATACCCGTCGTTGGCGGCACGACTGCCTCGCGCTCCTGGCGAGAAAGAGGTGCGCTACATGCATTTGCTCAGTGGTGACGAGGTGCCGGAAAGACAAGCGGAAGGCGCCACCTCATCCACGTCAGAGACCTCTCGCAGCGATCGTATCGGACAGCTCGAAGAGGAGGTTGCGCGCTTGCGTGCGGAAGTCGAGCGGCTGAGCGAACAGTTCGACAACTTCCGGAAGCAGTTCGACTAGGATGCGCTAGTCTCGAACGCCTGGGCCCGGTGCCTCGCGGCCATCGAGCCTAAAACGTCGCACATCGCCTTTGGCATCCATCGCCAGCCATCCGCCGCGCGGCGACTCGCCGTCGCAGTCCCAGTCGGGCAACACATGACGCACCCGCGTCTTTCCTTCTGATTCGTAAATATGCGTTGCCGGGCGGTGAGTATGGCCGTGGATCATGAGGGCCGCGTCCGTCGCGTCGAACAGCGAAACAATCGCGGCCCGATTCACATCCATGATTTCGTAGGACTTGCTGCGCTGTGCTTCACGGCTGCCGCTGCGCATGCCTTCGATGACGGCTTTGCGCTGTGCGAGTGGCTGCGCCAGAAACTTTGCTTGCCATTCCGGTTCTCGTACCTGTGTGCGAAAGGCCATGTAGGCGAGGTCATCCGTGCACTGCGCGTCGCCGTGAACCAGCACCACACGGCGGCCTGCAATCTCTTCTACATGCGGATCGGGCAGCAGTGTCATTCCTGTTGAATGCGCGAATGTTTGTCCGACGAGGAAGTCACGGTTCCCCGCGATCCAGAACACCGCTACGCCTGCCTTGCTTACTTCACGGATGGCATCCGCAATAGACTGGTGGTAGGACGTTCCGAGGTCGTCATCGCCGGCCCAGTATTCGAACAGATCCCCCAGCAGGTAGAGCTGTTGCGTGTCCTTGCCATGCCGCCGGAGGAAGTCAATGAAGGCCTGCGTCGTGCGCGGCAGTGAGGCGTGCAGGTGGACGTCCGAAACAAAAAGCGCAACCGTTTCGGATTGCGCTTTTTGCGTATTGGCGGACATCGGTTTGTCCTGGTCTTGCATGAGATGACCGGAAAGGGCTTAGACCACTTCCGCCTTTTCAATGACGACATTCTCGACCGGCACATCGGCGTGCATGCCGGTGCGGGTGGTCTTCACGGATTTGATCTTGTCGACGACGTCGGTGCCTTCGACAACCTTGCCGAACACGCAATAGCCCCAGCCGTCCTGGCCCGGATAGTCGAGGAAGCTGTTGTTCTTCACGTTGATGAAAAATTGTGCGGAGGCCGAATGCGGTGCCGAGGTGCGGGCCATCGCGATGGTATACGGCTCGTTCTTCAGGCCGTTCTTGGCTTCGTTCTCGATCGGCTCGTTGGTCGGTTTCTGCTTCATGCCGGCTTCGAAGCCACCGCCCTGGATCATGAAGCCGTCGATGACGCGGTGGAAGATGGTGCCGTCGTAGTGGCCCGACTGCACATAGGCGAGGAAGTTGGCAACGGTCTTCGGCGCCTTCTCCGCGTCGAGTTCCAGCTTGATGGTGCCGAGATTGGTGGTGAGGATGACAGCCATGATAGTCCTTGCTTGAGTTGAGTTATTTGACGATCGATGCCGATTCGATGACGACCGGTTTGGCCGGCACATCGCGGTGCATGCCGCTGGAAGTGGTTTCGACGGCCTTGATCTTGTCGACGACATCAGTGCCCTTGACGACCTTGCCGATTACCGCATAGCCCCAGCCGTCCTGGCCCGGGTAGTCGAGGAAGCTGTTGCTCTTCACGTTGATGAAGAATTGCGCTGTGGCGGAGTGTGGCGCCGAGGTGCGCGCCATGGCCACTGTGTAGGGTTCATTCTTGAGCCCGTTCTTCGCTTCGTTTTCGATTGGCGCGCCGGTCGGCTTCTGTTTCATGTCCTTGTCGAAGCCGCCGCCCTGGATCATGAAATTGCTAATCACACGATGAAAGATCGTGCCGTTATAGTGGCCGCTCTTAACATACTGCAAAAAATTTTCGACAGACTTCGGCGCTTTCTCGGGATACAGCTCCAGGACGATCTCACCCATGCTGGTCTTGAGCGAAACCTGAGGGGCATCGGCAGCGCTTGCGCCATGGAAGACCGAACCCAGAAACAGTGCGGCTGCCAGGTGCATGAAGTGTCGACGGGTGTTGTGCATGTCAGCTTCCTTTACTCTTTACAGGCGGTTTTCGATTGTGTATCTTCCGTTTCCCCTTGCCGGACGGCAGCGGGGCCGTCGCGCGCCGCATTTGCGCGGTCCACGCCGGCTTTGACCTGGCCTGCCCGGAAGGCGGTTTCATCAATGCTATACTGAAGCGAAACCGTGCATTTTATCAAAATTAGCATGACAAAAGGGTTTCGGCAGCCCCGTTGCGGCGCATCGCTCGCAGCGTCTTGTGAGGCAATCGATCGCCTTTGCGAGTCGGACCATTTCACGCCGAAACGGAAAAATCGCCCATGACTGCCCTCAAGATCTATAACACGCTTTCGCGTGAAAAGCAGACTTTTGTCCCCATGCAAGCCGGTAAGGTTCGCATGTATGTATGCGGTATGACGGTGTATGACTACTGCCATCTTGGCCATGCACGCGTGATGGTGGTGTTCGACATGGTGCAGCGGTGGCTGCGCGCATCGGGGCTGGATGTGACCTACGTGCGCAACATCACCGACATTGACGACAAGATCATCAAGCGCGCGGTCGAGAACGGCGAATCGATTTCCCAACTGACACAGCGATTCATCAATGCAATGGACGAGGACGCGTCTGCCTTGGGCGTGCAGAAACCCGACCATGAGCCGCGCGCCACGCAATATGTGCCGCAGATGCTTGGCCTGATTGAACAGCTGGAGCACAACGGACTTGCTTACAAGGCGGCCGATGGCGATGTGAATTACTCTGTACGCGATTTCCCGGGCTACGGAAAACTCTCCGGCAAATCCCTGGACGACCTGCGAGCCGGTGAACGCGTCGAGCTAAACACCGGCAAGCGCGATCCTCTCGACTTCGTGCTGTGGAAGGCTGCGAAGGAATCCGAGCCGGACGAAGTCAAGTGGGATTCGAAATGGGGCAAGGGACGCCCGGGATGGCACATCGAGTGTTCCGCGATGAGCTGCGAACTGCTCGGCGAGCAGTTCGACATCCACGGCGGCGGTGAGGACCTGCAGTTTCCGCACCATGAAAATGAAATTGCGCAGTCGGAAGGGGCGAGCAAGCACACCTTCGTCAATTACTGGATGCACAACGGCTTCATCCGCGTCGACAACGAGAAGATGTCGAAGTCGCTTGGTAACTTTTTTACCATCCGCGATGTGCTGAAGAAGTACGATCCGGAAGTCGTCCGCTTCTTCATCCTGCGCGCGCATTACCGCAGCCCGCTCAACTACTCTGATGCGCATTTGGACGATGCCAAGCACGCGCTCACCCGCCTTTATACGGCACTGAAGGAAGTCGCGCCGGATGACCAGGCGCTGGACTGGAGAGAACCGCACGCAGTTCGCTTTGCCGAGGCGATGAACGACGACTTCAACACGCCAATTGCGATTTCGGTGCTGTTCGATCTTGCCAACGAAGCCAACAAGACCAAGTCCGCCGCATTGGCGCGCCAACTGAAAATGCTGGCCGGCGTAATCGCATTGCTGCAGCGCGCGCCGCAGGAGTTCCTGCAAGCCGGACCGGCCGAGCAGGGCGCGCTGAATGAGGCGCAGATTCTCGTGCAGATTGAAGCACGTGCCTCTGCCAAGAAGGCGAAGGATTTTGCGTCCGCGGATCGTATTCGCGCCGATCTGCTCGCCAAAGGCGTCGTCCTCGAAGACAAGCCGGGTGGCGTGACCGAGTGGAGAAGGGCCTGATCGGCATGGCGTCCTCTCACCAATCCGCTGCAGCAGTCAGCGTGCCGGCGTACTGGCACGATGCCAAGGAAGAGTTGATGAAGCGCGACCGTATCATGCGCAAGCTCATTCCGCAGTTCGGCGACCTGCATCTCATTGGGCGCACCGAGGCATTTACCACGCTGGCGCGTTCCATCGTCGCGCAGCAGATCTCGGTCAAGGCGGCCGACTCTGTCTGGCAGCGTTTCCTTGAGGTGTGCCCGAAATGTACGCCGGCTCAAGTCCTGAAGGCGGGGCCGGAAGCGCTTTCCGCATGCGGCTTGTCAAAAAGGAAAGCGGAGTATGTCATTGACCTGGCCGAACATTTCAAGGCCAGGCGTGTGCATGTGGACAAATGGGCGGAGATGGACGACGAAGAGGTCATCTCCGAATTGATCCAGATTCGCGGAATTGGACGCTGGACAGCGGAGATGTTTTTGATATTTAATCTGCTCCGGCCGAACATATTGCCCTTGGACGACCTTGGCTTGCTCAAGGGCATCAGTGTCAATTATTTTTCCGGGGAACCGGTGTCCCGCAGCGATGCCCGTGAAGTGGCCGCGAATTGGGAGCCCTGGTGTACTGTCGCGACATGGTATCTTTGGCGCAGCCTCGACTCCGCGCCGGTCGTATACTGAATTCCATCTCGTGTTGATGAAGGAGGCACGATGAGCAAAACAACGTTTCTCGGTTTCGAGCAGCCCATTGCCGAACTAGAGGGAAAAATCGAAGAACTGCGTTTCGTGCAGGATGATTCCGCAGTCGACATCTCCGAAGAGATCGAACGTCTTTCCAAGAAAAGCCAGCAGCTGACCAAGGACATCTACGCCAAGCTGACGCCGTGGCAGGTATCGCAGATTGCGCGTCATCCGCAGCGCCCCTACACGATGGATTACGTGAACGAGATTTTCACGGATTTCCACGAATTGCATGGTGACCGGACTTACGCGGATGACCTGTCGATCGTCGGCGGTCTCGCGCGCTTCAATGGCCAGCCTTGCATGGTGATCGGCCACCAGAAGGGGCGCGACACCAAGGAGCGCGCAATGCGCAACTTCGGCATGCCGAAGCCGGAAGGCTATCGCAAGGCGATGCGCCTGATGAAGCTCGCGGAAAAATTTGGCCTGCCGATCTTCACCTTCGTTGACACGCCCGGTGCCTTCCCCGGCATCGATGCAGAAGAGCGCGGCCAGTCGGAAGCGATCGGCCACAACCTGTATGTGATGGCCGAACTGAAAGTGCCCCTGATCGCCACCATCATCGGTGAAGGCGGTTCGGGCGGCGCCCTTGCGATCGCCGTCGGCGATGCGGTTCTGATGCTGCAGTACGCAACGTATTCCGTGATCTCGCCCGAAGGTTGCGCGTCGATTCTCTGGAAGACTTCCGAGCGCGCGGCGGATGCGGCAGACGCACTCGGCCTGACGGCGCATCGCCTGAAGGCAATGAACCTGATCGACAAGATCGTCAACGAACCCCTCGGCGGCGCCCATCGCGATCCAAAACAGATGGCTGCGCTGCTGAAGCGCGCGCTGGCCGATTCGCTCCGCCAGCTTCAGGGCATGAAAC
Organism: uncultured Noviherbaspirillum sp.; assembly: GCA_966212545.1. Lineage (GTDB taxonomy): Bacteria > Pseudomonadota > Gammaproteobacteria > Burkholderiales > Burkholderiaceae_D > Noviherbaspirillum. Next base: position 69,559 of record CBIHRW010000012.1, read on the forward strand.
CGAAGGAGTTGATCACAGCCCGCCACGAGAAGCTCATGAGCTACGGAAAGTTCAAGGAAATCAATTCGTCGGAATGATGCCGTGACAAACAGGCAGGCAGCGTCCGTCGAGGACGCTTTCGAACGCGCGCTCGGAGCAATCCTGGCGCGCGTTTCTGCTTCCAGGGGGCGACTTGCCGTTGCATACAGCGGTGGCCTTGATTCCGCCGTACTGCTGCATCTTGCCGCTGCTTTCTGTCGCGCACATCACATTGAACTGTTCGCCTTTCATATTCATCACGGTCTCAGCCGGAATGCTGATATGTGGTTGGCACACTGCGAAAGCGAATGTAGGGCTCTTGGAATTCGTTTCGATGCACGCCGGGTGAACGTCGATGCGACGGAACGTGACGGTGTCGAGCAGGCGGCGCGAAAGCAGCGCTACGCGGCTTTGGGCGAATTGTGCCGTCTTCATGACGTATCGTTGCTGCTCACCGCCCATCATCAGGACGACCAGGCTGAAACGGTGATGCTGCAGTTGCTGCGTGGGGCTGGGACGGCGGGCTTGTCGGGAATGGCACCGGCGAATCCCGCGCCTGATCTGCTCGGCGGCGACTTGCCGCTCCTTGTACGGCCGCTTTTGGACCTGATGCGATCGGAACTGGAGCTATTCGTCTCTCGGCATGCCATCCGGTACATTGAGGACGAGTCGAATAGCGACGTGAGGTATTCACGCAATGCGCTGCGACGCAAAATTGCGCCGGGTCTCGCAGTGCATTTCCCCGGCTACCAGCAGCGTATCGCGCGCGTCGCGGCGCACGCCCAATCCGCACAGCGCCTGCTGGATGAGCTCGCTGCGCAGGATCTGCGCGAATGCGGCGGTGTCGAGTACGTCGATGTCGCGAGATTGACGCGCTTGAGTGACGATCGTCAGGACAACCTGTTGCGCCACTGGTTTGCCTGCCATGGCGTGCGCATGCCTTCGACAGCATGGCTTGCCGAAATGCGGTCGCAGCTGCTTCATGCTCGCGAGGACGCACAAGTGCGCGTCGTGCATCCGGATTGCGAAGTTCGACGCCATCGCAACCGGGTGTTCATTATTCCGCGCTGCGGCGAGACCGAGCACGTTGTCGCCCCCGAGGTATTTCGATGGAATGGGGAAGCATGCATTCATTTTCCTGAATTCGGCGGCAGCCTTTATTTCGAGGCTGCGGACAGCGGTGTGCCGTCCAACTGTCTCGAGGGGCAGGCAATGGAGATCAGGCTCCGGCAGGGCGGCGAAAAACTTAAGGCAGCGCCTAGCCGTCCGACGCGCAGCCTGAAGCACCACTATCAGGCGCTCGACATTCCCGTTTGGGAAAGGCAACGTCTGCCAATCGTATTTGCAGCAGGACGGCTTGTATTTGCGGCTGGCATAGGAATCAATTGGAAAGACCTGCCCGCCGCAGCGGGCCCTTTCCTGCAGTTACGCTGGGAGCGCGACATCAGTTGATGCTTCGCAATATATTTATCGGTTTTTGGCTTTCAAAGGCTGCATTTCTCCGGTCTCCCACTTGCCTTCCTGCGTTGCAGCAGGTAAAGTAAGGGGTTGATTTTTATCAAAAATTTCTTCATTTCTCTGCGCATTTTCAATCCCGTATGGCTTTAATCGTCCACAAATACGGCGGCACTTCCATGGGCTCGACCGAGCGCATCAAGAACGTCGCCAAGCGCGTCGCCAAGTGGCATGACGCCGGTCACCAGATCGTTGTGGTGCCCTCCGCAATGTCCGGTGAAACCAACCGCCTCATCGCCCTCGCAAAGGAAATCATGCCGCAGCCGGATCCGCGCGAGCTCGACATGCTCGCCTCGACTGGCGAACAGGTGTCCGTTGCGCTGCTGTCCATGGCGCTGCAGACAATCGGCAAGCAGGCCGTGTCGTATGCGGGCTGGCAGGTGCCGATCAAGACTGACTCCGCGTACACCAAGGCGCGTATCCAGTCGATCGACGATGCTCGTGTGCGTAAAGACCTCACCGAGGGCAAGATCGTCATTATTACGGGTTTCCAAGGCGTGGATGATATCGGCAATATCACCACCCTCGGACGCGGCGGTTCCGATACGTCCGCAGTTGCTGTTGCCGCAGCTCTGAAGGCGGCAGAATGCCTGATCTACACCGACGTCGACGGCGTGTACACGACCGACCCGCGTGTGGTGTCCGAGGCGCGCCGCCTCAAGACCGTGACCTTCGAAGAAATGCTCGAACTCGCGTCGCTCGGTTCGAAGGTCCTGCAGATCCGTTCGGTGGAATTCGCCGGCAACTACAAGGTCCCGACGCGCGTCCTGTCGTCCCTGACCGACCCGCTCATGCCGCTGGAAGAAGAAGCCAATTCCGGCACCCTGATTTCGTTTGAGGAAGATACACACATGGAACAAGCCGTCATTTC
>CBIHRW010000013.1:0-69306 GCA_966212545.1 uncultured Noviherbaspirillum sp.
GATCCGATGGTGTTCCTGCAGCGGCCGATTTCGGCCACCATGCTGGTGCTGGCCGGTATAGCACTCACCGTCGTGCTCTTGCCCTCATTGCGCAAGAAGCGGGAAGAGGCCTTTGTCGAATAATCGCCATATCTTCAAACAGAGGGACATAGCAAATGACGATCTACAAACTCGATGCGCATATCCCGGAGATCCATCCCAGCGCCTACGTGGCGAAGGAGGCCTCCGTGATCGGAAAGGTCCGGCTGGGGAAAACACCAGTGTCTGGGGCGGCGCCGTACTGCGTGGCGACAATGAACCTATCGTGATCGGCAGGAACAGCAATGTGCAGGAATGCGCTGTTCTGCACACCGACCCGGGATCGCCGTTGCACATCGGCGAGAACGTGACGGTCGGCCACCAGGCCATGCTGCATGGATGTACCGTCGGCGACGGTTCGCTGATCGGGATTCAGGCCGTTGTCCTGAACAATGCCGTGATTGGCAAGAACTGCCTGGTGGGCGCCGGAGCGGTGGTCACCGAGGGAAAGGAATTCCCCGACGGCTCGTTGATCGTCGGTGCGCCGGCCAAGGCGGTCAAGCAGCTTGCGCCGGAAATGATCGAGCGGATGAAGAAGGGCGCGGCCACCTATGTCGAGAGGAGCGCCTTTTATAAAAGCAAACTTGTTGCCCTTGACTGAAGCCGCGGCCTTTCTCGGCTCCAAAGTAGCCGTGCGTGCAACATTCATCGCACGGCCGCCTAAAGTTCCGCTATAATTGCGGCCTTTCGCATTGCCCAGATGGCGGAATTGGTAGACGCGCAACGTTGAGGTCGTTGTGTCTTAGGACGTGGAGGTTCGAGTCCTCTTCTGGGCACCAGCATCATGAAGGTCCGCTCCGGCGGACCTTTTCATTTTGTGCCGTCACTCCCGCAGGTTGTAGAGCCCCTGCATTTCCCCCACGACCCGGGCAATAGCGTCTTCCTGCCCGGCTCCCGCGCCGTCGAAATCCACGCGCCAGTTGCAGCCGCCTTCATCGGGATCTTTCCGTTGCGGTAGCGGTACGGCGAGCATCGTATGGGCAGCCAGCACCTCTTGCTGCGAGTTCAGCCTGGCGTCGATTTCCCTTTGCAATTCTTCGGCACTGACAAGTTTCCGTTCCATATCATCCTCCTGCAAACGGGAAGGCATCCGGTCAATTCCACTGAGCGATGGACAGGAAGCATGGTTCCCGCTACGGGCGAGATACTGCCTCGCCGGATTTGGGTGCGATCAATGCAATGCCAGCATGGATTCTGCACAATCGCACCGCATAAGAAGAACACATGACTCTTTGCCGCGACACCCGCTGTGGTGCATCGCGCTTCCATGCTCCGCGAGATGTATGCATCTCGCGCCGGAACGTCTGGCCAAGCTCACAGCAAGCTCATATCACTTCGCGTCGGTGATGCATGCCGTCGGCAGGCCCGGACTCGTGCTTGCGCATTTCGGTTGCGCAAGCTGGACATCCGAATCACCAGGACTACGGAAGGGAATACGCCATGATAGTTGTGCAGATTCACAGCGGGCTCGGCAACCAGTTGTTCATGTACGCCGCGGCGCGCGCGCTTGCGGAACGCCGCAATACCTCGCTATGCCTCGATGTCGATACGGATTGCAAGACAGGCGTCGATACAGGACAGTACATCGGCCACTCCTTCCAGCTCGACAAGTTCCGCATCAAGGCCGACATGCTGCACCAGTCGCAGGCGTCCGGCGGGAAAGGGAATGTCAAAGGCGCGATGCTGCGGCTCAAGGTGCGCCTCAGGAATGTCGGAGTCGTGCGCAAGGCGGTGCGCGCGCTGCGGTATCAGGGCGTGGACATCACGGGAATGGCAATGAAGATGTCGGGAGCAGAGAAACGCGTGTTTCGCGAGGCGCGCGGAGATTGGGGCTACAAGCCGGAATTCCTCGATCTGCCGGATGACACGATCCTCAGGGGCTGCTTTTTCTCGTACAAGTATTTCGACTGGATGAGGGATGTCCTGCGCGAGGAACTCTCGCTCAAGGTCTCGCTGTCCCCGCAGGGCAGGGAAATCGAACGCCGGATCAGGCAATCGAATTCGGTCAGCTTGCATGTGCGGCGCGGCGATGTTGTCTCGAACCCCGAATATCGCAGCTGGTACGAAGGAGTGGTCACGGAAGCGTACTTCCGGAATGCGGTCTCCTACATGCAGGAACATGTAGAGGATCCGCATTTCTTCGTTTTCTCCGACGACATCGCCTGGGTCAAGGGCCATCTCGCGTTCGACGGAAAGGTCACCTACGTGGACCATAATGGGCCGGAAGGCGCGTATGAAGACCTGCACCTGATGGGCCAGTGCATGCACAACATTACCTGCGGATTCAGCTCCTTCAGCTGGTGGGCTGCCTACCTGAATCCCAATCCCGGCAAGATCGTTTTGCGGACACGGCGCATGAACGCGCTTCCGCACCTGGACCACCCGGAGGATTTCTATCCCGCCGACTGGATCATCGTTGATTCATGAAGGCGGGGACAGGATCTCGACATTCTTGTGCAATATGGCGGCCGGAAGCGTTCATTCGCTACGGTCGCCATTGCCTCCCATGTACTTGGGATCCGGGGCAACGTAAGCCTGGAGCGGGCGGGTGAGTATGCCCGGCGGAGCTACCCTGGCCAGGTCAAAATTGCTGACCCCGGCAGCGACATTGAATGCCCAGGCAAACGATTTGCCGTCGACATCGAACCTGACGATGTCGCCGCCGGTGACATTGACCCATTTGGTATCGGGGTGGATGACGATTGTCGCGCTGGCCGCTTCCACCGGAGCGGGATCGCCGAGAAAACTGGTCGGCACTTCGGAATTCAGGTGACCACAGGCCGAAAGAAGGGCTGCGGCCGCAATGTGGATGGCAGGAAGTTTCATCAGCACGCCTTTCAGGTGGTACCGAAGTTGGACATGGCGGGTGTGCGGCTGTTCGGACGTCCAGCGCGCGTGCTTTGTGCGGGAACAAGGGGAGGGGAATTCCCGGCAGTCCGCCAGACCGTTATGCGGGCTTGCAAGAGTTGCCCTAGCACCTTGCACGGGAGTCGGCGAAGTTCGATCGCCTGATCCATACGCTGTCAAAATTGACTGCAATGGCATCGGCGGCGCGGTCGCCATCCACGTCGGCGAATGCGGTTATATGGTTGCCATAGAACGCATCCCGCGTCCAGTATCCCCAGGGCCGAATCGGCGCATCATCTTCCGCCACGATATTCCCTCTGGCCGGATCAGGGCTGCGGAATGCCCTCTCCATTGCGTCCCTCACGGCGATGCCGTCATCGTTAACGACGACCGCATCCGCTCTGCGGTCTCCTGTCACGTCGACGAAGAAGTTCAAGCGGCTGCCAAAGTACGGGTCCTTCGTCCATTGTTCGTTCGCGCTGAATCCATTCGGCCCGAACGTTTCTTCCGAAACTCTGCCTGAACGCCGTACGGTCACGTTCGAATCGTTGACGGCGATGGCGTCGGCACGACGATCGCCGGTGACATCCGCAAAGTAGGTGCCACGCGTGCCGCCGTAGCGGATTCCCCGGGTCCAGTTTTCCGGCTGGCCGAAGTCAGCGACGCCATCAGAACGTCTCACGATCACACCGGCGTAAGTGGCCTCGACGATATCGGCCTTGGCATCGCCGTCGACGTCGACAAAGTCGAGGCCGATCCCGCCGTATAAACGTTCGGAGCTCCATTGGAATCTGACAGCGTTCTCCGAGCGCCGCACGACCACACCGTCAGAGTTGACGGCGATCGGATCGGCCTTGCCGTCACCGGTCACATCCGCGAAGAACGTAGCCCGGTCGCCGAAGAATGGTGTGTTGGTCAATGCTTCGTTGGGGCCGAAACGGCAACCGTCGGAGCGCCGGAACCATATACGGTCCTCGTTGACGGCGATGGCGTCGGCTTTTCCGTCACCGGTGACGTCGGCAAAGAAAGTCCCGTAGAAACCGTAGAACGGTCCGCCCGTCCAATCTCGAGCATCAGCAAAGGAGCGGTGGGCGGCATGCGCGGACTCCGGCAATACGAGGGGCGCGATAGCCATCATACCCAGCAGGGCTTCGAGCAGAACCTTATGGCATGGGCGCTGCGCAGCCGGCCCTGTTGGCGGCTGCAACAAAGTGTGGCGTTTCATGATTGATCCTCTCCGGAACAGGAAAATGCCGTTGGAATAGTGCTCTCAGCTTGTGAGCATCGATTGCGCTCACGATTCACTACAGCATAGGCTGTGCCAGTCCGTGGCAGCCCGGGATGAGATCAGCGCAAGTGCCTGAATATCAGGATCAAGGCAGGGCGCATCCTCGCACACCACGGTTGCAGCAGGCCGGGTGTCGGGTGCTGTCGAACACTTTCAAGGAAGGCTGTGCGAACGACCCGACATCGTCTCGGAAATTCGCTTTAAGTCCGCGTAATCGACGCACCGCCGTCGACCAGCGAAGCGCGCATGGCGCGCATCTCGGTCGACGAATTGCACAGCTTGCTGCAGCAGGGATAACGTCCCGCCATTGTCGATGTGCGTTCTCCGCTCTTGCAACAGAACGGGGCGCATTCCGGGTGCGATTTCATTGTCGGAGGATGTGTCCGGGACCTTTGTGTCCGAGCTGCCCGCGGACGGGGAAGTGATCCTGTATTGCGCCTGCCCGAACGATGCGCCGGCAGCGCGTGCGGCGAAACAGCTGATGCAGCCTGGATACCGCCGTGTGCGTCCGCTGCAAGGCGGGATCGACGCCTGGATCGAAGCAGGGTATACGCTCGAGACTGGGGCTGCGGCAACAAACTGAAGCGGCCGGGAAGGCGGCTCCGGCTTCCTCGACCTCAAACATTCTTTCAATCTATGCGGCAGCGGCCTGCACATAGCGCTCGCTCCACGCAGCAATCAGGTTCGCCACATAAACCGCGTCGCTCTTGCGCGTCAACAGGTGGTCGGCATCGTCCAGCGAAATGAAGCTTTTCGGATGCTTGGCCGCGGAAAAAATGTGCAAGGCATTTTCGATCCCGACGGTGGTATCGCGCGGCGAGTGCATCACCAGCAGCGCGCGGCGGAGCTGCGCAATCTTGCCCGACAGCCGCTGCTCTTGTGCGTCGACCAGGAACTGCCGCTTGATCTTGAACGGACGGCCTGCAAGCTGCACTTCGGCCTCGCCTTTTTCCTGGATGCGATCCAGATGCTCCCTGAACAGCCCGGTTACATGCGACGGATCGCTCGGTGCGCCAATGGTGACAACGGCTTTCGTCTCCGGGACGTCGGACGCGGCTGCCAGCACCGCTGCGCCGCCCAGGCTGTGACCGATTAGGATGTCGGGCGCGCGCAGGGCGGCGCGCAGGTGATTCGACGCGGCGACCAGGTCCGCCAGGTTCGATGAAAAATTGGTGTTCGCAAACTCGCCTTCGCTCGCGCCCAGCCCGGTAAAGTCGAATCGCAGCACCGCGATACCATGCTCGGTCAGTGCCTGGGCAATGCGACTGGCGGCAAAGATGTCCTTGCCGCAGGTGAAGCAGTGCGCAAACAAGGCGACGGCGCGAATGGCGCCGTCGGGTGCATCCAGTCGCGCCGCCAGCTTCTGTCCGTCGGCACCCGGAAATTCCATACGTTGCATGGCCATGTCAGGCTCCTTTGATCTGCGATAGATCGGCGATAGATCCGCGATATGCGGTCAAGACGCCCGCGCCGCGCTGCCCGATTATGCCGCCAGCTTCCTGTTCTTCTCGGACAAGGTACGGATCAAGCCATCGATGCCGCTTCTGCCGATTTCCGTCGTGAAATTGCCCTTGTAGGTCTCGATCAGCCAGGCGCCGAGCAGATTGACATCGTATACCTTCCAGCCGTCTCCGGCCTTGTACAAACGATAACTGACGTTGATTGTTTCGCCTCGCGGCTGTTGCACCTGGAAGCGCACTTCAACCTCGTCATCGCCGGGCGCGGCGCGCAAGGGCATGAACGCCAGCTTCTGGTCGCCGATTTGCGACAGGGCGCCGGAATAGGTGTGGATCAGCAATGCGCGGAACTCGTCGATGAGTTGCTGCTGCTGTTGCGGCGTCGCCTCGCGCCAGAAGCGGCCAACGGTCATTGCCGTCGCGCGCTGGAAATCCACATGGGGGAGGATATGGGTCTCGACCAGCGTCCGGATGCGCTTGCGGTTGCCGGCGCGGATTTCCTTGTCGTTTCGCGCCGTATCGACCACTTCTTGCGTAATGCGCTTGACCAAGGCGTCCGGCGCTTCCTGCGCTGTTGACTGCCCTGCAATACCTGGTGCGGAAATGGCGAGGCTGGCGACGAGGAGGAGTTTGTGGAGCAGCTTCATGAGGTTTCCTTGGACTGGTGCGCGCGGCAAGTTCAGTGACGGGAGAAGGCAGTGTGATGCCGGCGCGCACCCGGTAATGAGTGAAGCCATTGTATTGACGGGAACGGATGAGATAAATCGGGCAAACCTGAATTGACTGTTTCTCTGGCTTGCACAATCGGCGGGTCTCGATGAGCGCGCTGGCCGGGTGCATGGCTCGCGGCAACCCTGACTTCGCTGTCGGCAGGAGAGAACACGCTGCAGGCCAAGGGACATTTCAAGATGCAGTCCGGCGACAAGGTTGCGGCCGCCGCCAAGATCGACGGCAAGGTCAACAACGTCAAGTTCACGATGAAGTAAGGTCTCCAGGGGAGGGATGTCGCCCAGCCATGAGGCCGGGCGACTGGTGCCAGACTGTCCGGCGATTATGCGCGGTAGCCGAAGTTGATGTTGTTGTCGGCGGTCTGCGTCGGTGACACGGTGGACGTGATGCCGCTGGCGTAAGCGACGTTGTTGCCGTTGTTGTTCTCGACATTCTGCGATTGTCCGATCATCTGGGTGGCGTCAAACGTCAGGTTGGTCGGCTTCCCGTACAGCTTTGGCACATCGTACTTGGGCGGGCAGTATGAGCAGCCGCCGCGCACCGTTGCCATGGCTTTGCCGTCGAGATCTGCGGCGATGGAGAGGTCTTTGATCAATAGGGTCGTCATTTTGGGTTCCTTAATTTTGTGCAGTGTGAAAGTGCGTCGATTGATCAGAGCAGGCCGGTGCCGTTGTCGCCTGCCTGCGGCGGGCTGGCAGGCGAGCCGATGCCGCCGACGAACGCGGCGTTGTTGCCGTTGTTGTTCACGACGTTCTGGCTCTGTCCGACCATTTGCGAGGCGTCGACTGAAAACTTCTTGAAGTCGAATGTCGGCACCCCGAAGAGCGGCGCCCAACCCGGCAGTCCTTGACCGCCGCGCACGGTAGCCATAGTGTCGGGGGAGAGTTCCTTGGTTGCGGAGAGATCTTTCATCGTCAGGGTCGTCATTGCAGGTTTCCTTAATGGATGTTGTCGAGTTTGTGAAGGGCGAGCATTTCATGCGCTCGACAGACCTATTGCAGAGGACGTGCCAACCTGGGGGGCAGCACGCGGTGAAATGTCGTAACTCTTTGAATTTGCAGTGATATGCGGATGTTTGCTTCTGCCCGAGCACCACACACGCCCTTGCCGTAAGGCGGCTGGTGGCGGGCCAGGGCCAACAGATGGAGATCACCTGTTTGCAGCGATACGACGGCGTCGGACATTTCGATCGAGGCTGCTGCCGAACTGATCACACTCCGCCAATGCGCATGCCGCCAAGCACCGCCGAGGCCATATTGGCGGGCATCTCCTCATAACGCTCGAACTGCATCGCATAGCTCGCCCGGCCATGCGTGAGGGAGCGCAGTGTCGTGGAGTATCCGAACGTTTCCGCCAGGGGAACTTCTGCCCGTATCATCTTGCCGGCGCCGCCTGGTGCGTCGCCGGTTTCCAGGATCACACCGCGCCGCGCCGACAGGTTGCCCATCACGGCCCCCATCTGCTCTACGGGCGTCACGACCTCAAGCCGCATGACCGGTTCCAGCAGTATCGGACCGGATTTGCGACAGCCATCCCTGAAGGCGACCGAAGCGGCGATGCGGTATGCGCTTTCATCCGAATCGACTTCATGATAAGAGCCTGAGAGCAACGTCACCTTTACGTCAACAACCGGATAACCGCCCAGAACGCCCGCCTGCATGCTCTCGCGGATGCCTTGCTCCACCGCAGGGATGTACATGCGGGGGACAGCGCCGCCCTGGACCGCGTCGACGAACGCAAAGCCCTTGCCTCGAGACTGCGGTTCGACCTTCAGGATGACATGGCCGTAATGGCCGTGACCACCCGATTGCTTGATGAATTTTCCTTCAATGGAGGTGCAGCTGTTGCGGATGGTCTCGCGGAAAGCGACCTGTGGCTTGCCAACGGCGGTGTCGACACCGAAGTCCCGCCGTATACGCTCCACCAGGACCTCAAGGTGCAGTTCGCCCATGCCGGAGATGACGGTCTGGCCGGTATCCGCATCGACGCCGAAGTGGAAGGACGGGTCTTCCCACGCGAGCCGTCCAAGCGCCAGGTTCATGGCCTCCTGCTCGGATATCCGCTTCGGCTCGATCGCCTGCGAAATCACCGGGTCCGGGAAAGCAATGCGCTCAAAGACGATCACGCTGGATGGATCGCACAGCGTGTCGCCGGTCGTGACGTTCCTCAAGCCGCCAGCCGCCGCGATGTCGCCTGCGCATACTTCGCGGATCTCGGTGCGGTGATTGGCATGCATCTGCAGCAGGTGGCCGAGCCGCTCCCTGCCCCCCCTTGCGGGAATGCTGACGATGCTGCCGTGCGCGATCACCCCGGAGTAAACCCGGAAGTAGACCAGGTCACCGGCGTGCGCGTCCGTCACGATCTTGAATGCCAGCGCGGAGAATCGTTCATCATCGCAGGCGCGTCGTACCGCAGGGTGTCCATGCTCGTCGTGGCCGCTTACCGGAGGTATGTCGATGGGGGAGGGCAGGAAGTCGATCACTGCATCCAGCAAGGCCTGGACCCCAATGTTCTTCAAGGCGCTGCCGCACACCATGGGGACAATAGCGCCGCTGATGGTGCGCTGGCGCAACGCCTCCTTGATCTCCGCTTCGGTGAACGCTTCTTCATTCAGGTACTTCTGCAGCAGCTGTTCATTGGTTTCGGCGACCGCTTCGAGCAGGCGCGCGCGATAGTCCATTGCAAGTTCCCTGAGCGGCTCCGGTATGTCGAAATGGTGGAACTTGACGCCGCGCGAGGCATCGTCCCATATGACTGCCTTCATTCTGATCAGGTCGATGACGCCGTGGAAGTGTTCTTCGCTGCCAAACGGGATCTGCACCGGCACCGCATTGCCGTTGAGCTGTTTGCCGATTTGCCGCTGCACCTGAAAGAAGTCGGCGCCGACACGATCCATCTTGTTGACGAAGACAACGCGCGGCACCTTGTATTTGTTGGCCTGCCGCCATACCGCTTCCGTCTGCGGCTGAACCCCGCTCACTGCGTCGAAAATCATGCAGGCACCATCCAGAACGCGCATCGCGCGCTCGACTTCCATCGTGAAGTCGACGTGGCCCGGCGTATCGATGATGTTGATGCGATGCTGCGGATGGCTGCCATCCATGCCGCTCCAGAAGCAGGTGGTGGCGGCGGCGGAAATCGTGATGCCGCGCTCTTGCTCCTGCTCCATCCAGTCCATGGCCGCGGTACCCTCATCCACTTCGCCAAGCTTGTGGCTGACCCCGGTATAGAACAGGATGCGCTCCGTGGTCGTGGTCTTCCCGGCATCGATATGGGCACTGATGCCGATGTTGCGGTAGCGCTCGATTGGGGTTTTGCGAGGCACAGCGGCTTCCTTATGGGAAATGCGTATGTCGCCAACGGTACCAAACCATTATAGGAAGGATAGGAAGGCTTTCGACATTTCTTGCGGCCGATTGATGGCCTGCCGCGGATGCGCTCGAGAACGTAGTTGTCCGTGTATTTCCCCGTCGGTCAGACGCACTCAGGACACTGGGGAGGTGTCGTCCGCACCAGGCGTCTCCAGTTTTGAGACGAGCAGGCGGTCGATGCGATGGCGGTCCATGTCCACCACTTCAAATCGATAGCCGCCCCATTCAAAGTTCTCGGAAGCGTTGGGGATGCGGCCCAACTGGGCGAGCACAAAACCGGCCAGGGTATGGTAGCCGCCGGAAGACTCTTCAGGGAAACGGATATCCGTATTGAACAGGTCCCGGAAGCGGTCGAGCGAGATGCCGCCGTCGATCAGCCACGAGCCGTCCTCCCGCTGTGCTGCATCTGGTTCATGCGTTTCGTCGTCGACAACAGCGACATCACCGACCAGCGCGCCCATCACGTCGCTCAAGGTCACCATGCCCTCGACCTCGCCGTACTCGTCGACCACGAGGGCGAGTTCGGCCCGGCTTTTCCTCAAGGTTTCGAGCAGGTCCATGCCGCTCACGGTCTCCGGCACGTACAGCGCCGGCTTGACCGCCTTTTCGAAATCGATGACGCTAACGGACCGGTTGCGAATTGCCTGCTCGAACAGGTCGCCGGCATGCACGATGCCGATGACATTGGAACGGTCGCCGCGGCAGACGGGGAAGCGGCTGAAAGGGCTGTCCGCGATCTTGGCCAGGTTTTTGTCGATGGCGTCGTTCAGGTCGATATATTCCAGGTCGGTACGCGGCGTCATCAACGCGCCGAGGCGCAGGTCGTCGAGACGCAACGCGCGGGTAACGATGTCGTGCTCGGTGCGTTCGAAAATGCCGGCATCCGTGCCCTCACGGATCATCCCGGTGATCTCTTCTTCCGTGACCGAATCTTCCTTCGGCTTGTGCAACCCGAGCAATCGCATCACCGCTTCCGTAGCCACGGACAGCACCTTGACAAAAGGTGAGGCGATGCGTGACAGCCACTGCATCGGCACCGCGACCATGGTCGCAACGGCTTCCGGATATTGCATTGCGATACGCTTCGGCACCAGTTCGCCAAGAACGATGGAGGCAAAGGTAATGCCGAGAACGACGATGCCAAGGGCAATCTCGCGCGCGTACTCCGCCAGCGCGGGGACGCCTGCAATATCGGGAGCCAGCCGCTCTACCAGCGATGCCTCGCCGAAAGCGCCGTTGAAAATACCGATCAGGGTGATGCCGACCTGCACGGTCGACAGGAAACGGTTAGGGTGGTCAGCAAGCTGGAGCGCGGCTCTTGCGCCGCGGCTTCCGTTATCGGACAGATTTTGCAGCCGGATGCGTTTCGATGAAACGACGGCCAGTTCGGACATGGCGAACACGCCATTGAGAAGGATGAGTCCAAGGATAATGAATATATCCACTCTTGCAGAACCACACGGTTTTCCCGTCAGTTCCAGTTGTTAAGGGACCGACATTGTAACCGGTGCGGAACACGAGATAGGGCAGACTCATCCGGACGTTGTTGTAGTGGCAATGCTAAGCGCCGGCCATATAGACACCGGCACTTCCCAGCCCGGCAAAGACGGACAGCGTAAGCAAGAGCCGGCTGTCGCGCCGGTTGTCATTGGCGCGTTCGCGCCAGGCAGTCCACAAGAAACACAATGCAAGTATTCCAACAATAAGAGCGTAGTCGATCATAGGACGAGTGCGATTGAAAATGGCGCTCGTACGATATTGAACCGTGCCGTTTTCGAAAAGCGATAACTGGCTGAAATTTTCCTCGGAAAAACTTGAAATGGTGAGAATGGCAAATCCTTTGCACTCCCGAGAGTTTCAAAGCGCAAGGAAGATGCCGGCGGCACCGGCGATGACGAGACTTGCGGCCCATGCCTGGTCGAGATTGAGCCAGGCGCGGCGCAGAAAAGGCAAGCCGAGGTAACGATATGTCGCCCATGCCATTCCGACTCCGGCGAGCAGCATCGCCAGCGTATGGATCGTCGCCACCAGCAGGGCGACATGGATGCTGGAGCGCGCCAGGTAGTTCATGACCGTGGCATGCCCGGCAATCTCCGTTTCATCTCGTCCTGTTGCGCACAGTCCGAGCATGAACGGCACCAGTATCAGGCCCGCCCCATGCGCGGTCGCGATCAGGAACGACCACCACGCAAGTTGTGTCGGCCGGACGCGGGCCAGGAATCGAGGATGGCCGCGCCCGGCGAGCAGGCGGAGGCCGAAGGCAAGCACCAGCACGCCGGATGCAATCCGGATCTCACGCTCCCATGCCAGGTACCAGCCAAGCCAGGCGAACGGGACGAGCACCACCGCCATCGCCAGGAAATGACCCGCGCCCAAAGGCATCAGGGTTGCGAAGACCGCGCTCGCACGGCGCGCAGTCATGCCGTTGGCCACGGCCAGCGGCCATCCCATCGCAGGATTGAAGCCGTGGTAAAAGCCCAGTGCGATGACTGTCAACCACAGTGACGCCGTCGCATTCAAGCCGATGGGTAGCAGAAAGAGTCGGTGGAGCAGTCGCCGCCCTGCAACCGGATCTGGTGCGCTGCATAGTCCGGCCCGAAATCGACATAGAAATCCGAATCCAGCCGGATGCCGCCGTCCGGATTCACCTTGCACATCACCTGTACGCCCGGCACGCCCTCGGGATAGAACTGTTTATCCCACGTGCTGTACAGCGAGTTGGTGAAATAGACGCGCTTGCCGTCGCGGCTGATCTCGGTCATTTGCGGGCCGCCCGGGAATGGCCTGCCGCTCGGATGCGCGGCGCGGCGCGCAATGCCGCCGATGCGTACGCTGCCGGTGAGTTGCGGCTTCAGCGGATCGGTGACATCGTATTGCCGCAGGTCCCCGGTCCCCCAGCAGGCCACATAGAGATAGCGGTCGTCGAGCGAAAGGTCGATGTCGCTGATCAGCGGCGGCACCGCGCCGAAGCCCTTGAGCAGCGGCGGCAGCTTGTCCGCATTGGCGGGCTCAGCCGCGATGACCGCTGTCTTGCGGGCATGGAATGTACCGTTCTCGCGGTACCAGGTCCAGATCGATCCTTCGAGGTTGGTGGTGTCGATCACGACGCCGACGAAGCCGTACTCCCGCGTCGGATCATGCGCCGGGCGAATCTCGAGCGGCATCTGATGGTTGGCGCCGAGATCGATGGTCTGTACATGGCGGCGGTCGCGCAAGTCCCAGAAGTGCAGGGCGTGTCCGTACTTGTTGTCAAGCAGGTCCTCCGCGACGATGCCGTTTTCGAATTGCGGCGGCAGGCCCCATTCACTGGACACCATGTAATCGCGCGGAAGATTCCACCAGAAATCGTAGTGCAGCTTCTGCGGGCCGCGGTCGATTTCCCAGCGCCCCAGGATATCGAAGCTCTGGCAGTCGAGGATGAAAATCCCCGGCGGGCCATCGGTGCCGTTCTCGCCGCCGCCACCGACCGCGCTCACGTAGATGCCTTCAGGTCCGCAGTGGACGGTATGCGGACGCGAATAACCGGTCTTGCGCGTCACTTCCTCCGGCTCTATCGTCTTCACCAGCGTCGGCACGGCGGGATCGGGGCGGGTGTCGATGATGTAGATTCGGGACGAACGGATACCCGGAACGATCAGGTAGCGCCGTTGCAGCGCTGCATGTGCAGACGTCGGCGACAACGCGGAACTGCATGCATTCCATCCGAAGTGGTGAAACTCGTCTCCCGCATACGGCATGTCAAGCCGATGGAGCACCGAGCCATAGTTCGGCGATGCCGGATCGACATCCACCACCGCAAGCGCATCGGGCCGCGACCGGTCCGGCGACAGCAGTGCCGTATAGGACAGGTGTTCCGCTTCTGCCTCCATCGCCATGCGCGGCGAGGGATAGAAACTCGGATCTGGGCGCAATGTTTCCAGCATGGCCGTTCTCCTTCTTGCCGCGGAGGCAGCATGGAACACGCCGTCTCACGTCACCATTCCCGCGAATTTCATCGTGTATGGCGGCCTGGCTGAAGTCAAGGCAAGGCGACGGGCACATGATCTGGGTCGATAGCGCGTCGATCCGCAGTGCTGGCGGGAATGCTGACGGACTGATGCACGTGCAGTTTGCATTCCAGGAGACAAATACGACGCTCTGTATGCAGGCGATGCTGCGGCCGGTCTGTTCGGCATGGATCGCGCGGATTTACGGGCCGCATTCATCGGTGCCGCCTATGACTTCGGGTTTGTCAATGCTCATTGCGGCGCATTCCTCTATCGCGAGCTCGAAGGCGCATTGATGCTACCTCGGTACTTTCCGCAGAAAATCGGCATAGACCAGCGACGTGTCTTTAGGCGCCTCCATCATTGGAAGATGGCCGATTCCGTGGATCACGCGTACGTCTGCATCTTTCAACTGCCTTCTAAGGACATCTGCCCCCGATGCATCGAATACCTGGTCGTCGCTTCCCCATAAAGCCAGCGCGGGCACGGGCAACCCGCCAACACGATCGTGCAGCATGTGACGGTCCTTCAGCTGTTCTCGCCATAGTTGCATGTTCGATTCTGCGTTCCGGATTGCCCCGATACGGGCGTCGTTCATGATGGGATAAGGCAGGAAAGGGCGCTTGGCAAAGACCAGAGACAGCATCTCATCGAACGCTGCGGACGTGCTTGCGACCAGCGGACTCTTGCCTTCGTCGATGAGCCTGTCCATCTTGCTCGGCTGAGGAGAACGAATTCCGTGCGGCGCACCGATCAGTGCGACGCTGGCGACCCGCTCCGGGTAGCGGATCGCGAACAAGGCTGCAATGGTTCCTCCCATCGAGTTGCCAGCGAGGTGAGCGCGAGGAATTCCAAGAGCATCGAGCAGGTTCTTCAATCTTTCCGTCTGGGTAGCGTAATCGTAGCGCTGGCCGGCGAGTCTGCTGCTTTCACCGAATCCCGGCAGATCCGGCACGACGACCCGGTAGTTGCCGGTCAGCTGCCGTGCAAAGTCGACCCAGTGATCTTTCTCGGCGAAGATCCCGTGGAGCAGAACTACCGGGTCACCGGTCCCGCCTTCGAGATAATGGATTTCATGCGCGTCCAATGTCACCGTCTTTTCCGTTACGCCGGAGATGGCTCGGTTCAGCGCGACAAGCGGTTCTTTAAAAAGATGTGGCAGGCTGTAATATGCTGTTGCAATCGCGCTCATCAAGATGATCGCCGATACCAGGGTAACGCGTTTCAAATCTGTCTCCAGTTGGGTTGGATAGCTGGAGACTATAGAAAAAACCTGCTGATTTCTTGTACGTTTGGGCTATGCGCGCGACGAATACCTTGACGCTCGGCGAAAACCGGGCCTTATACATAGGAGAACTTCCGGCGACTGGCTGGCATTGCCATGCTTCGCCGGTGCTGCTGATCGGCTTGTCCGGGCGATTCGCGGTGCACCTTCCCGGTGGCGTCGTTAACAGTTGCCATAGCGCGTTGATCGATGCCGGCGTGGAGCACGTTTTTGATCCTTGCGGCGAGCGCGTGGCGTTGATGTATCTGGAACCCGATTCTGTCGAAGCTCGACAGCTGCGATGGCAGTTCAGGCGCCTTGGCCCGGTAATCTTTGACGTGGCGGTGCGGCCCGTGTCGACCGGCAGTTTTGGTCGCCACCTCCGCAGTTTCGACTTGCAGTCGCTCCTCAGTCTGTCGTGCGACGAGGAGACTCCGCTGGACCGGCGAGTCGAGAACAGCCTGGCGTACATGCGGATGCCGCGCGGTGCCCAGGTTGGCAGGGATGGGGTGGCAGCGATCGTCCATCTCTCCGCATCTCGATTCAATCATCTGTTCAGGGAGCAGATCGGCGTCAGCTTCCGTAGTTACCGGGTCTGGTCCCAAGTACGTGCTGCGATGATGGGCGTGGGAGCCGGAATCAATCTGACAGACGCCGCGCTGCAAGGCGCATTCACCGACTCATCCCATTTCAGCCGGACATTCCGGAAGACATTTGGCATGACGCCTTCAACCGTGTTGAAACCGTTGAAGGAATTGACATTGATTTAATTCCCGCCCGATTTTGCCTCTTACGGGCGAACCTGTGCCGTCAATCGATGGCATGCCAGGCTCGCACTACATCTTCGGAATCCGCAGCGTCTTGCTGATCATGAGCGTCCCGGAAAGGACGAACAGCAGGACGAGCGGATGGAGTGCCACGGCACCGATTTCCCATTGTCCGCCGTAGAGCTGATCGCCAAGGCGTCCCTGCCATGCCGCGAAGGCCAGGATCGCCGTCAGAACGATGCTGGTCGGAATCGGCGTTCCCTCAAAGTATGCAACCTTGTCCGAGTCCCCGGACAGCGTCTCCGCCGTGACGTTGAAGCGCGCCAAGCGGCTCACCCCGCAACAGACAAAGTAAATCAGCGCAATCTTGTCGCCGACAGCCTGCATGCCGGCAGCAAATGCGAGCACGGCAGGCGCGACGCCGAAGGAAATCACGTCCGCGAGCGAATCCAGTTCGCGGCCCAGTGCGGAGTGGGTCCGGCGCCAGCGCGCAATGCGTCCGTCCAGCACATCGAAGGCGAAGGCGGCCGGCGCCATCGCTGCCGCAAGATAGAAGTCTTCCAGCCGGGCGCCGACCAGGTATTGCATGGAAAAGAACAGCGCAAGCACGCCGCAGGCGGCATTCGCAAGTGTGAAGAAGTCCGCAAGGTGAAATTCCCGGATCATCGAGAAGTGCCGGGGGCGGCTGTCTGAGCTTTTCATGGCGGGTCCGGTTTTGATGGGGGAAGTTCTTTTGCACGTTGTCTCGTGCTGAAACGTATATAAACATGTCCGCAATTTGGTTGCTTGGAAGTACAGCAAGAAAAGGAGGTTTAGTTGTGCGTTCCATAGAAGACGGGAAATCTTCCAAGGTAAATGCCTGATTCCTGCAATTCAGTGAACAGAAGCGAAGCTTATGCTGCCTATTGGCAATGGACTCTCCGAAGGGATGGTATTGCTTGAAGGCGCGTCAGACATGCAACCACTTTCGTCTTGCCATCTACGCCGTGCCGCCAGCACAAGAAGGGGAGTTGTTGAGCAGAATGTCGGGGATCTCGTCGTTTGATCCAGATCCCAATGGTGGGTCTGAGCAAGGCCTTTTGTGCTCGGCAATGTGGTTTTACTTGTGATGCCTCGCCGGACTGCCGCCGTCTCCGGAGCATGTCATCATGTCAATCTCCATGAGCATCGACATGACGCGTGCGCAAAAGGACTGCGCATCCACGAGTCTTCTAATCGATCAGACGCACCGCACATTCCGCGACATGCGAGGGCGTGAGCTGGAAATATTCATACAGCGCGTCCGCCGGCCCCGATTCGCCAAACGTGTCGATACCCACCACAGCACCTCGATCGCCGGCAATGCCGCGCCAGAACCAGGTGACGCCGGCTTCGATGCAAAGGCGCGGCACGTTGGCAGGCAACACCGCCGCGCGGTACGTCTCGTCCTGCGCAAAGAAGACTTCGACGCAGGGCATCGATACCACCCGCACCCGTCTTTCCTGCTGCGCCAGGAGTTGCGCGGCCTGCATCGCGATGGCGACTTCCGAGCCGGTCGCGATCAATATCACCTGTGGATCATGGCAATCGCTCAGGATGTAAGCGCCGCGCGCGAGATCGTGCAATTGCTGTTCGTTGCGCGCAAACGGCTCGAGTGCCTGGCGCGACAGGATCAGGCAGCTCGGGCCGTCGGTCCTGTCCAATGCGGCCTGCCATGCGGCGGCGGTTTCCACGCCGTCGCAGGGACGCCATACGCGGTTGTTCGGGATCAGCCGCAGTGCAGCGGCGTGCTCGATCGGCTGGTGTGTCGGTCCGTCTTCTCCCAGTCCGATCGAGTCGTGCGTCAATACGTGGATCACGCGCTGTTTCATCAATGCTGCCATGCGGATCGCATTGCGCGAGTAATCCGAGAAGGTCGTGAAAGTACCCCCGTACGGGATGAAGCCCCCGTGCAGCGCCATGCCGTTCATGACTGCCGCCATGCCGAACTCGCGCACGCCGTAGCTGAGGTAATTGCCGCTGGCGTGATGATTGACCCATACCGAGGCTTTGACGTTGGTCAGGTTCGATCCCGTCAAATCGGCGGAGCCGCCGAAGAATTCCGGCAGCAGCGGGCTGATCGCTTCCAGGACGATCTGCGATGCCTTGCGCGTGGCGATCTTTTGATGCAATTCGCCGTCGCCGCGCATCAGCATCGCGAAGCGTTCCGTCAAACCTTCCGGCGCCATGCCGGACGTGCGGCGCATCAGCTCTTCCGCCGCTTCCGGATACTGCTTTGCGTAATAGGCAAACAACCCATTCCATTCCCGCTCCAGCGCCTCACCTTTTTCACGCGCGTTCCAGGCAGCGGCGACGTCCTGCGGCACGTCGAACGGCGCTGCGGTCCAGGCTTTCGATTCGCGCATCGCGGCGATTTCTTCTGCACCCAGCGGCGCGCCGTGCACGTCATGACCGCCGGCCTTGTTCGGGGCGCCCTTGCCGATACTGGTCTTGCAGCAGATCAGTGTCGGCTTGCCGTTTCCGCATTTCGCTTGCACGATGGCGGCATCGATGGCGGCACTGTCGTGGCCGTCGACGTCGGCAATCACGTTCCAGCCGTATGCCTTGAAGCGCGCGGGCGTGTCGTCGGTGAACCATCCGCTCACATCGCCGTCGATCGAGATGCGATTGTCGTCATAGAAGCAGATCAGCTTGCCGAGTCCGAGCGTACCGGCGAGCGAGCAGGCTTCGTGGCTGATGCCTTCCATCAGGCAGCCGTCGCCGAGAAAGACGTAGGTGTGGTGGTCGATGAGTTCAAGGCCAGGGCGGTTGAAGCGCGCCGCCAGCATTTTTTCCGCCAGCGCCATGCCGACCGCATTCGCAAGTCCCTGACCGAGCGGGCCGGTGGTGGTCTCGACACCGGGTGTAACGCCGATTTCGGGATGGCCCGGTGTTTTCGAATGCAACTGCCGGAAGCGCCGGATCTCGTCCATCGGCAAGTCGTACCCGCTCAGATGCAGCAGCGCATAGAGCAGCATCGACGCATGGCCGTTGGACAGCACGAAGCGGTCACGGTTGATCCAGGCGGGATTGGCCGGGTTGTGGCGCAGGTGCTTTCGCCACAGTACGTCAGCGATGTCGGCCATGCCCATTGGTGCGCCGGGATGGCCGGACTTCGCTTTTTCGACCGCGTCCGCCGCGAGAAAGCGGATTACGTCTGCGGTCGGTGCTGCCTTGCCGATTGCTTTTTCGGCCATTTTTTCGGGGGCGTTCATCGCTATCTCCTAGTAGGCGCCAGACGCGCGCTTCTTGCGTTCCATCATGCGCCAGATGAATGGGGTGAAAATCAGTTGCATCGCAAGTTCCATCTTCCCGCCCGGAACCACGATCGTATTCGCGCGCGACATGAAGGAGTCGTTGATCATGTTCAGCAGGTATGGGAAATCGATGCCCTTGGGATTGGCGAAGCGGATCACGACGAAGCTTTCATCGGGCGCGGGAATGTCGCGCGCGATGAACGGGTTGGAGGTGTCGACGCAGGGAACGCGCTGGAAATTGACGTGCGTATGCGTGAATTGCGGGCAGATGTAGTTCACGTAATCCGGCATGCGGCGCAGGATGGTGTCGGTCACCGCCTCGGTCGAATAGCCGCGCTTGGCCTTGTCGCGCCACAGCTTTTGTATCCATTCGAGATTGATCACCGGGACCACACCGATCAGCAGGTCGGGGTATTGCGCGATGTTGACGTCGCCGTGCACCACCGCGCCGTGCAAGCCTTCGTAAAACAGCAGGTCGGTGTCTCTCGGCAGCTCTTCCCAGGGCGTGAAGGTGCCGGGGTCCTGGTCGTAAGGCGCGGCCTCTTCGGTGTCGTGCAGGTACTTGCGGCTGCGGCCGGTGCCGGTTTCGGCGTAGCTGCGGAACAGCTCTTCCAGCTCGTGGAACAAGTTGTTGTCGGGGCCGAAATGACTGAAGTTCCGGTTGCCTTCTTTTTCCGCTTCCGCCTGCCGCACTTTCATCTCTTGCCGGTTGTAGCGATGAAAACTGTCGCCTTCGATGATGGCCGACCTGACATGTTCACGCCGGAAGATATTTTCAAACGTGTGCGTGACGGAAGTCGTCCCGGCGCCGGACGAGCCGGTGATGGCGATGATGGGATGGCGTTCTGACATGATCTCATCCTCCGGTCAGGCGGAAGCGCGGAACAGGCTGCGCTCGTGGAACAGCGGGTTGGGCAGTTCATCCGCGGCCGGCGTGTTGTGATAGCGCTCGATCAGTTCCACTTCGTTTCTCGACCCGAAGATCAAGCCGACGCGCTGATGGAGCGACGACGGCTTGACAGCCATCACCGCCTGCCGGCCGGTGCTGGCACGTCCGCCGGCCTGTTCGATGATGAAGCCGATCGGATTGGCTTCGTGCATCAGGCGCACATGCCCCGATTGCACGGCATTACTGGAATCGCGCGGGTGCAGGAACACGCCGCCGCGCATCAGTATCCGATGCGCTTCAGCCACCATCGATGCTATCCAGCGCATGCTGAAATCCTTGCCGCGTCGCCCGGTCTTGCCGGCGAGGCATTCATTGACATAGCGCCTGACGGGGTCTTCCCAGAAGCGGCTATTGGATGCGTTGATGGCAAACTCCTGCGTGTCCGGTGCGATGGACAGGTTGGGGTGGGTCAGCATGAACTCGCCGAGTTGGGGGCAGAGTGAAAAGCCATTGACGCCTTTGCCCACGGTCAGCACCAGCATCGTGACCGGGCCGTAAATCGCGTACCCCGCCGCGACCTGCTCGGTTCCAGGTTGCAGGAAGTCTTGCTCGGTCACCGCACGCGCATTATCCGGTGCGCGCAACACCGAGAAGATGCTGCCGACCGACACATTGACATCAATGTTCGATGCACCGTCGAGCGGGTCGAACACCAGCAGATAGCGGCCCCTGGGATGGCTGGGCGGAATCTGGTACGGCGAATCCATTTCCTCGGACGACATGCCGGCAAGATAGCCGCCCCAGTTGTTCCCCTCGATGAACAGGTCCTTGCTCAACGCGCCCAATCTCTCCTGTATGCCGCCCGGCGCCTGCGCAACGGTGTGCAGAGCACCGGCCGCCACCTTGCGCGCGATGCGTTTGCATACCAAAGCGACATTGAGCAGCAGGCTGTTGAAATCGCCGGTCGCATGCGGATATTGTCGTCGCGCTTCGATCAGGAACTGCGTCAATGTGACGCGCATGTCGGCTGTCATCGGGGTGTCTCCTGAGGTTTTTTATTGGTTGTGCTGTGAAACCGACAATTGACATCAGCTCACTTCGAACAGGACGCCGTCATGCCATCGCTGCAACGCGGCCAGGCTCACCCAGCGCCCGTCGGTGCCGGGCAGGCGCTGCGGCATCGGTGTGCCGGGGTCACCAAGGTGCGGCAGAACCAGCAGCGCTCCATCGAAGGACTGATGCTCGGTATACCCGGTGGGCGTGATCAGGGTAGGGATGCCGGCGGCGGTGGCGGCGTGCAAGCCATTCTCCGAATCCTCGAATGCAAGGCAGTCCGAGGCCGGTACGCCGAGCGCGGCCAGTGCCGCCAGATACACATCCGGCGCGGGTTTCTTTCTGGACACCGTACCGGCATCGCACACGGCGGCAAAGAACCGTCGCCAGTCGGCACCCAGCGGGGTGCGCAGCAATGCGTCGACATTGGCCGGCGTGGTGGTCGTTGCCAGCGCCATCGGGACGCCTGCCGCGTGGGCCTCACGGATCAGGCGTTCAACGCCGGGGCGCAGTGTCAGCTTGCCGCCGCACACGCGCTCTTCGTAATACCGCGTTTTGAGCGCATGAATCGTCTCTATCGTTTTGGACATGCGAATGCCGCCAGCGCCTTCGGGTTCGCGCAACTGCCAATAGCAGGCGATGCGTTCCTTGCCGCCAGCCACCGTCAACAGGCGGGTATAGGTTTCCCTGGACCAGTTCCAGTCCAGCCCGACCTGCGCGAAGGCGGCGTTGAACGCATCGCGGTGCGCCTCCTCGGTATCGGCAAGCGTGCCGTCGACGTCAAAAATCAGCGCGCGCAGCATGATGCATCCTCCCGGGGTGAATCCTCACGATGGGTACTCTGCTCGTCAGGTGTACTGAACACTCTGCTGGCGAGCAGATCGGCGGCGGTAATCGTGCTCAGCGCATCGCCATCGACCGCGCCGCGCTCGTGCAGCAGGCGCGACGCGTGCCGGAGGCGGGCACGGTCCAGCGCATTGCGTACGCTGCGCGCATTGGCGAAATGCGGCTGTCGCATGCGCCGCTCCAGGTAATCCGAAAACGTCTTGGCAGCGTCGGCGTCGAAGCGGTACTGCATTTTTTCCAGCATCAGCTCGGCGATCCTTGCCAGTTCTGGCGGCTGGTAATCGGGGAAGTCAATGTGATGCGCAATGCGCGAAGACATGCCCGGATTGGATTCGAAAAATCGGTCCATCCTGTCCTTGTAGCCGGCCAGGATCACGACCAGATCGTCGCGTTGGTTTTCCATCACCTGCAGCAGGATTTCGATCGCTTCCTGGCCGTAGTCCCGTTCATTCTCGGGGCGGTACAGGTAGTAGGCCTCGTCGATGAACAGCACGCCGCCCATCGCCTTCTTCAATACTTCCTTCGTTTTTGGCGCGGTGTGTCCGATGTACTGGCCGACCAGATCGTCACGCGTGACCGCAACCAGCTGTCCCTTGCGCACATAGCCGAGGCGATGCAGGATTTCCGCCATGCGCAGTGCCACCGTGGTTTTTCCTGTGCCGGGATTACCGGTGAAGCTCATGTGCAGGCTCGGCGCGCCAGCGGAAAAGCCATGTTCGGCGCGCAGCTTGTCCACCAGCAGCAGCGCCGCGATATCGCGGATGCGCGACTTGACCGGTGCCAGGCCAATCAGCTCACGGTCGAGCTGCGCCAGCAGGTCGGCGATGCCGGAACTGGCAAGGCGATCCGCGACCGGGTTGGCGGGTATAGGCTGCAGGTGCGACATGATTTCGGTCTCCAACAATTCAGTGATTGGGTTTCCTTCTCCTGCATACAGAAGAGGGGGGGGAGAGGGCAGTTTTAATAACGCGCCCCTTCCGGCCTCGCATGCACCGCATAGCTCTCCGCGCTGTAACGCAGCGTGCGTCCAGCCGCCTCCCTGCGCACCAGCCGGAAGCCCGGTTCATCCTTCGGCCGATTGACGATAAAGGAGATCACCACCGACTCCACCGTATGGGTCGAATCGAACGCGGTCACGCGGATGTAGTGATTGGGAAAGGTTTTGCGGCAGTTTTCGATCTCCATCATGATGCCCGCCGGATCACGCAGGTCGAACATCGGATTGCCGTACATTTCCCAAAAGGTGTTGCGCGGATGCGGGTCGTCCGTGTACTCGATGCCGACCGCCCAGCCGTTGCGCAGGCAGTATTCGAGCTGCTTCGTGATCTGTCCGTTGTCGAGATCGGGCAGGAAAGAAAAAGTCCCTTGCGTGATGCGCATAATGTCCTCTTGAAATGATGAACCGTCAGGCCACGGAAGCGGTAGGAACGAAGTCGGAGCTGTCAGTCGGCGTGTAATTGAAGCTGACATCGCCCCAGGTATCGAGCGCCGCCTGCAAGGGACCGCACCACTTCGCCGCGTCGCGCAAAATCTGCGGACCTTCTTCCTTGATATCGCGCCCTTCATTGCGCGCCAGGACCATCGCTTCCAGCGCCACCCGGTTGGCCGTCGCACCGGCCTGTATGCCTTGCGGGTGGCCGATGGTGCCGCCGCCGAACTGCAGCACGACGTCGTCGCCGAACAGGTCGAGCAGCTGGTGCATCTGCCCCGCGTGGATGCCGCCGGATGCGACCGGCATCACCTTGCGCAACGCGCCCCAGTCCTGGTCAAAGTAAATTCCGCGCGGCAGATCGACCTTGGTCTGCGCGTCGCGGCAGACGTTGTAATAGCCCTGGACCGTCATCGGATCGCCTTCCAGCTTGCCGACCGCGGTGCCTGCGTGGATATGGTCGACGCCGGCCAGGCGCATCCACTTCGCGATGACGCGGAAGGACACACCGTGATTCTTTTGCCGCGTATACGTGCCGTGACCGGCGCGGTGCAGGTGCAGCACCATGTCGTTCTGGCGGCACCAGTGCGACATCGACTGGATCGCGGTATAGCCGACCACCAGGTCGATCATGATGATGACCGAGCCCAGCTCTTTGGCGAAGTCGGCGCGGCGGTACATTTCTTCCATGGTGCCGGCGGTGACGTTCAGGTAGCTGCCCTTGACTTCGCCGGTGGCCGCCGAGGCCTTGTTCACCGCATCCATCACGAAGAGGAAGCGGTCGCGCCAGTGCATGAAAGGTTGCGAGTTGATGTTCTCGTCATCCTTCATGAAATCGAGGCCGCCTTTCAAGCCTTCGTACACCACGCGGCCGTAGTTGCGGCCGGACAGCCCGAGCTTGGGCTTGGTGGTCGCGCCGAGCAAAGGGCGGCCGAACTTGTCGAGCCTTTCGCGCTCGACGATGATGCCGGTGGGCGGGCCGACGAAGGTCTTCACGTAGGCGACCGGAAATTTCATGTCTTCCAGGCGCGCTGCCTTCAGGGGCTTGAAACTGAACACGTTGCCGATGATCGATGCGGCGACGTTGGTGATCGAACCTTCCTCGAACAGCGACAAGTCGTAGGCGATGTAGCAGAAGTACTGCTCCGGATTGTTCGGTACCGGCTCCACGCGGTACGCCTTGGCGCGGTACATCTCGCAGGCAGTCAGACGGTCGGTCCAGACCACGGTCCAGGTGGCGGTCGACGATTCGCCGGCGACTGCCGCCGCTGCTTCGATCGGTTCAACCCCGTCTTGCGGGGTGATGCGGAACAGTGCCAGTACGTCCGTTTCCTTCGGGACATAGTCGCCATCCCAATAGCCCATCTGCGCATACTTCAGGACGCCCGCCGAATAACGCTTTTTCGCGTCAGTGATTTGCGCTATTTCATTGATACCCATCATGTCTCCTCAGCGGACCGATCGTTAATCATTTGCTAACCTGTTGGTCCACTATAAAAGTGCATCTGCATCAGGTCCAATCAGGATTAATTTAAATTCCATCAGCCGCTGCTTATACATTGACGTTGCATTGACGCTGCCTTGACACGCCGCTACACCCTTCGCCAACTGGATATCTTCATGACGTTCGCGCACGAGCTGTCAGTCTCGCGCACGGCGGAGAAGCTGCACGTCACGCAACCGGCGGTATCGATGCAAATGCGCTTGCTGGAGGAGGCGGTAGGTGTCCCGCTGTTTGAACAGGCCGGCCGCAAGATCCGGCTCACCGATGCCGGCCAGGAATTTCTCCATCACGCCGGCGCAGCGATCGCGCAGTTCAAGGAACTGGACGATGC
Source organism: uncultured Noviherbaspirillum sp. (assembly GCA_966212545.1). GTDB lineage: Bacteria > Pseudomonadota > Gammaproteobacteria > Burkholderiales > Burkholderiaceae_D > Noviherbaspirillum. Next base: position 25,115 of record CBIHRW010000013.1, read on the forward strand.
CATGGCCGGGCGACTTGGCTTGCAAAGAGGCAAGATGGAACTCGCGATCGTCAGCACGGCAAAGTATTTCGTGCCGATGCTGCTGGTGAAATTCCGCCAACGCTATCCCGACATCGAAGTCGTGCTGCATGTGCATAACCGGGAAATCATTACCAATATGCTGGCGCGTAACGAAGTTGATCTGGTGATCATGGGCCGCGCGCCCGCCAGCATCGACTGCTCCGCAACTGCCTTCGCAACCAATCCTCTGGGAATCGTCAGCGCGCCGGAACATCCCTTGTCACGCAGGCGGCAGGCGCCGCTCGCCATCCTGAAAGGCCAGGAGTTCGTGGTACGGGAAAAGGGATCGGGGACGCGCCACAGCATGGAGCGCCTGTTCGACGAACATGGCATCAATCCATCGATCGTGATGGAAATGCCAAGTAATGAAACCATCAAGCAGGCGGTGATGGCCGGGATGGGGCTCAGCTTCCTGTCGCTGCGCACGGTGCGCCACGAACTCGCGTCCGGTCATTTGGCGCTGCTGGATATCGAAGGCTTGCCGATCTTGCGTCACTGGCATGTGACGCACCTGAAGTCGAAGCGCCTGTCGCCGGCGGCCAGCGCATTCAAGAGCTTTCTGATTGAGGAAGCGGGACCGCTTGTCAATCTGTGGGCATGATTCGCAACAAAATTTCAAACGCATCCCTTCCCTGAAACACACTCCGCTGACAGGCGATCTGCCATCCCCGTTTTTCCGAATCAAACATCTCGATATATTCGCTTAATCAAGACTCTTGCAACGCGTAACATTGCCCCAATCTCTTGTCTCGATCTCCTTTTTTCATGGGCAGGAGATCCCCGCATCCGGGTCTTCATAAGGAACCTTAGTGAACCAAAAGCATATTCGTCTCCTCATTTCGGCGATCGCTGCATTTGTCATCTTTGCAATGTTCAGCCAAATGTTCAATTCCCCCGGGCAGGGTGCATCGACGCCGGTCGCCTACTCGGAATTCCTGAGCCGGGTGAAGGCGAAGGAAATCCGCGAGGTCGTGATCGAAGGGACCAGCGTGTCGGCCTTTACCAATGACGGCAAGAAGCTGAGCACGAACACGACGCTGCTCGACCGCGGCCTGGTCAGTGACCTGATCGAGAACGACATCAAGTTCGACGTCAGGAACCCGGAGCCGCCGTCCTTCCTGTCCCAGGTGTTCTTCTCCTGGTTCCCGATGCTGCTGCTGATCGGCGTATGGGTCTGGTTCATGCGACGCCAGCAGGGCGGGGGAAAGGGCGGGCTGTTCTCGATGGGCAAGTCGAAGGCGCGCCTGCAGGATGAGCATTCGAACACCACCACCTTTGCGGACGTCGCCGGCTGTGACGAGGCGCGAGAGGAAGTCGACGAGATCGTCGAATTCCTGCGCGAACCGCGCAAGTTCCAGCAACTGGGCGGCCATGTCCCGAAGGGCGTGCTGCTGGTCGGCCCGCCCGGTACCGGCAAGACCTTGCTGGCGCGCGCCATGGCAGGCGAGGCGCGTGTGCCGTTCTTCACGATTTCCGGTTCGGACTTCGTCGAGATGTTCGTCGGCGTCGGCGCGTCGCGTGTGCGTGACTTGTTCGAGACCGCGAAGAAGCACGCGCCTTGCATCGTCTTCATCGACGAAATCGACGCAGTGGGCCGTGCGCGCGGCACCGGCATGGGCGGCGGCAACGACGAGCGCGAACAGACACTGAACCAGATGCTGGTCGAGATGGATGGCTTCGAACCGAACTCCGGCATCATCGTGGTCGCCGCGACCAACCGTGCCGACGTGCTGGACAAGGCACTGCTGCGCCCGGGCCGCTTCGACCGTCAGGTCATGGTCGGCCTGCCGGATATTCGCGGCCGCGAAAAGATCTTGCGCGTCCATATGCGCAAGGTGCCGTTGTCGCAGGACGTGCAACCCGATGTGCTGGCGCGTGGCACGCCGGGATTCTCCGGCGCCGAGCTGGCCAACCTGGTCAACGAAGCCGCCCTGTTTGCCGCGCGCCGCAACAAGCGGGCGCTGGACATGCAGGACTTCGAGGATGCGAAGGACAAGATCATCATGGGTCCGGAGCGCAAGTCAGCCGTGATGCGCGAGGAAGAGCGCCGCAACACCGCCTACCACGAGTCCGGCCACGCAGTGGTGGCGAAGCTGCTGCCGAAGGCCGATCCGGTGCACAAGGTCACGATCATGCCGCGCGGCTATGCGCTCGGCCTGACCTGGCAGTTGCCGGAGCATGACCGTGTGAACATGTACAAGGACAAGATGCTGGAAGATATCGCCATCTTGTTCGGCGGCCGCATTGCCGAAGAGATCTTCATGCATCAGCAGTCGACCGGCGCGTCGAACGACTTCGAGCGTGCGACCAAGCTGGCCCGGGCAATGGTCACCCGGTTCGGCATGTCGACGACGCTGGGCACAATGGTCTACACCGACGAGCAGGACGGTTTCGGAATGAGTGCGCGTACGGTGTCCGAAGAAACCCAGCAGAAGGTGGACGACGAAATCCGCCGCATTCTCGATGGCCAATACGCGCTGGCGCGCAGCCTCCTGGAAGCGAACCGCGACAAGGTCGAGGTGATGGCTAACGCGCTCCTGGAGTGGGAAACGCTGGATGCGGACCAGGTGAGCGACATCATGGCCGGCAGCATGCCGCGTGCGCCCAGGTACGTGACCGAGAAGAAACCGTCACTGCCTGGCGGTCCGGGCCCGGTGATTCCGGCGACCACGTGATGTGAAGTGTGGCGCCGTGAGCCGGCGTTGACGAAAGAGGAGGGCGAACTGCTTGCGGTTCGCCCTTTTTTCTTGTGCGCGTTTTGCAGACGTTGAACATTCGGGTTCTCGACATCGACCTTGCCTTACGAGCGGGCGATGCTGGAAAGGTGGTTTGAACAGCGGTTTTGCAGGTAAGTTAGCCGAGCTCTTTCCCGCATACAGCGCCGGCCTGTGCCGCGAGGCCGATTCTCACTTCGCTGTCCGTGGAGAGCGGACAGGGCTTCTCCTTGCGTTGAAAAGCGGCGGTTCAGTCGCCCCCGCTTTTCATTTGGGACTGCAGGTAGTTTTCCAGACCGATATCCTTGATCAGCTTCTGCTGCGTTTCCAGCCAATCGATGGAGTGCTCGCAGTGTTCCAGCAGGTCCTCCAGCAAATCCCGGCTGACGTAATCATGTGCCGCTTCACATTGGGCAGTGGCCTGCAGCAGCAATTGGTGATGACTGTTTTCATGCCGGAGATCGCAATCCAGGCACTCTGCCGGATCTTCGCCAATCATGAGCTTGCCCAAATCCTGCAGGTTCGGCAGTCCTTCCAGGAAAAGAATGCGTTCGATCAGTTTGTCCGCTTCCTTCATCACACGGATGGACTGCTTGTACTCGTAGTGATCCAGCTGGCCGAGCCCCCAGTGCCTGAAGATGCGTGCATGGAGAAAATACTGATTGATTGCCGTCAGTTCATTCTTCAACACCTTGTTCAGGAGAGTCAGGATCTGAGCATCGCCTTTCATGTCTTGTTCTCCTCAATTCAGGTGGAAGAGGCCGGGCTCATCTGGCTTTGCTGGTAGTTCTGCAAGCCGACGAGTCCGATCAAGCGAATCTGCTGTTCGAGCCAGTAGGCGTGGTCCATTTCCGTATCCTCCAGCTGCCTGGTGAGCATATCGCGCGTGACATAATCCCTGGCGGCTTCACAGGCGGCAATGGCCTTCTTCAAATCCGCGACGACCTGATATTCAACATCCAGATCCGCTTGCAGCATCTCCGGAACCGTGCTGCCGATTTTCAGCGCATGCCGCTTGCCGAGATCGGGCGTGCCGTCAAGAAAGAGAATCCGCTGGATCAGCATGCGTGCATGTTGGCGCTCATGGTCAGATTCGTGAAGGCTGTGCTCTGCGAGATGCGCGAAACCGAAGTTGGCGTACATTTCGCCATGAATCAAATACTGATCGACTGCGGTCAGCTCACCAGCCAGAAGGCCGTTCAGGATGTCGATGATGCCGCTATCGCCTTTCATGATGGCTCCTCAAGAGAATTAACCAACTAGCGTTGCATGTAGAGGGTGTATGGTCAAGACACCCGGTTCATTTCGTTAGTGATTCTCATTCCTGGTGACGCAATATAAAGCAGCCGCCGTTCGGGCTTGCAGATAGCAGGCGTCGCGCAGGACAGGGATCAGATAGACGGACCGAGGAAGAGGTGGTTGTCCCACTGGAGGCCATCAAGCCTGAGAATCACCGCGGCTTGCCGACGCAACAGGTCGATCCGATACACATCGCCCAACTCGTTGCTGGCGAATCCTTGTCCGTGCCCAAACGCGATGCCGGACACCTTGGGAACATCAATCAGACCGGCAAACTCGCCACCCGCATCCCAGCAGGCGACAACGCCACCGTAAGGGCAGGTGATTGCAAAACGCCCGACCGCGGGGTCATAAGCGACCGATGCCGCGTAGTGCCGCATCCGGTCCCAGGCAGCTTGCGGTGCCTCGGCAAAACGGAGCGCGGCTTCGCCGTGATGAAAAACGAACAATGGCATGCCGGGCTGGCTGCGGTCGCCTTCGAACTGCAGGGCTGCGGCCAGCTTCCCGTCTGGCGCGACAGCGAGGTGGCGCAGACTGTGCTGCGTCGTCGGCAACGGATAGCGCCCCAGTAGCCGGCCATCCCGGCTGTCGAGATAGGCCAGGCTGGTTTCGATGCGGCCGCGGTTAAGTTTTACCCTGCCGGTCTCGGGGAAGGTCTGGATGCCGCCGTTCGCGACGGCAAGCGTGACGCCGTCCGGCATCAGCAGCAGTTCATGCGGGCCGATGCCGTGCGTACGGTATTCGGCAAGGACACCGAAATCGTCCGCATCGCGTACCGTGACCAGCCCCTGGCCGGACTCGATATCGTTCTCGGTGACGAAGAGGGTGCTGCCGTCGGTGCTGTAGCATGCATGGCCGAAGAAATGCCGGTCTTCCTCCGCCTGCCATTGTCGTAGAACCCGGCCCGTTGCCAGGTCCAGCTTGACGGCATGGGTGCCGGGACGGCGGGCGATGACTAGCGCTTCATTGTGCCGGCGAGGATCGATCAGCAGGCCGTGGCCGCGCATCGGCAATGGCGTCAGTTGCGGGTCGGAGGCATCGAGTGCTGCGGTGAAATGCCGGCCGCCGCGGCTCGCCGGCGAGAGCAGCCGCGGAACGGCAGGGGCAGCCAGACCAGGTATCGGCGTGAGCACGACTCCCGCTGCGGCAAGCAGGAAATCCCGACGCGACCAGCGCCGCAGTTCGTCCGGTGCCGAATCAGTCGCCATCGCTGGTATTGAAGCCCAGATCGACCTTCAAGGCATCGGCCACTTCCGTCTCCATCAGATACTGGAGCCGCCCGAGCGACTTGTGCAACTGCTCCACCTGCTTGTGCTGGGAGGTGACCGCGTTCTGCAACGGCGGCCGGATGGCGGAGAGCGCCTTCTGCGCCGCGTCCAGTTCGCCGCGGATCACGCGCGCCAGGCCCGGCCGTTCAATGCGGGTGAGATAGTCGTCGAGGCCGACGCCATCCTTGCCCGGGCCGAAGAAGAGCAGCTCGAAGCCGCGCAGGTTGTCCCGGATGTGATCGAGCGAGGTTCCGGCACGCCAGGATTCGATGCGTTCGAGGGCTGCACCGCCGTTGCTCTTTTCCAGCGGCTTGCCGACCTTGCGCGACTTCAGCGCATCGAGTCCGGCGATCAGCAGGTTCACTACATCGCTCAACGCCTGGTCCGCGCTGGCAAATGGGCTGTTTTGCGGATGCTGCCCCGCCTCGGCGAGCTGGCGGGCGAAGCCGCCGTCGGGTTCGCGCCAGTCGGTCGCCAGGCCTTGCGCTTCGGATTTGACGTGTGCCGCGAGCGCCTGCACGAGGTTGCAATGCTTTTTCGGTGCCGGGCTGGTTTTCTCGGTGGGGAACAACTGGTATTCCAGCGCAGGCAATCCCTTGCCGGAGGCGCCCAATGTTTCAATCCGCTCAGGATCAACGGGATCCGTGCTCGCGAGCAAGGGTTCCAGCAACTTTGGACGCACCGGCCAGAAGTTGACCTGACGCTGGGTCCTGCGCTCGATGGCGGGACCGAGCTGCAGCATCTCCAAGGGTTGCCAGGCGGACTGCGTGTCGCGCCACGCCGCTTGTACATCGCGGAGCTCGCGCTGTCCGGCACAGTATGCCTGGCTCGTGGCGGCCAGCCTGTCAGCAGCCGCTGCAAAGTCCTGTGTCAGCGGCAGCATGACGTCTGCCGCCCAGTGCCGGAAGAGTTCACGCTGCGCGGATGCATCCGGCTTGTCTGCCGCATGCAGCTGGCCACTGGCCAGCGCGGCCAGCAAACAGAGAGTGAGACGACGCATGAATGTGCCTACAAGGAGTTGAGAAACGCCAGCAGCGCATCGCGCTCGGCCTTGCTCATGTTGACGAAGTTCTGCTTTGCGCGTTCCGCTTCGCCGCCGTGCCACAGGATCGCTTCACTCAGGTTGCGTGCGCGGCCGTCGTGCAGGTAGGTCGTGTGGCCGTTGACCGTCTCGATCAGACCGAACCCCCACAGCGGCGGGGTACGCCACTCGCTACCGGTCGCGTCGAAGTCGGGACGGTTGTCGGCCAGCCCAGGCCCCATGTCGTGCAGCAGGAGATCGGTATACGGGCGGATGGTTTGCTTTGACAGTTCGGGCAATCCCTTCACGTTGCCGGTCACATGCTTGGGCACATGGCAGGCGACGCATTGCGCCTGATGGAAGAGCTGTTTGCCGCGCAGCACCTGCGGATTGTCCACATCGCGCCGCGCCGGCACGGCTGTCGTGGCGGTGTAGAAAATCAGTTTTGCCAGGTTGCGGTCATTGATCTCGGGCTTGCCGCCACGCGGCGCCGTCCGGCAATCCTTTTGGGCGGGCATGCATTCTTCATCGGGAAACGGCCGGGAGGTAATGCCCATGTCGCCGTTGGCCGCACCCGCTGTCTGGTGCGCCACCGTCGGCGTGTTGGCCTTCCAGCCGAAACGTCCGAGCTTCTTTGTCTTCGCGAAGGCATCCCAGACGCGGTTGGGCCGGCCGGAAATGCCGTCGCCGTTGCGGTCGTCGGGGTCGGCCAGCGTCAGAATCGCCTGTTCGGGAATCGCCTCCAGCAGGCCCAGGCCAATGACCTGCTGCGCAATGCGCGGCGACACCATTGTCTGTGCATGCATCGGGCCGTAGCCGAGATCGGTGAATTGATACGACGGCTTGCGCAGGCTGTACGGTGTGCCGTCGGCGAAGTGTCCGGGCAATTCCTCGTAGCTGATCGCGACCGTGCCTTCCGGCTTCACGCCGTCGACAGCCTGGTTGTTGAACTGGCCGCCGTAGGTCGGTTCCGCCAGCGGTGCGCCGTAGCGGTCGCGTCCGGGGATCGACAGGCGAAGCAGCAATCCCATCGGCTGTTCGCCGTCTTCCGGCGGCTGCGCGCGGCCGTCGTGGGTATGGCAGGCGGTGCAGGAGCGGCCGATGAAATGCGGGCCCAGTCCGTCGCGTGCGCGGGTGGAAGCAGGCGGCTCGACCCAGGGCATGTTGAAGAAGGAATGGCCGACCGCGAAATCGCTGCGGCGGTCAAGCGGCATGTTCGCAACCGGCAGCGAGAAGGCGCGGCGGTTGGTCTCGAACACCGTGGTGTCGCCGGCGGACAATTCCTCGCCGGGTTCCGGTTTGCTCCAGTCGAATTGGGCGGCGAAACCGATGGAGCAGAGTGCAAGTCCTGCCGCCAACGCAAGGGGCAGGGTAGGTATGTACGGCTTGGGCATGTCAATCCATCAAAACAAAACGCCACCCGTCGGCAGCACGGGTGGCGGCGATCCCTTCGTCGGGATGAGAGTTAGTTAGGCAGGTCCACCGACATCCTTTTGATGCCTAATGTACGCGCGCCTTCCACCAGCGTCTGCGTCTGCTTCTTCAAGGCAGCGATCACTGCCTGTACGCGCTTGCGCCCTGGTGCGTCCTTCTTGCCCATGATCTCCTGGTCAAACGGTGCCTGCACTGCTTCGGCGGCAGTAACGCTCGCATTGAAATCGGCGACCAGGCGCTCCGCCAGTTTTGCGTCCTTGTCCGCGATCAGGTCCTTGATGCCGGGACCGCTCACCGTGCTGCCGTCGATGCGCTTGTATTCACCGAAGAGCACGTTGCGAATGCCCAGCGCATTGGTAACGATGTCGCGGTGCGTGTTGTCCGAGAAGCAGCTGTGCTCGTCTTCCTGATCCTGATTGTCGAGCGCGACCTGCATGCGCTCGCCCGCCAGTTCGGCGCTGGACAGCACCGCCATGCCGGTCAGGACCTTGCGCAGGGCAGCGTCCGGTTTCTCCTTCAGGAATTTCGCGCGATAGTTGGCCTGTCCGTCTGACCACTGGTTCGCCAGGTACTCCAGGTCGGCGGCGACCTGTTGCGTCACCAGCTTGAGGTACTGGCGGCGGCGCTCGGCGTTCTTGCCCTGGCCATCGACGAAGTCGGTATACGGGCGCCCCCCCGGGCCGTTCTGGTTGAAGTCCTGCCCCCACAGCAGGAACTCGATGGCGTGGTAGCCGGTGGCTACATTGGCCTCGCCGCCCTTGGCATTGAGCTTGATCAGGCTCTCGATGGTCAACGGCGCCTTGGGCTTGTTGATCAGGCCGCTGTCGACCTTGCCTTTCACGTAGTCGATGTACGCCTCGTCCAGCGGCCAGGCATTGAGGCGTCCCTCGACATCCTTGGCGTCATCGATCGGTCCGCCGTAGAAGCGGAATACCTCGGACTGGCCGTAGGGCTCGCGCGCGGCCAGCCATGCCTTGCGCGCGGCTTCCATCCCGGCAGCCGACGGTGCGGCAACAAAATCGTCAACGGCCTTCTGCAAGGCCTTGGCGGCCTGCGCAGCATCCGCATAGGTGGCGTGCACGATGTTGGCGTAGTTGGTCAGGACCGCAGCCGGTTCGACAGCCGCGTGCGCGGGGCCGCCGCATAGGCCGGCTGCTAGCAGGAGCGCGGCAACCGGACGCTTGAAGACGAATACGGACATGGAAATATTCCTTCTGTTTTCTTATTGGAAGAGATGCATGCAGGCATGCGCATGCGCTAGCCGATCATTGTATTGCAAATGATAATGATTCTCAATACAATAGTGGCTCGGCGTTCACGCTGCCTGCACGCGTACGCCGATTCAACAATTTGTCCGCCAGCCGACTCGTGCCCGCCCGGCACAGATAGCCAGCCAAATACGCTGCGAATTCCATTCGCTCAATTCACGAGGCTATCTTGAAACACAATCGCATCACGGCGGCGCTGCTGGCCGCTTTTTCCGTTCCCTTGCTCCATGCCGCCGCCTTTGCGCAATCCGCGCAGGCCGACGTCGCCTTGCCGGAAATACAAGTAAAGGCGTCTGGGCCGGCCGAGACCGCCACCGGTCCGGTAATCGGTTACCGCGCAAAGCGATCGGCGACTGCCACCAAGACGGATACGCCGCTCAACGAGACCCCGCAGTCGATCTCGGTCGTCCCGCGCGCGCAATTCGAGGATCAGGGCGCGGCCAACCTGCAGGATGCGATGCGCTACACCGCCGGCGTCTACGCCAACACGTTCGGCTTCGACAATCGCGGCGACTGGGCGCGCATTCGCGGCACCGATTTCGCGCAGTACCAGGATGGATTGCGCATGCTGTTCGGCTTTTACAACAACGTGCGGCCCGATCTCTGGGGGCTGGAGCGGGTGGAAATCATCAAGGGCCCGGCATCGGTACTGTATGGCCAGGGCAGCTTCGGCGGCCTGGTCAACCTCGTGTCCAAGCGGCCGCAGCCGAGTGCAGAGAAGCAGGTCGAGCTTTCCCTGGGCAGTCATAACCGCAAGCAGCTTGCGCTGGATTTCACCGGCCCGCTCAATGCCGACGGCACGCTGCTGTACCGGCTGATCGCGCTAGGACGCGAGAGCGACACGCAGGTGGATCATGTTCCCGACGATCGGCAACTGCTTGCGCCGTCAATTACCTGGCAGCCCAATGCGCGCACCAGCGTGCGCTTCTATGCGAGCCGGCAAAAGGACGACTCGGGTTCCTCGGTGGGCTTTTTCCCGTGGCAGGGTACGCTGCTGCCGGCCCCCTTGGGACAGATCCCCACCAGTACCTTCATCAGCGAACCTGATTTCGACGAATTCAAGGCAGACCAGAAGGCGGCGGGGCTGGAGGTGAGCTGGCAGTTCAGCGACACCTTTACACTGCGCCACCATCTGCGCAAGAGCGATAGCGATGTCAGCTACAAGTCGCTGTACTCACGCTTCGGCCCGCGCCCCACGCTCAATCCCGACGGCTCGATTCTCCGGACGATCTACAACGCACAGAACGAAGCCGAATCGCTGACGGCAGACACGCAGTTGGAAGCCAAGTGGCGCAGCGGCGCGCTGCAAAGTACCGTGCTGGCGGGATGGGATTACCAGGATGTGACGCTGGGCGGTGCGCAGGGCAGCGCCAATGCGCCGGCCATCAACGTATACGCACCTGTCTATGGCAACTACACGCCGCTGGTGCCGACGCCGCTGGTGCCGACCGACCAGGAGCAATCGGGCTTGTACCTGCAGTACCAGGGCAAATGGATGGATCGCTGGATCGGTGTCGTCGGCATTCGGCGCGACCATGCGGAATCCGAAACCGGCAGCGCCGCCACCTCGCGGCTGGACACACGCGCCACCACCGGACGCGTCGGCCTGGCTTATGCCGATCCATCTGGCTGGACACCGTACGCCAGCTGGTCGGAATCCTTCCTGCCAATCACCGGCCTCAATGTCTTCGGCCAGGCCTACCAGCCGCAGACGGCCAAGCAAACCGAGCTGGGCGTGAAATACCAGGGCAGCGCCGTCGGCTTTACAGCTGCCGTGTATGACATCCGCGAAACCAACCGCCGCACGCCGGACCCGGGCAATCCGCTGAACCAGGTGCAGACCGGCGAAGTGCGCTCCAAGGGCCTGGAGCTTGAAGCCGTGGCCGCGCTGAACCAGGCCGTCGACATCGTGGCGGCCTATTCGCGCACCGATGCCGAAGTCACCAAATCCAACACCGCCGACCTTGGCAAACGTCTGTCCAGCGTGCCGGAGTACCAGGCATCCCTATGGACCCGCTACAAGTTCGCCTTGGCGCAGGGACAGTTCAGCATCGGCGGCGGCGTGCGCTACGTCGGTCCCTCGTGGGACGGCCGCGACGTCCTGGAAACGCCGTCGTTCACGCTGCTGGACGCAATGCTCGGCTATGAGATCGGCCCGTGGAAAGCGTCGCTGACGGTGAACAACCTGACCGACAAGATCCACGTCACTACCTGCCTGAATCGTGGTGACTGCTTCTACGGCATGCGGCGCACGGTGACGGCCAACCTGCGCTACAGCTTCTGATCCCGATCACAACACCAAGGAGTAACGATGAAACACTGCAAATCTTCTGTCTGGCATCGCATCGCGCTGCTGGCCGCCACCTTGACACTCGGACACGCCCACGCGCATCACGTCTGGATCGAGCAGGGCGCACAAGGCGCCGTCCTGCATTTCGGCGAGTTCGCCGACAACCTGCGGGAAGTATCGCCGGGCTCGCTCGACAAGTTCACCGCGGTGCGCGCAAAGGTGGTGTCAGCCAAGGGAGAGCAGGCGCTTTCCCCGAAAAAGGGAGCCGAAGGCTTCAGTCTCTCCGCCAAGGCCGGTGCAGGCGAAGCCATCGTCGCCGAAGCGGACTACCCGGCATTCGACAAGAAGGACGGTGACAAGACCCTGCGCGGCGTCTGGCTGCCGGCCGCCCGTTTTGTCGGCGGCTTTGCTGCGCAGGCGCCGGTGCTGGAGCTCGATATCGTCCCGACGGGCAAGCCCGGTGAATTCCAGGTGTTCTATCGCGGCCAGCCGCTGCCGAAGGCCAAGGTCAGCGCAATCGCGATGTCGGGCTGGAGCCGCGAAGCGGTCGCCGATGACAACGGCAAGCTCCGCTTCAGCTTGCCATGGCAGGGCGCATATGGCATCGAAGTGCGGCACCAGGAGACGGCGCCGCGCGAACGTGCCGGCGAAAAGTACGACACCGCCAGCTACGTGACGACGTTGTCGTTCAATCTGGGCGAGGGGCTGCCTTCACCTGCGTCGCCGCCAAAGGCGACGCCCAAGCAGTAACGCGGCGGGTTCATGTCCAAGGCACGCATTTCCTGGCAGTCGGCGTTGACGCGCACATTGATCGGCGCGCTGGGCGGGTTCGTGCTGGCAATGTCGTTCATGAGCGGTGTTGCCGGCACGCTCGCGGCCGGCGGCCTGCTCGCACGCGCCGATGCTGTCGTTACCGCCGGCATGCTTGCGTTCCTCGTGTGGACGATCGCCGTGCTGGTGGCGTTCAGCGCCGCCACGGTCCGACGGGCGGCGGCGTGGGTGCTGGGCAGTGCAACGGGTTTTGCGCTGCTCGGCTGGACCAGCGTTGCGATGATGGGGCGCGCATGACATTTTCCGGGAGGTTGAGATGAAACCTGGACTGCGCCATTCGATGGATTACCTGCACACCTGGGCGGGTGTGTTGTTCTCCGTTCTGCTGTTCCTCGTGTTCTTCATGGGGACGCTGTCGGTATTCGACCGTGAGATCGATCGCTGGATGATCCCGGAAACACGTGTGGCGCAACCGGAAACCGTGTCGTTCGACCGCGTCGCACTGCCGCATCTCCGGCAGCTCGCCCCCGATTCCAAGCTATGGCTGGTGCAGTATCCGTTTGCACGCGAGCCCGTCATGCGTGTCATTTGGAACGATGGCGAGGCGTTCAAGACACGTTTTGTTGACGTCAATACCGGCCGTCTGTTGCCGGAGGCCGGCAGCAAGGGCGGCACCGGGTTCTTTTTCCCGTTCCATTACTCGTTCCATCTCAAATGGAAGGATGTCGGATACTGGTTGCTGGCGATTGTGTCGATCGCCATGCTGGTGCTGCTGGTATCTGGCGTCATCATTCACAAGAAGATCTTTGCCGACTTCTTCACATTCCGGCCAGGCAAATCGACGCAGCGCGCGACGCTCGATGTGCACAATGTCGCCTCCGTCCTGCTATTACCTTTTCATTTCACTATTACCCTGTCCGGCCTGATCATTTTTGTTTTCATTTACATGAAGCCCGGCATTTCCCTGATGTACGGCAGCGAGGCGGGCAAGGTGACGCAGGAAGCATTCGGCCAGGTGATCCGGGTGCCGGCCAAGCAGGCCGGAGAACTGGCTTCGGTCGACGCGATGACGGCACAGGCGCAGGCGCTGTGGGGCGGAGGCGGCATTCGACGCGTGGCCATCCGCAATCCGCAAGACAGGAACGCGACTGTCGAGGTCCAGCGCCGCCCGCACGACCAGGTCGCCTACGAGACCCACACGGTCACCTTTGATGGCGCGACCGGCACTGTGCTTCAGCGCCAGAACGTGTCGGCAGCGATGACCGTGCAGCGGTTCTTTTCGGGCCTGCATATGATTCCCTTCGATCACTGGGGGCTGCGCTGGATGTATTTCGCGATGGGACTTGTTTCCTGCGTGATGATCGGTACCGGCCTGCTGCTGTGGGTGGAGAAGCGCCGCGCGAAGCAAGAGAGGGAAGGGCGCATCAGCTATCGCATCGTCAATGCGGTGGCGGTGGCAGGAAGCCTGGGCTTGTTGGTGGCGACGCTCGCGATGCTGGTTGCCAACAAGCTCCTGCCCGCCGGCATCGAGGGCCGCGCAGCGTTCGAGCAATGGATTTTCTTTGCAGTGTGGCTGGGCACGCTGATCCATCCGCTGGCGCGCGCATGGCTGCCGCGCCACTGCAGTGACACCCGTATCGCGTGGCGTGAGCAGGCCTGGGCCGTCGCATTGCTTGCGCTACTGGCGGTCATGGTGAATGCGGTGATGACCGGTGATCATTTGCTTTGGACGCTTGATCGGGGCATGCTGGCCGTGTCCGGAACAGACCTGGTGCTGCTGGTTACCGCTACGTTCGCTGCAATCACGGCACGTCGCTTGTCGGCACGTCCCGCTGCGGGCTCGTCCGAGGCGACATCGATGATGAAGGCTGCGGCATGAATCCGTTGCTGATTGTTGCATGCTCCGTCCTTTCCGCCTGGTCCGGCATGGCGGCGCTGTGTTTTCAATCATCCAGCCAGCGTCATCGCATGGGATTGCGCGAGCAAACTCGCGGACAACAGTGGCGCTTCATCGCGGCGGGCTGCGCACTGCTGGCGTTTTCGCTGGCCGCCGCCATCGCGGCCGACGGCGTGTCGTTCGGTATTGTGCTTTGGCTGTGCCAGACGGGGATTCTCGGGGCGGCCTTGATTTGCTGGTTGCCCTATTCGATGGCGGGCGTGGTGGCGAGTGCGCGCTGTGCGGCGGCTGCGGCGCCGCTATTGCTCGCCGCAGGAAACTGGTGGTAGGGCCGCCCTTGTGTCGAAGGGCGGCCTCTACGATGCGACGCGGCGGGTGGGTGATTCCGGCCGATGTGTGCTCAAGCCTTGCGCGGTGCGCGTCGACCGGTGTTGCATCCGCGTTGAGGTACCGGACTCAGACGGTGGTCCGATTGCCCCACTTGCCATGGATATTGCAGTCTGTGACGGCCAGCAGGCTGTCGCCCGCCTTGAGGCGCTGCACGAAGGTGACTGCCGGTAGCGAAGCGTCGACCTGAGTCCGGTTCATCGTGTGTTCGGCAATCAGCTTGCCGTTCAGGTACAGCGCAATCCCGAAAATGTGATGCTCGTTGGTCGCTTCGTGCTTGGCCTGCACCATTACGCGATAGAAATCGCCTGGCGGCGTCTTGCCGTACGCGACCATCTTGCTGTCCACCTTTTCCAGCATGATTGAAGGGGTGTGCGAGGTTTCCGGTCCTGGCTTCGGATTCTTCGGGTCCAGGGCGAACTTCACCTCCTTGATATCTTCCGCAGCCAGCGCTGGCCGTGCCAGCGGCGTACCGACTGCGGTGATCACTGCGCCGGCAAGTGCGCTCTTGACGAATGAGCGGCGAGTCTCGTTTTGCATCTGAATTACTCCTTGGGGATAGTTGGAATGGATTGACGCGGCGCATATGGCTGCGTCGAGGAGTCTAGTGCAGGTGGTGTGCCAGCCCCGGACAAAGCGTGCGCGACGAGGCGGAAGTGCTTGATAAAGCGGGGGATTGTGATTGCAGTCATGCCTTTTTTCAATGCCGTATGCGGGCTTGTCGATGGGTTTATTCCGACACTCAGGAACATCCCGTTCGGTTGATCGCAACAGATGCACGGGAGGCGCACTGCTGGTGATTTCGCTGTTCACCGCGATCGCGGCCGACGGCGTGGCGTTCGGTTTTGTGCTTTGGCTGTGCAAGGCGGGGATTCTAGGGCTGGTTCTGATTTTTTGGTTGCTGTACTCGATAGCTGGCGTGGCGACGAGCGCGCGTTGTGCGGCCGCCGTCGCGCCGCTATTGCTCGCTGCCGGGAGTTGGTAGGGGCGCACTCGCCATGTGCACGAAACAACCGGCACGCCGGCCACCTACCGCGTTCAGAAGTCGAATGTCGCCGCCACCGTCATGGCGCGCCCCCCTTGCCATACCACCGGCTGCGCGAGTTGCCGCAAGCACACGCATTGGTCGGCAGGATCAAGTTGCGACCTCAAATTTCTGCTCGGATCCATCGCCAGATCGATTCGCGTCAATACCCTGTATGACGGCGACGTTAACCTCGAGGACTGAGGATAGGCGATACGATCTGCGCGAAGGAAAGTCTTGACGGGGAAGGGAGCGAACGATGAAAAGACATGGGCTTGGCATCGTGGCGACTGCCTGGCTGCTTGCCGGATGCGGGGGCGACAATGTGAGCGTCCGCGTGACGAGCGGCCAGCCGGGCCTCGATCCGACTTGTGCTGGGGCTACAGGCGCAACCCATCCTTCCAAGAACTGCGCCCCGGTCCCGTTCACCCTCCTGACGCCGCAGAGCGGACCGACGCCGGCGCTTGCCGTACCTCTCCAGCAGCCTCTGACCAGATTCCCTGTACCCCCTTCATTTCCGCAATCCCCAGGGCTCGTACCAACCCCGGTCACGCCAGACACTATTGGCATTCCGCTGGATACAGTTGCCGACCCTCAAGGAAACGTCCTTGTCCTGGACGCTGATACTGCCGGGGATATTACCCAGAATGCACGAATAAGAAGGATCCTCCCCGACGGCTCGCAACAGCTCCTGCTGCAGTTGGCCGGCGTCGGAAGTTGGCAATGCATTGCGACTGACGCCGCCGGGAATATCTACGTAGGCACAAATCTCGGGATCCTGGTCAACTCGACCGGTACTAGCGTCGCCTCATTTGCGTACGCGGCCGACCCGGTCAGCATGGCATTCGATGCCACAGGCAACCTGTTTGTAATCGATGCGGAGGACACCACGCTAAAGCGCTTCAGCCGGTCGGGGGTACTTGAAGCGGCGTGGGGAGGGATCCCATGGAGCCCGGTGGCAGTGGCATCGGACTTGGCGGGAAACGTCTACGTCGCCGATGCGAATCCCCTCATCACATCAGGCCAAACGGTCGCAAACTACCAGATTTACCGGCTTGACCAGTCCGGCAGATGGACGACAGTCTTTGCCTCGCTGTCAGGTCAAACCATTCTTGGACAGGTGACGGACATTGCCATCGAGTCGAACGGCAACATCATCATCGCAACCAGTACGGGCGGTCTGCACGAATTCAGCAGGTCAGGCGTCTTGCTCACCACCTTGGCACAGCCCTCGGGATTGGGCGTTGCGTTCGGGCTTTCATCCGGCGCAGGATCGACGCTTAACTACGCAGACCGGAGCCACGGTACGGTCAATCAGGTCGCGCCGGATGGCCGGATCTTGGTTATTGCCAAGTAGGGGCAGTTTTTACTTAGACAGACGGCGTGGGTTCGCGCAATTAAAGTCGTAAATTTTTGCCGCGCTAAGTATTTGATTCTTAATGGCGCAGGAGTGACAACAATTCCAGAAAAAAGTCTTAAACGACGGCGCTAGACAAGATAGTTGCACCTTAGATTGAGTTGTATTTCTCATGTTGCCCCATTCGTCGACCACTTCGTCGTCGGATCTGCTTGCCATCCTGCACGTGAGGTGGTACGGGCAGGCGGAAATCCGGACCCGGTTGACTTGGGTCAAACGCACTTGTTGGTAGTCCTCGCGCGATGACATAACCTACATGCAATGACGCATGGCGGCAGCGTCGACGATACATTACGAGGTGCAGGATGAACACCATGCCATCTCCGTACATTCGCTGGTTCTCTGACATAGGTATTGCCGACGTGCCCATTGTCGGCGGAAAGAATGCGTCCCTCGGAGAGATGTATCGCGAACTCTCCGAGCAAGGCGTACTTGTGCCGAATGGCTTTGCGATTACCGTCGATGGTTACCGGCGCATTCTCGATCAGGAAGACGGATGGCTTGCGCTGAACAAGGTTTTGCAGGGCCTCGACGCCGGCAATGTTGAGGATCTCGCGCGACGGGCGCTACTCGCCAGGGAAATCGTCTATGGATTGCCGCTGCCTGAAGAACTCGGCGCTGCGATCACGGATGCTTATGGCTTGTTGCAGGACCAGTACGGCGAGCAGATGACAGTTGCTGTCCGCAGTTCCGCGACAGCGGAGGACTTGCCCTCGGCAAGTTTCGCCGGTCAGCACGAGACCTTCCTGAATCTCTCGGGTGGCGCCAAACTGCTGGATGCCGTCAAGCGCTGCTATGCCAGCCTGTTTACGGACCGCGCCATCCGCTATCGGTCGGATCGCGGTATCGATCACCTGAAGGTTTATCTCTCGGTCGGGGTGATGAAGATGGTGCGATCGGACCTCGCGTCCAGCGGCGTTATTTTCACGCTCGATACCGAGACGGGTTTTCGTGATGTCGTCTTCATTACCGGTGCGTACGGGCTGGGCGAGAACGTGGTGCAGGGGACGGTGGATCCGGATGAGTTCCATGTCTTCAAACCTGCATTGCGCCAGGGGTATCGCGCCGTGTTGCGGCGGTCGCTTGGGGCGAAAGAGGTGCGCATGGTATATGCCAGTGCCGCCGGCAGGGAGACCACGCGTAACGTCCCGACCCCGGCCAGCGATCAAGCGCGCTTCTGCCTTGACGACGACGAGGTGCTGCGTCTTGCCGACTATGCGCTGGCGGTGGAACAGCATTACAGCACCAAGGCCGGCCATGACATGCCGATGGACCTGGAGTGGGCCAAGGACGGCCTGGACGGCCAGTTGTATATCGTCCAGGCGCGCCCGGAAACGGTCGCCGCACGAAAGAGCCTCTCCATCCTTGAAGAGTACACGCTCGAGCAGCGCGGCGAGGTGCGCGCCCGGGGGCGTTCGGTCGGCAACCGGCTCGCGACTGGCGTCGCGCGCGTCATCCGCGATGTGTCCGGGCTGCGGGAATTCCGACCCGGCGAGGTACTTGTCGCTGACGCCACGACGCCGGATTGGGGCACGGTGATGAAGACGGCCGCCGCCGTGGTAACCAATCGTGGCGGACGGACCTGCCATTCCGCCATCGTGGCGCGCGAGACGGGAATCCCGGCCGTGGTCGGCTGCGGCGATGCGACCGAGGCCATACATACTGGCGACGAGGTCACCATCTCATGCGCGGAAGGGGATACCGGCTACGTCTACGCCGGCAAGCTTCGCTATCGCGTGGCGCACACCGATCTAAGCAGCTTTGAACGCCCGCGCACGCAGTTGATGATCAACCTCGGGAATCCCGACATCGCCTTTCAATCGCGCTTTTTGCCGGCCGATGGGGTCGGGCTGGCGCGCATCGAGTTCATCGTCGCCGAACATATCCGCGTCCACCCGATGGCCCTGGTGCACCCGGAACGGATTGCCGACAAGGCCGTGGCCGACGAGATTGCCCGGCTGACACGAAACTTTGAGCGGCCCGAAGACTACTTCATCCGCACGCTTTCCGAAGGGGTGGGGGCGATCGCCGCCGCGTTCTACCCGCGCCCGGTGATTGTCCGCATGTCGGACTTCAAGACGAACGAGTATGCCAGTCTGCTGGGCGGCCGCTGGTTCGAGCCGGAGGAGGCCAATCCCATGATCGGATTTCGGGGCGCCTCGCGCTACGCGCATGCGGCCTATCGGGAGGGATTCGCACTCGAATGCCGCGCATTGAAGCGCGTGCGCGATGCAATGGGCCTGGATAACGTCAGACTCATGATTCCATTCTGCCGGCGGGTGGCAGAAGCCGAGGCGGTGCTGGAATGCATGGCAAGGGAAGGGCTCAAGCGAGGCGAGAATGGTCTGGAGATTTACGTCATGTGCGAGATTCCGAACAACGTGCTCCAGGTCAATGCCTTTGCCCGGCTATTCGACGGCTTTTCCATTGGCTCCAACGACCTGACGCAGCTGGTGCTCGGGGTCGACCGCGACTCCGAGATCGTGGCGTTCGACTTCGATGAACGCGACGAGGGGGTAAAGACGATGATCCGCATGGCGATCGAAGGCGCACGTGCAAACCGGCGGCATTGCGGCATTTGCGGCCAGGCGCCGTCCGACTATCCCGATTTCGCCGAATTCCTGGTGGAGCAGGGTATCGATTCCATCAGCTTGAACCCCGACACCCTCATCGCCACGACGTACCGCGTGCTGGATGTCGAAAGGCGGATTGCAGGAAAATCGGCTGGTTAGACCGTGTCGATGCGGCCGGCGATCCCATGGCGGGATGATTGGGGGCTATACCCTTGCTTTCTCTTCTTTCGTGCGTTCCCGGGCCATTGCCTGAACGATCATCTGCATTTCATCGGCGACAACTTCGAGAATGTCGTCCATGCTGACGATGCCCTCCAGAATCCCTTCCGGATTTACGACCGGTATTCTTCGCACACCTTTCTGCCGCATTGTCGCCAAGGTGTCATAGATGGAATCGGTCGGGTTCACAGTGACCACGTCCGGGCTCATGACATCGGCTGCTCGCAGTGTCTGCGGATCGAAATCGCGTGCAACGGCAACGATGGCAATGTCCCGGTCGGTAAGAATGCCCTGCACCATTCGTCCCGCCGGCACTTCTCGTACGACAACAAGGCTGCCGACATGTTCAGACCGCATCAGATTGGCTGCCTGCTTCAGGCTCATCTCCTCGGTGACAAAGGCAACAGTACGGCTGCAGATCTCGCCGACATTCATCAGCTGTTTCATGGAGTCTTCCTTTACACGGGTTGGGTGAGGACAGCGCGCTACAGGCATTACAAAATGCCGCCGGGTTTCCGACTATAGCCGCGCGTGACCGCGGAAGGGCAGGAACTGGATCAAGGTTCGCGTTCGCTAGCGGGCCTTACTGGTTCCCCCGCCAGCTGTGCGATCGTCTCCCTTGCCGTCTGCGCAATGTTTTCGAGGGTGTTTTCGCCGATGCTTTCCGGTGCGACCACTGCCCCGATGCTGATCGTGATCGGGGTGCGGCAAGGTTGCCAGGTCCGCAACGGGAGAGCCTGCCTTGCTCCCTTGATGCCCGCCAGGACCACGGGAACACCGCACCTGGCCGCGACGACAAAGGCGCCGGTATGGAATGACCTCAGCCCGGCGGTGCGTTCGATGCCGCCTTCGGGAAAGATGACAAGGTTTTCTCCGCGCAGTAGCACGGCTGCAAGGAGATCGACGTTGGATTGCGCGTCGTGGCTCGCATGCTTGTGGAGGATTACCGTCCCGACAGCGTGAAGCAGGGGCCAGAGAAGGACCTGACGCCTGAATTGCTGACGTGCGACGAAAGCGTAGCCGGGTGATGCTGGCAGGACCGCGCTGAGGATCAGTCCGTCCAGAAAACTGGTGTGGTTAACGATCAGAAGATGTTTGCCCGGCGGCAGGCGATCGAGGTGTTCGATCCGCAAGGGCATTCCTGCAAGCCGGAACAACAGCCGCGCTGCAATCCTCGCGATACCTCTGCGCTGCGCGCGTGAACCCGGCCAGGCAACGATAAGCGGGCCGAAGATGATCAGGATGAGGCTGGAGATCAGCCAGCAGTAGATACTGTACGAAGTCCGTTTCCGGTTGGGGGGCGCGACAGCTTCCGCCATGTCATTTCCCGGGTGCGGTGCCATGTCGAATGCTCGTGATGTTGTGCATGCCTCGCGGTACTCGTGGATATTTTCCTCGGTCCAATGTCAAGGTACACAGGACAGTTCCCCCAGCCATGCGCCGGATCAAGCCGGCGAACGTCAGAGGTGGTAGTCGACAGCGCCGCTTGATAATTCGGGTTCCAGAGCACAATTGCACATCTACGCTGCGTTGGAGTTGTAATGAGCATAAGGTTTATCTCACATGAAATGAAGCGGTTGCGGCGAGGTCTTTCCGCAAAACTGGCCCTGATGTCGCCCAGGTTCCACGGCCTGCTCCCCGCAGGTTCTGCGATCGAGCGCATCGACTACCAATGGGGAGCGGAGAACGGTCCTCTGATGGTATTCCTGCCGGGTATCGGCGATGTCGCAGAGGACTTTGTCCGGCGAGGCTTTGTCGACGAGGTGAGGCGGCACGGTGCTGCCGCCGGCGCTGCAGTTCTCGACGCGCACTATGGCTACTACGCGTCAAGGACCTTGCATGCGCTGTTGCGCGACGGAGTGGTGGATGCCGCGAGGAACGAGGGTTTCCGGGAAATCTGGATGACCGGGATTTCCCTCGGCGGGTTCGGGGCGGCGAGCTTTGCGGCAGCCCATCCGGAACAGGTCGCGGGACTTCTGCTTCTTGCTCCCTACTTGGGGGACGACGCATTGATCCGAGAAATCCGGTCGGCAGGAGGGCCAAGAAAGTGGAACCCCGGCAGCATCGATAAAGAGGATTACGCGCGGCAGCTATGGGCGTGGCTGAGGCGGGAATACGCGACCGACACGCCGAGCATGCCGCTTTATCTCGGATATGGAGAAGGTGACCGCTTCGTCGAGGCGCACCGCTTGCTTGCGGATCTTGTTCCTACGGATAACGTGCATGCCGTGCAGGGCGGCCATGATTGGCATACATGGGGCCGACTGTGGCGCTATTTCATGGAACGCAAGGATGTGATGTCGGCTTGATATGCCAGGCCTGCAGAAAAGAAGGTAGGATGGACAAGCGGGAGATCGTTGCAAGGCCCCGCCGCGAGTTGGAAGCGGCAGCGGCCGAGTGAAGATCAGTCCGGAACATTTGTATGCATCTTGCCTGAACGACCGCCGTTGACGTCGGGCAGTGTGGGGCCCGAATTTGGGACTGGCAACGTTCTGGCGGGTGTCTGCGGTAATTCCGGGGAGCGTGTCATGGCGATGAACTGCGGGCTGCAGGCTGCCATCTTCGACATGGATGGCGTCATTACCCGGACCGACCGCCTGCATGCGGCGGCGTGGAAAAGGACGTTCGACGCATTCCTGCGCCGGCGTGCTCCAGACGGTGAATCGTATCGGCCGTTCGATATGCGCGCGGAGTACCGTGCCTATGTCGATGGAAAACCACGCCGCGAAGGCGTTCGAACATTTCTTCGTGCACGCCAAATCGGACTCTCCGAGGAAGAGGTGGAAGAACTTGCCGAACGCAAGGACGCAGAGTTTGAACGTCTCCTGGGGGCTTGCGGTGTCCGGACGTTTACCTCGACTCTGGATCTGATCAAGATACTGCGCGCGAATGGTGTCAGGACGGCGGTTGTCACGTCCAGCCGCCATGGCCGGGAAATTCTGCGTCTCTCCGACATTGGTGGCTTGTTCGATGTGTGCCTGGACGGCATCGATCTTGGCGAGCTGGGGCTCAAGGGCAAGCCGGATCCGGACATGTTCCTGCGCGCGGCCGATATGCTTGGTACGACGCCGGCGCGCGCAATGATTGTCGAAGACGCGGTAGCCGGTGTGCAGGCCGGCCGTCGCGGCGATTTCGGTCTTGTCGTCGGGGTTGATCGCGGCGGAAACGCCGCATCGCTGGAACGCGCCGGCGCCGACATCGTAATCAAAGATCTTGCCGATCTGTCTGCGGAAAGACTCGAAGCCGCCTTCCGGGGACATCAGGAAGATGCTGCCTGGCGAGTCGAGCAGGAGGGATTCGACCTCGGCCGCGAACGCCAGATGGAAAGCCTTTTCACCGTGGGCAACGGGTATATGGGCGTGCGCGGCGCACTTGATACACCCCCACCCGGATCGCAATGCGACCTGTTCATCGCTGGCGTGTACGATCGCAAGCGGGCCGATCTGCCATACTCGGAAATCGAGTTTCTCGCCCCGGATCGCGATGGCCCGTATGCGGAGCTGGTGCCGCTGCCGTTTCCATTCCGCGTCAACATTTCCATTGATGGCGCGCCGCTTGATGTTGCCGGTCCACATGGCCGTGAACTGCGCCGCTCACTCGACATGCGGCGCGGTACGCTGCATATTCATACATCCTGCGAGACGCCTGGCGGGCGACGGACGCGGGTGCACACGCGCCGATGCGCCTCACTCGCCAATCGGCACCTGTTGTTGCAGGAAGTCGTCGTCACGGCAGAAAATCATTGGGCAGCGGTCACGCTGGATACAACGCTCGCCGATCCCGACTTCGCGGCGGGGCATCCTCATCTCGATTGCCTGGCGCATACAGTGGCCGCCGAACTGGAACTCATCCATCTCGGCACGCGCGCTTCCGGCTGCCACATTGGTATTGCGTCCCGTGTCTGGCATGAGACGAACGTCATGCGGCGAGCGATTTCAGTATTCACAAGCCGGGACTGCACCGATCCGGTTGCGGCGGCGCGCACGCAGTCGCTGGCATTGGATGGAAACGATTTTGAGCGGATGTTCGCGGAGCATGCAGGAAAATGGGCCGAGTTCTGGAGCACGGCCGACATCCGCGTACCGGGACGGCCGTCGGCAGAGCAGGCGCTGCGCTTCGGCAGCTATCACCTCAAGCTGCCGGCAAGCGACGACACGCGCGTATCCATCGGTGCACGCTCGCTGACCGGTCGCGCCTACGAGGGCCATGTTTTCTGGGACACGGAGATCTTCATGCTGCCCTTCTATCTGCATACGGACCCCATGCAAGCGCGCAACCTGCTTTTGTATCGCCATCACACGCTCGAAGGTGCGCGCCGCCACGCTCGCGCGCTGGGGTTCGAGGGCGCTTGCTTTGCCTGGGAGTCGACGGTGACCGGGGACGATGTCACTCCCAGCAAGATTTTTCTCAAAAGCACCGGCAAGGAAATTCCGATCTTCACCGGTTACCAGCAGATACATGTCACCGCGGACATTGCCTATGCCACCTGGCGCTACTGGGAAGCGACAGGCGACGAGGATTTTCTTGTCGGACCCGGTTCGGAAATCCTGTTCGAGACGGCGCGTTTCTGGGCAAGCCGTGTGGTACGCGGCGACCGTCACTATCATATTCGAGACGTCGTCGGTCCGGATGAATACCATCATTCGGTGAATGACAATGCCTATACTAACTGGATGGCGCGCTTCAACCTGGGTCGGGCAGCCGACCTTGCACAGCGCCTGGGACGGAACCAGGCGGAGGCGGAAGTGTGGCGCGGTATTGCGCAGTCGCTATACATTCCGGCACCGGACGATCATGGCGTCATCGAGCAGTTCGAGGGCTTCTTTGCGCTCGACGACGTTCAGATTCCAGGTGAGGACCGCTTCCGGGCGCCGATTGGGCGACTGTTGAACTGGCAACAGATCAACAGGCTCAAGCTTCTCAAACAAGCCGATGTACTGATGCTGCCTCTATTGTTTCCGGAAGACTTTACGGATGAGGAAGTGGCGGCAAACTACCGTTACTACGAACCGCTCACCGACCACGGCAGCAGCCTTTCCCCTTCAGTTCACGCAGCGATCGCTGCCCGCATCGGATTGAAAGAGGACGCAGAGCGTTACTGGAAACAAAGTCTGTGGCTCGACCTTTCCAACACGATGGGCAATAGTACCCTCGGCGTCCATGCAGCAGCAATGGGCGGCACCTGGCAGGCACTCGTGTTCGGGTTCCTCGGCGTCCGCTTCGACGACAAGGGACCGCGATCCGATGCAGGGGCTGCCGGCCGGCTTCCTGAAGGATGGGACAGTGTCGATCTGCGACTCGCGTATCGCGACCGCACCTTTTCCTTGCAAGTTGCGCGGCCGCCGGAAAACGAGGCCCGCCAATGAATCGCTTTCAATCCCTTCTGCTGTTGCTGGATGGCTCGCCGGAGGCCGCAAAGGCGGCCGGATGCGCATTGTGGCTGGCCGAGGCCTTGGGCGCCACACTTCACGTTTTGCATGCCGGGTCGCAGCCGCTCCCAAGTCATGATGCCCTGGTGCGGTTGCATGTTCCCGGCGCGCAGCGTGCGCAGGTCGTACTGCATCAGCTACCGGAGCATCCGGAAGAAGCCGTGCTGACGACGATCGCCACTCTCGGCATCGATCTTGTCGTAATGAGCGCGCGAGGCCAGTCCGCATCGGCCGGCCTCCGATTGTCCCAGCGACTGGGAACCGTTGCACAAGCCGTGATCGAGCGCACGCCGGTTCCGGTATTGCTGCTTCCCGTACAGTATCGTGAAAATCTGCCCTGGACCTCGCTGCTCGCCGCCGCCAGCGGTGAGCCGGCAGCCGACAAGGCGCTGGACATTGCCACACAGCTTGCAGCGGCGCTTGGCTTGAAAGTAACGGTGGTCCATGTCGGCGACGGACCGCCGTCGCCGGACTCGGCGCCGATGGGACGCTACGCCGATGCCGAGTACTATGAATACCCGCACCGGATCGAAGCAATGGTCGAGCGCGGACTCGCCGGCCGCACAGCCGCGGAATGCGAATGCGTCGGACCGGCACTGTTGCGGCAGGGCGACCCGGCTGCCGTCCTTCTCGATCAGGTCAATCGCCATGCGGCCAGCGCGCTGGCGCTCGGCTGCCACGGTTCGTTCAGTTCCGGCCGCGCGCCCGTGTTCAAGCATTTGGTGGAACAAGCCCATTGCGCACTGCTCCTGGTGCGGCAGCCCGAGAAGCCAACGGCCTGGCTCAAGGTCGGAAAGGAGATTGATGCGTAGTTGATGCGTAGTCCGGATATTTCACCGGCGAAGAGGCGCACGAAACGCGAGCATGCTCATTGCATGTCGCGCTCGACGAACAGTTTCACAAAATCGAGCGCGGAAATCACACCTGCGACCGACGCATCGTCCATGACGACGACATGATGGATCTTGTGTTCCAGCATTAACTCCGCGACCTCACGGATCGACATCTCCGGTTTGACCGTGATCGGACGGTAGCTGCATATCTCCCATGCCTTGGTGTCGCCGGGGCTCCGGCCCGTCGCCTGGAACTTCATCAGATCGCTTGTCGTGATGATCCCTAGTGGCACTCCCGCGCTCTCGAAAACGGGAACGGCCGAAATGCGGTGTGACTTCAGCACATTTTCCACGTCTGCCACGGACGCGTCCATGCTGACAGAGGTCACGGTCCTTTGCATGATCGAGGATGCTGGCTGGTTCATGATCGTTCACCCTTTCTGGTGATGTTCATCGATCCCTTTTGAATGCTAGGAGAGGATGGGGCAGAGGTTCTGTGCAGGATCAAGCAGTGGCCGCCGCAGCGCGGCGAACAGAACCTTGGATCGAGTATCCGGGCCAGGGTCTGCGCAATGAACGGGTCCGAATTTGTTCAAGGTGGACTGCGGTTGATCCATGTCGATTCATTGCCGGATGATGCTTGAACGTCGCGAGCGCCATGGTTATGGTGACTCGGTTCGACTTTTCCTCTCGCCTGCACAGTGGCTCATGGCAACTGCGCTACATGAAAAGGTACGAGCACTTTTAAGGAACCGTTTCACCAAGGAGTAAATAATGAAGAAACCGATTTCATCATCAAGAAAAATCCTGACAAACTACCGAGCACTCAAAGCCGCCGTGGGCGGCGCTCTTGTCGTGTATGGGAGTGCGGCGAGCATAGGTTTTGCGAATGAGAATGGACCGTTGGAACACCCGCCGCACACTGGCAAGACATTCGCCGGTCAAGCACTTGCGATTCAATCGTTCGATGATCTATCCGTCCGATTTTTCGGGCCCGACAGCGTGGTGTTCGATGCGCAATGCAATGTTTATTTCGCCGATCGCGGCAGTTCGACCGTTCGCAAGATCACAGATGGAGGCGAAGTCTCCACGATTGCTGGAAAAGCTGGCGAAAGAGGCGATGCCGATGGCACGGGCGAAGCGGCGCGCTTTAGCGGCCCAAGGGATATCACGATCGACGCAAACGGAAACTTGTACGTGACAGACGGACATGCCATCCGCAAGATCACACAAAGCGGTGTTGTTACGACTGTCGCCGGATCTGTCAATACTCCTGGAGAGACTGACGGCCAAGGCAGCGCCGCACGTTTTCGGATTCCGGAAGACATTGTCGCTGATAAAGAGGGCAATCTTTTCGTCGCCGATCTGGATAATGACCGGATACGAAAAATCGATACAAATGGTACGGTATCGACCCTGGCCGGAATCAGCGGGGGCGGCATCCATAACGACGGCTCCCTTGCGACGGCACAGTTTACCGGACCGCTTGCGTTGACCTTCGATCGATCCGGTCATCTCTATGTGCTGGACGTGACTTTCCCGCCCAGCAATTTTGAGCCCAGCAATATTTCTTACATACGCCGGATCGATCTGGGCAGTTCTGTCACATCAATCGTGAGCAGTACTTCGCCGCTGGCAGAATTGCAGAATGTGGCAAGGCTGGAAACCATGGGAATCGACCGATTCGGTTGCACCGGCCGCCATGTCAGCTTTTAGCCGATCTTCAACAAGCTCAAGAAGTACCGTGGGATCGCCACCCGTTACGCCGGGACCGCTTGCAGTTTTCTCGGCGCAGTTCATCTCGCCGCATCGGGACATCAGCCAGTTACGAAGTCTTCGGCCTGCGTTTGATCTCGTTCAATAGTGCGAGCGACGCGGTTCCGATAATGGGGTGGATACGTTAAAGAGTCGTGTCCATGTGCCTGGCTATCCCGATGCAGGTCCTTCGCACCGATGGTTCGATTGCACGTTGCTCGGTCAATGGCATCGAAAGAGACGTCAGCTTGTACCTGTTGCCTCCAGACTCTGTTGCCAGCGGAGATTTCGTCATTGTTCATGTCGGCTACGCGATTCAAAAGATCGGTGCAGCGGACGCCGAATTGACGTTTGGCCTTATCGGAGGCACGCCGGCCGTGGAGAGGGACGATGCATGAACTTTCCGTCGGACGTGCCTTGATCGGGCAGGTCGAATCCATTGTTTTGCATCGGAACGCTTCGGCCGTCACTGGAATCACGTTGCGGATCGGGCCTCTTAGCGGCATCGAACCGGCACTGCTGCGTGCTGCTTATCAACATCTGCAGAAGGATTCGATAGTGCAAGATGCCGCATTGCAGATTATTGAATCGCGCGTGCGCGTGCGATGCGGCAAATGCGATATGGAAGCGGAAACAGAACCGAATCGGCTCCTCTGTCCGGCGTGCGGCAGCATGGGGACACTGGTCAGCGGGGATGAAATGCTGATCGAGTCGGTGGACCTGGTGGTCAGTCAGGCTGACTGAATTTCTTGCGGGGGACGACGATGTGCGAGTCCTGTGGTTGCGGTTCCACGCAGCGTCCCGAGGCCGCATCGGTCGAGGTGCTGCGCGGCCTCCTTGCAGACAATGACAGGATCGCCGGGCACAACCGCGAGCACTTTGACATGCATGGGCTGCTGGCGGTTAACCTGATGTCGTCGCCCGGCGCCGGCAAAACCGCTTTGCTTGAGGCTAGCATCGTGGCCTTGCGCGGCGAGTTCAACATCGCGGTCATCGTGGGCGATCTCGAAACGGAGAACGACGCGCGACGCATTCGGGCATATGGCATTCCGGCATTGCAGATCGTCACCGGTACGGCATGCCATCTCGACGCAGCGATGATACACAATGCACTGCATCGCATGCCGCTCGCAGGGATCGATATCCTCTTCATCGAAAACGTCGGAAACCTTGTCTGCCCGGCATGCTTCAGGCTCGGACAGCATCGCAATGCCGTCCTGTTGGCAGTGACGGAAGGGGATGACAAGCCTGCCAAGTACCCCGTGATGTTTCGCGCCGCCGATTCAGTGGTGATCTCGAAAACCGACCTGTTGCCGTACCTGGATGATTTCGACATCGGGCGTACGCAGGAAGCGTTACTGCACTCCGGCAGTTCCGCTCCGGTATTCGCCCTGTCGGCGCGCAGGAACATCGGCATGGCGGGTTGGCTGGACTGGATACGCAATGCCTATTCGGAAACGCGTCTTGTCGATTCCGCTTCGCAGGAGCAAATGGGATGAGTACCGACGCGAGCCACTGGTTGCGCCGGATCGAAGCGTTCAGCCTGCCGCCGCGCAAACTCAGGATCATGAATGTTTGCGGCGGGCATGAACGCACGGTCTCGATGTCAGGGCTGCGAAGCGCCTTGCCCGGAAACATAGAAATCATCCCGGGCCCCGGCTGCCCGGTATGCGTATGCGCCGAGGAAGACGTCTACTACGCCATCCGGCTTGCGCTCGAACGCCCGGTAACGTTGCTTGCATTCGGCGACATGCTGCGTGTTCCGGTTAACGCGAGCAAGGACGCCGTCCGCTCGCTGGAGGCGGCGCGGGCCGCGGGGGCCGACATTCGCCCGATCGGCAGCTTGCTGGAGGCGCCGCGCATTGCTCGTGCTGCGCCCAGCCGGGATGTCGTCCTGTTTGCGGCCGGCTTCGAAACCACAACCGCACCGGTCGCGGCAATGCTGCTCGACGCGGCTCCGGACAATCTTTTCGTCTTGCTGGCAGCACATCGAACCTGGCCTGCGGTGGCTATGCTGCTGAAGTCCGGACAAGCGCGCTTTGACGCATTGCTTGCGCCGGGGCACGTGGCCGCGGTCATGGGGCCGGAGGAGTGGGACTTCGTCGTGCGGGAGCATGGCATTCCCGCGGCGGTCTCCGGTTTCAGCGCGGAGCAGTTGCTGGCTGCCACGTGGGCCGTATTGCGGCAGGTCGCGGAAGGCGCCCCTGTACTGGAAAACTGTTATCCGGCCGTCGTTCATCCGGGCGGCAACCCGATGGCGAAGCGGCAGCTGGCCCGGGTGATGGAGGTGGTCGATGGCAACTGGCGCGGCATCGGTGTCATCCCCCAGTCGGGATACCGGCTCAACGCCGCGTTCACCCGGCATGACGCCAGGATTCGCTTTCCGCTCGACCAGGAAACGCATCGCAAGCGCGCCGGCCAGATGCCGCCCGGCTGCGATTGCGCCAGGGTCGTGTTGGGCAGCATCTATCCGAACGAATGCCGGCTGTATGGCCGCGCTTGCACACCGCGCACGCCCATCGGCCCGTGCATGGTCTCCGACGAGGGGGCGTGCCGGATCTGGTGGGCGAGCAGGCGGCGCGAGCAGGCGGTTTCCGAAAGCGTGGGCTGAATGATGAAAGAGACTGGCGCCGCGAAGGTTTCCGTGCCCCACGACGAGGCAACCGCATTCCGGTGGCTGCTCGCCGGGCGCGTCCAGGGCGTCGGGTTCAGGCCGTTCGCCTTTCGTCTCGCACAGGCGTCCGGTATCTGCGGTTATGTGCAGAACCAGACTGGCCGGGTCGTCATCGTCGGGGAGGGCCAGGCACAGACCCTCGCGCGCTTCGGCCGTGATCTGGTGGACAAGGCGCCGCCGCTCGCGTGTCCCGTCCTGGTTTCCTGCAGCGTGCAACAGCCTGCCGGATGGGCCGGGTTCCACATTCTTGCAAGCGGTACGGCTGCGGAAAGCGATGTCCATCTTCCTCCCGACTGTTTCTGCTGCGATGCGTGCCTGAAAGAACTCAACGATCCGCGCGACCGGCGCTTTGGTTATCCGTTCATTAACTGCACGCAGTGCGGGCCGCGCTATACCTTGATTCGGCGTTTGCCGTATGACCGCATCAACACGAGCATGAGCGGTTTTCCCTTGTGCGCGCGATGCCTCGCCGAGTATGAGGATCCCGGCAACCGGCGGTTTCACGCCGAGCCGGTCGCCTGTCCCGAATGTGGTCCGCAGCTGGCCTTCCAGGCGCCGGGACTCCCGAAGGTGCTGGACGGCGAGGCGGCCTTGCAAGCCGGCCTGGCACGGCTCGCGGCCGGCGGCATCGTGGCCGTCAAAGGAATTGGCGGTTACCACCTGCTGGCCGATGCGACAAACGATGATGCCGTGGCGCGCCTGCGCACCCGAAAGCAACGCCCCCACAAGCCGCTCGCAGTGATGTTTCCCGGGGACGGTGACTGGCTGGATCGCACCGTGCTTCTCGACGCGGTTTCCCGCAACGCGCTCTTCGACCCGGTGCGTCCGGTCGTCCTGGCACGCCTGCGTGCGCACGCGTGCCTGTCTGGCGGCATCGCGCCTGGACTGAATGAGGTGGGGGCGATGCTGCCCTACAGTCCGCTGCATCATCTGCTGCTGCGAGGCTTTGGCAAACCGCTGGTGGCAACCTCCGCCAACCTGAGCGGCGAGCCGGTGCTGACCGATGGCCTGGAGGTGGAACGCCGGCTGGGAGTGGTGGCCGACTGCTTCCTGCATCACAACCGCGACATCGTGCGTCCGGCCGACGATTCGGTGGTGCGGGTCATTGCCGGAAAGACGCGTGCGATTCGGCTGGGGCGCGGAGCGGCACCCGTCGAGTTGAAGCTGCCATTCACGCTGACGCACCCCATGCTCGCCGTCGGCAGTCAGATGAAGAACACGATTGCGCTTGCATGGGGCGACCGTGCGGTCGTTTCACCGCATATCGGCGATCTTGAAAGTCCGCGCGCCCTCGACGTGTTCCAGCAGACGGTCGCTGATTTGCAGGCACTCTACGATGTCACGCCGGCATCGGTTGCATGCGATGCGCATCCGGGATTTTCCGCCACGCGCTGGGCCCTGGCATCGGGGTTTCAGGTGATCCGCGTTCAGCATCACCGCGCGCATGCATCCGCACTGGCTGCGGAGTATCCGGAAGTGGAGACCTGGCTCATGTTTACGTGGGACGGCGTCGGCCTCGGGGATGACGGGACGCTATGGGGCGGTGAAGGATTCCTCGGGCGGCCCGGCCAATGGCGACGCGCCGGCAGCCTGCGTCCGTTTTCCCCGCCCGGTGCGGAAAAGGCCGCACGGGAGCCGTGGCGCAGTGCGGCCGGTTTGTGCTGGGAAGCGGGGCATGCGTGGCGGCGCGAGCGATATGCGCTGGCATACCAGGCTTGGACCCGTCGGCTCAACTGCCTCCGGACATCGGCCGCCGGGCGTGTGTTCGACGCGGCTGCCGCCATGACCGGCCTCGTGGATGACGCGAGCTATGAAGGCCAGGGGCCGATGTGGTTGGAGGCTGCCGCGCACGACGGGCAAGCGGATCCTATTCCACTGCCGCTTGTACGTCGCGCGGGGGGCGTCTGGGAACTGGACTGGGCGCCGTTGATCCCCGTCCTGTCGGATGGGGCAGTGCCTGTACGGTTTCGTGCCGCGGCCTTCCACGCCAGCCTGGGCCACGGGCTGCTCGCGCAGGCCCAGGCTGTGCGCAGGGAGTCGGGCGTGAACCACGTGGGTTTGTGCGGCGGCGTATTTCAGAACCGCTTGCTGGCCGAGCTGGCTGTCTCTCTGCTGCAGGAGTCAGGATTCAAGGCGTTCCTGCCGGAGCGCCTGCCATGCAATGACGGCGCGCTGTCGTTTGGGCAACTGGTGGAAGCGGGGGCAGGACAATGAGCGCAGACACACACGTTCTGCTTGCACATGGGAATGGCGGGCGCCTGATGCGGCAGCTGATTGACGAGGTAATCGCGCCCCACCTGTCGAATCCTTTTCTCGACACGCAGGCCGACGCTGTCGCGGTGCCGCACGAGGGCGGTCGGATCGCGGTCACCGCCGACACATTCACGGTGCAGCCGCTTGAATTCCCGGGCGGCGACATCGGCACGCTCGCCGTGCACGGTACGGTCAACGACCTGGCAGTTGCCGGCGCCTTGCCGCGCTACATGACGCTGGCCATGGTGATCGAGGAGGGATTCGAGATCGCCTGCCTGGAACGCATCGCGATCAGCATCGGCCGCGCGGCACGCGAGAACGGCATTGCAGTTGTCGCGGGGGATACCAAGGTCGTGCGACGGGGGGAGGGAGGCGGGCTCTATTTCTCCACAACAGGTATCGGCCTCTGCGCGCGCGAACAGTCGCTGGGGATGCGGGAGGTGCAGGCGGAAGACCGCATTCTTGTCAGCGGGCCGATTGGCGACCACGGCATCTCGGTGCTGCTGGCCCGCGAAGAGTTCGGACTGGCCGGCGAAGTCCGCTCCGACTGTGCAAGCGTGCTTGGGCTCACCCAAGCCTTGCTCGCGCTGCCCGGGCTGCGCTTCATGCGCGACCCCACGCGCGGCGGGCTGGCCACCGTGATGAATGAGCTGTGTCGCGTGTCGACCCTCGGGGTGGAATTGCGCGAGATAGCGATTCCGATCCGCCCGGCGGTGCGCTCCGTGTGTGAAATGCTCGGTTACGACCCGCTCTACCTGGCGTGCGAGGGAAGGGTGGTCGCGGTGGTTGCGAAACATGACGTCGAAGCAGCGCTTTCTGCGTGGCGGCGGCTCCCGGAAGGCGGTGATGCGGCGGTGATTGGGGCCGTGTCGTCCGGGAGACCTTTTGTGACCTTGCAAACCGCAATCGGCGGCGACCGCCTGCTTGACGAACTGGAAGACGATCCCTTGCCGCGGATTTGCTAGCCATGACCACTACGCCTTCATCACCGCTTTTCCTGCCTCGGCCGCGGTTGCAGGGCCTGATCGATGCGTTGAACGATGCCGGTTTTCGCTGTGTCGGTCCCATGGTCAGGGACGGCGCCATTGTGTTCGATTCGCTGCGCCACATGACGGAACTTCCGGTCGGCGTGAGGGACGCCCAGGAGCCCGGCGCCTACCGCCTGACGTCTGGCGCCGGGCCGCGCGCATTCGCCTGGGCGAACGGTCCGCAGGCCTTGAAACCCCTCCTGTTTGCCTCGCGCGAAGTGCTTTGGCGGGCGAAGCGCCGACCGGACGGCAGTATCGAGTTCAGCGAAGACATGCCGCGTGCGAAGCCGCTTGCAGTGTTCGGTGTGCGCGCCTGCGACCTTGCCGCCCTCGCCATCCTGGACCAGCACTTCCTGCAGCAGGCGCACGACGCCTGTCGCGACCCCGGCTATGCCAGCCGCAGGGAGGGATTGTTCCTGGTGACGGTGAACTGCAGCCACCCGGCATCGACCTGTTTCTGCGCCTCGACCGGGGACGGGCCGCGTGCCTCGGGTGGTTTCGACATCATGCTCGACGAACTGGACGACGGCTTCGTGCTTGAATGCGGGAGTGCCCGCGCAAGCGCACTGGTGGCCCAACTGCTGTTGGCACCCGCGACCGATATGCAGATCGACGAAGCGAAGAGACAATCGGACCACGCGGCGCAATGCATGACACGCAGCCTGCCGGGCCGCAACCTGAAAGACGCGCTGTTCTCGAACCTTGAACATCCGAGATGGAGCGAGGTCGCCGACCGCTGCCTTTCCTGCGGCAACTGCACATCGGTATGCCCGACCTGCTTTTGCCACAGCGAACGTGACTGGCAAGCGCTCGACGGTTCGGAATCCAGTCACCTACGTGAATGGGACTCCTGCTTCACGCGCGGCCATAGCCATATCCACGACCTCACCATTCGGCCCGACACGCGATCCCGTTATCGCCAATGGCTTACCCACAAGCTCGGGAGCTGGCATGACCAGTTCGGCCGCAGCGGTTGCGTCGGTTGCGGCCGCTGCATCGCATGGTGTCCGGTCGGCATCGATATCACCGAGGAAGCGGCGGCAGTATGCAACGGCAAGCCCTGAACCCGTACCTCCCCTTTGAAGCGGAGATCATCGGGCGCGTGCAGGAATCGAAAACGGTTTTCACCTTGCACCTGCGGTTATGCGACGCGCCCGACCGCGATGCTTATCGCTTTGCCCCGGGGCAGTTCAACATGTTGTACCTGTTCGGTGCCGGCGAGGTGCCGATATCGATCGTATCCGACCCGCAGGACCCCGCTGTTCTCTCGCACACCATACGCGCCGTCGGACGGGTGACCAATGGCATGGCAATGCTGAAGGAGGGGGATCGCATCGGCCTGCGCGGTCCCTACGGACGCGGATGGCCCTTGCAGTTGGCGGAGGGCCGCGACGTCCTGGTCGTAACGGGCGGGCTGGGCTGCGCGCCGGTCGTATCGGTCATCAACTATGTGATCAGGCGCCGCGCGCTGTTCGGCCGGCTGACCATCGTGCAAGGCGTTACCCACGCCGAAGATCTGCTCTGGCGCGACCGCTATGCCTACTGGGATACCTTGCCCGACACGCAGGTGCTGCTGTCGGCCGATCATGGCGGTCCATTATGGCCGTGGCGCGTCGGCCGGGTTACCGATGTGTTTGACGATGCCGGAATCTCGGCTGCCGACACGTTCGTGATGATGTGCGGACCGGAGGGAATGATGCGCGCCGGCGTCCGGGCGCTGACACGAATGGGCGTGGCGGAGGAACGGATCTACCTGAGCATGGAGCGCAACATGCAATGCGCCGTCGGCCACTGCGGCCATTGCCAGTACGGCCCCTCGTTCGTGTGCCGCCAGGGACCGGTATTTGCCTATCCCGAAGTCCGGGCACTGTTCAACGTGCAGGGGTTCTGATGACATCGAAGCCGCGTATTGCTGTCCACAAGTTCACGTCGTGCGACGGTTGCCAGCTCGCCTTTCTCAATCTGGGGGAGACCCTGGTGCAACTGGCGAACATGGTGGAGATCGTGCATTTCGCCGAGGCAGGGCCAATCGCCTTCGACGAGCACGTCGACGTGGCCTTTGTGGAGGGAAGCATATCGACCGACCATGACCTGCAACGCATCCGCCAGGTCCGCGACAATTCCAGCTATCTCGTCACCATCGGCGCCTGCGCCACCGCGGGCGGGGTGCAGGCGCTTCGGGGACTGGCGGACGCCAAGGCGTGGACGGCAAGCATCTACGCGAGTCCTGAGTATATCGATTCGCTTGATGCCTCGACGCCCATCTCTGCCCACGTGAAGGTCGACCTGGAACTGTGGGGTTGCCCGGTCAACGGAAGACAGGTGCTTGGGGCGCTGCGGGCCTTCCTGTCGGGCGTGATGCCGGCCGAGGAAGAGGACAAGGTATGCCTGGAATGCAAACGCAGACAGAACGTATGCGTCATGGTCGCGCGCGGTATTCCATGCATGGGGCCCGTTACCCGTACCGGCTGCGGCGCACTGTGTCCATCCTTCGGGCGCGATTGCTACGGCTGCTACGGGCCGGCGGAGAACAGCAATACGCCAGCCCTGTCGCGCCGGCTGGAAGGAATCGGCCTGTTGCGGGAAGATGTTGCGCGCCGTTACCTGTTCATCAACAACGGCGCACCGACGTTCCGGCAGGCGGGGCTTGCCGCGAAGGGGAAACCGGATGACTGAACGGCGCGAGGTGAAAATCCGTGTGCCGGTGTTGGCCCGCGTGGAGGGCGAGGGGGCGCTGGAGATCGATATCCTGGACGGGCACATTACCGAGCTGAAGCTGCGGATCTATGAACCGCCGCGCTTCTTCGAAAAGCTGCTGGAAGGAAGATCTTTCCACGAAGTGCCGGATATGGTCGCACGCATCTGCGGCATCTGCC
Organism: uncultured Noviherbaspirillum sp.; assembly: GCA_966212545.1. GTDB lineage: Bacteria > Pseudomonadota > Gammaproteobacteria > Burkholderiales > Burkholderiaceae_D > Noviherbaspirillum. The sequence continues at coordinate 61,605 of CBIHRW010000013.1, forward strand.
CGGTGGCGTACCAGATGAGCGCGGTCCACGCACTGGAAAGCATCTTTCATGTCGTCCCCGGTCCCTGGGTACGCGCCATGCGGCGTCTCATGTATTGCGGCGAATGGATAGAAAGCCATTGCCTGCACATCCACCTCCTGGCAGCGCCGGATATCCTCGGCTACGGCAGCGTCATCGACATGGCGCGCGACTATCCGGCCGAGGTGCGACGCGGCCTCGGGCTGCAGGCGATAGGAAATGCCTTGATCTGCTTGCTCGGCGCGCGATCCGTGCATCCGGTCGGCGTGCGGGTCGGTGGCTTTCACCGGCCTCCCGCACTGGAGCAAGTGGCCTCGCTGCGCGACCGGATACGTGCTGCGCTGCCGGAGGGGCGGGCGCTCCTTTTGTGGGCGGCCGGCTTGCCGTTGGAGGGCGGCGACCAGGCGTTTGCCTGCGTGGCAATGCGCCATCCCGGCGAGTATCCGATGAACGAGGGACGCATCGTGTCCGACCAAGGGCTGGATATCGCGCCCGGCGAGTTCGATGCGGTGTTCGTGGAACAGCAGGTTCCGCATTCGACCGCACTGCACTGTACTCTCCACGGAAAACCGTATCTCGTCGGGCCGCTTGCACGGATCAACCTGAACCAGAACCGACTGCCCGTCGAGGTGATGGAGGCATTGCAGGCGACCCCTGTCCGTTTTCCCAGCCACAATCCGAATCACGGCATCGTTGCCCGTGCGGCGGAAGTCTACTATGCATTGTGCGAAGCCTTGCGGATCCTTGACGCGTATGCGGTGCCGGATACCTCGTTCTCCGAGGTGCTGCCGGACGGCGGTATCGGCTTCGGTGTCACCGAAGCGCCGCGCGGCATGCTGTGGCACCGCTATGAAACCCGCGATGACGGAACGATCAGCACTGCCCGCATCGTTCCGCCGACCAGCCAGAACCAGGCACGCATCGAGCAGGATCTGCGGCTTGCTCTGGAAGCCGGAGGCCTCGACCGGGACGATGCGGCATTGCGCCGGCAGGGCGAGCGCGTGATCCGCAACTACGACCCCTGCATTTCATGTGCAACGCATTTTCTTGACCTCAAGGTCCGACGGAAATGAAGGAGGTACGGATCGTCGGCATCGGCTCATCGTTCGGGGAAGATTGCCTCGGATGGAACGCCGTCGATGCGATCGAATGCAGCGGCATTCTCGCGCCATATCCAGCCGAATGGGTGAAGACGTTTCGCTGCAGCGAGCCAATGGCAGGTCTGTTGCCGTTGTTGGAGGATGCCGGCGCGGCCATATTGATCGACGCAATGCAAAGTGGCGCGCCCCCCGGCTCCTTGTGCAGAGTCGACACTGACAGCCTTGCGCCGCATGCAGGCCAGGTGTCCAGCCATGGGATGGGGGTGTGCGAGAGCCTGGCGCTGGCGCGAGCACTGGACATCTTGCCGCGGACGGTCGTGCTCTACGGCATAGAAATGACGAGGCCCGAGACCGGCGACGAGTCGGCATTTGTGGCCATACCAGCACTTCTTGCGGCAATCGCCGACGATCTGCGGACGCTTTTTCATGGAGCGCCATCCGGATTTTGCGCATGAGCCGGCACGAAAGCGTCGGTGTTCGGCCAACGCAATCTCGACGCCGAGCGCCGCCATCGCGGCATGTCCGGGCATGCCGCCGGTTTCGCGCTTCTTGTGTGGAGCCTTTTCTTCGTGTCTCGGGTCACGACGGCCGGTTTCTCTGTATTGCGCCGCGGCCAGCGCGGGCACTGTCTCAATGGTGCCCACCAGCGTTGCGCCGTCAAGCGAAGAACAGCGATGCCAACGAATGGGGCAACGCGCTTGCGTTCACCGGTTGTCGCTTTCTCGCTCCCGTCCGGAAAAGAATCTCTTCACGAACTCGAACCAGCCGATCATGACGATGCCGGCCAATGCAACTGCAGACAGGTACCCCGGGGCGACCGTAGAAAAATGGAAGGAGGACTGCAGCGCCGGGATACCGAGAACTGCCGCGAGGGCAAGAACGCCGCCGGCAAGGATCCGCCACTGGGCCGAATTGGGAACCCCGAGCAGGGTGGCGAAGCCGCTGTGCATCGAGCGGCTCGATACGATCAGTGCAAGGTTGCCGATGACCACCGCGGCAAAGCCCAATGCACGGGCCTGGCTGTCTCGAAGACCGAACGCCAGCGAGATGTGGAAGATGAGCGCAACCGCGGCGAGCATGCCTGCGCCGAGCAGCACCGCGAGCGTGACGTTGCGGCCGCCGAAGATCGGTTCGGATGCCGGCCTGGGCGGCCGCTTCATCAGGTCGCGGTGCGCAGGTTCCTGCTCGAAGACCAGCGCGCAGGCTGGATTGATGATCATTTCCAGGAAGACGATGTGTACCGGCGCAAAGGCATGCGGCGCGCCGAGCACGACGGGAAGCAGCACCATGCCGGCAATCGGCACATGGACGGCGACGACATAGATCAACGCCTTGCGCAGGTTGTCATAGATCTGCCGCCCGAGCCGGATTGCGCGAACGATCGATGCGAAGTCGTCGTCCAGCAGTACGAGCGACGAAGCCTCGCGCGCCACGTCCGTGCCGCGCCCGCCCATGCTGATGCCGATATGCGCAGCCTTGAGTGCCGGAGCGTCGTTGACGCCGTCGCCGGTCATCGCGACTATATGGCCCGCCGCCCTGAAGGCGCTTACCAGCCTGAGCTTTTGATCGGGGAGGACGCGGGCAAACACATGGACACTTCGCGCCATCTCGCCCAACGCCGCCTCGTCGGCTTTGCGCAGCTGCTCACCGGTAACGGCGCGTTCCGCCGGCAGTCCGGCTTCCCTTGCCACTGCCAGCGCCGTCGCCGGATAGTCGCCGGTAACCATGACGACCCGGATGCCGGCGCCTCGGCATTCCGCGACGGCGTTGCGCACTTCCGGCCGCAACGGATCGGCCAGGCCCACCAATCCGAGCCATTCAAAGCGGAATGCACGGGGATCTGCCGGCCAGTCGTTGGACAGGTGGAGCGCTTTTCCGACAGCGATGACGCGCATGCCTTGCATCGCGAGACGTTCGGCATCGCGCAGCATATTGGCAAGTCTGCCCGCGTCCAGCCGGCACAAGCGGCCGACGGCTTCCGGCGCTCCCTTGGTTGCAATGACGTAACCCTGCACGCCGGGGAGCCGCCAGGCATGCGTCATCGCCAGCAAGTCAACGGCAAGCGGATAGTCATGGACCAGCGAAGCCTTTTCCAATTCTTCGGACGCATCGGGATCGTGTGCCCGCAGCGCGGCGTGCATGGCCTTCTCCATGGGGTCGAAGGGCAGGATTTCGCTGGCCAGTGCGGCGTGGCGCAGGATCTCGCGGACCCGGTCAGTCATCTTGCGTGCATGCGGCCCATCGAGCCAATGGATGTCGCCGTCCGCGACCACTGCCTGGAGCGTCATCCGGTTCTGGGTCAGGGTGCCGGTCTTGTCCACGCACAGGACGGATGCGCGTCCGAGTGCTTCGATGACCGGCGTGTGGCGCGTCAGAACGTGACTTTTCGCGATGCGCCAGGCGCCCAGTGCCATGAACACCGTGAAAATGACGGTGAATTCTTCCGGCAGGGTCGACATGGCCAGCGCCACGCCGGCAAGCAGCCCGCCCAGCCAGTCGCCGCGCAAGGCGGCATGCAATGCAAACGTCAGCGTGGAAATGGCGACGCCGAATATCGCGAACCGCTTGATGAGCTCCTTGATTTCTTCCTGCAGGGGACTGCGCCCCGGTGTCACCTCCTGGAGCGAAAGGCCGATCCGCCCGATCTCGGTGTTCGCTCCGATAGCCGAGACAATGGCAAGCCCCCCACCGCGCACGACCAGCGTGCCGGAGCGCACCTGCGTCCCAGATTCCTTCGCAGCCGATGCCTCCTTGACGACCGGCACCGATTCCCCGGTCAGCAGCGATTCGTCGACAAGGAGGTCATGGCTTTCGGCGAGGTATCCGTCCGCCGCAATGCGGTCGCCTTCTTCCAGGATCAACGCGTCGCCTGCAACGACTTCACGTCCCGCGATCCGGACCGGCTCGCCGTCGCGGATCACCAGCGCGCGCGGGCTCGTCATATCCTTCAGGCTTTCCAGTACATGATCGGCTTTCCGCTCCTGGATGATGGTGATGGCCATCGATACGACCACGAAGGCGAGCAACAGGATGGCATCCGCGGCGTCCCCAAGCAGCATGTAAATGGCGCCGGCCGCCAGAAGCAGGAGGAACATCGGTTCCCGGACGACAGACATCGAGGTGTCCAGCGCGGTGCGTTTGCGGCGCCTGGGGAGCTCGTTGTATCCGTCTTGCCGCAGCCGCCTGGCGGCTTCCTCGCCGGACAAGCCGAGCCCGGATAGATGGCCCGGTCGCGGACTTGCTGCCGGCATTCGTCGGGCCGGGGGTCAGGCCTGAACGAGGTCCGCGTGTCCGAAGCCCTTTTCGTAGTCGAGCACGGAGATCACGACGGGGGTGATCCGCAGCATGAGAAAATCGGCCGCTTCTTTCGAGCGGGCGAATTCCGCCACTTGGGGAAAACGGCGGATCAAGCAGCGTGTTCCCTGTGCGATATCTTCCGGGTCAGCAAGGATCTCCGCCGTCGCCCCCATCGATATGCCCTTGATGTGGTTCCAGTCCGTGTAGTCGGCATTGACGGTGAGCGATACCTTGCCGCACTGGCGGATATTGTGCGCCTTCTGACTTTCCTTGCCGATGGCGACATAGATTGTGAGGCCATCGTTTGCATAGCTGACCGTGGTGGCCTGCGGGTAGCCGTCCGGCCTGATCGTGGCAAGGCTGAGATCCTTGCCCTGATCCAGGATGTCCAGCACAAAGGCGCGGGTTGCATCATCCATGATTAATCTCCTGATGGCCGCCTCAATGCGCATCTCGAACAGGCTCGAGGCCATTGAAGCGCGATCCGGTCCGTCCAGACTACGGGGACGGTACTTGTCCTTCCATGATCCAGCTCAAATGAAAACCGGCCGATATCGCGTATCTGTGGAAGGTGACTCGAGGAGATCTTCCATGAGACCAAGAATGATAGGGAGCGCCGCTTCCCGTCAGTGCCCAACGGCCTCCGCCCTCACTGCCCACGACTTCGGCGTAGGCGCCGGCCAGCTTCGAAACGACGCGACCATGAACGATGCAGGACCTCCGGCCGACGTTATGCACCGTGATCCCTCTCCCGATCACGAAATCCCGCCGCCCGAGCCATTAACTCCGCCGAGCGAGCCTGTTGTCCCTCCCGGGGAGCCCGTCGTGCCGCCCTCGGAGCCGGTCTCCTTTCCCGTCGGACGAGGCGCTCGTCCTGGCGATGAGGCGGGAAATGCCGCCACGGCGTTGGCTGCGTACATGGGCGATGGCCCGCCGCCCATGTAGACCGCCATGCCAAGGGCTTCCTCGAGTTCCGTCTTGGTCGCGCCGAGCTTCACCAGTGCTTGCGTATGGAACCCGGTGCAGGCGTCGCAGTGCGCGGCCTCGCCAAATGCTAGCGCGAACAGTTCCTAGGTCTTCTTGTCGAGCGCACCGTCGCGCGTTGCGGCGCGCGCCATGTCCAACCCCACATGCCGATCTGGTCGGTCAATGCGGTGCTGATGTCCCGGCTTGCACGACCGCATATACAGAAAGGTTTCGCGATCGTGTCGGGACTCGTTGCGACCGACATGCTCGCCAGGAGCGTCTTTTACTAAGGCGATTTCACGGCCCCGTCAGGCAGGCTCCTCGGGTCACTTTTGCGGCAAAGGTGTCTGGTACGTCCATTGCTGATGCTGCATCATGTGATCCATCATTTGCTGCTGCATGGCCATGTATTGGTCGTGCATATAGTGCCGCTGGCGCAACTCTTCCGGCGTCATCCGGGAATAGTACCCCTGCATCCCATGCCATCCCATCCCGGGGCCGCCGCCGCGAGCCTGCCCGCCGGGACCAGAACTGCCGCTTGTCATGTGGCCACCCATCATCGGCCCGCCCATCATGCCGGGGCCGCGCATGGTGCGCATCATGGCCATCGTGCCATTCATGGTGGTCAGATGGTCTTGGAGCAGACGCTCCTTCTGTTTCGGGTCATTCGTCTGGCGGAGCGCCGCCATCTGTTCATCCATTTTCCTCATGTTCTCCTGCACCTGGGCCATTTGCTTGTCGAACTCGGCGAGGGCGGGCGGAACCGGTGCCGCCTGTGCCTGCCCTGTTGCCGGCGATGCCGAACCGGATGAGGCGGGTGGCGTGGACATTTGCTGGCATGCAGCGGTTGAGCTTGCGAGCGCGAGTACGGGAACAAGAAGAATCTGCTTCATGGCCATCTCCGACAAGAAGGGCAATGTCGCTCTGTGCCAATATCAACTGCGGCCCAAAGGCTTCTTACTTTTTACTTAATGGCGCCAATCTTCAACTGATTTCAGTCAAAGCATCGTACATAAGGTGATTCGAAAAGCAAGCATGGTCGCCTTTATGGCACGTCGTGATGACAGGTTCGCCGTTAATGACGTCCTTACCTGGCTTTGCCAGGATCAGGACCGAGGCATTTGGAGCTTCGGCAACCCCGCAATTATTTCGACTCTTGCGACTGCGAAAACCTTGGCTGATTCAATACTGATGAGCGGTGCGGTCTGGGAAAGTACTTCTCCGCAAACTTGTCGGTCAGATTCTCGCCCTTTTCGTTGAACAGGTTCCCGACGATAAGAGTGCGCTTGTCTGCCGTCGTATATACAACCGAGTACGTTCCATTTTCTGAAAGGATCCAGCCTGTTAGCCCGGAAGCTGCCGGAAACGACTTGACGACTTTGGCACCGTTTGCCAATGCCTCCTTGATCGCTTTCGGATAGGCCGGCGCAGCGTGTGCATACGTTGCAATGGAAAGCAGGGCGACCGAGGTCAATAAGGATGACCAAAAGGGAAATGCGGAAATTCGAATCTTGCTTAGTGCAGGTATTGGCATATGTACTTCAGATGCAGTGAAAAACGACGACTGCGCGAGCAACAAAGAACCGCAATGCTCGGTCGTGCAAGGATACGGCATATTTTTGATATCAGCGAAGAAATAATCGGGCAGTGTAACTGCCTGCAGACGATCGAAGATCGATTGAGGCGGGGCCTCCCGTTCCTGCGCACATCAGTGACCGAAGGTCAAGCGACTACAATAACCCTGGCATCAGCACAGGCTTACCAAACGTTCTTGCCCGCAGCGTCCTTCAGCTGCGATTTCCACGCTTCTTGCACCAGCTTCACGACCGGAGCCGGCATTGCAACATACTCCAGTTCGGTTGCCATCGCGCCGCCGTTCTTGTAGGAAATGGAGACAATCAATTTCAAGGACTGCATATATGGCTTTCTGTTCTGGAAAAAGTGGTTGAAACACGAATCTGTTCTTTCTTGAACGGTTGCCCGTTCAAACCGGGTATGGTGTCGCACGGAATTTCTATTTTCAGTTTTCTCCTTGGCTCACTAGTGAAGGTGGTTTTTAAAACGACAATGGAATTGCGCCCTAGTAGCACGACACGCTTTGATTTTCGGATTGCGCTTGCTTGCGGGCTGATATGGCAGCATGCAAGCAACGCTTCCCCGTCGTTCCCGCGGAGGCGGGAACCCATACGCAGGTTGATGGAGCAAACTCACCATGGGTTCCCGCCTCCGCGGGAACGACGGGGAAAGGGGAGATGAAGTTTCGGCACATGCCCCCGCAAGCAAGCACAAACCCGAAAATCAAAGCGTGACGGGCTACTAGG
>CBIHRW010000014.1:0-68113 GCA_966212545.1 uncultured Noviherbaspirillum sp.
GCACCAAACTGAAATACCTCTATCCGAAAATCAAAGAGTGATGGACTACTAGAGCAAACTCCCCGGCCATCCGTGGAAGCCCGCACGGGGCATCATGCCGTGCCCCGTGCGCTGCAGAGCTTGTTGGTCTGACCTCTTCTCCAATGCAGTCAGACGTCCCTCACACTAATTCAATGTCCTCAACGGATGTGCATGTTCGGGCCACGCAGGTTGGAAGAAGCGTTCGATCATCTCAGCTGTCACTTCCGAGAGCGTTGAGGGGGACCATTCCGGTGCATTATCCTTGTCGATGACGACGGAGCGTATCCCTTCCAGAACTTCGCCATTTTCGAAGCTACGGCGGACCATGGTACGTTCCATGCGCAGGCACTCGGCAACGCTCATCGAAGCGCCGCGGCGCAGTTGGGACAGCGTCACGCACATCATCAGTGGCGAGCGCTTGTTCATGGTTTCCAGCGTCTTCCTTGCGAAAGCGCTTTCGTCGCGGGTCAGCGACGCAACAATCGAGGGCACGTCGTTATGTGCGAAGTGCCGATCGATCGCGCCTCGTTCGGAGGCAAGCAGGCTGCCGCCCGGTGCGGCCAAGTTCTTGAACGGCTCGGCGAATTGGCAAATCGCAGCGGGAAGATTGGATACGTCAGCGGTTTCCAGCATATCGGCCAGTGCAGGCAGTTGCTCCGCCGGGACGAAGACATCCGCAAGGCCGGCATAGATGGCATCAGCCGCACCGATGATTTCGCCGGTAACGCCCAGATAAGTGCCGATCTGCCCCGGCACGCGCGAGAGGAAATACCCCCCGCCGACATCCGGGAACAGTCCGATGTTCACTTCGGGCATGGCCATCTTTGTCCGGTCCGTGACGATGCGCATGCGGTTCGACTCGCCGCCCTGCGCCACGCCCATGCCGCCACCCATCACGACGCCGTCCATAATGGCCACATAGGGCTTGGGATAGAAATGGATCAGGTGATTGAGTGCGTACTCCTCAGTAAAAAAATCTTCGAGCAGCGCGCTGCCACCCTGCGGCGTCGATCGTCCGGCATCGTAGAAGAAGCGGATGTCGCCGCCCGCACAAAACGCCCGCTCACTGCTGCTGCGTATCACCACCGCCTTCACCGCGTCGTCGCCGCGCCATGCCAGCAATGCGCTTGTCAATGCGCGCACCATGTCGAGCGACAGAGAGTTGAGGGCCTTGGGGCGGTCGAGCGTAATGAAGCCGATGTGGTTCTTGACGACGGTCTGGACAAATTCAGTCATGGCGGAAGGACAAGGATTCGGTAACCGGGCTATTGTATCGGGCTTGCGAAAAGTCGGCAGTCGTGCGGCCGACATTCGAATCGTCACCGGCGAGGCAAACAAAAAGGGCGCAGTGAATGCGCCCTTGATAGTCCTGGCCGTTAAAGGCCGGAGAGGTTTGTTACGTAGTGGCCGACATGTCCGGCATGCGCTTGACTGATGAGTGATGATCCTGAATCTTCGTCTTGTACTTCAGTACCTGGCGGTCCAGTTTGTCAATCAGTGTGTCGATCGCCGCGTACAGGTCTTCCGCAAAACTCTCGACATGAATGACATTGCCCCGTAGTCGCAGATTCACTTCTGCTCTTTGCCTCTTTTCCTTTTCTGAAGGTTTTTCCACACCCAAGATGACTGCGATATCAATGACATGGTCGAAATGGCGGATGATGCGTTCCAGCTTGTTTTCCACGTATTCGCGGATGGCTGGTGTCAATTCGAGGTGATGTCCACTGATTGTGAGATTCATACAGCGCTCCTATGGATGGTGTCGCTGGAGGTTCATGCGTGCCCGCGCAGACGAACCACGCCGAACACAGCAACTACACTACAACACAATAACTACAGGGATTTGCGCAGATTAACTGGAGGGATTTTCAGGGCCTCGCGGTATTTCGCGACGGTGCGTCGTGCTACGACCATGCCTTGTTCCCCCAACATATCCGCAATTTTGCTGTCTGAGAATGGATTCTTGGGGTCTTCTGCTCCTATCAATTGTTTGATCAGCGCCCGGATCGCCGTCGATGAAGCTTCACCCCCCGCTTCTGTGGCGACGTGGCTGCCGAAGAAGTACTTCAACTCAAACATGCCATGGGGGGTGAGCATGTATTTTTGAGTTGTCACACGTGAAATAGTGCTCTCGTGTAAACCCAGTGTATCAGCAATTTCACGCAAGACAAGAGGGCGCATGGCGACCGCCCCGTGGGAGAAGAAATTCCGTTGACGGTCGACAATCGCTTGCGCAACGCGCAAGATGGTGTCGAAGCGCTGGCGCATGTTCTTGATCAGCCACTTGGCTTCCTGCAGCTGCGAAGTAAGCGATCCCTCACCCTTGCTTTGCTTGAGGATGTTCGCGTATAGGGCGTTCACACGCAGGCGCGGCATGACGTCGTGGTTGAGGAAGACCTGCCAGCCATTCTTTGTTTTCTTGACAATGACGTCGGGGACGACATAGTCGGACGCGTCCGAGGCGAACAGCGCGCCGGGATGCGGATTGCAGCTGCGGATTACCTGTTGTGCTTCGCGCAGGTCCTCCTCATCGCAATCGAGCACCTTCTTGAGCTTGTTGAAGTCGCGCTGTGCGAAGAGCGGAAGGTGGTTCTCCACGATCTCCAGCGCGCGACGACGCGTCACCAGCGGGATCTTCGGGAAACGGCGGATCTGGATCGCCAGGCATTCGGACGCGTTGCGTGCGCCCACTCCGGCCGGTTCGAAGCTCTGTACCAGCTTCAACGCGACAGCCAGCTCCTCGAGTTCGATTTCGAGTTCTGCCGGCAGGCGAGCGTGGATTTCCTCGAGCGGCTCTTCCAGGTAACCATTGTCATTGAGCGCGTCGATGATCAGCTCGACAAGCGCACGGTCGCGGTGTTCGCGCACCGTTACGCGCATCTGCTCCAGCAGGTGCTCCCGCAGTGTGACTTCATGTGCTTCGAGCTGCGGGCGCGAGTCGTCGTCCTCAGGCGCTTTCGAGGTGCGCGCGACATCGTCGAAACTCCAGTCGCTGTCACCGGATGCCGATTCGCCGCCTTCGCCGCCTTCAAAACCGGCTTCCGGCGTATCGGAGGGCGATGCATTGCCGCCTTCTGATGCGGGTGCTTCCGGCGTGCTGCCGTTCGCGCTGTTTGAAGCGCTGATGGCGCCATCCGCAAGCAGACGCACGGAGTGGTCGAGCGGGTCATCGACACGCTCGAGCATCGGGTTGTCCGAAAGAATCTGTTCCAGCTCCTGGTGCAGCTCGAGCGTCGACAGTTGCAGCAGTCGGATCGATTGCTGCAACTGAGGCGTCAGCGCCAGATGTTGCGAAATTCGAAGTTGGAGTGTTTGTTTCATACTGTCTGGTCTTCTTCCATTACATCCGGAAGTGTTCACCCAAATACACGCGGCGCACCGACTCGTTCGCGATGATGTCGTCGGGACGTCCGCTTGCCAGTACCGAGCCCTGATTGATGATATAGGCCCGGTCGCAAATACCCAAGGTTTCACGCACGTTATGGTCCGTGATCAGCACGCCGATGCCACGCTCCTTCAGGAAGCGTACGATGCGCTGGATCTCGATCACCGCGATCGGGTCGACGCCGGCAAACGGTTCGTCGAGCAGCACGAAGCGCGGGTTGGTCGCTAACGCGCGCGCAATTTCAACGCGCCGCCTTTCGCCGCCAGAGAGCGACAGCGCCTGGTTTTCGCGCAGGCGTTCGATCTGCAGTTCAGCCAGCAGGGTATTCAGGCGCTTCTCGATCTCCGCCTTGGCCAGCGCCTTGCCGTCGACACGCTGCAATTCCAGCACGGCGCGGATATTGTCTTCCACGCTGAGCTTGCGGAAGACTGACGCTTCCTGAGGCAGGTAGGACAAACCGAGCGTTGCACGGCGATGGATGGGCAGACGCGAAATCGGCGTCCCGTTGAGGTCTATATTCCCTGCGTCCGACGGCACCAGGCCGACGATCATGTAGAACGAAGTCGTCTTGCCGGCGCCATTGGGACCGAGCAAGCCCACCACTTCGCCGCTTGCGACCTGCAGCGACACATCGCGCACCACCTGACGCGTGCCATAGCTTTTCTGCAGACCGTTGACTACCAGCGTGCTCGTCATCTCATTTGTCCTTCGATTCCGAGCGCGGCTGGATCACCGCCTTGATACGTCCGCTGCCCGGCTTGTTCGCGCCGGTTGCCGTGTTGTTGACGGTGAAGAATTCTGCGCGGCTGTCGTAGGAAATGAATTCGCCTTCGACCTCATCGGTCGGCTTGTTGCCTTCCAGTCGGCGCATCTTTGCTTTCGAGAACAGTTTCACGATTTCGGCCTTGCCATCGTACTCGATGCGTTCCGCCTGTCCTTCGATCCATTGGTTCGGGCCGGCATCGCGCTTCTGGCGGAAGGTGGCAAGTCCGCCGGGCGGCGCGAGCAGGGTCGCGAACTGGTACCCGGCCGGATCCTGCGACACGATCAGCTTGTGCGCACGCATGATGAGGGTGCCCCGGGTCAGAACCACGTTGCCGCTGAAGGTGTTGACCTGCTTGATATCGTCATACGCCATATGGTCGGCCTCGACGTTGGTCGGCTTGTCGGAGTCGGCTTTCTCGGCGTGGACATGTCCCGCCGCCACGGCGATCAGCATCGACAGCAACAACAAGAAATGTTTCATGAAAGATCTCGAAAGTGATGCATCAAGTTATACCGAATCAGCGCAATGGGGCTTGATACGTGCCATGAACATTGCTCGTCAATCTGAACTCGCGCGTTGCATTGTTCGCATACATGCCGGTGCCCGTCAGCTTCGCGCTCTCGGTGGTGATCTCGACCGGCTTGTCTGTCTTCATCACATCGTCATCGGGCAGCACGAGCATGTATTCGGTGCGGACATGAAGCGGGTCCGCATCCTGTCCTTTCTGCCGATCCATCCTGACGTTTTCGTAGAGATGGACTTCGCTGTTGTCGCTGCTCACGCGAGCCCGCTCGGCCTTGATGACGATCGGTGACTGCGCATTGCTGACGTTGCGGACGATCGGCTGCACGATATCGTAGGAGCCATCCTGCGGATTGTGTGTCAGCCGTTCGCCGGAAAAATGATATTGCGCTGCGCCAGTCTTCGACAGTTTTACGAAGCTGAATTTCTCGACGTAGAAATCCGGCTCGCTTCGCGCGGGATTCGGCACCGACGTGTCGGTTGCCCTGCGCATGACTTCGTAAATCCAGAAGCTGGCCAGCGCCAGCACGACCAGCGGCGCGAGCGTCATGAAAAAGCGGATGCGCCACGGCCGCATCCGCGTTACCTCAGGTAGGGCGCCAGCGCCGCTTCGTAATTCCCCTGCGCGTGCAGGATGAAGTCGCACAGCTCGCGTGCCGCGCCGCGGCCTCCGCTCGCTTGGGTGACGTAATGCACGCGCGATTTCACTTCTACATGGCCGTTGGGCACGCTGGCGGCGAAGCCGACGCGCAACAGAATCGGCAGGTCGATGACGTCGTCGCCGACGAATCCGCAGGCGTCCCGGGCAACGCCGGTTTTTTCCAGCAGTTGACCGAATGCCTCCAGCTTGTCGTGCACGCCCTGGTAAAGATGCTGGATGCCGAGATCGGCGGCGCGCTTGGCCACGATGGCAGAACTGCGCGCGCTGATGATCGCGGTTGCTACTCCCGACTGCTGCAGCAGCTTGATGCCGTGGCCGTCGAGCACATTGAATGTCTTGATCATCTCGCCGTCCGGCGCGTAATGCAGGCTGCCGTCGGTCAGGATGCCGTCGACATCGAAAATCATGAGGCGTACTTGCGCCGCCCTAGCCAATGCGTCGTCTTGCATCAAATCACCTTGGCATGGGTCAGGTCGTGGATATGCAGCGCGCCCACCAGCTTGCCGCCGGCATCGGCAACCAGAAGCTGGTTGATACGGAAATGCTCCATCAGTTCGACAGCCTCGACCGCCAACCGGTCCGGTCCGATGGTGCGCGGATTGGCGTGCATCACGTCGGCCATCTTCAGCTTGCCGAAATCCTGCACGTTCTCGATCAACCGGCGCAGGTCGCCATCGGTGAAGACGCCAATCGCCCGGTATGCATCGTCCACCACGGCGGTCATCGCCATGCCTTTCTTGGTGATCTCAAGCAAGGCGGTCGTCAGCATCACGTCGGGCTTGACCGAGGGGATGGCGCTGCCGGTACGCATGACGTCGCGCACATGGGTCAGCAGGCGCCGGCCGAGCGCGCCGCCCGGATGCGAGCGGGCAAAATCTTCTTCGCGGAAACCTCGGGCATCGAGCAGGGCGACGGCCAGCGCATCGCCCAAGGCCAGGGTCGCTGTGGTGCTGGCTGTCGGCGCCAGGTTCAGCGGACAGGCTTCCTTGTCCACACGGACATTCAGGTGGATGTCCGCGAGTTGTGCCAGCCGCGAGTTGTCGTTGCCCGTCATCGCAATGAGCTTGGCGCCCATGCGTTTGATGATGGGGATGATCGACACGAACTCGGCGGCTTCGCCAGAGTACGATATGGCGATGACGACGTCGTTCTCGGTGATCATGCCGAGGTCGCCGTGCAGCGCTTCGGCTGCATGCACGAACAGGGCCGGCGTGCCGGTGGAGGCCAGCGTAGCGGCAATCTTGCGGGCAATGTGTCCGGATTTGCCGATTCCCGACACCACGACGCGGCCGGAGCACTGCATGAGCAGCGCCATCGCTTGCGCGAAGCCGTCTTCGGGACTGTCCGAGAGCCTGTTTTTCAGCGCGAGCAGGGCATCGGCTTCGATTTGAATGGTCTCGCGGGCAAGCTCAAGCGCGCGCCGCGCATTTTTCGCATCGAAGTCTTTCGGCAAGGTTTTTGCATCGGTTACACTCATGCCGGAAGTATAGCTGAATTACGAAAGCAAAAAATCTGCCAGTCACAACAAAAAATTGGGCTTTGATGGCAGTCAACGGCTGGCTTCGTTTCGTAAGTCCTTCATTCTTAAAGCAATCGTGCTAACGGGAAAACACCCTGCGTCGTTTCGACCGGGCAGGGATGTTGCCGGTTCGCTGTAATAAAAGGAAGGCAAGGGCTGCCGTGCGCACGCACTATAACTTCGATCATTTATATAACAATTAATGTTTTCGGCACTTGAACTTACGCTGATCCTGCTTGGCGCTGCCGTGCTCGGTGTGGTTGTCTTCCGCATGTTGCACCTGCCGCCGATGCTCGGCTACCTGATTGTCGGCATCCTCATCGGCCCGCACGGCTTCGGCATGGCCGAAGAGAATGAAACTACGCACGTCCTGGCCGAGTTTGGCGTGGTGTTCCTGATGTTCTCGATCGGGCTCGAGTTCTCCCTGCCTAAACTGATATCGATGCGGCGCACCGTCTTCGGGCTTGGGATGGCGCAGGTGCTGCTGACCATCGCCGCCACCATGCTGTTCGGCTGGCTGGTTGCGCATTTCCTTCCCCAGCTTGTCGATATCAGCTGGCGCGCGGCTTTTGCGCTCGGCGGTGCGCTTGCGATGTCGTCCACCGCCATCGTGTCCAAGTTGCTGACCGAACGCCTCGAGCTCGACAGTCCGCATGGCCGGCTTATCTTCGGCATCCTGCTGTTCCAGGATCTTGCCGTGGTGCCCTTGCTGATCCTGGTTCCCGCGCTGGCAAAAAATACGACCGATCTTGTGCCGACCCTCGCGCTGGCAACGATGAAAGCAGGCATTGTGCTGGTGTTGCTGCTGGTTATCGGTCAGCGCCTGATGCGCACCTGGTTCCATATTGTCGTCAAGCGCCGCTCGCAGGAGCTGTTCATGCTCAACCTGCTGCTGATCACGCTCGGCGCGGCGTGGATTACCGAAAAGGCCGGCCTGTCGCTGGCGCTCGGCGCCTTCGTGGCCGGCATGCTGATCTCCGAGACGGAATACAAGCACCAGGTGGAAGAGGACATCAAACCTTTCCGCGATGTGCTGCTCGGCTTGTTCTTCATCACCGTCGGCATGCTGCTCAATGTACGGCTGGTGCTGGAGAACTGGTGGCTGGTGCTGTTGTTGCTCACCGGTCCGGTGTTGCTGAAGTTCGCGCTGATTGCCGGACTGGCAAAAATGACGGGGGCATCGACCGGCGTCGCCTTGCGCACCGGTCTCGGTCTTGCCCAGGCGGGCGAATTCGGCTTCGTGCTGCTGAACCAGGCGGGCGGCCTGCAGCTGATGGATCCGCTGCTCATCCAGTTGATCCTCGCATCGATGGTGCTGTCGATGCTGGCCGCGCCATTCATCATCGCCAAGTCCGATGCGATCGTGATGAAGCTGTCGGCCAACGAATGGATGATGCAGTCGCTGACGCTGACACAAATCGCGACGCGTACCATGACAACACAGAAACACGTGCTGATCGCCGGTTTCGGCCGCACCGGCCAGAGCCTTGCCCGACTGCTGGAAGAGGAGGGAATTGCCTACCACGCGCTCGACCTCGATCCGGACCGGGTGCGCGAGGCGCAAGCCGCCGGCGCCAATGTGTCTTACGGCGACGCGGCGCGGCGGGAAAGCCTGGTGGCCGCCGGTATCCATCGTGCGGCGGCATTGGTCGTTACCTACGCCAGCACGCCGTCTGCGTTGAAGGTACTGCACTTTGCACATGAACTGGCGCCGTCCCTGCCGGTCATCGTGCGCAGCCATGATGACTCCGACCTCGACAAGCTGCGCGAAGCCGGCGCGGCCGAAGTGGTACCGGAAGCCATCGAGGGCAGCCTGATGCTCGCTTCCCACGCACTCGTGATGCTAGGCGTGCCGCTGAGGCGAGTGGTGCATCGCGTGCAGGCGGCACGCGATGAGCGCTATGCATCATTGCGCGGCTATTTCCATGGCGCCAGCGATGCCCCCGAAGATGCGGAGCACCTGCATGTCCGCCTGCATTCCGTCACCCTGCCCGAAGGCGCGAAGGCCAACGGCAAGTCGCTCGCCGCGCTGAAGCTGCATGAGGTCGGCGCCGAAGTCACCATTGTGAGGCGAGGCAAGAGCCGGATCGATGTCAATTCCGAAATGCAATTGCAGGAGGGGGACATCATCGTCTTGCGGGGCACGACGGAGGGCGTTGCACGGGCGGAGGCACGCCTCCTCAAATAGAGGAAGCGCGCGAAGTCATCACGCGCCTTCATCGGGTGTCCGCATGTGCGGCCAAGATTGAACACGTCACGCACACTAGGATGTGCCCCGTGTCGTCACCGCTGTGAGATCGATACCGGTTTTCCAATCACTTTCTAGATGGAAAACGCGTTCGCGTATATCTCGCTACAATGCCAGGATAGCCTTCGCCTTCCGAAAGAGTTTCGCATGCAAGTGTTCGAGCGCATCCTTGGCATCATTCTGCCGGTCTTCATTATCATTGCGGTCGGGTACGGATATGCGCGGGTGCGAGGAGGCGAGAGGGTCAGGACCGATATGGCATCGGTCAATCGCGTGAGCATGGATGTGCTTTGCCCGTTGCTGGTGTTTACCGCGCTCGCCGCGAAGGATTTCGACCTCGTCCACAACGGCATGCTCATTCTTGCCGGCGTGCTGATTTCGTTGGGATCGGGCTTGATCGCCTGGCCGGTTGCGCGCTTGTTAGGCTATGACGTGCGCACCTTCATTCCCCCGATGATGTACAACAACTGCGGCAACATGGGGCTGCCACTCGCCATGCTCGCCTTCGGTACGGCAGGCTTGCCTGCGGCGGTCGCATTGTTCATGGCCTGCAACCTGATCTACTTCTCGGTGGGCATCAAGATCATCGAAAGCGGGCGCAGCTATCACACGCCCATGTGGAAATTCCTGGTGAGCCCGATGATGCTGGCGATGATGGTCGGCATGGTCTTCGCCATCTTCCGCATCACGCTGCCGACACCCTTGATGCAGGCGCTGAAGATGCTTGGCGATGCCTGTATTCCGATCATGCTGTTTGCACTCGGCGTGCGTATGCTCGATGTCAGTTTCAAGAGTTGGCACATCGGCCTGGTGGGTGCAGTGGTGTGCCCGGTCGGCGGGTTGATCGTCGCCTGGCTGCTCGATGGCGTGCTGAGCCTGACGGAAGCGCAGCGCGGCCAGATGTACCTGTTCGCATCGCTTCCGCCGGCCGTGTTCTGTTTCATGGTGGCGGAGCAGTACAAGCAGGAGCCGGACAAGGTCGCGTCGATCGTGCTGCTCGGGAACCTGGCGGCACTGGCATTCGTTCCGCTTGGTTTGTGGATGGGATTGTCGCGCTGATGGGCGGCGTTAAACGGACGGCCGTACTTCGAACCGGCCGTCGACGACAGAAGTGTCGTCGATATCGCTGACTACCACTTCCGTCACTCGTGCCGCCGCCGGGCCGCGGCGCGACCAAGCGGTGATCTGCTCTACCGCATCCGGTGAGCCGTCCACGACCGCTTCCACCGAACCATCCCTGCGGTTGCGCACCCAGCCTGCGAGTTTCAACGCACGCGCTTGCGCTTCGAACGAGGCGCGATAGCCGACACCTTGCACGTGACCGACGATACGCAGGTGGGTGGCCATGGCTGCTCCCTATTTCTTCTTCAGCAACGGCGCGAGGTACTTGCCGGTCACGCTGGCCGCATTCTTCGCCACGTCTTCCGGCGTGCCGGTCGCAATGATCTGTCCGCCGCCCGCGCCACCTTCCGGGCCAAGGTCGACGAGCCAGTCCGCCGTCTTGATCACGTCCAGATTGTGTTCGATGATCACGACGGTATTGCCTTGGTCGCGCAGGCGATGGATCACCTTCAGCAGCAGGTCGATGTCGTGGAAGTGCAGTCCGGTCGTCGGCTCGTCGAGAATGTAGAGCGTGCGGCCGGTGTCGCGCTTGGATAGTTCCAGCGACAGCTTCACGCGCTGCGCCTCGCCGCCGGAGAGCGTCGTCGCACTTTGGCCGAGGCGGATATAGCCGAGGCCGACGTCGAGCAGGGTTTGCAGCTTGCGCGCAACGACCGGGACCGGCTTGAAGAACTCGTGCGCTTCCTCGACCGTCATCTCCAGCACTTCGTGGATGTTCTTGCCCTTGTACTGGACTTCCAGCGTCTCGCGGTTATAACGCTTGCCGTGGCAGACGTCGCAAGGCACGTACACGTCGGGCAGGAAGTGCATCTCCACCTTCAGCACGCCGTCACCCTGGCACGCCTCGCAGCGGCCACCCTTCACGTTGAATGAGAAGCGGCCCGCACTGTAGCCGCGTTCCTTCGCCGCCGGCACTTCCGAGAACAGATCGCGGATCGGCGTGAATACGCCGGTGTAGGTCGCCGGATTCGAACGCGGTGTGCGCCCGATCGGCGCCTGGTCGACCGAGATCACCTTGTCGAAATGCTCCAGTCCGCTGATCGTTTCATACGGCGATGGTTCTGTCTGCGAACCGTAGAGGTGACGCGCGGCGGCATGGTACAGGGTGTCGTTGACCAGCGTCGACTTGCCCGAGCCGGACACGCCGGTCACGCAGGTCAGCAGGCCAACCGGCAGATCCAGCTTCACGTTCTTCAGGTTGTTGCCGGACGCGCCGGTGATCACAAGCTGGCGCTCGGGATCGGCCGGTGTGCGCTTCTTTGGAACGTGGATGGCCAGTGTGCCGTTCAGGTACTTCGCGGTCAGCGATTTCTTGTTCTTGAGGATGTCGTTGAGCGGTCCCTTGGCGATCACCTCGCCGCCATGTACACCCGCACCCACGCCCATGTCGACGATGAAGTCGGCGCAGCGGATCGCATCTTCGTCGTGCTCAACCACCAGTACGCTGTTGCCGATGTCGCGCAGGTGCTTCAGCGTATTGATCAGGCGGTCGTTGTCACGCTGGTGCAGGCCGATCGACGGTTCGTCGAGCACGTACATCACGCCCGTCAGACCGGAGCCGATCTGCGACGCAAGACGGATACGCTGCGCCTCGCCGCCGGACAGCGTGTCCGCACTCCGCTCCAGCGACAGGTAATCGAGGCCCACGTTGTTCAGGAACTTCAGGCGCGACACGATCTCCTTGATGATGCGGTCGGCGATTTCCTTCTTCGCGCCGGTGAGCTTCAGCTTTTCGAAGAACTCCAGCGTGTCGCGCAGCGGTGTGATCGCCACTTCATGGATAGAGCGCTCCTGCTTGCCGGTGCCGATCTTCACGTAACGTGCTTCCACGCGCAGGCGTGCGCCTTTGCAGGTCGGGCATTCCTTCTGATTGATGAACTTCGCGAGTTCTTCCTTCACCGCCATGGAATCGGTCTCGCGATAGCGGCGCTGCAGGTTGTTCACCACGCCTTCGAAGGTATGCTCGCGCACTACCGCGCGACCGCGTTCATTGATGTAAGTGAACGGAATCGTTTGCCGTCCGGAGCCGTACAGCACGACCTGCTGCGCCGATTCAGGCAGCTTCTCGAACGGCATGTCAATGTCGAAGCGGTAGTGCTCCGCGATACTCGACAGCATCTGGAAATAGAACTGATTGCGCCGGTCCCATCCCTTGATTGCCCCGCTGGCGAGCGACAGGTTGGGGAAGGCGACGATGCGCTTCGGATCGAAGAACTCGATGTGGCCGAGGCCGTCGCATTCGGGGCAGGCCCCCATCGGGTTGTTGAACGAGAACAGGCGCGGTTCGAGCTCCTGCAGCGAGTAGCCGCAGGTCGGGCAGGCGAACTTGTTGGAGAACAGCTGCTCCTTGCCGCTGTCCATCTCGAGCGCAATCGCGCGGCCTTCCGCGATGCGCAGCGCGGTTTCGAAGCTTTCGGCGAGGCGCTGTTTCACGTCCGCCTTGATCTTCAGGCGGTCGATGACGACGTCGATGGTGTGCTTCTCGGTTTTCTTCAGCTTCGGCAGGTCATCCACTTCGTAGATACGCGCCGTATGCGTGCCGCTCTGGATGCGGAAGCGGACGAAGCCCTGCGCCTGCATTTCCTCGAACAGGTCGACGTGCTCACCCTTGCGGTTGGCCACGACCGGCGCCAGGATCATCAGCTTGGTGTCTTCCGGCATGGCCAGCACGGCGTCGACCATTTGCGATACCGATTGCGCCGCCAGCGGATTTTCCGGATGGTCGGGGCAGTAGGGCGTGCCGACGCGCGCGTACAGCAGGCGCAGGTAGTCGTGGATTTCGGTCACCGTGCCTACGGTCGAGCGCGGGTTGTGCGAAGTCGCTTTCTGCTCGATCGAGATCGCCGGCGAGAGGCCTTCGATCAGGTCCACGTCCGGCTTTTCCATCAGCTGCAGGAACTGGCGCGCATAGGCCGACAGCGATTCCACGTAACGCCGCTGGCCTTCCGCGTACAAGGTGTCGAATGCCAGCGAGGACTTGCCGGAGCCGGACAGACCAGTGATCACGATCAGCTGGTTGCGGGGTAATTCCAGATTGATATTCTTCAGGTTGTGCGTACGGGCACCGCGAATTCTTATTTCTTCCATGAACTGCTTTCAACTTGCGCCCAACCGGGCTTTATACGGGTCAACCTGATACTATAACGGGTTTTGGGGGCTGCCGTATCCGCCCGATTCACTCTGTCTTTGCCTGATGTCTTCCATTCCCTCCACCGAACTGGGCACCCGCATGTCGCCCCTGGAAATTCGGGCCAGCGCGTCGTTGGCGTCGATTTTTGCGCTGCGCATGCTGGGCATGTTCCTGATCCTGCCGGTGTTTGCCGTTCATGCAAGGTCGATGCCCGGCGGCGACAGCGCCACACTGGTCGGACTGGCAATGGGGATCTACGGTCTGACACAATCCTTCGGCCAGATTCCGTTTGGCGCCGCCTCCGACAAGTACGGACGCAAGCGCGTCATCATCATCGGCCTGCTCCTGTTTGCCATTGGCTCGTTCATCGCGGCCGCAGCGACCGACCTGACCTGGGTAATTGTCGGCCGCGCGATCCAGGGCGCCGGTGCAATCTCAGCCGCAGTAACCGCCTTCATTGCCGATACGACTCGCGACGAGCACCGTACCAAAGCCATGGCCATGGTCGGCGGTTCGATCGGCCTGACATTTGCCGTGTCGCTTGTCGCGGCACCGGCAATGTACAAATTGATTGGCATGGAGGGGTTATTCGGACTGACGGGCATCTTGTCCCTGCTCGCCATCCTGGTCGTGCTGTATGTCGTGCCGCCCGCGCCCCCAAAGCCGCCGGCGAAAAGCGTGCCGTTCTCCGAGGTGCTGGCCAACCGCGAACTCATGCGCCTGAATTATGGGGTGTTCGCCCTGCACGTGACACAGATGGCGATGTTCGTAGTCGTGCCGTCGGCATTGATCCAGTATGCCGACTTGCCGCTGCCGTCACATTGGAAAGTTTATCTGCCCGTCGTGCTGGCTTCGTTTGCGGTGATGATGCCGCCGTTGCTGGTGGGGGAAAAGCGCGGCATGATGAAGCAGGTATTTATTGGCGCGATCGCATTGATGGTATTTGTGCAAGCTGGCCTTTGGGCATTTCTGTCGCGGCCGACCATGCCTTCGGTAATTCTCATCCTGCTCTTGCTGCTGTTCTTTATTTCCTTCAATATCCTCGAGGCCTGCCAGCCGTCGCTGGTGTCCCGGATTGCGCCTCCCGCGGCCAAGGGAGCGGCGCTAGGGGTGTACAACACCCTTCAGGCGCTTGGGCTGTTCTGCGGCGGCGCGCTGGGCGGCTGGCTGCAACAGCATCTTGGCGCCCCGTCGGTGTTCGCATTGGGCGGAGTGCTGACTGTTGTCTGGATTATAATTGCCGCCGGTATGAAAAACCTCCCGCGCCGCGGGGCAGTAACTGCTGCCACCTGATCCGTTTTACCGTACACAATACGTTTTTGTTTGATTCAGCTTTAGGAGATATTTATGGCATCGGTTAACAAAGTCATCATCGTTGGCAACCTGGGGCGCGACCCGGAAACGCGCTACATGCCGAACGGCGATGCGGTCACCAACGTTGCGGTCGCGACCACCGAAAGCTGGAAAGACAAGAACTCTGGCGAGAAAAAGGAGCTGACCGAATGGCACCGCATCACCTTCTACCGCAAGCTGGCTGAAATTGCCGGCCAGTACCTGAAGAAGGGCTCCCAGGTGTACGTCGAAGGCCGTCTGCAGACGCGCAAATGGACGGATAAGGACGGCGTTGAGCGCTATACGACGGAAATCATCGCCGATACGATGCAAATGCTTGGCAGCCGCCAAGGCATGGGCGGCGGCGGTGGTGGCGGTGCCTCGATGGACGACGATTACGGCAGCGCGCCGGCTCCTCGCCAGCAGAGTTCGGGCGGCGGCGCATCCCGGCCCGCACAAAGGCCGGCGCCGAATTTCAGTGACATGGACGACGATATCCCTTTCTGATCCCTACACTTCTGCTTCAAAACAACCCCGCTCCGGCGGGGTTTTTCATTTGTGTTGCCGCCGCTGTCACTTTTTCCTCAATTTCTATGCTCTGATTGCAATCAGGAATTATTTTCTTCTCTACAATTTGCTAAGATGAACCAAATCAGCGGCCGGCGCCGGGAGTCGACTTTTTGCGATCCAAAACGTCGAGGCGTCCACAGCCCTATCTAAATTCAATCTCTGCCAATGTTTTCCATTCGCCGTGACCGGCCAGATGCAATTGCCAAAGCCCAGCTGGAAAGCCTCATGGAGGCGGTCGGCGATGCGGTATTCCGCCTGAACTTCCGGGGCGAGATCCTGTACGTAAGCAAAAGAGCCGGCGAGCTGCTCGGCGAACAGGAAATCGTCGGCCGTCCCTTGGTCGAACTCATCGAAATCGCTGACCGGCCGGCAGTCGACGGTCTGATTGCGCACGCTGTTTCTGCATTGCAGCCAGGTAAAGTCAACGTCCGTATGCAGACCGAAGCCAGTGCCGTGTGGATCGAACTCCAGATCTCCGCGTGCGTCGACGCGGGCGGCGAAACCGAATTGCTTGCCGTCGGCCGCGACATTTCCGGCCAGCAGGCGACGGAAGAGCGCCTGCGGCACATGGCGACGCATGATGCCCTGACGGGGCTGCCGAACCGTTCGCTGCTGTCGGACCGCATCCGCATGGCGATCGCGCATGCACGTCGTACCGGACGCGGATTCACGCTGCTCGCGCTCGACCTGGATGGCTTCAAAAAGGTCAATGACGCGCTCGGCCATCCCGTCGGCGACGCCTTGCTGCGTGTGGCCGCGATGCGCCTGGCTGAAACCCTGCGCGATGTCGACACGCTGGCGCGGGTAGGCGGCGACGAATTTGTCGCTGTGCTGCCCGGCGCCGTCTCGGAATCCGAAATCCAAATCATCGCGCGCCGGATGATTTCGACCGTGCAGTTGCCCTTCGAGATCCAGGGGCACACGCTGTATGTCGGCACCTCGATCGGCGCGGCAATTTTTCCCGAGCACGGCGACAGCGAGGTCAAGCTGCTTGCCCATGCCGACACCGCCATGTATCGCGCAAAGGAAACCGGCAAGGCGCGCTGCGTCATCTACAACCATCAAAAGTTCACGCAGGCCGAACACGACGTCTCGATGGAGGCGGCAATGTTCCAGGGCGTGCGCGATGGCGAATTCCTCCTCCATTACCAGCCCATCGTCGATGCCCGCAGCCGGCTGATCGTGGGTTTCGAAGCGCTGATGCGCTGGGGGCGCCCGGGGCAGGGGATGGTATCGCCGGCCCAGTTCATCCCCATGGCGGAAAGCAACGGCCTGATCAACCTGCTCGGCGCGTGGGCACTGAAGGCGGCGTGCGTCCAGGTCAAGCGTTTCCAGGAAGTGGCGGGCCGTCCGCTTTATGTGTCGGTCAACGTCAGTCCGCGGCAGTTCCGCAACGATCAGTTCCTCGACATCATGGATGAAGCGATGCAGCTGTCCGGCCTGAACGGCCAGCAGCTGCTGCTCGAAATTACCGAAGGCATCCTCATGTCCGATCCGGAGCATGCGGAATCGCTGCTCAATGCCATGGCCGCACGCAATGTGCGTATCGCTATCGACGACTTTGGCACCGGCTATTCCTCGCTCGCCTACCTGAAGCGTTTTCCGATTGCGACATTGAAGATCGACCGGGCATTCATCAAGGACCTGCCCGAATCTGTCAAGGATGTCGCGATTTGCAACGTCGTGCTCAGCCTGGCCAGCCACCTGAACCTGACCACCGTGGCGGAGGGTGTGGAAAATGAGGAGCAGCTGCAGTTCCTGGCGGCGCACGGCTGCGGCATGATCCAAGGGTATTTGACTGGCCGCCCTTTGCTGCCCGAGCATGCGATGGAATTGCTCAAAAGCGGCAAGCCGTTGACCGAGCAACCGGTGGCGGTGGGATAAGGGCGGACCGGATGAATGCAAGCCTCCAGACCGGTACCGCCAATGGCGACAAGACAATGGAACTCCTGTGGGCGCGTGTGCGACAGCGCGGCGACCTGCCCGGTTTTTCCAAGGTCGTAACGGCCATCATCGGCGCCATGCGCGGCGACGACGACCGCGAATTCAACATGACCAGGACGGTGTTGCAGGACCCGGCGCTCACGCAGAAGGTGCTGCGGCTTGCCAACAGCGCGATGTACTCAGTCTTCGGCCAGGGCATCAATACCGTGTCCAAGGCAGTCATCGTCTTGGGGACTGAAGCGATCGGCCACCTTGCGCTCGGACTGAAGCTTGTCGACGGGCTGTCGGCGGCGTCTTCGGAATCGGCAAGCGCACGGGCCGAGCTCGAGAAATCCGTCATGGCCGGGCATATCGCGCGTCAGGTGGCTTCCTCGGCCAGTACGCGGGTCACGGAAGAGGCCGTGGTTTGTTCGATGCTGCATTCCCTGGGGCGCATGCTCGTGACCTTCTATCTTGCGGAGTACTGGCCGCAAATCAAGGCCCGCGCCGCCGAAGCCGGTCTGGATGAGAACGAGGCCGCACGCAGCGTCCTCGGCCTGGGACTGGACGAGGTCGCCCGCCTGGCTGCGCAACAATGGGGATTGCCGGCCGGTCTGGTTGACACGCTCAGGGATGTGCCGCCCAAGGCTGTCGACGAACCTCTTGATCACAAGGATTGGCTTGCTGCCGTATCGACACTGTCATCGCGCTGCGCTAATGCCATCTGCAACGAAGAAGGTCCCGGACATGCAATCCTTGCCGAGCTCGCGGACGGCTATGCCCAGATGCTCGGACTGGAGGTGGATGAGCTGGCCGCTGCGGTGGAAAGCGCGCAGCGCACCGCGGTTGAAGAAAATTCCGGGGTGGTCCGCCCGATACGGCGCCGGAATGTGGGCGAGCCGGCGTCGCCGCATTTGACCGGTAAGCCGGCCGATGCGGCAGAGATTCTTGCGCGCGGCGTCGCGGAGATGCGCGGCGCAGAACAAACCGCAAGTACGGCGCAGCTCATGTCGATGGCGCTCGAGACTGCCTATCAAGGCTTGTGCTTCACGCGCGTAATTGCCTTTATGCGCGATGTGGAGCATTCGGCTTACATGGCACACTTGTGCCTTGGCGAAGGCGGGCAGGAACTGCTGCCGAAGCTCACTTTCCACGATGCCTACCAACCCGACGTATTCCATGCATCGCTCGCGAACGACAAGATGATCTTTGTCGAGAATGCCCTGGATCCGGCGTTTGCCAGCAAGGTGCCGCGCTGGTGGCGGGAAGCGCTGCCGACGGTGCGCAGCTTCATGGTATTGCCGCTCACTGTGAATCGCCGGCCGGTGGGATTCATCTACGGCGACTGGGACCGCAGCAAGCCCCCGGCGCGCATCGAACAGGCCGAAATCGGCCCCCTCAATGAAATCCGGCAACTCGTCATGCGCATGATGGAGCAGCGCCGGCAGTCCGAGCCCGCTTGGGCCCGGAAGATCTTGTAGATGTAGATCTCCTTCATACAAATCAGCCCTTCCGTCGACGCATAGAAATGCCAACGGGCAATCGACCTGCATGTCCGGGGCATTCCTTGTTTGCGCCTGCTCAAATGTTTGCCGTTTAAACAACGGAACTTCCGAAAAGAGCTACAAGAACTGTTATCAAATGGTAAAGTAATTATTCAAATGTAAACAAGAGTGATGGGTATGAAGGAGACATTTGTATTCGTTGCGATTGTCTTTATCGGCCTTGTCGGCTGGTTCGTGGTCGCCCGCGCCCAATCTGCGCGCTATCGAAGGAAGCCGGTACTAACGGGTTGCGAGCGCGATTTTTTCTTCCGGCTGCGCAAATCGCTTCCTGAGTGCCACATTTCTCCGCAAGTCGCGGTATCCGCGCTGATCGAGCCGTCGGGAATGGGGAAATTGCGTCAGCGGGCGATCGCCTCGATCGGCAGGATGCGGGTCAGTTATGCCATCTTCGATGACGACATGCAATTGCTGGCCGTAGCCGAGCTCTCCCACCGCTCGCGACCGACACGCATGGAGAAGGCAAAGGAGGCCTGTCTTTCCAGTGCCGGAATCCGAACCGTTCGTTTCCATGCAAAGCGCCTTCCGTCCGAGGGAAAGATCCGAGCCAGCGTCTTCACTCGCAGGTCCGCTTCGACGACGTCCCATGTGTACGTGAGGACAAATGACGAGCTCGAGTTCCGGAGAACGCCCTGGCGCAACACGGTTAACGCCCATCTCTGATTCCGGTGTCGCCGCATTCGCCATAGGCGTTGGCGACGCGGCAGGCTAAAATCGCCAGTGCCGTCACCGACCCCGGGCGACGCGTTAGACGATTTCATCATGGCCAGACTTCCGCGACTTGTCGTTCCCAACCAGCCTCATCACATCATCCAGAGCGGTATCGACAGTCAAACCATCTTTCGCGACGCGGAGGACTACACGGCATTCCTTCAATGGCTGAAGGAGGCTTCCCGGCAATTCAGGGTCGCGATCCATGCCTATGTCCTCATGCCGACGCGCATCCACTTGCTGGCTTCGCCTTCCGACGGCCTCGGCTTGGGGCGCATGATGCAGTGGGTAGGACGGCACTATGTCCCTTATTTCAACGGCAAGTATCAGCGGGTCGGCACCCTCTGGCAGGGGCGTTACCGGGCAGTGGTGCTCGATTCGGAGCAATACTTTCTCCTGTGCAGCCGTTATATCGAGACCAACCCGGTCCTGGCCGGCTTGGTAGGGTCTCCTGAAGACTACGCCTGGTCTAGTATTTCCCACCATATCGGTGCCAGGCAGGATCCCTTGATTACCGATCACTCCATTTTCTGGGCGCTGGGCAATACGCCTTTTGACCGGGAGGCGAGCTACAAGGCGCTTCTGGATCTCGGCGTCAGCGCACGCGAAGCCGAGGCACTTACCGAGGCCACGATGAAGGGCTGGCCACTCGGCTCCGAACGCTTCAAGGCGATGCTGGCAAAACAGACGAATCGTCGGGTGACACCATCGAAACGCGGACGCCCGCGCAAGATCGATGACGCCTGCCAAGCTGTAAAGCCGCCTGTTTCTCTTTAAAATCAAGAACTTGGCAAGCGTGCCCCATCGCGCGCCGGATCACTCTGTCCCTAATATAAATCGCACAAAAATCGCGCGTCTTTTATTTTTACTCCGACCCCAATTATTTCTGTTGAACTAAGTGTTGCGCTGCACTATCCTTCAAGCTCGATATATCACCAAAGTAGCGGAGAACGCTTATGCACGCGCAAGGTCTTTACGATCCTACTAACGAGCACGACGCCTGTGGCGTCGGCTTCATCGCCCATATCAAAGGCAAGAAGAGCCACTCCATCGTCGAGCAAGGCCTGCTGATCCTGAAAAACCTCGACCACCGGGGTGCGGTCGGCGCCGACAAGCTGATGGGCGACGGTGCCGGTATCCTGATCCAGATCCCGGACCAGTACTATCGTGAAGAAATGGCGAAGCAGGGCGTCGCCCTCCCGCCGCCTGGCGAATACGGTGTCGGCATGGTGTTTCTGCCGAAAGAAAACGCTTCCCGGATTGCTTGCGAACAGGAAATCGAGCGCGCCGTCCTCGCCGAAGGCCAGGTCGTCCTCGGCTGGCGCGACGTGCCGATCGACCTCGAAATGCCCATGTCGCCGACCGTGCGCGCGAAAGAGCCGGTGATCCGCCAAATTTTCATCGGCCGCGGTCCGGACATCATGGTCACCGACGCGCTCGAGCGCAAGCTGTACGTGATCCGCAAGTCTTCCGGCCACGCCATTCAGGCGCTGAACCTGCTGCACGGCAAGGAATTCTTCGTGCCTTCCATGTCGGCACGCACTGTCGTTTACAAGGGCCTGCTGCTGGCCGACCAGGTCGGCGTGTACTACAAGGACCTGCAGGATCCGCGCTGCATTTCCGCGCTGGCACTCGTGCACCAGCGCTTCTCCACCAACACCTTCCCGGAATGGCCGCTGGCCCACCCTTATCGCCTGATCGCGCACAACGGCGAAATCAACACCGTCAAGGGCAACTTCAACTGGATGCGCGCCCGCGAAGGCGTGATGAAGTCTGCCGTGCTCGGTGACGACCTGAAGAAGCTGTTCCCGCTGATCTATGAAGGCCAGTCCGACACCGCCTGCTACGACAACGCGCTCGAATTGCTGGTCATGGCCGGCTATCCGATCGCCCAGGCGATGATGATGATGATTCCGGAAGCGTGGGAAAACCATACGCTGATGGACGACAACCGCCGCGCCTTCTACGAATACCATGCTGCGATGATGGAGCCGTGGGACGGCCCCGCCGCGATGGCCTTCACCGACGGCCGCCACATCGGCGGAACCCTTGACCGCAACGGCCTGCGTCCGGCGCGTTACATCGTCACCGACGACGATCTCGTCGTGATGGCGTCCGAATCCGGCGTGCTGCCGATTCCGGAATCCAAGATCATCAAGAAGTGGCGCCTGCAGCCGGGCAAGATGTTCCTGATCGACCTCGACGCCGGCCGCATCATCGACGACAAGGAACTGAAGGATACCTACGCCAACGCCAAGCCGTACAAGCAGTGGATCGATTCCGTCCGCATCAAGCTTGATGAGCTGGAGCAGGCCGCGGAAGAGCCGAAGTCCGAGATCCCGCTGCTCGACCGCCAGCAGGCATTCGGCTACACCCAGGAAGACATCAAGTTCCTGATGGCGCCGATGGCTGCAGGCGGCGAAGAAGCCGTCGGTTCCATGGGCAATGACTCGCCGCTGGCCGTCATGTCCAACAAGAACAAGACGCTGTACAACTACTTCAAGCAGCTGTTCGCGCAAGTGACCAATCCGCCGATCGATCCGATCCGCGAAGCCATGGTCATGTCGCTGGTGTCCTTCATCGGCCCGCGTCCGAACCTGCTCGACACCAACAACATCAACCCGCCGATGCGCCTGGAAGTGTCGCAGCCCGTGCTCGACTACGCCGACATCGCCAAGCTGCGCAACATCAGCCAGTACACCGGCGGCAAGTTCAAGTCCTATGAACTGAACATCTGCTACCCGGTTGCATGGGGCAAGGAAGGCATCGAGGCACGCCTCGCATCGCTGTGTGCGAAGGCTGTCGATGCGGTCAAGTCCGGCCACAACATCCTGATCATCTCCGACCGCAAGTTCGACGCTGACCAGGTGGCAATCCCGGCGCTGCTGGCAACGTCGGCCATCCACCTGCACCTGGTGAGCAAGGGCCTGCGTACCTCGACCGGCCTGGTCGTGGAAACCGGTTCCGCACGCGAGACGCACCACTTCGCACTGCTGGCCGGCTACGGCGCAGAAGCCGTTCATCCGTACCTCGCGATGGACACGCTGACCGAACTGGCGAAGGGCCTGCCGGGCGACCTGTCCGCGGAGAAGGCGATCTACAACTTCCAGAAGGCGGTCGGCAAGGGCCTGATGAAGGTCATGTCCAAGATGGGCATCTCGACCTACATGTCCTACTGCGGCGCGCAGATCTTCGAAGCCATCGGCCTGAACAAGGCGCTGGTCGACAAGTACTTCAAGGGCACCGCGTCCAACGTGGAAGGCATCGGCGTGTTCGAAATCGCCGAAGAAGCCCTGCGTCTGCACAAGCTGGCATTCAGTGACGACCCGGTACTGGCCAACGCGCTGGATGCCGGCGGCGAGTACGCCTTCCGTGTCCGTGGTGAAGACCACATGTGGACACCGGACGCGATCGCCAAGCTGCAGCACTCGACCCGTTCGAACAACTTCAACACGTACAAAGAGTACGCGCAGATCATCAACGACCAGTCCAAGCGTCACATGACGCTGCGCGGCCTGTTCGAATTCAAGATCGATCCGTCCAAGGCGATCCCGATCGACGAAGTCGAATCGGCGAAGGAAATCGTCAAGCGCTTCGCCACCGGCGCCATGTCGCTCGGCTCGATCTCGACCGAAGCGCACGCCACGCTGGCTATCGCGATGAACCGCATCGGCGGCAAGTCCAACACCGGTGAAGGCGGCGAAGACGAGC
Organism: uncultured Noviherbaspirillum sp.; assembly: GCA_966212545.1. Classification (GTDB taxonomy): domain Bacteria; phylum Pseudomonadota; class Gammaproteobacteria; order Burkholderiales; family Burkholderiaceae_D; genus Noviherbaspirillum. Next base: position 23,184 of record CBIHRW010000014.1, read on the forward strand.
ACCGCTATCGCAACGAATTGAAGGGCATCCCCATCAAGAAGGGCGAAACCCTCGCATCCGTGATCGGCAAGGACCGCGTCGAAGTCGACCTGCCGCTGCAGGAAGGCGATTCGCTGCGCTCCAAGATCAAGCAGGTAGCATCGGGCCGCTTCGGTGTGACCACCGAGTACCTGACCTCCGCCGATCAGATTCAGATCAAGATGGCGCAAGGCGCGAAGCCGGGCGAAGGCGGCCAGCTGCCGGGCCACAAGGTGTCCGAATATATCGCGAAGCTGCGTTTCTCGGTGCCGGGCGTGGGCCTGATTTCCCCGCCGCCGCACCACGACATCTACTCGATCGAAGACTTGGCACAGCTGATCCACGACCTGAAGAATGCCAATCCGAAGGCCTCGATCTCGGTCAAGCTGGTGTCCGAAGTCGGCGTCGGCACGGTGGCCGCAGGTGTTGCCAAGGCCAAGGCCGATCACGTCGTGATCGCCGGCCATGACGGCGGCACTGGCGCCTCGCCGCTGTCCTCGATCAAGCATGCTGGTTCGCCGTGGGAACTCGGCCTCGCCGAAACCCAGCAGACCCTGGTGCTGAACCGCCTGCGCAGCCGTATCCGCGTGCAGACCGACGGCCAGATCAAGACCGGCCGCGACGTCGTCATCGGTGCGATGCTGGGCGCGGACGAGTTCGGTTTCGCAACCGCGCCGCTGGTCGTCGAAGGCTGCATCATGATGCGCAAGTGCCACCTCAACACCTGCCCGGTCGGCGTTGCTACCCAGGATCCGGTGCTGCGTGCGAAGTTCCAGGGCAAGCCGGAACACGTCGTGAACTACTTCTTCTTCGTTGCTGAAGAAGTTCGCCAGATCATGGCGCAACTGGGCATCCGCACGTTCAATGAACTGATCGGCCGCTCCGACCTGCTCGACAAGTCGAAGGCGATCTCGCACTGGAAGGCGAAGGGTCTCGACTTCAGCAAGATCTTCTATCAACCGGACGTCCCGGCTTCCGAGCCGCGCTTCCAGGTGGAAGAGCAGGAACACGGCCTCGAAAAGGCGCTGGACCACAAGCTGATTGCACAGGCCAAGGCTGCAATCGACAAGGGCGAGAAGGTTTCCTTCATCTCCCCGGTCAAGAACGTCAATCGCACCGTCGGCACGATGCTGTCGGGCGAGGTCGCGAAGAAGTACGGCCACGACGGCCTCCCGGACGACACCATCCATATCCAGCTGCAGGGCACCGCAGGTCAGTCGGCCGGCGCGTTCCTCGCACACGGCATCACGCTGGACCTGGTGGGCGAGGGCAACGACTACGTTGGCAAGGGCTTGTCGGGCGGCCGCATCATCGTGCGTCCGAACACCGAGTTCCGCGGCTGGGCAGTCGACAACATCATCATCGGCAACACCGTGCTGTACGGTGCGATTTCTGGCGAAGCCTTCTTCAACGGCGTCGCAGGCGAACGCTTCGCGGTGCGTAACTCCGGCGCGATCACCGTTGTTGAGGGCACCGGAGACCACGGTTGCGAATACATGACCGGCGGCACCGTCGTCGTGCTCGGCGCTACCGGCCGCAACTTCGCGGCAGGCATGTCGGGCGGTATCGCCTACGTGTACGACCCGGACGGCGACTTCGCGAAGAAGTGCAACATGTCGATGGTCGCCCTCGAGCCGGTCCTGACCAGCGCAGACCAGGAAGCGAAGATCGATCGGGCGATCTGGCACGCCACCGTCCGCGGCGGCGAAGGCCAGACCGACGAAGCGATCCTGAAGGGACTGATCGAACGCCACTTCAAGTACACCGGCAGCACGCGCGCGCGCAACCTGCTGGATGACTGGGCGAATGCACGCGGCAAGTTCGTCAAGGTGTTCCCGACCGAGTACAAGCGGGCACTGGGCGAGCTGAATGCAGCGAAGCAGTCCAAAGAAAAGATCGCAGCCTGATTCATCGATAAACGACGCTGACGCGGGGATCCCGAAAGTGATCCCCGCCGCTAAGAATGTGAGTAAAAAATGGGAAAAGTAACCGGCTTTCTGGAATATCAACGCCTGCAAGAGGCGAGCGAAGCACCCCAGCTGCGCAAGAAGCACCACAAGGAATTCGTGCTGCATCTGTCCGACGCCGACGCCAAGGTGCAAGGCGCGCGTTGCATGGACTGCGGCATCCCCTTCTGCAACAACGGCTGCCCGGTCAACAACATCATTCCGGACTGGAATGACCTGGTCTTCCACGGCAACTACCGTGAAGCGCTGGACGTGCTGCACTCCACCAACAACTTCCCGGAGTTCACCGGCCGCATCTGCCCGGCGCCCTGCGAAGCAGCGTGCACGCTCGGCATCAACAACGATCCGGTCGGCATCAAGTCGATCGAGCATTTCATCATCGACAAGGGCTGGGAAAACGGCTGGGTGAAGCCGCAGGTACCGGCAACCAAGACCGGCAAGAAGGTCGCTGTCGTCGGCTCCGGCCCTGCAGGCCTGGCAGCGGCACAGCAGCTCGCACGCGCCGGTCATGATGTCACCGTGTTCGAGAAGAACGACCGCATCGGCGGTTTGCTCCGCTACGGCATCCCCGACTTCAAGATGGAAAAGTCGCTCATCGACCGCCGCGTCGAGCAGATGAAGGCCGAAGGCGTGACCTTCCGCACCAGCGTCTTCATCGGCAAGGACTTCACCCCGAACGTCTACAACTGGGCGAAGGAAACCATCTCTCCCGAGCAGCTGAAGAAGGACTTCGACGCAGTCGTCATCGCCGGCGGCGCCGAGCAGCCGCGCGACCTGCCGGTTCCCGGCCGTGAGCTCAAAGGCGTGCACTACGCGATGGAATTCCTGCCGCTGCAGAACAAGGTCAACGCCGGCGACAAGGTGAAGGACCAGATCATGGCAACCGGCAAGCACGTCGTCGTGATCGGCGGTGGCGACACCGGTTCCGACTGCGTTGGCACCTCCAACCGCCACGGTGCAACCTCTGTCACCCAGTTCGAGCTGCTGCCCCAGCCGCCCGAGCAGGAAAACAAGCCGCTGGTCTGGCCGTACTGGCCGACCAAGCTGCGCACGTCCTCCTCCCACGAGGAAGGCTGCGAGCGCGACTGGGCGGTCGCGACCAAGCGCCTCGAAGGCAAGAACGGCAAGGTCGAGAAGCTGATCGCCGCTCGTGTCGAATGGAAGGACGGCAAGATGGTTGAAGTGCCGAATTCCGAATTCGAACTCAAGGCCGACCTGGTCCTGCTGGCGATGGGCTTCGTCTCTCCGGTGCAGACCGTGCTGGATGCGTTCGGCGTCGACAAGGATGCCCGCGGCAATGCCAAGGCGACCACCGATGGCGACGGCTGCTACAAGACCTCGGTCGACAAGGTGTTCGCTGCAGGCGACATGCGCCGCGGCCAGTCGCTGGTCGTGTGGGCGATCCGTGAAGGACGCCAGTGCGCACGTGCCGTGGACGAGTTCCTGATGGGATCGTCAGTACTGCCGCGCTAAACAAATCTCTGCTCGCCAAACCCGCCGCGTCGCAAGGCCCGGCGGGTTTTTTGTCGTATTCGTACCGACGTTCCCTGCGGACACAGCGGCTCGCTTAACCGTTTTGCATTAAAATCTAACTTTTGAGTCAAATAGATCGTTGTGCCTAACCTCGTCGAAATCCACGACCTGCATTTTTCCTATGGTATCCGCCCCATCCTCTCCGGTATCCGGATGGACTTTCCGAGAGGAAAGGTGGTGGCCGTCATGGGCGGCTCCGGCTCGGGCAAAACGACCATCCTGCGTCTGATCGGCGGCCAGCTGGAAGCGAAGAAGGGCCGTATCGTGTTCGACGGCCAGACTGTGAACGCGCGGGATTTCAGGCTGATGTATGAGATGCGCCGCAAGATGGGTATGCTGTTCCAGCACGGCGCCTTGTTTACCGACCTCACGGTGTACGAGAACGTCGCGTTTCCGCTGCGCGAGCATACGCGCCTGCCGGAAGAATTGATCCGCGACCTTGTGCTGATGAAATTGCATGCCGTCGGTTTGCGCAATGCCGCAGCTCTTAAGCCGTCCGAGATTTCCGGCGGCATGGCGCGCCGCGTGGCGCTGGCGCGCGCCGTCGCGCTCGATCCGCAGCTCATCATGTATGACGAACCGTTTGCAGGACTGGATCCGATTTCGATGGGCGTGGCGGCCAACCTGATCCGCCGGTTGAATGACGCACTGGGTTCGACCTCGATCGTGGTGTCGCACGACGTGCATGAAACCTTCCTGATCGCCGACTACGTGTACTTCCTCTCGCAGGGAAAGATCGTCGCGCACGGCACGCCTCAGCAAATGCTGGCGTCCGACGATCCGTACGTGAAGCAGTTCGTGCACGCGGAAGCGGACGGGCCGGTGCCCTTCCATTATCCGGGGCGTTCACTGAAGGACGACTTGTTCAGCGGGGTGCCGCAATGACGGACGCGATCTCCTCGCTCGGCCGCTGGGTGCGCGAGTCGGTCGCCAACGTCGGTTTTGCCACGCGTACCTTCTTCGCCTTGTTGCGCGCGTCGGGTGGGCTGCTGCGCCGCCCGCGGCTGGTGACGGATCAGATCCACTTCATCGGCAACTATTCGCTGGTGATCATCGCCGTGTCCGGCTTGTTCGTCGGTTTCGTGCTCGGCCTGCAAGGCTATTACACCTTGAACCGTTACGGTTCGGAAGAAGCACTCGGCCTGCTGGTGGCCTTGTCGCTGACGCGGGAACTTGGGCCGGTGGTCACTGCCTTGCTATTTGCAGGCCGCGCAGGCACATCGCTGACGGCGGAAATCGGCCTGATGAAGGCCGGCGAGCAATTGGCGGCCATGGAAATGATGGCGGTGAATCCGCTGGAGCGCGTGGTTGCGCCGCGCTTCTGGGCAGGCGTGATTGCCATGCCGGTGCTGGCGGCGATTTTCAGCGCGGTCGGCGTGATCGGCGGCTACATCGTCGGTGTACTGATGATCGGTGTTGACGAAGGTTCCTTCTGGTCGCAGATGCAGGCCGGTGTGGACGTGTGGAAGGACATTGCAAACGGTGTAATCAAGAGCATCGTTTTCGGATTTGCCGTCACATTCACGGCGTTGTTCCAGGGCTACGAGGCTCAGCCTACGCCGGAAGGTGTGGCAAGGGCGACAACGCGTACGGTCGTAATTGCTTCGCTTTCCGTCCTCTGGCTGGACTTCCTGCTCACCGCATTGATGTTCAGCTAACGCCGGCAAGGAAATCGGCAAAGGGCATACACAAATTAAGGTTATTCGTATTATGGCGCCGCAAAGCGGCTTCGCATCCTATATTTAGGGTATTGGGTCATGCAAAGGAAATCACTAGACTTGTGGGTAGGCTTGTTCGTGCTGCTTGGCGCAGCCGCCCTGTTTTTCCTGGCGATCAAGGCCGGGAACATGAGTTCGCTGTCGTTCGAGAAGACGTATCCGGTCATCACCAAATTCGACAATATCGGCGGGCTCAAACCACGCGCGCCGGTCAAGAGTGCGGGTGTGGTCGTCGGTCGCGTAGGGAATATCGGGTTTGACGACAAGTCCTACCAGGCAGTCGTTACGCTCGAGCTGGAAGTCAGCTACAAGTTTCCGAAGGACACGTCCGCGAAGATCCTGACCTCCGGGCTGCTCGGTGAGCAGTACATTGGCCTGGAGCCGGGCGGAGACACGAACAACCTTGTCGCGGGTGACCGCATCAAGATGACGCAATCTGCTGTCGTGCTGGAAAACCTCATCAGCCAGTTCTTATACAGCAAAGCAGCGGAAGGAAAGGAAGGCGAAAAATAATGGGCCCTGCAATACGGATCATGATGCTGGCGGCGGCGCTCGCTTTGACCGGATGTGCCACCAACCATCCTCAGGATCCCTTCGAACCCTTTAACCGGGCCATGTTCCGCTTCAACGACACCGTCGACCAGGCGGCCGTGAAGCCGGCCGCGAAGGCATACAAGAAGCTGCCTGATTTCGTGCAGATTGGCGTGGGGAATTTCTTCGGCAATCTCGAGGATGCCTGGACAGCCGTCAATAACCTCTTGCAGGGTAAGGTGGCTGACGGCATGTCCGACGTGATGCGTTTTGCTGTCAATACGACGATGGGCCTGGGCGGCGTGCTCGATATCGGCACGGAAGCCGGCCTGCAGAAGCACAGGGAAGATTTTGGCCAGACACTGGGCAAATGGGGCGTGAAAGCCGGCCCGTACGTCGTACTGCCCATCCTTGGCTCGTCGACGATGCGTGACACAGTTGTCCTGCCAGTGGATATCCAAGGCGACCCTTGGCATCACGTGCGTCCGATTCACACGCGTAACCCGGGTTCGATTCTCCGAGCTGTGGACCAGCGGGCAGCGCTGCTCGATGCCTCCAATCTGGTCGAGGAAGCGGCGCTGGATCGCTATGAATTCGTCCGCGATGCCTATTTGCAGCGCCGCCAGAGCAGAGTCTATGATGGCGACCCGCCGAGCAGCGCATACGAGTTCGATGTCGGTCCGACTGCCGTTAGTGGCGATTCTGCGAGCACTCCGCAGGAGACAACAAGTGGAACCGAGGCAACACCGGCGGAACCTGCCGCAGGCGCCATTGTCAAAGTGGAACGAAACGCCGTCGGCGGCACGAACGTGAACGGTGCCGAAAGGGAAGCGAAGCAATAACCGGCCCGTTTTACAACTGTTTGGTACGATACCGCCCGACGGGTCGCGCCAGTTCTCCATGGGCAGCAGCAAGCCCGTCCAATTGATCCAGGAAGATATGAACGTTTTCAAGAAATTGTGTGCAGTGGCCGGTTTTGCGCTCGCCGGCCTGGCGTTTGCGTCCGCTGCTTCCGCGCAGGAGGCGCCAGATGCGCTGATCAAGCGACTCAGCACAGAAGTGCTGGAAACCGCCAAGAACGACAAGGAAATCCAGGCCGGCAACCAGAAGCGTGTGCTCGAGCTGGTTGAAGCCAAGATCCTGCCGCACGTCGATTTCCAGCGCATGACCGCGCTGGCCGCCGGCCGATTCTGGCGTGAAGCAACGCCGGAACAGCAGAAGCAGCTCGTCAATGAGTTCCGTACTCTGCTGATCTATACCTATTCCGGGGCCATCTCCCAGATCAAGGACCAGAAGATGGACTTCAAGCCGATGCGCGCCGAAGCCGGCGATACCGAGGTCGAAGTGCGCACGCAGGTTCTGCAACCGCGCGGCGGCGATCCGATCCAGCTGAACTACCGCCTGGAAAAGCTGCCCTCCGGCTGGAAAATTTATGACATGAACGTGCTCGGCGCGTGGCTGGTCGAGACCTACAAGGGCAACTTTGCCGGCGAGATCAGCAAGGGAGGCATCGACGGCTTGATCAAGACCCTGTCGGAAAAGAACAAGCGCCTTGCGGCAAGCGCGGCGAAAACCGGCAAGGCCTCCTGATGACCTTCCGTCCTGCCCAGGCGCTGACCGTACATAACGCCACAACCGTGCTCGATGCCGGTTTGAGCGCGATCGCGGCCGGGCAGACCCAGATCGACCTGGGCGGGCTGAACGTGGTCGATTCCGCCGCCGTTGCCACCATGCTGGCCTGGCAACGCGCGGCGCGCAGCAGCGGCAAATCGCTGGTGTTCAGCAATCTCCCCGCCAATCTCGAAAGTCTGATCAACCTATACGACGTCGCCGAACTGCTGCATTGCGCGCCACGCGCCGACCTGCCGCATCATTGACCCTGTACGGCCCCTTTCCCGATCCGGCTTCCTGCCCGGAAATCCAATATAATCAAAGGTTTCGCCGCTCGTATCGCGCTTCTCCGCGATGCCCCGCCGGCCCTTTCAAGATAATCAAGCCAGCATGGCTGCTCTCCAAATCGTCAATGTTGAAAAACGCTACAAGTCGCTGCGAGCGCTTGGCGGCGTGACGCTGTCCATCGAGCAGGGCGAGTTCTTCGGTCTGCTCGGCCCCAATGGCGCGGGCAAAACCACCCTGATCTCGATCATCGCGGGACTCAACCGCGCGGATGCCGGCAGTGTCTCTATCCACGGGTACGACGTCGTACGTGATTACCGGGAAGCGCGCGGACGCCTCGGTGTCGTGCCGCAGGAACTGGTGTTCGACCCGTTTTTCACCGTGCGCGAAACGCTGCGCATGCAATCCGGTTATTTCGGCCTGAAGAACAACGACAAGTGGATCGACGAGGTGATGGCCAACCTCGACCTGACGAACAAGGCCGACACCAACATGCGCGCGCTGTCCGGCGGCATGAAGCGCCGCGTGCTGGTCGCGCAGGCGCTGGTGCACAAGCCGCCCGTCATCGTGCTCGACGAGCCGACCGCCGGCGTCGACGTGGAGCTGCGGCAGACGCTGTGGAAGTTCATCACGCGCCTCAACCGCGAAGGGCATACGATCGTGCTGACGACGCACTATCTGGAAGAGGCGCAGGCGCTATGCAACCGCATCGCGATGCTGAAGGCGGGCAAGGTCGTGGCGCTCGATTCCACCTCGGCGCTGATCAAGCGCATCTCCGGTTCGCAACTGGTCGTTCGCATTGCGAAGGGCGCATTGCCCGACGCGCTCAAGCCGCTGGTGTCCCATCCCGACGAACTCATTTCGGGCAACAAGTACACCCTGCGCGTCAACGAATACACCGAAGTCGAACCTATCCTCGCCCGTCTGCGCGAAGCCGGCGCGGTGATCGAAGACATGCAGCTCCAGCAAGCCGACCTGGAAGACGTGTTCATCCAGATCATGGAGGGCGAGAAATGACCGGCTTCCAGACCCTGCTTTACAAGGAGGTGCTGCGCTTCTGGAAGGTTGCGATGCAGACCATCACCGCGCCCATCCTGACCGCGATGTTGTACCTGCTGATTTTCGGCCACGTGCTGGAAGACCACGTGCAGGTGTACCCGGAAGTGCGCTATACCGCCTTCCTGATCCCGGGCCTTGTGATGATGAGCGTGCTGCAGAATGCGTTCGCCAACAGCTCGTCTTCGCTGATCCAGTCGAAGATCACCGGCAACCTTGTGTTTGTGCTCTTGCCGCCGCTGTCGCACTGGGAATTGTTCGGCGCGTATGTGCTCGCTTCGGTTGTACGCGGCCTTGCCGTTGGTGCCGGCGTGTTTGCTGTAACTGTCTGGGCCACGGAACTTTCCTTCCATGCACCATGGTGGATCATCATTTTCGCCTTGTTGGGCGCCGCCATCCTCGGCACCATGGGCCTGATCGCCGGCATATGGGCGGAAAAATTCGACCAGCTGGCCGCCTTCCAGAACTTCCTGATCATGCCGGCAACCTTCCTGTCCGGCGTGTTCTACTCGATCCATTCGCTGCCGCCGTTCTGGCAGGCAGTGTCGCGCTTCAACCCGTTTTTTTATATGATCGATGGCTTCCGTCACGGCTTTTTCGGCCAGTCCGACGTCGATCCATCGACCAGCTTCGTCATTGTGACCGTCTTTTTCCTGCTACTGGCGGGCTTCGCCATTCGCCTGCTGAAGACAGGGTATAAATTGCGCCACTAAAGGTAAGAACCATGCTGCCCACTCCCGAGCTTGTCAAAAGCTATATTGCCGCCGGCCTTGAATGCACCCATCTGGAAGTGGAAGGCGACGGCCAGCATTTCAGCGCGGTGATCGTTTCGCCAGCGTTTGCCGGCAAGCGCCCGATCCAGCGCCACCAGATCGTATACGCAGCACTCGGTGATCGCATGCGCCAGGAAATCCACGCGCTGTCGATGAAAACCCTGACCCCTGAAGAATTCGGGCAAGCATAATGGACAAACTGCTTATTACCGGCGGCAACCGCCTGTCGGGTGAAATCGCGATCTCCGGTGCAAAGAATGCGGCGCTGCCCATCCTCTGTGCCGGCCTGCTGACTGCAGACACCGTGCAGCTGTCCAACGTCCCGCACCTGCAGGACGTCAACACCATGCTCAAGTTGCTGCGCCAGATGGGCCTGCGTGTCGAACAGGACGGCGATCGCATATCGCTCAACGGCAGCGCCATCGAAAGCCTGGAAGCACCGTACGAACTGGTGAAGACCATGCGCGCGTCCATCCTCGTGCTCGGCCCGCTGTTGACTCGCTTCGGGGAGGCGAAAGTGTCCCTGCCCGGCGGCTGCGCGATCGGATCGCGCCCGGTCGACCAGCACATCAAGGGCTTGCAGGCGATGGGTGCGGAGATCGCGATCGAAGCCGGCTACATTCACGCCAAGGCGAAGAAGCTGAAGGGCACCCGCATCGTTACCGACATGATCACGGTGACCGGCACGGAAAACCTGCTCATGGCCGCCGTTCTGGCCGAAGGCGAGACCGTGCTGGAAAACGCCGCGCGTGAACCTGAAGTGACCGACCTCGCGAACCTGCTGGTGCAGATGGGCGCGAAGATCGATGGCATCGGCACCGACCGCCTCGTGGTCCAGGGCGTCGACAAGCTGCACGGCGCGTCGCACAACGTGATCCCGGACCGCATCGAAACCGGAACCTTCCTGTGCGCGGTGGCGGCGGCTGGCGGCGACGTGACCCTGAAGGACACCCGTGGCGACATCCTCGATGTCGCGCTCGACAAGTTGCGTGAAGCCGGTGCCATCCTGACTTCCGGCCCGGACTGGATTCGCGTACAAATGGCGGCACGCCCGAAGGCAGTGAGCTTCCGCACCACCGAATATCCCGGCTTTCCGACGGACATGCAGGCGCAGTTCATGGCGCTCAACTGCATCGCCGACGGCAGCAGCCGCGTAACCGAAACGATCTTCGAGAACCGCTTCATGCACGTGCAGGAATTGAATCGCCTCGGCGCATCGATCGATATCGACGGTCACACCGCGGTAGTGCAGGGTGTGGAAAAGCTGGTCGGCGCGCCGGTCATGGCAACCGACCTGCGTGCATCGGCGTCGCTCGTGATCGCTGGTCTGGCCGCACAGGGCGAAACGCTGGTCGATCGCATCTATCACCTCGACCGCGGTTACGACCGCATGGAAGCCAAGCTTTCCGCCGTCGGCGCCAACATTCAGCGGGTGAAATGATGGGCCAGCAACTGACGCTCGCGCTGTCCAAGGGCCGCATTTTTGAAGAAACCATGCCGCTGCTGCGGGCTGCGGGGATCACCGTCAGCGAGGATCCGGAAAAATCGCGCAAGCTGATCCTGCCGACCAATGATCCGGCTGTCCGCGTCATTATCGTGCGCGCCTCCGACGTGCCGACCTATGTGCAATACGGCGCCGCCGATTTCGGCGTGGCAGGCAAGGATGTGCTGCTTGAGCATGGCGGTGAAGGCCTCTACCAGCCGATCGACCTGAACATCGCCAAGTGCCGCCTCTCGGTCGCCGTGCCGGCGGGTTTCGATTACGCCAATGCCGTGCGCCAGGGCGCGCGCCTGCGCGTGGTCACCAAATACGTCAACTGTGCGCGTGAACACTTCGCCGCCAAGGGCGTGCACGTCGACCTGATCAAGCTGTACGGCTCGATGGAGTTGGGTCCGCTGGTAGGCCTGTCGGACGCCATCGTCGACCTCGTCAGCACCGGCAGCACGCTGCGCGCGAACAACCTGGTTGAAGTCGAGCACATCATGGAGATCTCCTCACGCCTCGTGGTGAACCAGGCTGCGCTCAAGCTCAAGCGCGACCGGCTGCAACCCATCCTGGAAGCTTTCGAGAAGGCATCAAAAGCGGAATAAGGCCATGACCATCCAGATCCGAAAACTCGACTCCGCCAAGCCGGACTTCAAGGCGCAACTCTCCGCCGTGCTCGCATTCGAAGCGGGCGAAGACGAAGCGATCGACCGCGTTGCCGCGCAGATTCTCGCGGATGTGAAAGCGCGTGGTGATACAGCGGTACTCGAATACACCAACCGCTTCGACAAGCTCAATGCAACCAATGTCGTGAGCCTGGAAATCGGCAAGCAGGAATTACAGGCGGCGCTCGAGAGCCTCAATCCCGAGCGCCGCAATGCGCTGCAAATCGCCGCCGAGCGCGTACGCGCCTATCACGAGCGCCAGAAGATCGAAACCGGTGGTGATGGCTTCACCTATACGGAAGCCGACGGCACCGTGCTCGGCCAGAAGATCACGCCGCTCGACCGCGTCGGTATCTATGTCCCCGGCGGCAAGGCCGCCTATCCGTCGTCCGTGCTGATGAACGCCATCCCGGCCAAGGTTGCCGGCGTGCAGGAAATCATCATGGTGGTGCCGACTCCAAGCGGCGTGAAGAACGAACTGGTGCTTGCCGCTGCTGCGATCGCCGGCGTTGATCGCGTGTTCACCGTCGGCGGCGCGCAGGCAGTCGGCGCACTCGCGTACGGTACCGCAACGATTCCCCAGGTCGACAAGATCGTCGGCCCCGGCAATGCCTATGTCGCCGCAGCCAAGCGCCGTGTGTTCGGCATCGTCGGTATCGACATGATTGCAGGGCCATCCGAGATCCTCGTGGTCTGCGACGGCACTACCGATCCTGACTGGGTGGCGATGGACCTGTTCTCACAGGCCGAGCACGACGAACTTGCGCAATCCATCCTCGTTTGCCCGGATACTGCTTACATCGAGAAGGTCGAAACGAGCATCAACCGCCAACTCGACGCGATGCCACGCAAGGACGTGATCCGTACCTCGCTCGTCAACCGCGGTGCGATGGTCAAGGTGCGTGACATGGACGAAGCCTGCGAGATCGCCAACCTGATCGCAGCGGAACACCTCGAGATCTCTGCCGAGAATCCGCAACAGTGGGCCGACAAGGTCCGCCACGCCGGAGCGATGTTCCTCGGACGCTTCTCCTCGGAATCGTTGGGCGACTATTGCGCCGGCCCGAACCACGTACTGCCGACTTCGCGCACCGCGCGCTTCTCGTCGCCACTGGGTGTGTATGACTTCCAGAAGCGTTCCAGCATCATCCACGTGAGCGAAGCGGGTGCCCGCACACTCGGCAAGGTAGCCGCGGAACTCGCCTATGGCGAAGGCCTGCAGGCTCACGCGGGTTCGGCGGAGTATCGTCTGAAATGAAGGGCCTCGCCATTCGGGTGATGCGGTGACTACCTGGCTCAACCGCGTCTTTTGTGAAGATGCGTTGCACGGCTTTGCCCGCATTCCCGACGGCAGCATCGATTTGCTGATCGCCGATCCGCCTTACGGGCTCGGCAAGGATTACGGCAACGATTCCGACAAGCTCGATGCTGAGGCCTACCTGCGCTGGACCGAACAATGGGTCGATGCCGCGCTGCCCAAGCTCAAGCCCAACGGCAGCCTGTACATCTTCCTGACCTGGCGCTACTCGCCGGAAATCTTCGTCATGCTCAAAAAGCGCATGACCATGGTCAATGAGATCATCTGGGACCGCCGCGTGCCTTCGATGGGAGGCAGCACCCGAAAATTCTCGTCGGTGCACGACACCATCGGCTTTTTCGCGAAGGCGAAGGATTATTATTTCGACCTGGATGCGGTGCGTATCCCCTATGACGCGGAAACGAAGAAGGCGCGCTCGCGCTCGATTTTCGTGGGCGCCAAGTGGCTCGAGATCGGCTACAACCCGAAGGACGTGTGGAGCGTGTCCCGGCTGCATCGCGAGCACCGCGAGCGCGCCGACCATCCCACGCAGAAACCGCTGGAGATCGTCGAGCGCATGCTCAAGGCATCCTGCCCGCCCGGCGGCGTGGTGCTCGACCCCTTTATGGGCAGCGGCACGACAGCCGTCGCCGCAAAGCGATGGGGAAGGAATTTCGTCGGATTCGAATTGAATTCCGACTATTGCGCATTGATTGAAAACCGTCTGGCCGAGCTGGACAAGCCCGAGCCCGAAGCAGCCTGAAGGCAAGAACAACCATGTCCCTGATCGAGAACATCATCCGCCCTGAAGTGCGCGCGCTTTCCGCTTATCATGTGCCGGACGCCGGCGGCTTCGTCAAGCTGGACGCGATGGAGAATCCCTACGTCCTGCCGGAAACGCTGCGCGAAGAGCTGGGCCGCCGCTTGTCCGAGATCGCATTGAATCGCTATCCGGTACCGTCGTACAGCGAGCTCAAGGCGAAGATCTGCGCCAAGCTGGGCGTGCCTCCCGGTTACGACGTCATCCTCGGCAACGGCTCCGATGAGCTCATCACCATCGTCTCGGTCGCCTGCGCGAAGCCCGGGGCCAAGGTGCTGGCGCCGACGCCGGGATTTGTCATGTATTCAATGTCAGCGAAGTTCGCCGGACTGGAGTTTGTCGGCGTGCCGCTCAAGCCCGACTTCTCGCTCGACAAGGACGCGATGCTTGCCGCGATCAGGGAGCATAAGCCAGCGATCACTTATCTTGCATACCCGAACAATCCTACTGGCAACGTGTTCGATGCGGACGAGATGGTCGAGATCATCCGCGCTGTCGGCGATAGTGGTGTCGTCATCGTCGACGAGGCCTATCAGCCTTTCGCACAAGCGACCTTCATGCCGCGCCTGCCCGAATTCGCGAATCTGGTCGTCATGCGCACCGTCTCCAAGCTGGGCCTGGCCGGCATCCGCCTCGGTTACATGTCCTGCAACCGCGAGCTGCTGACCGAGTTCGACAAGGTGCGTCCGCCGTACAATGTGAATGTACTGACGCAGGCAGCCGCGGAATTCGTACTGGAGCACGTTGACGTGCTGGACGCGCAGGCCGCTTCGCTGCGCTGGGAGCGGACCAAGCTGAGCGCCGATCTGGCGGCCCTGCCGGGCGTCGAGGTATTTCCCTCGGCAGCGAATTTCCTGCTGTTGCGCCTGAAAAATCCGAAAATCAGTGCAGACGGTGTGTTTTCTGCATTGTTGGATCGTAAGGTTTTGGTCAAAAATGTCGGTAAAATGCACCCATTGCTGGAAAACTGCTTGCGGGTGACTGTCAGCACCCCGGAAGAAAACCGGATATTTCTCGATGCCATGAAGGCATCTCTTGCTTCGTAACTTTGGTAACACCCAATAACATGTCCACGTCACGTACTGCCGAGGTCACTCGCAATACCAACGAAACGCAAATTCGCGTTGCGATCAACCTCGACGGCACCGGCCAGCAGAAGCTGAACACCGGTGTGCCCTTCCTCGACCACATGCTCGACCAGATTGCCCGCCACGGCCTGATCGACCTCGATATCGAAGCGAAAGGCGATTTGCACATCGACGCGCACCACACCGTCGAAGACGTGGGAATCACCCTTGGCCAAGCCTTCGCCAAGGCCATCGGCGACAAGAAGGGCATCCGCCGCTACGGCCATGCCTACGTGCCGCTCGACGAGGCGCTGTCGCGTGTCGTCGTCGACTTCTCCGGCCGTCCCGGCCTGGAATTCCATGTCCCGTTCAAGCGCGCGATGATCGGCGCCTTCGACGTGGACCTTACGCACGAATTTTTCCAGGGCTTCGTCAACCATGCCCTGGTGAGCCTGCATATCGACAACCTGCGCGGCGAGAACGCGCACCATCAGTGCGAAACCGTGTTCAAGGCATTCGGTCGCGCATTGCGCATGGCCGCCGAACTCGACCCGCGCGCGGCAGGGACGATTCCTTCGACGAAAGGCAGTCTGTAACCGCCGCAGCTGCGCGGACTGATAACCCATTTCTGACATGAAAAAGATTGTTGTAGTGGATTACGGCATGGGCAACCTGCGCTCCGTTGCGCAAGCCCTGCGGCATGTTGCGCCCGAAGCGGACGTGCGAATTTCCGGTGAACTCGCCGACATCAAGTCGGCCGACCGTCTCGTCCTGCCCGGACAAGGTGCAATGCCGGATTGCATGCGCTGCCTGCGTGAATCCGGCCTGCAGGAAGCGGTGGTCGAATCAACCCGCACCAAACCCATGCTTGGCGTATGCGTCGGCGAGCAGCTGCTGTTCGACATGAGCGAGGAGGGTGATACGCCCGGCATCGGCTTGTTACCCGGCAAGGTGGTTCGCTTTCGTCTCGACGGCTTGACACAGGAGGACGGCTCCCGTTTCAAGGTACCGCAGATGGGCTGGAACCGTGTGAAACAGTCATTGTCCCATCCGTTGTGGAATGGCATTGGCGACAACAGCTACTTCTACTTCGTGCATAGCTATTACGCAGTCCCTGCCGATCCGAAACACGTGGCCGGCGAGACTGTCTACGGTGCACCATTCGCGTGCGCCGTAGCAAAAGACAATATATTTGCTACCCAGTTTCATCCGGAAAAAAGTGCGGCGGCAGGTTTGCGCCTGTACAAGAACTTTGTAGACTGGAACCCGTAGTCCTTTTGTTCACCCCCTGAACCCAACCACAGCCAATAATGTAGCCATGCTGCTCATACCTGCCATCGACCTCAAGGACGGTCATTGCGTGCGCCTGAAACAAGGCGATATGGACCAAGCCACCGTGTTCTCGGATGATCCGGGACAGATGGCACGACATTGGCTGGCGCACGGCGCGCGACGATTGCATCTGGTGGACCTGAACGGCGCCTTCGCGGGCAAGCCGAAGAATGAGCCCGCGGTCAAGTCGATCATCCAGGCGGTGCGCGAGTTCGCTCTCGAGAACGACGTCGATGAAATCCCCGTCCAGCTGGGCGGCGGCATCCGTGACCTCGACACCATCGAGCGCTTCCTCGATGACGGCCTGTCCTACATCATTATCGGCACCGCCGCGGTGAAGAATCCGGGCTTCCTGCACGATGCCTGCAGCGCCTTCCCGGGCCAGATCATCGTCGGCCTCGACGCCAAGGACGGCAAGGTCGCGACCGACGGCTGGAGCAAGCTGTCCGGCCACGAAGTGATCGACCTCGCCAAGAAATTCGAGGACTACGGCTGCGAAGCCATTGTCTACACGGACATCGGTCGTGACGGCATGATGGCCGGCGTAAACATTGACGCCACGGTAAAGCTGGCGCAAAGCGTCTCGATCCCCATCATCGCTTCCGGCGGCGTGCACAACATCAAGGATGTTGAAGCCCTGTGCGCGGTGCAGGATGAAGGCATTGAAGGCGTGATCTGCGGCCGTTCGATCTACGAAGGCACGCTCGACCTGCGCGCCGCTCAACAACGCGCTGACGAGCTCAGCGGCCTCGAAGAGGCGGAAGAAGAGTAAGCATGTCTCTTGCAAAACGCATCATCCCTTGCCTGGACGTGACCAACGGTCGCGTGGTCAAGGGCGTCAATTTCGTCGAACTGCGCGATGCAGGCGACCCGGTTGAAATCGCGCGCCGTTACGACGAACAGGGTGCGGACGAAATCACTTTCCTCGACATCACGGCGACCTCGGACGGCCGCGACCTGATCCTGCATATCATCGAGGCTGTCGCGTCGCAGGTCTTCATCCCGCTGACAGTGGGCGGCGGTGTTCGTACGGTCGACGACGTGCGTCGCCTGCTCAATGCCGGGGCAGACAAGATCAGCGTCAACAGCACCGCAGTGGCCAACCCGCAGATGGTGCAGGAAGCCGCAGCCAAGTTCGGTTCGCAATGCATCGTCGTCGCGATTGACGCGAAGAAGAGCGCCCCGGGCAAATGGGAAGTCTTCACCCACGGCGGCCGCAAGCCGACCGGCCTCGATGTGGTCGAATGGGCGAAGAAGATGGAAAGCCTCGGCGTCGGCGAGGTCCTGCTTACGAGTATGGATCGCGACGGCACCAAGAGTGGCTTCGATCTCGACCTGACGCGTGCGGTATCCGATGCGGTTTCGATCCCGGTGATCGCTTCTGGCGGCGTCGGTGGATTGCAGGACCTCGCCGACGGCATCAAGGTCGGCAAGGCCGATGCTGTCCTCGCCGCCAGCATTTTCCACTATGGTCAGCACACGGTGCAGGAAGCCAAGCGCTTCATGGCCGGGCAGGGCATACCGATGAGGCTCGCATGAGCATCGGTGCCAAATGGCTGAACAAGGTGAAGTGGGACGAGCACGGCCTGGTGCCGGTGATCGCCCAGGAAGTCGGCACCAATGACGTACTGATGTTCGCCTGGATGAACCGCGATGCCTTGGCAAGGACGGTGGAGCTCGGTGAAGCTGTGTACTGGAGCCGTTCCCGCAAGAAGCTGTGGCACAAGGGCGAAGAATCCGGCCACATCCAGAAAGTGCACGAGATCCGTCTCGACTGCGACGAGGATGTCGTCCTGTTGAAGGTCGAACAGGCGGGCGGCATCGCCTGCCACACCGGCCGGCATTCCTGCTTCTTCCAGAAATTCGAGGGCGGCGCCGAGAAGGGTGACTGGCAGGCAGTTGATCCGGTGATCAAGGATCCGGAAAGCATCTACAAATAATTTCACGGCGGGCGCGTCCCGACCTACCCCATGAGTGACATCCTGAAACGCCTGGCCGACGTCATCGAGTCCCGCAAGCCTGCGAACGGTGGCGATCCTGACAAGTCGTATGTCGCCCGCTTGTTTTCAAAGGGCGACGATGCCATCTTGAAGAAAATCGGCGAGGAAGCGACCGAAACCGTCATGGCTGCAAAGGATGCAAGGACCGGCGGCGACAAGTCCAAGGTACTCTACGAGTGTGCTGACCTTTGGTTCCATTCCATGGTCATGCTGGCACAATTCGACCTGACACCCGAAGATGTCCTGAGGGAACTTGCCCGACGGGAAGGACTCTCTGGTATCGAGGAAAAGGAAAGCCGGAAGTCGGGCCAGGCGGATTGATGAAAATTCTTTGACCCATCAACGGGAAAGCCATGACAAACTGCATTTTCTGCAAAATCGCGTCCAAGCAGATTCCGTCGAAGACCGTGTATGAGGATGATGATCTCATCGCCTTTCATGACATCAATCCAGCTGCGCCGGTGCATGTTTTAATCGTGCCGAAACAACATATCCCTACACTGTCGGATTGCAATGAAAGCCATGCGTCGCTGCTGAGCAAGATGATGCTGCTGGCGCCGAGACTGGCGCAGGAGCAGGGATGCGGTTATACCTCGGTCGACGGCGACACCGGAAGCGGCGGTTTCAAGGTGCTGTTCAATACCGGGCCGGACGGTGGTCAGGAGGTGTACCATCTCCACTTGCACGTGATCGGCGGCCCGCGTCCGTGGCGCGGTCAACGGTAAGCTGTTTATTTGATTGAAGGACGTACGCGTCCGCTTAGGAGAAAGTAATGGGATCGTTTAGCATTTGGCACTGGCTGATTGTGCTGGTGGTGGTCGTGTTGATCTTCGGTACCAAGAAGATCGGCAATATCGGCTCCGATCTTGGCAAGGCTGTCAAGGGCTTCAAGGATGGCGTCAAGGGCGACGAAGAGAAATCTGCTGCCGCTGACAAGGCAACCATCGATGTCGACGCAAAGGAAAAGAAGAGCTGATGCACACGGTTTCGCATTGCAGCCGTGATGCTGCGCGCGTGTCGTCGCCTGTCTTTTCGTTATGATTGATCTCGGTCTTTCCAAACTCGCATTGATCGGCGTGGTCGCGCTGGTCGTCGTCGGTCCGGAGCGTCTTCCCAAGGTTGCGCGTATGGCGGGCACCCTGTTCGGCCGCGCCCAGCGTTACATCAGCGAGGTGAAGGCTGAAGTCAGCCGCGAGATCGAGCTGGAGGAGCTGCGCAAGATGCAAAAGGATGTGCAGGATGCCGCCAGCAGCGTCGAGCAGACAATCGCCTCAAACTTTTCCGAACTTGAATCCGACGTGCGGGAAGCGTTGACGAACCCGCTGCTCGAGCCTTCCGAGCCGAACCAGATGGCGGTCAAGGCAAAGGATTTCCGCAAGAAGAAGCTGGCACGCACCTCCGCCATTCCCTCCTGGTACAAGAAACAGAGCGGCCGCAGGACCCGCGTGATTTCCGGCGCTGCACGCGTCGCGAAGTACCGGCCTGCCGGCGCCCGCAAGACACCTGCCTCGTTCCACTGATGACCGACGATCAAAACCCGACTCCCGAGGGAGAAACCTTCGTCTCGCACCTCGTGGAGCTGCGCAACCGCGTCATGAAGGCGCTGGTCGCCGTCATCGTCGTGTTCCTCGGCCTGATGCCTTTCGCAGGCCGGATCTACGATCTGATGGCGCAGCCAATGATGGCCGCGCTTCCCGCAGGGAGCAAGATGATAGCCACAGGCGTCATTACACCCTTCCTGATCCCGGTGAAGGTGACCTTGCTGGTCGCTTTCCTGATCGCCTTGCCGGTCGTGCTGTACCAGGCATGGGCTTTCATCGCGCCCGGTCTCTATGAGCACGAGAAGAAACTGGTCGCGCCGCTGGTCGTTTCCTCGTCGCTGCTGTTCCTCGTGGGCGTCGCGTTCTGCTATTACTTCGTATTCGGTACGGTGTTCAAGTTCGTCAATGAATTCGCGCCGCAGTCGGTAGCGGTGGCGCCGGACATCGAGAGTTACTTCAGTTTCGTGATGACCATGTTCATTGCCTTCGGCGTTACCTTCGAGGTGCCGATCGTGGTCATCGTGCTGGTCCGCATGGGATTGGTGTCGGTGGAGAAGCTGAAGGAATTCCGTCCCTACATGGTCGTCGGCGCCTTTGTCATCGCCGCCGTCGTCACGCCGCCGGACGTGGTGAGCCAGTTGCTGCTCGCGATTCCACTATGCCTGCTCTACGAGCTTGGGCTGCTTCTCGCGCCGATGTTCGCGCGCGCCACCCGCGCCCCGGAAGAAACGACCTGACATCCAGGGATCCGTCGCGATTCCCGACGTGGTGCTATTTTGCCAGTCGCAGCCAGGCAACCAGCGGGTAGGCGTCCTTGAATCCGGCCAGGACTTCCTTGCCCAGATCCGCCGGAATTTTTTTCTTGATGCTGGTTTCCGTCCATACGATGAAACTCTTCATCTTGATGTATTCGATGTGGGGTGCGTCGCTATCGAAACCCTTGGGCGGGCGTACCAGCTTGCCTTCGTCCTGAAGGTCGCCGAAGCGCTCTTTCAGTTTTCTGTTCTTCAGCACCTTGCCGAAGCCGGCCGCGTCCGCGATTACGTGCTCGCGTATCGTCTTTAGCCGGGGCGGCGGCGGCATGTATTCGCCACCGGCAACGAGCAGCACACCGTTGGCGTCGATGTGGAAGTAATAGGCGGGGCCACCGCCCTGGCTGGGTTTCTTCAGTCCGCTTGCCGTAATGGCGGCGGAAAAGGTGGTTTTGTACGGGCTCTTGTCCTTTGAAAAGCGCATGTCGCGGTTGATGCGGAACAAGGCTTTCTTCGGATTGCAGCCTGCAACAGCAGGATCGAACTTGCTGATGTCGGCAATCAGCTTCGTCACCAGTTCAAGGAACTCGGCGCGCAGGATGTCGTAGCGCGGCTTGTTCATCACGAACCATGCGCGGTTGTTGTTCTCCGCAAGCTCGGACAGGAACTGGATCAGGTCGCGGGTGTGCATGCCGTGAATCTCCTCTGGGTGCTTATTCCTGTTCTTCCCTGCGCGGGCGCGGGCGCTTGCCGACGACCACGTCGACCGTCGACTCCTGCCCCTTGCGCAGCACCGTCATTTTCGCCTTGTTGCCTGGCGTGAGCTGGGCGATCAGGTTCAGCATGTCGGTCGTGTCGCTGACCGGCTTGCCTTCCACGGCGACGAGAATGTCGCCCGGACGCATCCCTGCCTTGTCCGCCGGACCGCCCTTGAGCACGCCGGCGATGATGGCGCCGGATTTCTTGGCGAGTCCGAAGCTCTCTGCCAGTTCCGGCGTAATATCCTGCGGTTCGACGCCGATCCAGCCGCGTACCACTTGGCCGGTGCTGATAATCGATTCCATGACCGATTTCACGGTCGTCACCGGAATGGCAAATCCGATCCCCAGTGAACCGCCGCTGCGGGAATAAATCGCGGTATTGATGCCCAGCAGATTGCCGTTGGCATCGATCAGCGCGCCGCCGGAATTGCCCGGATTGATCGCCGCGTCGGTCTGGATGAAGTTCTCGAAAGTGTTAATGCCGAGGTGATTCCGGCCCAGCGCGGAAATGATCCCCATCGTGACGGTCTGGCCGACGCCGAACGGATTGCCGATCGCCAGCACGACGTCGCCGACCTTCGCCTTGTCCGCATGCCCGAGGGTGATCGCCGGCAGGTTCTGCAGGTTGATCTTGACGACGGCGAGGTCGGTTTCCGGATCGGTGCCGACCACCTTGGCGACCGCCTTGCGCCCATCCGCGAGCGCAATCTCGATCTCGTCGGCGGTCTCGATCACGTGGTTGTTGGTCAGGATATAACCTTCGGAGCTCACCACCACGCCTGAGCCAAGGCTGAACTGGCGGTCCTCCTGCTCGCCGAAGAAGCGGCGGAACAGCGGGTCATCCATGAACGGCGTCTTCGGCTGGCGCGCGCCCTTGGTCGTGAAGATGTTGACCACGGCGGGCATGGCGAGTCGTGCTGCGTCGCGATATGAGCTCTGCGCCGGGCTGGCGTTGGCCGGCGCCTCCATCATCGGTACCGAGGCGGGTGCGATGCGTGAAGCACGGCTGCTGGCTGCCCAATCGGGCTTCAAGGTCGCTACAATGAACCAGATCGCCAGACCGATAGTGATGGTTTGCGCAAACAATAGCCAGAGACGTCGCATATAAGGTTAAGAAATGAGCCGTGGATCAATACACAGAGATGATTTTGCAAAATATCTCGAGCAAACGCTCGATATTAACCGCTTTCGCGACTATTGCCCAAACGGACTGCAGGTCGAAGGACGACCGGAAATCAAAAAACTCGTCACCGGCGTCACTGCCAGCCTGGCGCTGCTCGAAGCTGGAGTGGAGCACGGCGCGGATGCGATCCTGGTGCATCATGGCTACTTCTGGCGCGGCGAGGATGCCCGCGTCATCGGCCCGAAGCACCGTCGGCTCAAGCTGCTCCTGGGACATGACATCAACCTGTTCGCCTACCATCTCCCGCTCGACATGCATCCCGAATTCGGCAACAACGCGCAACTGGCATCCCGCCTTGAACTTGCTGCCGATGGCCGCTTCGGGGAAAACGACCTCGGATGGCTGGGCGTACCGATGCAGCCTTCATTGAAGGCAGTCGGCGACCTCGCCCGGGTTGTCGAAGAACGCTTGGGACGTGCACCCCTGGTAATTGGCGATCCGGCCCAACGCTTGGGGCGGGTCGGGTGGTGTACGGGAGCTGCGCACAGCATGCTTGGCGACGCGATTGCGGCGGGTGCCACGGTCTATCTGAGCGGGGAAATTTCCGAGCCGACCGTGCATCTCGCCCGCGAGGCGGGTGTGGCCTACTTGGCTTGTGGCCATCACGCGACCGAACGCTTCGGAGTCCAAGCTTTGGGCGGGCATCTCGCGCAGCAGTTCGGAATCGAACACACCTTCATCGATATCCCAAACCCCGTATAGCGCAGCTAGAACGCCCGTACCAATAGTCGGTCGAATTCCCTCAATCATGCGTGGACAAGGTATCATTACCGGCAATGAGGGAGTTGCTATGCTGCAAGAAACATCACGCGACCGGGTTGGTGTCCTGATCGTCGAAGACGATGCTGTAACCCGAAAATCACTGTGCTTGGCGGTCGAATCCGACCCCGGCTTGAAGCTGCTGCACGCCTTCGACAGCGTCAAGCCGGCGCTTGCCTGGCTCGAATCGTCGTCGCCGGATGTTCTGATGACCGATCTCGGCCTGCCGGACGGCTCGGGCATCGAAATCATTCATGCGTGCGCGGACCGCCACCCGAATACGGACATCATGGTGGTCACCATGTCCAGCGATGAGGCCAACGTGCTCGCTTGTATCGAGGCTGGTGCATCGGGTTACGTCCTCAAGGATGCCGGCAAGATGGACATTGCGCGCGCCGTGCTCGACTTGCGGGCGGGCGGCGCACCGATGAGCCCCGCGATCGCACGCATGGTCCTGGCTAAGGTTCGTGACAACAAGAAGCCCGTCGAGACGCCATCCTCGCCGAATGGCGATGTTACGAATCTGACGAAACGCGAGGCTGCGATCCTCGACCTGATCGCCCAAGGTGAGAGCTATGGCGAGGTGGCAAAGATGCTGTCCGTTTCCGTTGGCACGGTACAGACTCACATCAAGAACATCTACGGCAAGCTGGCCGTGCATTCGCGCGGCGAAGCCGTGTTCGAGGCACATCGCCGCGGCCTGCTGCAACTGGGCAAACCGCTCGTAAAGAAGTCTTAGCCTACGTTTTCAGCGCATCCCGGATTTCTCGGAGTAGCACGATCTCTTCCGGCGTCGGCAGCGGCTCGGCTACAGGTGCGGGTTCGGATTTCTTCGCCTTGTTCAGCGCACGCACCATCTGGAAAATGATGAATGCGAGGATGATGAAGTTCAGCAGGATGGTGATGAAGCTGCCGTAGGCGAACACGGCGCCTGCTTTCTTCGCTTCGGCAAGTGCCAGGTGCGTTCCCTGATTATTGAGCGGCAGGTAGTAGTTCGTGAAATCCAGCCCGCCAAGAAGCTTGCCCGCAACGGGCATGATCAGGTCCTGCACGAGCGAGTCGACGATCTTGGCGAAGGCGCTCCCAATGATCACCCCGACCGCTAGGTCAATGACATTCCCCTTGATCGCAAATGCTTTGAATTCCTGCATGAATCCCATCGTATTACTCCTTTCTTGTTATAAAAATCATAATCGCCAACCCAGCTCCCGCTACCTGTCACGCGACTAATTTGTCGGCTTTGGATGTCTTTCTACGTACGGCGCCGCCACGAGTACAGGAATGCACTAGAAAGTCCCCGAAAGTCGCGCAAAGCGTTTCATATTCACTTTAAATCGAATGTCCCGTCAGTTATAATCTAAGGTTGCTGAACTTTCCTACAGATTTCGCATTTTCATTTATTGGGGTTGGTATGAGTAACGAAAAGCAGGTCGATTCCGGTCGACGTGGCTTGCTCGTCGCGACTTGCGCGGCGGGTGGTGTGGCCGGCTTGGCTACAGCGGGAGCCTTTGTGTCGACCTTCCAGCCGTCCGAGCGGGCTAAGGCCGCCGGCGCTCCGGTTGAGGTTGATATTGCCGGCCTCGCGCCGGGAGAGCTGAAGACCGTCGAGTGGCGTGGCAAGCCGGTCTGGATCCTGAAGCGTTCGCCGGAAATGGTCGAGTCGCTGAAGAAGACCGAAGGCCAGGTCGCCGACCCCAAGTCCGAGCGCAATCCGAATGAGCTGACGCCGGACTATGCCCGTAACGAATACCGGTCGCGCAAGCCGGAAATCCTGGTTGCCGTCGGTATCTGCTCGCACCTCGGCTGCTCGCCGACCACCAAGCTGCAGCCGGGCGCTCAGCCCTCGCTGCCGGACGACTGGGCAGGCGGCTTCCTCTGCCCGTGCCACGGTTCCACCTTCGACCTCGCCGGCCGCGTGTTCAAGAACAAGCCGGCGCCGGACAACCTCGAGATTCCGCCGCACATGTACCTCAGCGATAACAAGCTGATCATCGGAAAAGATGAGAAAGGTGAAGCATAACCATGGCATTCCAAGAAAAAAAGCTTCCCGCTGACGCCCCCGTGTCCGCCAAGGCCCTGAACTGGCTCGATGCACGCTTCCCGGTCACCTCGACCTGGAAGGCGCACCTGTCCGAGTACTACGCGCCGAAGAATTTCAACTACTGGTACGCCTTCGGTTCGCTCGCACTGCTGGTGCTGGTGATCCAGATCGTCACCGGCATCTTCCTCGTGATGCACTACAAGCCAGATGCCAACCTCGCATTCGCCTCCGTCGAGTACATCATGCGCGACGTGCCTTGGGGCTGGCTGATCCGCTACATGCACTCCACCGGCGCATCCGCCTTCTTCATCGTCGTCTACCTGCACATGGTGCGCGGCCTGCTCTACGGTTCCTACCGCAAGCCCCGCGAGCTCGTGTGGCTGTTCGGCGTCGGCATCTTCCTGTGCCTGATGGCGGAAGCCTTCTTCGGTTACCTGCTTCCGTGGGGCCAGATGTCCTATTGGGGCGCTCAGGTGATCGTGAACCTGTTCGGTGCGATTCCGTTCATCGGCCCGGACCTGTCGCTGTGGATCCGCGGTGATTACGTCGTCTCCGATGCGACCCTGAACCGCTTCTTCTCCTTCCACGTCATTGCGATTCCGCTGGTGCTGCTGGGCCTGGTCGTCGCGCACATCGTTGCGCTGCACGAAGTGGGTTCCAACAACCCGGACGGCGTGGAAATCAAGGAAAAGACCGACGCCAACGGCGTTCCGATCGACGGTATCCCGTTCCACCCGTACTACACGGTGCATGATGTGTTCGTTGCCGCGGTCTTCCTGATCGTGTTCAGCGCCATCGTCTTCTTCGCACCGGAGATGGGCGGTTACTTCCTCGAGTACAACAACTTCATTCCGGCTGACCCGCTGAAAACCCCGCCGCACATCGCGCCGGTCTGGTACTTCACGCCGTTCTACTCGATCCTGCGTGCGACCACCTCGGAGTTCATGCTGTACCTGGCGATCGGCCTGGCTGCGTACATCGCGCTGGTCATGCTGAAGTCCAAGTTGAGCGGTTCCACCAAACTGGGCATTCTGATTGTCGGCGTTGCCGCGCTGATCGGCATGTTCGTGTTCGATGCGAAGTTCTGGGGCGTTGTGCTGATGGGTGTGTCCGTGCTGATCCTGGCCGGCCTGCCCTGGCTTGACCACTCTCCGGTCAAGTCCATCCGCTATCGTCCGGCTAGTCATCGCTACATCTACCTGGTGTTCGGTATCGCGTTCGTGATCCTCGGCTACCTCGGCGTCCAGGCGCCGACGCCGGTCGGCACCCTCGTCGCCCAGATCTGTACCTTCATCTACTTCGGCTTCTTCCTGCTGATGCCGTGGTGGAGCAAGATGGGCCAGTTCAAGGCCGTGCCTGACCGTGTCACGTTCCATCCGCACTAAGCCGCAAAAGGGATATAAGAACCATGAACTTGTTGAAAAAACTGATTGCGGTCCTGGCACTCGTCCCGGCGGTCACGTTCGCCAGTGAAGCGACTTTTCCGCTGGATCAGGCACCGGACCGCACCAAGGACCTGGCCGCACTGCAAAACGGCGCCAAGCTGTTCGTTAACTACTGCTTGAACTGCCACTCGGCGTCGGCCATGCGCTACAACCGTCTGGTCGATATCGGCCTGACCGAAGAGCAGATCAAGAACAACCTCCTGTTCACCGGCGACAAGGTCGGCGACCTGATGAAGGTTTCCATGGCTGCAAAGGATGCCAAGGACTGGTTCGGCGCAGTGCCGCCGGACCTCTCGGTCATCGCCCGCGCGAAAGCATCGAGTGAAGGCTCTGGTCCGGATTGGCTGTACACCTACCTGCGCACGTTCTACAAGGACGATACCCGCCCGACCGGCTGGAACAACTTGGTTTTCCCGAACGTCGGCATGCCGCACGTGATGTGGGAACTGCAGGGCGTCCGCGCCGCGAAGTTCGTCGAAGAGAAGGATCCGCATGACGCCAGCAAGGTGGTGCACAAGTTTGCGGGTTTCGAGCAAGTCAAGCCGGGCAAGATGTCGACAATCGAGTTCGACGAGGCGACGGCCGACCTGGTTGCCTATCTGGAATGGATGGGTGAGCCCGCACAGAACAAGCGCAAGCGCCTCGGCGTAATCGTGCTGATGTTCCTCGGTGGCTTCATGCTCCTGGCATGGCTGCTGAACAAGTCATACTGGAAAGAAGTCAAATAAAGCCTAGGCCCGCATCCACGGTTGCGGGCAATTGTTTTGGGGTGAGCCGTACGACGTCTCACCCTTTTGTTTCTAAGGAACTACAACATGATGGTTCTCTACTCGGGCACTACTTGCCCATTTTCGCAGCGCTGCCGTCTCGTGTTGTTCGAGAAGGGCATGGATTTCGAAATCCGTGACGTTGACCTGTTCAACAAACCGGAAGATATCTCGGTCATGAATCCCTATGGCCAGGTGCCGATCCTGGTCGAGCGTGACCTGATCCTGTACGAGTCGAACATCATCAACGAATACATCGACGAGCGCTTCCCGCATCCGCAACTGATGCCGGCCGATCCGTTGATGCGCGCGCGTGCGCGCCTGATGCTGTTCAATTTCGAGAAGGAATTGTTTGTCCACGTGCATACACTGGAAAACGACAAGTCCAAGGGCGCGGACAAGGCGCATGAAAAGGCCCGCGCGGAAATCCGCGATCGCCTGACCACGCTGGCTCCGCTGTTCATCAAGAACAAGTACATGCTCGGCGACGAGTTTTCCATGCTCGACGTGGCAATTGCTCCGTTGCTGTGGCGCCTCGACCACTATGGCATCGAACTCTCGAAGACTGCGGCGCCTCTGATGAAGTATGCGGAACGGATCTTCTCCCGTCCTGCCTACATTGAAGCGCTGACGCCATCCGAAAAAGTCATGCGCCGCTAAGACGTGCATGGCGTGATGCGGATCAATTGCGTCGCGCCATTGCTGTTTAAGCCTGGAAATCATGTCTGAGATCTCGACCAAGCCCTATTTGCTGCGCGCCATTTATGAATGGTGCACGGACAATGGCTATACGCCTTACCTGGCCGCTGCGGTCGATGCCCGCACGCTGGTGCCACGCGAGTTCGTGAAGAATGGCGAAATCGTCCTGAACATCAGCTTCACCGCGACCAGCGGGTTGAAGATGGACAATGATTTCGTTAATTTCCACGCTCGCTTCGGTGGGGTGTCCCGCGAGATTTCGATCCCGGTCGATAATGTCGTTGCCATCTACGCGCGGGAAAATGGGCAGGGCATGGCTTTTGAGGTGACGCTTGCGTCGGAACGCGAGGCGGAAGGGCAGGCGGAGGACAAGCATAACGCGCCTGCACTTGCAGCCGTTCCTGCACCGTCTGACAGCCAAGCGGAATCCGAATCCGGCACCGATCCCGATGATCCGAGCGAGCCACCAAAAAAAGGTGGGCGCCCGACGCTAACACGGATCAAATAAAGTACAATACGGGTCTTTCAAGTTTCGCCGGCTTAGCTCATCTGGTAGAGCAGTTGATTTGTAATCATCAGGTGGCGGGTTCGAGTCCTGCAGCCGGCACCAATAAAAACCCGCGATCAGCAATGGTCGCGGGTTTTTTGTTTGGGGCGATGATCGCCAGCCAGCGTTCACCTGAACCGCTCGGGCCGAAGCGTCAGTCGCCTGGCTTACACTTCCCCCTTCATTCCCGTCCACCGCGGCGTTAGCGCGTGCGGGATCGCGAACAGGTCGAGGACGCGTCCGACCGTGTGGTCCACCATGTCATCGATGGTCTTCGGTCGCTGGTAAAAGCCGGGCAGGGGTGGGAAGATGATGCCGCCCATTTCGGTGACGGCAGTCATGTTGCGCAAGTGTGCGAGATTGAAGGGCGTTTCGCGCACCATCAGGACCAGACGCCGCCTTTCCTTCAATACGACGTCGGCCGCACGTGAAATAAGGTTGTCGGAGAGGCCGTGCGCAACGGAAGCAAGCGTTTTCATTGAGCATGGCGCGACGACCATGCCTTCCGACTGAAATGAACCACTGGCAATCGACGCACCGATGTCGCGCACGTTATGGACGACGTCGGCCAGTGCTTCGACTTCCTTTCGTCCCAGATCGAGTTCCTGATGCAGGTTCAATACGCCTGCATCGGAAATCATGAGATGCGTTTCGATGTCCGGGTTGGCTTGCAGTACCCGGAGCAGGCGAACGCCATACACCGCACCGGTCGCGCCGGTGATGGCAACGATCAATCGATGGCTGGGCATTGTAGAGCGGTTGCGCCTGCTGAGGGACCGTGATCAGGCTTTCAGCAGGGTCTGCAGTTCGCCCGACTCGTACATCTCGGACATGATGTCGGAACCGCCGATGAACTCGCCCTTCACATACAGTTGGGGAATGGTCGGCCAGTTCGAATACTCCTTGATGCCCTGGCGGACTTCCGCATCTTCCAGTACGTTCACGGTGACGATGTTTTCGACGCCGCAGGCATTCAGGATCTGGACTGCGCGGCCGGAAAAGCCGCACTGCGGAAACTGGGCAGTGCCTTTCATGAACAGCACGACGGGGTGGGTGGTGACGGTTTCTTTGATCCAGGCTTGTACGTCGCTCATGCTATTACCTCTAAACATTTAAAAATGGCGAATGTTCATCATTATATGAAAAAGGGTGGGGGCATGCCGCGCGGAGCGGAGAAATAGCGGGAAATCTGCGGTCGCGCGCTGCCTCCCGGGCGAAAGTTGCAGTAAAAATAAAAAACGGGAACCCGCAGCAGCGGATTCCCGTCCTTCGCAGTACAGCGGGTGTTTATCCCTTCAGCTTGGCAAACGCCGCCGCCATCGCACCGCCTACAGCCGGCTGCGGGGCGCGTTGATGCTGGGACAGCCTGCGGGTGTCGTTGCGGTCGCCGCGCTGTTCCGGGCGGGCGCCGGCAGGCGCCGGTGTGTCGGACAGACGCATTGTCAGGGCGATGCGGCGGCGCTTTTCATCGACTTCCAGCACCTTGACCTTGACCACCTGGCCCGCCTTGACAACGGTATGAGGATCGCGCACGAATGTGTTGGAAAGCGCCGAAATATGGACCAACCCGTCCTGGTGCACGCCGATGTCGACGAAGGCACCGAACGCGGCCACGTTGGTGACCACACCTTCGAGGATCATATCCGGGCGCAGGTCCTTGATGTCTTCCACGCCTTCCTTGAAGGTTGCGGTGGTGAATTCCGGGCGCGGATCGCGACCGGGCTTCTCGAGCTCCTTCAGGATGTCGGTAATGGTCGGCACGCCGAACTTCTCGTCGGCATACTTGGAAGGAATGATGGACTTCAGCAGCTTGCCGTCGCCGATCACGCCTTTCACATCCTTCTTGATGTCGGCAAGGATCTTCTCGACCACCGGATAGGATTCAGGGTGCACGGCCGACGCATCGAGCGGGTTTTCACCGTTCATGATGCGCAGGAAGCCTGCCGCCTGTTCGAAGGTCTTTTCGCCCAGGCGCGGCACCGACAGCAGCGCGGCGCGCGAGGGGAACATGCCCTTCATGTCGCGGTAGTTGACGATGCTCTGCGCGACGCTTGCGTTCAGGCCGGACACGCGGGCCAGCAACGGAGCCGAAGCGGTATTCACGTCCACGCCCACGGCGTTCACGCAGTCTTCCACCACCGCATCAAGCGATCGCGCCAGTTGCGACTGGCTGACGTCATGCTGGTACTGGCCGACACCGATGGATTTCGGGTCGATCTTCACCAGCTCTGCGAGCGGATCCTGAAGGCGGCGCGCGATCGACACGGCGCCGCGCAGCGAAACGTCGAGCTCCGGCAGTTCGCGCGACGCGAACTCGGAAGCGGAATAGACCGAGGCGCCGGCTTCGGACACGACGATCTTGGTGAGCTTGAGCTCCGGATGCTGCTTGATCAGATCCTGCGCCAGCTTGTCGGTTTCGCGGGAGGCGGTGCCGTTGCCGATCGAAATCAGCGCGACATTGTGCTTGCGCGCGAGTTGGGCCAGGGTGTGGAGCGAGCCTTCCCAGTCGTTGCGCGGCTGGTGCGGGTAAATGGTGGAGGTGTCGACGACCTTGCCGGTCGCGTCGACTACCGCGACCTTCACCCCGGTGCGCAGGCCCGGGTCCAGGCCCATGGTGGCGCGCGGGCCTGCCGGTGCGGCGAGCAACAGGTCTTTCAGATTGCGCGCGAAGACGTTGATCGCTTCGATCTCGGCGCGTTCACGCAGACTGGTCATCAGCTCGGTTTCCAGGTGCATGAACACCTTCACCCGCCATGCCCAGCGCACCGTGTCTGCCAGCCACTTGTCGGCCGGCCGGCCCTGGCTGCTGACGCCGAAGCGGGCGGCGATGCGGCTTTCGCAGGGGTTGTGCGGGGCGTCCCATTTCGGCTTCTCTTCCTCGCTGTCGAGGCGCAGCGAGACGTTCAGCACTTCTTCGCGACGGCCGCGGAACAGCGCGAGCGCCCGGTGCGACGGGATGGTGCTGATGGTTTCAGAGTAGTCGAAATAATCGGCGAACTTGGCGCCCGCTTCTTCCTTGCCTTCGACGACCTTGGATTCCACCACGCCATGTTCGGTCAGGTATTCGCGCAGGGTTTGCAGCAGCGTCGCGTCTTCGGCAAAACGCTCCATCAGGATCTGGCGCGCGCCGTCGAGGGCCGCCTTCGCATCCGGCACGCCTGGGTTGTCGCCGTTTGGGGTGGTGAACGCGGGCTTGATGTACTTGGCGGCTTCTTCGTCAGGGTTCAGCGCCGGGTTCGCGAGCAGGGCGTCAGCCAGCTCGGTCAGGCCGGCTTCCGCGGCGATCTGTGCCTTGGTGCGGCGCTTGGGCTTGTACGGCAGGTACAGGTCTTCCAGGCGGGTTTTGTCTTCCGCGTGCGTGATTGCATCCAGCAGTTCCGGCGTCATCTTCCCTTGTTCTTCGATTGACGCGATGATCGCCGCGCGGCGGTCTTCGAGCTCGCGCAGGTAGCGCAGACGCTCCTCCAGCAGGCGCAATTGCGTGTCGTCCAGGCCGCCGGTGGCTTCCTTGCGGTAGCGTGCAATGAAGGGAACGGTGGCGCCTTCATCCAACAGGGCGATGGCGGCGGCGACTTGCACCGGTTTGGCGGCGAGTTCAAGGGCGAGACGTTGTTCGATGGATGGAAGCATGGAAACTCAGAATGATGAAAACAAGCGGATGATGATACGCAAATTGTGTGATTGCGCCAGTCTTGACAGGTCAAAAATGGGTACTAGTGTTGGCCGCCGCTGACGCGCTCGATGCCAGCCAGGTCTTTCCAGCTTTGCACGTTGTGAAAGCCTTGCCGTGCCAGCAGGTCGCGCGCGGACGCTGCCTGGTCGTATCCGTGCTCCATCAGCAGCCAGCCGCCGGGAGCGAGATGTTGTCGCGCGCCGCTGACGATGGTGCGAATCGCGGACAGCCCGTCGCCATGGTCGGTCAGTGCATCGATCGGTTCGAAGCGGAGGTCGCCCTGCGACAAATGCGGGTCGCCGGCAACGATATAGGGCGGGTTCGACACGATGAGGTTGAACTGTTCTTCCCCCAGCGCGGAGTACCAGTCGCTGTCGAGAAGCCGGACATTGACGCCGGTGCGCTCCACGTTGCGGCGCGCGACGGCAAGCGCTGCCTTGCTGGCGTCCAGTGCAGTCACGTTCGCATCCGGTCGCATATGGGCAATGGCAATCGCGATCGCGCCGGTGCCGGTTCCCATATCGAGCACACGCCCGCCTTCCGGCAGGCGGTCGAGAGCGAGTTCAACCAGCAATTCCGTTTCGGGACGGGGAATCAATGCATCGGGCGTCGTAAGCAGCATGAGGCCGAAGAATTCCCGCTCGCCGAGGATGTAGGCAATCGGTTCGCCGTGCAGGCGGCGCGCGAACAGGGATGCGACGCGGACGGCTTCATCCGCGGTAAGGAGGCGTTCGGACTGAGTGACGAGCTGTACGCGGGACAGCTGCAATCCATGGGATAACAGGATGCGTGCTTCGAGGGCGTCGAGTGGCGGCTTCCGAAGCAGGTTGCCTATGCTGGTGCCGGCTTCGATGGAAAAAGTGGCGCTCTCGTGCGTCGGTTGCATCGGCAGTCCAGGTTCAATCAGTTGGGGCGGCGCAGGGCGGCCCAGACCATGATCAGCGCGAATGCTGCAAACCAGATCAGCGACCAATGCGGCGTCGATAGACCGAGAATCGGCGGATATTCCGCGGAGCACAATCCCTCGGCCTTGAACAAGAAGGGCAGCAATTCGGCTGTCGGGTAACGGTTCAGCGCCGTTTCGAGCGGGTCGATGCCGCACGACACAGTCGGGTGCGCCTTCACCCACACATGCCAGCCGGCTACGCCCGCGCCGCCCAGCGCCGTGAGCGCGCCGATCACCGAGCCGAAGCGGACCGTACCCCGGGGCAGTACGGCAAACAGAAAGCACACCAGCGCGAGGAGAACGAACAAGTAGCGCTGGATCACGCACAGCGGGCAGGGCATCTCTCCCTTCACATGCTGCAGATACAGGGCAAACCCCACCAGCCCGAGGGCGATGACACCGACTGCGACCAACACCGGTTTGGAAGTTTTCATGGTTGCTAGTTATAAGAGTGAAATGCCGTAAGAGTAATGCCGGCCAGAAAAGTTCCTGATTTGCAAGTCTCTTCTCGCGGTGCGGATGTGGGCAATTATGCCTCGTCCGCCAGCGCGGCCAGCAATTCCGCCTGGTGTTCTGCCATCAACGAATTGGTCAGTTCTTCCAGGTCGCCGTCCATGATGAAATCGAGCTTGTACAGCGTCAGGTTGATGCGGTGATCCGTCATCCTGCCCTGCGGGAAATTGTAGGTGCGGATACGCTCACTGCGGTCGCCCGAGCCGATCAGCGACTTGCGCGTTGCCGCCTCCTTCGCCTGCTGCTCGCGCATCTGCACGTCCTTGATGCGCGCGGCGAGCACCTTCAATGCCGATGCCTTGTTCTTGTGCTGGCTGCGGTCATCCTGGCACTCAACCACGATGCCGGTCGGGATGTGGGTGATGCGCACCGCCGAGTCGGTCTTGTTGATGTGCTGGCCGCCCGCGCCTGATGCGCGAAAGGTGTCGATGCGGATATCCGCCGGGTTGATCTCGACGTCTTCGACCTCGTCCGCTTCCGGCATCACCGCGACCGTGCAGGCGGAGGTGTGGATGCGGCCCTGCGTTTCCGTCGCCGGCACGCGCTGCACGCGATGGCCGCCGGATTCGAACTTGAGCTTGGAATAGGCGCCATGGCCGATGAGGCGGACGATGACCTCCTTGTAGCCGCCGATTTCGGACGGCGACTCCGACACCATCTCGACCTGCCAGCGATTGCGCTCGGCATAACGTGTGTACATGCGCAGCAGGTCGCCGGCAAACAGCGCCGCCTCGTCTCCGCCGGTGCCGGCCCGGATTTCGAGGTAAATGTTGCGCTCGTCGTTGGGATCTTTGGGCAGCAGCATCTTCTGCAGATCGGCTTCGAGCTGCTCGATGCGCGCCTTCGCTGTGGCGATTTCCTCCTGCGCCAGCTCCTTCATGTCCGGATCGGCCAGCATTTCCTGCGCGGTCTTGATGTCCTCGCCGGCCTGCTTGTAATCCTGGTACAGCGCCACCAGCGGACCGAGCTCCGCGTGTTCGCGGGTCAGCTTGCGGTACTGGTCCATGTCGTTGGTGACGCCTTCCTGGATCAGCAGGCTGTTGAGTTCTTCCAGTCGTTCGGAAAGCTGATCGAGCTTGGAGAGCATTGAAGGTTTCATGGCGGTGTTCGTTTGTGGAATCGGTTGCGGGGTGCCGGGCGGGCATGGCACACGGGCGGGGCGTGCGGGCAGCCCCGAAAGGATGCGTGTCAGCTAGCGCTTGGTGCGGAACAGCTGCGGAAGGAGCGCGGCGAGGCGCGCTCGCTCGTCGCCTTGCGCATTGTGCAGGGCCTGCTGGGGGCCATGAAGGAATTTGGCGGTGAGGCCTTTCGACAGCGCTTCCAGCACCGCGTCGATGTTCTCGCCCTTGGCGAGCAGCTTCCGTGCGCGCTCGAGTTCGGCGACGCGCATGGCTTCGCTGGTGTCGTGCAGTTCGCGGATCAGCGGCACGACAGCGCGGCTCTCGATCCAGTGCATGAAGGATTGCACGCGGGTCTCGATGATCGCTTCGGCCTGTGCAACCGCTGCCTGGCGGTTTTCGATGCCGGTCTGCACGGCAGAGCCGAGGTCGTCCACCGTGTACAGGAAGACATCGTCGAGCCGGCCGACTTCGGATTCGATGTCGCGCGGCACCGCGAGGTCGACCATGAACATTGGCTTGTGGCGGCGCGCCTTGATCGCGCGTTCCACCATGCCCAGGCCGATGATCGGCAGCGACGAAGCCGTGCTGGAAACGACGATGTCGAAGCGCGAGAGCTGGTCTGCCAGGTCAGCCAGGCGGATCGCCTTGCCGCTGAAACGATGGGCGAGCGCTTCGCCGCGCTCCATGGTGCGGTTGGCGACCGTCAGCGACTTCGGATTCTGCGCGGCGAAGTGGGTCGCGCACAGTTCGATCATCTCGCCCGCGCCAATGAACAGCACATTCTGTTCGGAGATCCTGTCGAAAATCCGCTGCGACAGGCGCACTGCGGCGGCGGCCATGGAGACGCTGTGTGCGCCGATTTCGGTAGTGGTGCGTACCTCTTTTGCAACGGCAAAGGTGCGCTGGAACATCTGGTGCAGATAGGTACCCAGTCCGCCCGCCGCTTCCGCGCGGCGGACCGCTTCCTTCATCTGGCCGAGGATCTGTGCCTCACCGAGCACCATGGAGTCCAGGCCGGACGCCACACGGAAGGCATGGCGCACCGCGTTGTCCTGCGGCAGCGTGTACAGATAGGGACGCAGTTCCGCGTAGGGCAGCTTGTGGTATTCGGCGAGGAAGCGCGCCGTCGTGTCGATAGCCGCTTCGACGCCGCCCGGGATTTGGCTGGCTGCATACAGCTCGGTGCGATTGCAGGTCGAAAGGATCGCCGCTTCGTCGGTCGAGCCGGTTGCAGTCGCGCGGCCGAACCAGGCGCGCGCGGATGCCACCGCTTCACCGATCTGGTCAGCAGGGAATGCCACCTTTTCGCGCAGCGAGACAGGCGCGGTAGTGTGGTTTAGACCGACGGCGAGAAGCTGCATTCGGATTGGATATGCGGAAAAACTAAGCCTCTATTATAGCCTGTTGCATGGGGGGCACACGGCCAAAGGCGGGGTATTGGCAAAGCGACACGGTCTTGCCATGTGCCGGATCAGGAAACCTGTTCCAGCTGGTAACCGTAGCTGTAGACCGGCGACAGGCGGAAACCGTTTTCCGGCCGCAGGCCCAATTTGCTGCGCACCCGCGATACGTGGGTGTCGATGGTACGCGACGGCAGGTCGGGATCGCGCGACCAGACCGTTTCACGGATATAGGCCCGGGACAGCGGGCGGCCGAGATGACGAAAGAACAGCAGCGCCAGTTCGAATTCCTTTTGCGTGACCTCGACCGGCCTTCCATCTACGGCGATGCGACCGGAGGTGCTCTCGAATGCATAGCGCCCGAAGTGCAGGAGCTGTCCGGCGTTCAATTCCGGGTAAGCGCGCGCCAGCAGGATTCGGACGCGCATCAGCAACTCACCGCGCCGTGCCGGCTTGACGAGGTAGTCGGAGGCGCCGGCATCCATCGCTGCGGCCATCACATGTTCTTTGGAGCGTGTGGCTAACAGCAGTATGGGGGCAGTCGCCGCATGTGTTCGAATGGCGCGCAACAATTGCATGCCGCGAGCGTCCGCTGACGACATGTCGATGACAAACAAGCCGACGTCCTCGTGCTGAAGCGTTTCCAGCATCGCGTCCGCACTCTTCACTTGATGGCAGTGAAATCCGGCGGCGGCCAGCGTTGAGCACGCCGTCTCAGCCTGGTTCCTGTCGGTGTCGAAAATGGCAATTTGCATGGAGAGGTTTGGATATCAGCAGAACGCGTGTGCAAACGCGGCAATTTCAATGAGCGGACATGCATGTCATCGTACGACATGCTGACCGGCAAAGAGCTGGAAATTGTTGCGACCCAGCTCCTTGGCCCGGTACGTCGCAATATCGGCGTTCTTGATCAAGGTGGGGGCATGCTTGCCATCCTCCAGGAAAACGCTGTCTCCTATGGAGTTCACACGTACGCTGGTCTCCGCCGTGCGGCGGACGGCCGCGACATCTAGCCATTACCTTGCCGGCAATGCCGAGAATTCTCCCCGACTACTTGTGCGGGTGGATGATCCCGGACACGGAGCGGGGCGGTAATGTGGGGAGGTGCGCATTTTGACACCGGCGCTAAGGCCGCCCAAACCTAGCGTGCCCCAGTAACGGCGCGGGTTCCCGGCTGGTCTGACCCTCGCCGCCGTTTTGGCACGGAATGCTAGAAATTGGATGACTTCCGCCCTTTTTTGCGCAGTTTTTGGCACCGAGGCGGGCTGGAACTGAACCGGAAGTGGCACCGGGACGACATAAGCAGGGTCATTCGCAGCAAGTGTCTGGATGGATGTCGGCCGAGGAGCCTGGAAGCCGGAGCGGTTGAACATGGCGCGGCCGGCTTCGCATGCAGCGCCGTCGAGTAGGCGTTTCAGGGTGGCGATCGTGGGCTTTTCTTGTTTTTCCATGGTCAGTCAAAAAATTGGGCAATGTAGTTGACTGACGGAAACTGTCCTATCCCATATTCATGGGGCTTTTAGCCGATAGCTTTAAACACCCGCTCAAGCTTGTCAGCTTCGCCTCTCACAAGGTAGTCGTACAGCACCGAGATAATGGCAGACCGTCGGCTCTGTTCGATCACGATGCCGCGCTCCTGTTCCCATTCGGACAGTGCACTCATAGCCAAGTCCATCATGTCCCAGTCGACGTCCTTGGAGCCTGCCGCAATGGAGCCGACAACGTTAGACGCCTGATTCGTGGCGTGAGACGAACCCTCTATGTACTTGCCAGGCACGTCGTAAACGCGACGTGATCCGCCTGGCGTACGTATGTCCCTAACGGGCCATCCCTCCTTGGTTGCAATGTCGGCGATCTCCACTCTTGACCGGCCCTCCAAGCCAGGTAGATTCATTGCTGCAATTTCTCCTGCTGAGTGCCAAGCCTCCCATTCTTGACCGTGGTAGTAGCGAGTAGGTAGCTCGTAGACGCGACGCGTACCACCAATCCCTTTTACTTCCTCGAAGTACCACTGCTCTCGCTCAGCCATGTTCCTGACGCCGACTTTTGTCGTCGGCAATCCAGGGATTTTGAGAGCGGCAATTTCACTAGCCGACAGCAAACTATCCACTTTTCACTCCACCCTGCCAGAGAGGAAAGTCTCTTCGCCTTCTTTGTCGCACTTTTTGCTCTCTGTAACTTATTGAAATATAAGAGCTTTTATAGGTAGCTTCAAAAAAGAGGAAATTTTAAGGAGAAAGTACGTTTCTCCTCTTTACTTTCCACTCTTTCCGGTTCAAAATTCGCTCATGGACTTACCGAAAAGGAGTACCCAATGAGCGTAGATAAATCTCAAAAAAAAGCCGCCCAGGATTGGCATCGGGCGGACGTGGTCGCGGCCCTTCACAAGAAAGGTTGGTCACTGCGCGAGTTGTCTAGGCAAAGCGGACTGAGTGCTGGAACACTGAAGTCCGCCCTAGATAAGCCCTACCCGAAAGCTGAGGGCATCATCGCAAAAGCCCTCGGGATTGATCCCCGCGTCATTTGGCCGAACCGCTACGCAAAGCGCGATTTTACGCCAGTTTTGTCACCGTCTTTCCACTCTCCTTCCGCTCAATCCGCTTCGGAACACCTAGCCGCTCTGGCCATGTGAAGAAGGTTACCGCTTTAACCACTCTTGCGCTATGGAAGCGTTTCCCGGAGATAAGAAAATGACAGTGCGAAACAGGCGGTGGAAGTCGATCCGGCCGACAAGCCTTAGCGAGGCGATGGAGCTTTGCGTTGACTACGCATCGGAAGTCCATCGTCGCCCGGTCAAGGTGTTGGCGGACCTGATGGGAGTCGAGGTAAAGACGCTCTATCGCTGGCTTGCTGACACCTCCATGCCGCTCAATAAGATCCGGCAATTCGAGACGTTTTGCGGCGCCTCATTCATCAGCGAGTACCTCTGCTTGGCTCATGGTGACAAAGTCGTGGTCAGCATCCCTGCCGGCAAAAAGGCAGGTGTCGAGGATCTGGCCGAGGTCCAAGGTAATTTTGCCCAGGCGATCACGCTCCTTTCACGTTTCTACCAGAACGGTGAAGCGCTGGAGGATACGGTTAGCGCCCTCACGACGACTCTCACGCAACTGGCCTACCAGCGCAGCAACGTCCTGAAGGCGGCCACCCCGGAATTGAATCTTTTCGGAGCTGACGCATGACCCAGCTCGTCGTCAAGACTCACTACAGCGCAGCAGACCTCGCTGCCATGAACCTTTCGATTCTCCCAGGGACAAAAGTTGCTATCCGCACAAAGGCGGAGCGTGAAGGTTGGGCGTACGTTCAAGCCAAGGGTGTGGGGGGCACACGCCGCGAGTATGTCCCACCAGTCGAGGTCATGGACGCTATCAAGGCAAAGGCTGCGCAAGTCCTTGTGTCTACGATGCCGGCCAAGACTCTGCCGGCTCGCAAGATCGAGCAACTGCCCCTGGTGGCGACCGAGGCGCAAACGTTAAAAGCCGACGCGCGTAAGGGCGTCCTGCTCGCCCTGGAGCTGCTGATGCAGCGTTCCGGCTACCCCATGAAAAAGGCAGCGCGCGTCCTGATCGAGATGGCGCGCAAGGGTGAAGCCAGCCAGCAGCTGGTCAACATGCTCAAGATGGCACGCGACGAGCGCGGCCGGCCAAGCGAAGACGGCCTGCCGTCCGAGCGAAGCGTCCTGCGATTCGTCGAGTACGAGCGCACCGGCATGCTCGCCCCGAAGAAGCGCGAGCGCGACATGACCATTCCGGCCTGGGCACCGACCTTCATGGAGTGCTACCAGCGGCCGGAGAAGCCGACCGTCGAGCATGCCTACCGCGAGTTCCTGAAGCGCCAGGCCGAGGCATCCGCCGACGCCCCGAGCATTTGGCAGGTCCGCCGCTTCCTGGGTAAGGTCGGCAACGTGTCCCAGGAGATCGGCCGCATGGGCGATCGCGAGCTGAAGACGCTCAAGCCCTTCATCCGGCGCGGCTTCGAGAACCTGCTGCCGACCGACATCTACAGCGCGGACGGCCACACCTTCGACTCGGAGGTGCAGCATCCCCTCCACGGCCGCCCATTCCGGCCGGAGATCACCACGGTCGTCGATATCGCCACCCGTCGCGCCACCGGCTGGTCTGTCGGCCTGGCAGAAAGCGCCTTCGCAGTGGTCGACGCGTTAAGGCACGCGGCGCTTAACGGCGGCGTCCCGGCCGTTTTCTACGTTGACAACGGCTCCGGCTACAAGAACCAGTTGATGAACGACGTCGCGACCGGCCTGATGGCTCGCCTGGGCGTCGAGATGATCAATAGCCTGCCGTACAACTCACAGGCGCGCGGCGTCATCGAGAAGCTGCACCAGACCAT
This sequence comes from uncultured Noviherbaspirillum sp., assembly GCA_966212545.1. Taxonomy (GTDB): domain Bacteria; phylum Pseudomonadota; class Gammaproteobacteria; order Burkholderiales; family Burkholderiaceae_D; genus Noviherbaspirillum. The sequence continues at coordinate 63,835 of CBIHRW010000014.1, forward strand.
CTGGGTCAACGCGGCCAAGGAAGTGCCCGGCTACATCGGCAAGGACATGGACCGCGAGGCAATGCTCGCCACGTTCAAGCTGTCGCGCAAGGCGATCGCCAAGCCGGGCGAAGTGATCACGATGCCGCTCATAAGCTGGCCCGACTTCGTCGCCTTTTGCGAGCAGAAGGTCGAGGAGTACAACAACCGGCCGCACCGCTCGCTGCCAAAGGTCACCGATCCGTCCACCGGCCGCCGTCGTCACATGACGCCGAACGAAGCATGGGCGCAGGCGGTCCAGAACGGATTTGCACCGCACACCGTCGCCGACGACGAAGTCCGGCCGCTGTTCCGGCCGCAGGTCCTGCGCACGGTGCGCCGCTGCGAGATCGAACTGTTCGGCAACCGCTACTTCACCCGCACCCTGGAGGAGTTCCACGGCGAGCAGCTGCGCATCGGCTACGACATCCACGACTACAACAAGGTATGGGTGTACGACGCAGATGGCCGCTTCATCTGCACCGCAGACCTGGACGCAAACAAGCGCGACTACATGCCGATGTCGGTCATCGAGCGGGCGCGCGATCGCCGCGCAGCCGGCCGCGAGAAGCGCCTGGAGGCAAAGCTGGAGGAAGTGCGTGCCGAGCGCAACGGCCTGCCCGCGATCGAGCAGTCCGACGTCGTCAACATTCCCGGCTTCATGAAAGTCACCCGCGAGCAGCTGGCCGAGCGTGCCCAGGTGGCGGTGCTTGTCGAGGCAACTGCAGAGGCCGCAGCGCCAGTTGAACCCATCGTTGAAACCGTGCCGGACACGCCGGCATGGGAAGTGCCACAAACGCCACAAGACCGCTGGGTCGAGTGGCAGCGTCTTAACACTGTGAGAGAGGAGGAATTTACCTGCGAGAGGCAAAAGAAATGGCGGAACACCTATCAGATGACCGCCGAGTTTCGGACATTCCAGCGCAAGAGCGCGTAACAACTTGTTTTAACGCACAGCCGCTGCAACGGCTGAACATCAAATGGGAGAACTCAGTATGACAAAACACACCACCCCCGTCAATCGCGTGGCCAATATCGCCAACCTCGACCTGGTCGCAGTCGCCGCCGAGAAGCTGCTGTCCCGCGTGGACACGCTGCCTGGCATCGGCGTGATGTATGGCGAGGCAGGACGCGGCAAAACGATCGCCTGCTCGGCGCTGGCCAACCAGTCGCGCGGCTACTACGTGCAGATGCGCAGCGCCTGGAGTCGCAAGACCCTGCTGGAGAAGATCCTGTTCGAGATGGGGATCAAGCCGGCCGGCACGATCCCGAACCTGCTTGACCAGGTGTGCGAGCAGATTGCCGCCAGTCGCCGCCCGCTCATCATCGACGAGTTCGACTTCTGCCTGCGCAGCGACGGCATGGTCGAGCTGGTGCGCGACATCTACGAGGGTAGCCAGGGCACCCTGCTGCTGATCGGCGAAGAGCAGATTCCGCAGAAGCTGAAGCGCTGGGAGCGTTTCCACAGCCGCGTGATGGCCTGGATACCGGCGCTGCCCGCCTCGATGGATGACGCCCGCAAGCTGGCACCGATCTACTGCCCGCAGGTCAAGATCGCCGACGACCTCCTGCAGCGTGTGGTCGACTTGGCGCACGGTTCCGTCCGCCGCGTCTGCGTCAACCTGACGCGCATCCATGAGGAAGCGATGCTGCGGGCCGAGTCCGAAATGTCCCTGGCCAAGTGGGGCGACCTCGACCTGTACACCGGCGACGCTCCGAAGCGCCGCACTGCTTGAGGAGCGGCCATGCGTACAAGGAGGAGCCGCAAGCCGGTTCATATGGAGATGGTAGGAGGTAAAGGTTCTCGCCAACGTGCCTGGGAAGCGATTCGCCAGGCTGCGGGGAGCTTCACCTGCTATCAGATCGCACGCAAGGCGAAGGTCGACGACGAGACGCTCTACACCTATATCCGCAGCCTGGAACTAGGCGGTTACCTGAAAGCAGCCGAAGGAAATCAGCTGCGTTTTCAGTCGGAGAAGAAGTACACGCTGGTCCGCGACAACGGCATCGAAGCACCGCGCGTCGACAAGAAGGGCAACCCGGTCAAGCAGGGATTGGGCAACGAGGCGATGTGGCGCTCAATGCGGATCATCGGCGACTTTAACGCGCGCGAGCTGGCCGCCCATGCCAGCACGTCAGGCGTCGAGGTCAAGGATGGCACCGCCAAGGCGTATATCAGCGCGCTCCACAGCGCCGAATACCTGGTCGTGGTCAGCGAGGCCAAGACTGGCAGGTCGCCGGTGCAGGCGCGGTACCGCCTGGCGCCCAACAAGTACACCGGGCCGCGCCCGCCGATGATCCAGCGTACCAAGTCGGTCTATGACCCGAACCTCGCTAAGGTCGTATGGACAGAGCCGGAGGTCAACGATGACGACCTCTGACATGACCATGGAGCCACGCTGGCTGCAGCTGATCCGCGAAGCGGCGGACAAGACCAGCATCAAGGCCGTAGCCGAGCGCCTGGAGTATTCGCGCACGGCGATCAGCCTGGTCCTGTCCGGCAAGTACCCCGGCCGGCTGGACAAGATCGAGAAGAAGGCGATCGAAGTCCTGGAACCGCCGGTGGTCGTCGCCTGTCCGCACCTCGGCCAGGAGATCCCGGTCGCTCAGTGCAAGGAGTACTCGCTCCGCCGCGTCCCGACTCACAACCCGCAAAAGATGACCCACTGGCGCGCATGCCAGGGGTGTCAAAACAGGTGCAAAGGAGAAGCATGATGGAAAACACCCAAGTGCGCGTTCTCACCACCGAGACCAAGGTGCGCCTCGGCTTGCAGAACAGCGTTGTACGCAAGTTGCGTGGCCTCGGCTGCACGATCAAGGCAGCAACACTCGACACGGCCCTGACGATTTCGGTTGAGCCGTCCGAAGCGTTTCGCCGGCTGCCGAAGGTCGGCGGACTCTTGAAGCAGCGAACACCGAGCGGCTGCTTGGTAAGCATCGACATCGACGGCTGCAGGGTGATCTGGTTGGAAGGAGGCATCGCATGAGCAACGCCGAGAAGAACCTCGCCGCAATCTACAGCAGCGGCGGCAAGCCGACTCGCGACGACCTCGAAGCGGCGCTGTTGTCGGTCCTGCAGGAGCGGAACGCGCTTCTGGACGTCAACAAGGAAGTCGGCCTGTGGATGTGCAGGCTGGTGGCCGCCCGCGTCGAAGGCGACGACGAGGCGATTTTGGCAACGCTCGACGAGTTCATGACGAAGCATGCCCGCGTTGAGGTTATTGAGGCACCGGAAGGGAGGGTTCACTGAAATGAACAACACTGAGTACGCACCGCGCAAAGGATCGAAGGTAGCGCTCGCAGCAGAAGCCATGCGCGACGGTCCGCTGCCCGCCACTGAGCTGGCCAAGATCATGGAAACCGACTCGGGCAGCGTCAACGTCCTGCTGGCCGTGGCGGTCGAGAACCAGTACATCGTCAAAGTCGTGGACGGCGAGAATGTCGTTCACTACGCCCTGGGCGGGATGAAGCTGGAACCCAAGTTCAAGCCATACAAGCCCGCACCGCTGCACGCTGGCGGGAGCAATGTGGCGGACGTTCCGGTAGTGCGGAGGGTCCAGACACCGAGCGTTACACCATCGGCTGCAGCACTTGCTGCTGCAACGCCGTTCTGGCCAGGCGGACCGGCGAAGAATACACCGGTTGTCGGTAAGAAGGACACGCCCGCCACAGTCGAGTCTGATGATGGAAAGGCAACGACCAAGGGCACATCCACGGACCAGCAAAGCCAGTTCGCCGCCGGCCTGTTTTCCAACGGTGAGCTGGTAATCAACGCAGGAAACGAGTCCATCCGCCTTAGCCGCGAGCATGCCCGTGAATTGTTCGACTACCTCGACAAGATCACGGACATGATCGCCGCCTGATTTTTTGGGTATCCGCATTTCGCGGTTGATGAACTGAATTAGTGATGCGTTGCACAAGGGAGGTAAGCAAATGGCAACTTGGATTGAACTGCGATGTGAGAAGCGCGGCGACGGTGAAAGTAGAGATGATCGCTGCTGGTCTGATGACAATAGCGGCCCGATGGAAATGGCCGCTGACGATCAAAAATCTGTATTGGCGGTTTTAAAAGAACTCCACATCGAAGCGGCTAAGAGTGGATGGATAAAGACACGCGATGGCTGGGTATGTCCGTGTTGTGCCAAGAGAGACAGCTAATTTTGATGCCCCGCATCACGACAAATCAACCGCGAAATGCGGATACCCGATTTTTTCACCACCACATAGGGAGCAACCCATGACAGCAGCAGCAGAACAAACC